>JACKAH010000018.1 GCA_020635175.1 Deltaproteobacteria bacterium
TGACAGCCCTCTAAAAAAAGATCGTTTTGATTGCAATTATCAAATTTATCAAGCTGTGACCTGATAGATTTATTTCCAACTATCTCTGAAGCGGCCAAATAAAACTTAATCGTGTCAATTAGTGGAATAGAATAGTTGTTTACTGTCCTATGAATGAATGTAGCTCCCATTATATCAACAAGCTCGTTGGTGACCCTTGTAGCAATAATTTCTTTTCCAAGAGGATGTTGTTCAATTTCAGCCGCCCACTGATTTCGGATCTCTTCTGGGAAATAATGCAGTAAGAATTTTTGCAGCATTGGATCTTCGGGAAGTTTTGAAGATAAAATCGAATCTTTGAGCCACATTTTGACTGCTGAGAAGACAATCGATAGTTCAGGTCTGGTAAGTCCTTTATTCTGTGTTTTTAACTGATCAAGTAACTCATCGTCAGGCAATGACTCAAGCCTTCTATTGAGATATCCAAGGTGTGATAGCTCTCTCATTAAGCTTTTAAAGTAATCAAGGCGAAGCTTTGATCTGGTGCTTCCGTTGGTTAGTAAAAGAGCTTGCTGCGCGTTGTTGTGTAGTACGTCATCACAGGCTGCATTCGCTACCTTCTTGAGTTGTATATTGCGATCTTCTAGTGAGATTTTGCCTTTCTCAAGCAGGCTAGAGAAGAGAATTTTAAAGTTCACTTCGTGATCTGATAAATCCACACCGCCTGAGTTGTCAACAGCATCAGTATTGATTAGGCCGCCGTTAACTTGAAAGGTAATTCTAGCTTTTTGTGTAAATCCTAAGTTTCCACCTTCGCCTACTACCTTACAGCGCAGTTCGTCAGAGTCGATTCGCACAGAATCATTCTGTCCATCGTTTACCTCTGCGTGGGTCTCAGAACTTGATTTAACATAAGTTCCAATACCACCATTCCACAGTAAGTCGCACTGAGCCTTCAGGATATGTGAGATAAGTTGCTCGCCATTTAATAAGGATGGAACATCAGCAGGGATACTTAGCGCTTCTCTTGCTTGAGGGCTAAGTTCAATCTCTTTATCAAATCTGCCGTATACTGCACCTCCCTGACTAATCAATTCTTTCTTGTAGTCACTCCAGTTTGAGCGAGCTAAGGAAAATAACCGTTTTCTCTCTTGATATGATGTTTTTGGATCAGGATCAGGGTCAATGAAGATCTCTTTGTGATTAAATGCAGCAATTAGTTTAAAATTATCACTTAGTATTAGACCGTTCCCAAAAACATCACCTGACATGTCTCCAATGCCGACAGTGGTAAACGGTGTACTCTCGTAATCTAGGCCAATATCGTTGAAGTGTCGTTTAACGGATTCCCAGGCACCTCTAGCCGTTATGCCGTACAATTTATGGTCGTAACCATTAGAGCCGCCAGATGCAAAAGCATCCCCTAGCCAGAAATGATATTCCTCTGTTGCGATTTTATTAGCAGTATCACTAAAGGTGGCTGTGCCTTTATCAGCAGCAACAACTAGGTAAGGATCTTCATTGTCATAGCAGATTACGTTTTTAGGTGAACGTGATTCGCCAAGAACTCTGTTATCGGTTACAGATAGCAAAGCTCTTATATAATCTTGGTAGCAAGAATGAACTTGAGCACGGAGTTGCTCCTGATCATCTGAAGGCTCTCTAACTATGAACCCACCTTTAGATCCGGTAGGTACAATCAAGGCATTCTTAATTTTCTGTGTCTTGGCTAATCCAAGGATTTCGTTTCTAAAATCATCTCTTCGATCACTCCACCTAATTCCGCCTCTGGCGATACGGCCAAATCTAATATGTATCCCCTCGGTTTGTGCCGATCTAACAAAGATTTCGAAATATGGGACAGGTGGCTTCATTATCTCTACATTTGCAGAGCTAATTTTAATCGCAGTCGCAGAACAATCAGTATAGAAGTTTGTTCTGACTGTTGCTTCTAGAATATTCCCTAAGACACGCAATATCCTATCTTGGTTAATATCTGGCACATCACGCAGCGTTAGCTTGAAGTGCCGCATTAAGACCTGTAGCTTCTTTTGTCTTTGTTCGATTGGGGTTTCTAAATACGGGTTGAATTTAACCTCGAACATATTCCAGAGAAGATTCGCAGCTGCTGGAATATCAGCAAGGGTTTTCCTAATAGATCCTTTTGAGGCAAATGAACTAATTTGCCACAAGTATGCACAGTATAGACGTAGTACTGAGATAGCTTTTATATCTAGATTTGCTGATATTAATAGAGAGTTTAGGTAATCATTTTCTGCTTCGCCTAAAAGGATCTTTTCAAGACCGGCACATAGGTTTTGTCTAATGCTAGAAATATTAATGACAGAATCATCGCTCGTTGTGGCTATAAAGCGATGCATGTAGATGTAGTTTTTATTGCCAAGATTTATTTGACTCGCATGCTCTCTTACAATATGTAAACCAGCAAACTCAAAAATAGGAAGTGCGTGGCTGATCGAGAATTCCTTCTTCCAACTGTATAAAGTTAGATTGAAATTATTCTGTGAATGATCTTGGTAGTCTGTAATGTCGATTTTGACGGGATTGTCTTCGTCGAGGAGCTCAGTATTCTCAATGTCATCTAAAGCATCATCAACATTATAAGAAGCCTGGTATTCTTCTGAGAATGCGTTGCGATACTTGACTCTCAAGTTTTCACCATCGGTGGACCCGTATTTTTCAAGGAGCTTATTGCGGAGATTGTCACTCCAGGTTCGAGTTAGCTCAATTAATTCTGTCTCAAGGTTGCTTATATTGACCGGTTTAAATGAGGAAGAAGGTAGTGGAACATGATAAAAGAGTAGCGCAAATGGCTTAATCTGTAGAGTAACATGGATGTCTCCAGATCCGGGCACCGCGCCGAAAGTTTGCTCTACATGTGTCTGGATTTTTTCTTGTATAAACTCATTGAAGCGCTTAACTGGTACTGCAACAGTTACGTTAACGGCTTTCTCTGTGGCGTCGTTACGCACGTAGGCCATGCTTTCAGTTTCACGTTGTATGTTTGTAATTAAATGCACATGCTCAAGTAGTTCGTCTACGGTAGTTCGAAGTAACAGTGACTTCGGCATGCTATCAAAAATATTTAGAATATTTTTGTAACTATGCGTATTAGGAATCGCTTCCTCTACAGCAAGCACTTTTCTCAATTTATTTCTAATAATTGGAATTGTGTTCGCTTCCTGTGCAAGAGTTTTAGATGTAAACAGTCCCAGTAGTGAAGTAACTCCTATAAGTTGATCGTCACTTGAAAACCTGGGCACTACAATATGCGTAAGCTGTTCTCTACGATGTAGCATGCTACGTAGATGAGATTTATAGACTGAAATCCAATGATTGTTCTGAATCGCATTTAATGCGTTTTCTTGGCAATTTTGATACAGATCTTTATGCCAGTGGTTTGTGCTTCTAAATATCCCTAATTTGGTTTGAGGTTCGTCAGAGAGATAGCAAAGCGGGGTGTCGTTTTCATATTCGTGCTCTACTCCCCATTCCGCTAGCCCTATGAAAACAAAGCCGCCATCAGCAAGCCACCTTAGAAATTCAGCAATTTCTGTCCTTTCAGCTTCGGATAGATTCCTTCCTGATGAGTGGTCTTTTAATAATCGCGCTGATGTTTCAAGGTGGTTCAAAATTGGAGGAAAATCATCAGTAGCGATCACCAGATCTGAAATTACTCTTGTAATTCTATCCTTTAATACCTCAAGCTTGTCTTTTAGTAGTGTGTCAAATTGAATATACAAAACTGAAAGTCGTTTTCCGGTTTTTAATGGAATCAAGGGGTGAAGAAGGGCTTGAATGTCAGAGCCTGATTCGCGGATATGTGAGACAACTGTATTGATAGTAAAGGGTCTATCTCCTAGTACAATTGCAATGTAGCTCGAATCATTCTTTTCGCCAGAAACGATTAAGTGTGTGTCTTTAGTACTTAAAAATTTAGCACAGAGTCTCATGCATTCTTCGGTAATATCAGCAAGAGTCTCGGTATTTGCAGCCGCAAGGAAATGAACAGGAGCTCTTTCAAATAAATGGTGTGCGAGTTCCTTCAAGCTTATAAATGGAGTTTTTCCGGCATCAATTTTTTGATTTGAGAAGTATGATTCAAGATCTTGAATTCGCTTTAGTTGAAGCGAATTGAGAGTGACTCTAGAACTGCCAGATCCGACGGTGAACTGCCCTTTGTCCATAGGAGGTTACTTTTTTAAGAAACACAAAAGTTAAAATGCGTTACATCAGGCATTTTGAACTATTTTCCTCAGGAATTCCATAGATTCGCCAATAAATTTGCTATATGTATCGATGCTTTGACGCTCAGAGTAGATTCTAACTAACGTATAATTGTCATGTCAGAGAATTTACATCGATTTTGGACCTTAGGCAGGGTTTACTGCGCAAACTTTATCGGCAGGACAGTCCAGAAACTGTACACTTTTGCTCGTATTTTTTTGATTTTTTTTGAATCTTTTTCGTTTTTACGGGAAAGCATGACTTCAAGCAAAAATGGATATTCTAGAAAAGCTCAGTGAAAATAGTAGATTAAGAAAATCGAAACCCTTTTGTGAAAAACTGAGTCAAATTCCTAGCACCTGATGGATGCTTGGTACACAACTTGCCACAGAAATGACACAGGCACATTGACACGACTGTTTTCTGACTTTTGAGTGTTGAGGTTGTTTTTGAGTTCTGTGAAGTGTGCCTGATTAAAGTTGATAAATCTCTCGCTAAGCTAGTTTGCGAGAGTAGTTTTGGCTCGGAGTAGGGAACATATCCAGGCCTACCAAGGAAAGGTTTTTAAGCTAAGGAGAGCTTATGCATACTAGTGTTGCTTCTATTGTGGAAGAAGGTTCTTTACTTCCAGAGATTGGAACTTTAACTAACCAGTCTGTTGATACTTCTTCGTATCATTCATTTATGGGCATCGTAAGCGCAAGCCCAAAAATGTTAAAAGCTTTCGAGCTTGTTAAAAGAGTTGCTACTACAAATTCAACTATCCTTGTCCTTGGAGAAAGTGGAACTGGTAAAGAGTTGATTGCTCGTGCCATTCATAGATTGAGTCAACGTACAGGTAAGCTTGTTCCAGTTAACTGTGGCGCAATTCCAGAAGATATTTTAGAGAGCGAGTTATTCGGACATGAGAAGGGCGCTTTTACAGGTGCTATAAGTTCTAGAATGGGACGTTTTGAAATGGCCAACGGCGGGACAATCTTTCTCGATGAGATCGGAGAGATGAGTCCAAAGCTTCAGGTAAAACTTCTAAGAGTATTGCAAGAGCGAAGAATTGAGCCTGTTGGCTCTACCCGTTCAATTGATTTGGATGTGAGGGTAATTACAGCTACTAATAAAGATCTGCGTGAAGAGGTGAAAGCAGGTCGATTCAGAGAAGACCTTTATTATAGATTGCAAGTAGTGCCTGTTAATTTACCACCACTAAGAGAGCGAGATAATGATATCGCAGTGCTTTCAAAGTATTTCATGGATCAAAGTTGTAAATCGATGTCTAAAGGCACGATCGGGTTTTCGCCAGAAGTACAGCAAAGATTTAGTGCATACAGTTGGCCCGGAAATGTTAGGGAACTTGAGAATCTTGTTGAAAGACTAGCCATTCTTTGTGACGGCAAGAACGTCCAGCTTTCAGATCTGCCTGATTATCTATTTGGCGATTCTAATACTTCTGGTGCTATGCTGCCGGTTGTTGCAGACATACCAGAAGATGGGATTGATTTTAATGAGTTGATTAATGACTACGAAAAGCAACTTATTACAACAGCGCTTGAAAAAACAGGTGGTAATAAGAAAGCAGCAGCTAAGCTCTTAAACCTTAATCGCACAACTTTGGTTGAGAAGATTAAGAAGAAGGGTTTGAATTCCTCTATCGAAGTTCTTCGTGAGAGAAACTAAAATGAGACTAGTATTCTTTTTAGCTGCATACATAGCTGTCATTCCACTGACTGGCGCTGCGCAGCACCCGATTGAGGTGCAACGCTTTGCTGCTAAGAAAGATTTCTTATCTGCCCTTACAACATACGGAAAAATGTCATCTAGGAAAATCACACCAGCTGCGGCAGTAGCAGCAGGTAAAAGCGCCTGGGCGCTTGGATTGCCTCAGATTGCTTTAAAGGAGTTTGATCGTGCTCTTCTGCTCAGTGATGTAAGTGGTGGTTTAACTCATGCTGAAAAATCAAGAGTGTTGTTCTCTCAATCAATTATTGAGTTTCAAGAGGGTGAATACGCAGCTTCAGCCGTTCAAGCTCAGAAAGCTTTAGAACTTATCAATGAGGATGGTCCACTGAAGGGGCAAATATTAATGCTGCTAGGAGATGCACTGTTCTTTCTTGAGCAATATAAAAACGCTGAAGAGAAATATGAAAGCTCGGCTAAGATGATTAACTCTGAGAATGACGGCGACCTTTATTATTCGCTCGGTCGCTGTCAGTTAAGAATGGGAAAACTTCAGGAGTCGAAACATAGCTTCCAGCAAATTCCACTGCATCACGAAAAGAGTCCTGCTGCAATTCGAGCTCTAGCTCAGATCGCTTTTGAAAGTAACAAGTTTGAAGAGGTTGTTTTCTGGCTGAGAAAAGGACGAGAAGAGTATAAAGATAGTTTCCTTGATAGTTGGGTTGACTATGCGCTAGCAAGATCCTTTATCGCACTAAACGAGTTTGAAGAAGCTCGCAAGGTTGGGGAGTTTGCTGAAAATAGATATCCACCTTCTGATTCATGGTATGTCTTGCTCGAAGCGATGCTGGAGGCATTTGAATGGGATCAGGGTAATAAAGAAACTGAAGAGATAAGTGGTTAGTGGTGGCTATGCGGGTAACAGATACAGACAAACCTGAAACAAAGTTGCTCTTAGATAGCGCTTCACCAAGTGCTGAGAGAGAGATGCTTCTTGAGGCATTTGAGAAATTTAGTACAGCAAGTGCCAAGCTTGAAGAGCGCTATAACTCGATGCGTTTAGAAGCAAATTCACTAAGGATACAGCTTCAAAAGAAAGAAATTGAAGTTAGAAAAGCAGAAAGAATGGCAGTATTAGGGGAAACTGCAGCAGCCTTAGCACATGAGGTTAGAAATCCACTTGGTGCTATGCAGCTTTTCTTGTCGCTCTTGCGTGATGAGCTGCTCGATAGACCGAATTCGCTTGAGTTGGTTGTCGAAATTGAAAAAAGTGTTGCCCACTTAAATTCAATTGTAGCCAACATTTTACAGTTTTCTAAAGATGATCTAGGTGAATTAGCCCCAATAAACATTCATGCAATTATTCAAGAGCGTGTTAAATCGTGCCGTAGGTTGCATAAGGATAAAGCTATTGAGATTGAATTAAATTTAGATGGCAGTCCTTATATTCTTGGAAATGCGCAATCAATGCGTCAAGTTGTAGAGAACTTATTGCTAAATTCAATTCAGGCCCTTTCTCAAGGTGGTAAAATTAAGGTCAGCACTTTGAATAGAGAATCAAGCAAGGGCACAGTTTTTCATCTGATAATAGAGGACAACGGAAAGGGGATTGACCCTGCACTACTGCCAACGATTTTTGAACCATTTGTAACCAGTAAAAATGAAGGTACTGGTTTAGGTCTTGCAATTGTAAAAAGAATCGTAACTCTGCATGGAGGAAGCATTGCTGTTGAGAATAATCAGGGTGCACGGTTTTTGATTGAAATACCTTTGAAGAAAGCAGATTAAAGAGTTTTTTATAGAGAGAGGAAGGTTATGAAGGCTGAAAAACATATTTTAGTTGCAGATGATGATCAGCAAATGCAGCTAGCTCTTAAAACCGCGCTGCAGAGAAATGGATATGAAGTTGAGATTGCAGCAAATGGGAAGCTCGCTCTAGAGAAGCTTGCTAGTAAAAGCTACAATCTAGTTATTTCTGATCAGAGAATGCCTGAGATGACAGGGCAAGATCTACTAGCAGCGATGCAAGAGCAGAAGAGCACCATCCCTTTCATCATGATTACTGCTCATGGAACGATCGATCAGGCTGTAAAGGCAATGCAACTAGGAGCAGCCGATTTCATAACAAAACCATTTTCCGCCGAAGATTTAATTCACATTGTTGAACGTGTATTAAGTCCAGAATCAATAGCGTTTCGTGAGAGTGCCAAGAAGACGCAAAATAAGCACGAGCGTACAATTGTCACAAACGATCCACGTATGATTAAGATTTTAGAAACAGCAGAGGCTGTAGCTAAAAGCGATGCTACGGTTTTGATTCAGGGTGAATCAGGAACTGGTAAAGAGGGTATGGCTCGTTTTGTCCATTCTTCTAGTCCAAGAGCAAAGCAGCCATTCGTAGCAGTTAACTGTGCAGCTCTTCCGGAAAACTTGCTCGAGAGTGAATTGTTTGGTCACGAGAAAGGCGCTTTCACAGGTGCTCAGACCGTTAAGCAAGGAAAATTTGAACTGGCACATGGTGGTACTATTTTGCTCGATGAGATCTCTGAAATGGATCTTGGGCTTCAAGCAAAATTACTGCGTGTTTTACAGGAACATGAAGTTGATAGAGTCGGTGGAAGTGAGCCGTTGAACGTTGATGTTCGAGTTTTAGCGACCACAAACCGCAGTCTGAGCCAAATGGTTGCTGAAGGTAAATTCCGTGAAGATTTGTTCTATCGACTTAATGTTATACCGTTAACATTGCCTCCACTTAGAGAAAGGAAAGGAGATGTTAAGCTTCTAGTTGAGCATTTTATGCGTCAGTTTTTGGGTTCAAAAGCGCCGGCACTGACCTCTCATGTTCTATCAGAGTTAGAGGGATATGAATGGCCAGGTAACGTTCGGGAGCTTCAAAATGCAGTCCAAAGAGCAAGCATCTTATCTGCTGGTGATTCGCCAAAGAGATCTCATTTCTTACTTCAAGAGGGTCAAAGTGGTTTATCAGCTCAGATAGAGGTTGAATCTGTTGAGCAGGGAGAAATGGAGGTAGGCGCAGAGGCAGCTGAACTTCGTATCCGTTCAGGGATGACTGTGCATGAGATGGAGAAGAACTTAATCCTAGAAACGCTTAAATCGACAAACGAGAATAGAACTCAAGCTGCAAAGCTTTTGGGGATTAGTATTCGGACTCTTAGGAACAAGCTTAATGAGTACGGGTATTCTAAGGGATAGATTGCCAAAGATGTCTGTTCGTCAACTCAGGCTTATGTTGAGTGACAAGATGTTGACGAGGTATTGAAGGGGGGAACTCTAAGATGTTGGTTTTACATAGAAATAAAATTCACAAATTGAGCATGGGCTTTGCATATTTAGTTTATGTGACAGGTTTTCTAACAGAGAGGAACTAGACTATGTCTATGTTGGATAAAATTTTTGATAAAACAGTACCAGGTCTTCACAAGGCCATGGATCTCGCCTGGAAAAGAAATAATGCCATAGCTAGTAATATCGCTAACGCTGAAACTCCTCAGTATCGAGCAATGGATCTTAATTTTGCTGGAGAACTAGAAAAGGCGTTTTCTGGTGACAGCAGCAATAATCTGATGATGACTAACTCCAAACATATGGAATTGAAATCTGAAGGAAAATCTTTCTTAGAGGAAGACCTTTCTGGTGCAACTAAGCCTGATGGCAACAACGTCGATCTTGATATTCAGATGGGTAAATTAATGAAGAATAGTGGGGAGTTTAACACAGCGGCCTCAATTCTTCGTAAGAAACTTCGTATGACTCGAATGGCTATTAGATTTGCTGAGAGGTAATTATGTTAACTGCAAATGACATTATATCTGCTGGCTTAAGCGCAATGCGACTTCGTGTTAACACGATCGCTTCAAATATTGCAAACGCTGAAACAACTAGAACTCCAGAGGGTGGGCCATACAGGCGTAAGGATGTTTTCTTAGTGGCAGAAGAGCAGAAAGGCTTTCAGGCAACTCTTGATGAATTAACGCTCGCCAAGCCAAAAGTTCAAGCAGTTATTCAGGATACTTCTCCTGGACGAAAAGTATTTGAACCTGGACACCCTGATGCAGATGAGCAAGGTTTTGTTGAGTATCCGAATGTAAACGTTGTGAACTCAATGACGTCGCTGATGGATGCAAGTAGACTTTATCAGGCTAACGTCAGCGCATTGAAAGCAACAAATGAAATGGAAAGAAACGCCCGTCAAATTGCGACAGTATTCTAAGATAGGAGCTAGAAGATGAATATTCAAGGATTGAAAGCATATCAGCAACAGATAAAATCGATTAGTGGCATTGATGATAAGATTAAAAACATTGAGCCCAATGCTACTGAAGGCAAAGAAGATTTCGTAAGCTTTTTAAAGACTGCTGTAAAAGATGTTGATCGTTTGCAATATGAAGCAGATGATCAAATTGAAGGGCTTGCAACTAATCGTCCAGGTGTTACTTCGCACGACGCTATGATCGCTTTAGAAAAAGCTGATATCGCATTTCAGATGATGAATACGATTAGAGGCAAGATTGTAAGAGCTTATGAAGAGGTTCTTAGAACTCAGATTTAATTAAGGTTACTAATTAGCAAGTTTTAATCAGGAGGTTTTGTGGCATCAGCTTTTGACCCAAGTGCAATTTTAGCGCAATTCACAGCGAACTATCTAAAATTGCCATTATCACAAAAGATCCTATTTCCATTACTCATTGTCGGTTCTATTTGGGGAATTGTATTTGTTTCTCATTGGGCAACAAAGCCTGATTACGTAGTACTTTATTCTGATCTAGATCCAGCTGATGCGTCAGCTGTTGTTGAGTCGTTGAAAAGTCAAAATATCAAGTATGAGATTAGGGGTGACGGTGGAACAGTTGCTATATATCCACCTGAACTAGTGCACGAACTTCGTTTGACTATGGCGGCACAAGGGGTGCCAAAGGGTGGTTCTGTTGGACTAGAGCTATTTGACACAACTAGTCTTGGAACAACAGGGTTTGTTGAGAAGCTTAAATTCATTAGAGCTACTCAAGGAGAGCTAGAGAGGACAATAAGCTCACTTGAGGCTGTTTCCTCTGCTCGTGTTCACATTACACAACCAGAGAAAACCGTTTTTGCTAAGAAGGACAGAGAGCCAACAGCTTCAGTAATGTTGCGGTTGCGAGCAGGCGGGGAACTAGAGAAGAAACAGATTAAAGGTATTGCGCATTTAGTTGCTGGTAGTGTTGAGGGACTAACTGTCGAGAATGTTAGTATCATTGATGTTTATGGAAATCTCCTTTCAGATAAAATTAGAGAAAGTGAGGATGCACTTGGCGCTGATGCTACACGTTTAACATACAAAAAACAGGTTGAGCGAAATTATATTCAGCAAATTGAAACTATGCTTTCAAAAGTACTTGGGCCGGGAAACGTAATTGCTCGTGTAACAGCGGAGCTTGATTTCTCAATGAGCGAAAGAGAAGAAGAAAGTTATGATCCTGGTGGTCAAGTTGCTCGTTCAAAGAAGACTATAGAAGAAGGCTCTACTTCTCAATCAAGAGGTGGTGTTCCTGGTGTTGTATCAAACATTGCTGAGGCTACTGGAACGGTCGATGCCGAAGAAAATGAGGGTATGCGTCGTAAGGAGTCGATCACAAACTTTGAAGTCTCGAGAGCTATTTCTAAAACTTCTTCTCCTCGTGGAAGACTGCTAAGGCTCTCAGTAGCTGTTTTGGTTGATAGTAATTCAACTAAGGGTGAGGGTGCTGCGGATACAAGTGCTGAGAGTAAAGCGCTTGATGATGAAACTCTAGCTCGCATTGAAGAGGTTGTTAAGAGTGCAGTTGG
Source organism: Deltaproteobacteria bacterium (assembly GCA_020635175.1). GTDB lineage: Bacteria > Bdellovibrionota_C > UBA2361 > UBA2361 > J135 > JACKAH01. The sequence continues at coordinate 11,722 of JACKAH010000018.1, forward strand.
CTTAGATATCTCACGAGGAGATACGTTAACAGTAGAAAGCATTCCATTTCATGAAGCCAATGATACATTTGCTGAAGCGTTGGATGAAAAGGCACAACAGGATCTAATATTTAACGCGATATCAAGAGGTGTCCCGGTTCTATTTATCTTGCTCTTCTTCTTGATGGTAGTCAGACCGCTTATTCGTTTCTTGATTACTCCAACTGAGTCAGAGCTTGATCTATCAAGACTACTTCCTAAGGGAATTCAAGAGTTGGAGCAGGAATTGAAGCAGGAGCAGAAGGCCACTGTGCCGGTAGCTGAAGCTGCGATTGATATTGAACAGCTTGAAGTGTTGATGGCTGAAAACTCAAGAGTAGTAAAAGACAACCCAGCCCAAGCAGCACTACTCATTCGCTACTGGTTAAATGATGGTCGTGTATAAGTAAAAAGGAGTAGCCAATGAACGCATCTCAGCTTCAAGCTCTACGAAACAAAAAAAGTCCATTTGAGCTCGAAAGTTGGGAGGTCATAGGTGAGCTCCGTGAAAATCATACCTTCGAAGCTTCAGGTTTTGAAGTTGTGTCAAGAGAAGAGGTTCAATCTGATGACCTGTACGATGATTTCGGTGGACGACACAAATCAGAGAAAGGAGTTCTTTGGCATGCACCACAAGGAAAAAAACCTCGCACATTAATGGATAAAAAAGAACTCGAAGCCATTGATGGTAAACGTATCTCGATGCGTGAGGAGGAGTTGAAAGCTTTGATAGAAGAAGCAGAAAAAAGAGGAAAGCAGGATGCATTTGTAGAGGCCAAGGAAGGTTTTGTTATGCAGTTAGCAAACATGAATGATAGCTTGGCTAAGATGATTGAAGGACTAGTTAAGCAAAATGAAATGGCATTACAAGAGTTGGAGCGTAAGGCAGTAGATCTCTCAGTTCATATTGCTAAAAAGCTTATTGATGGCGCTGTTGAAATTAACCCAGAGTATATTGTTCAAATCATACGAGAAGCATTGCAGCTAACGGGAAGTGCAATCATTAAGAGTGTTCGAGTTAGTCCACAGGATATGGAATTCATTGATGTAATTGGGATTGCAAAACAGCTTAAAGAGTATGATGGAAGTTGGAATTTTGTGTCTGATGAAAATGTTTCATCAGGTTGTGTTGTAGAAACAACAGCAGGTCAGATTGATTTTCAACTTGATAAAGCTTGGGAGCGGATCGCTAATTCCGTTGTAGAGGTTGTAAGAGAGCGATGATTTTCGAGAAAGCACAGTCTCAGATAGATGCCGTTACTAACTACGAATTGAGAGGTTCGGTAGTCGATGTAACAGGAGTCATTATTGAAGGCAATGGCCCCTCTGTTCCAATCGGAACAAATGTGACTGTACAGGCAGGTCGTCAGGAGATTCGAGCTCAGGTAGTTGGCTTTAATCGTGATAAGGTTCTGTTGATGCCCTACGAAGAACTCCAAGGTATTGGACCAGGTGCAACAATAAAAGTGACCGGTGCAAGTACTCGGGTTTTAGTTTCTGAATCTCAGTTAGGAAGAGTGATTGATGCGTTCGGCAACCCATTAGATGATGGCGATCCTATCTTAAACGGTGAAATGGCGGAATTATACAGAGATCCACCTAACCCCGTCACTAGAACAAGAATTGAAGAACCATTAGATCTAGGAATTCGTGCCCTAAATTCAATGTTAGCTGTAGGCTCTGGTCAGCGTGTTGGGATTATGGCTGGCTCTGGTGTTGGTAAGTCTACCTTGCTTGGCATGATTGCTAAGCATTCAAGAAGTGATGTGAATGTCATTGCACTAGTGGGAGAGCGTGGTCGTGAAGTTAGAGAATTCATTGAGAGAGATTTAGGCCCTGAAGGCTTAGCGCGATCGATTGTTGTGGTTGCAACAGGAGATCAGTCTCCATTGAAAAGAATTAGAGCTGCTTTTTATGCAACAGCGGTTGCTGAGCATTTTAGAGACAAAGGCAAAAAAGTAGTCTTGATGCTAGATTCAGTAACTCGTTTAGCAATGGCTCAGAGAGAGATCGGACTGGCAATTGGTGAGCCCCCAAGCACAAAAGGCTACACTCCCTCAGTGTTTTCAATGCTTCCAAAACTTTTGGAGCGTGCTGGAACATGCTCGGGAGCAGGCTCCATTACAGGTCTTTATACCGTGCTAGTAGAAGGCGATGATATGAACGAGCCAATTGCGGATGCTACTCGAGGGATTCTCGATGGGCATATTGTCTTAAGTAGAAGGCTTGCAGGTAAGGGTCATTATCCAGCAATTGAAATATTGGAAAGTGTTTCAAGGGTTATGCCAGATATAGTTCCAAGAGAAATTATGAATGCTGCGAATCAAGCAAGAGATATCTTGGCAACTTATGCTGAAACGGAAGATTTAATTACTATTGGCGCATATAAGCCGGGACAGAATAAAAAAGTCGATCGTGCTGTCCAGTTAATAGATGCCCTTAATCAATTCTTAAGACAAAAGGTAGAGGAAAAATCTGATCTTGAGCAATCCTGGAGTGCGTTGCTGAGCATACTCCGATCTGGAAACGGACAAATGGAAGAGGCGGCGTAGGATAGGTAATGGTCAAGAAGTTTAAATACCGATTAGAGCGGGTTTTGCAGTACAGGGCAATTCTTCGTAGCGAAAAGAAAAAAGAGTTGATGTTAAAGAATGCAGCTCTTAAAGAAGCTGAAGATAAGCTAGCTAAACTTGAAGAGGCGGAGAGGACTACGGGTTTAGAAGAGACTGAGATAATTGAGTCAGATAAGATTCATTTGGCCGGTGACTTTGCGTTAGGAATTCGAAGAGCGATTCTAAAGCAAAGAGACGCTGTAGCAGAGCTTGAAAAGGTAGTAGAAATTGCAAAGCAAGACTACATTGAAGCATCAAAAGATGAGGAATCATTGCAGATGCTGAAGAGTAAGAAGCTCAAAGAGTACCATGCCTATCTAAACAAGGAAGAAGGCAAGTTTTTAGATGAACTTAGTGTTCAAGGACATAAACGAGGCAAATAGGTTAAACAGTAAAGGTTGATATGAAAGCTAAAAAGAACAAGGGATTGACTAGAGAGCAAGCTACTCAGCTCTATAAAGATCTTCAAAAGACTTTGGGAGAGATGAATACTAACACAGCTAGTAGCGGAGTTAATCCTGAAGTAGTTCGTGCAAAACTAAAAGCGAAAAAGAGTGTCCATATGCCAAAAATATCATTCTCGTTAAGCGGACAGCGTGGAGCAATGGCAGCAATTGTAATGTTCGGCTGCATGAAGATTGCTTTTAGTGCAATGGAATATACTGGGGTTACATCTGTTCAGCACGCTGAAGCTAGCATGTCGATGCCGGCTAGTCAGGATATGGTACGTTATGTGCCAGCAGATCCAACCTCTGCTGAGCAACGTGAGTTGTTTAAACATCTAGATTCAAGACGTGCAGAGTTACAGGCCAGAGAAGAGAAAATTTCAGACAAGGAAGAGAATATCAAAGCTGCTGAGCTTGAGTTAACGACTCGCTTAACTGAGCTTAAAAGAATAACTGAAAAGTTGAAGTTGACACGTCAACAAGGAAATAAGAAACGCGATAACCAACTTGAACAGCTTTCTAAAGTTTATAGCTCCATGAATCCAAATGAAGCAGCGAAGCTACTAGAGCAACTTGATGTGACAATTGCTCTATCTTTGATTAAGCGTATGCCAGAAAAAAGAATTGGACAGGTTTTATCTCTAATGAGTCCAGAGAGAGCGTTAGCATTGACTAAATTGCTAAGTGGAAACGTATAGCTAATTAGTTACAAGTTGGAGGAGGTTTTAAAGCCGGCCCAGACTGCGACTAAACAGAATGCAACTGTTAAGAGTATGTTAAGGCTTGCAAAAAGAAACTCCTCTCTTCTAAAGAATGCTAGTGTATTCAAACTAAATGCTGAAAAGGTAGTAAACCCACCTAACACCCCTGCCATCAGGAAGAGTTGAAGTTGTGGGTTTATGACGCCAGGTTTTTCCGCAAATCCACTTACTAAACCGATCAGGAAACTTCCAACAACATTTACTGAGAAAGTTGCGATGGGATAAAATTTAGGTGTGCTGAGATAAACAAATAGCAACCCGACGCTGTAGCGAAGAACTGAACCTATTCCTCCACCTAATGCGATAAAAGCTAGTGTCTTAATATTCATTGAACCTAAAAACTAGCAGGTAAATAAGCACCTGATAATCCACTCAATTTGAGACGACGTTTTGGTTGATTGACACATTTGGACTTCCTCCAAGTGGTTTAAAGTGCAGAGAAAACTGTTGATAATATTGCTATCATCTTGATGTTACTAGAAAAATACAATCTGTCGCTTGAGTAGGGATCGCGGGCTGTGATATACATTTCCTGCTGTTTTCAATAAGAAAGTCGCCAAAATCTTAGGTCTTTTTTGTTCCTTTTATCTCCAGATGGTTCCTCTTAGCTAACTGATAATGTAGCTGTAAGATTAGGATAGGTGCAATCGATAGGGAAATATGATTGTGGAAAATTCTCGTACAAAAAAATGGATTATCGGAATTACCGGAAGTAGCGGCATGCCATATGCGCTACGCTTAGTTGATGTCTTGTCTCAATCTGGTACTGAGCTGCATCTCGTATTTTCCGAAGCTGCTCTTCGTGTGCTGCAAGAAGAGATGGAGATGAAATTCTCACAAAGTACTCTTAGCTCTGAAAAATTACTTGGTGAGAAGCGAGAAAATATCTTTTTTTATAATCCGAAAGATATTGCTGCTTGGTTTGCATCGGGCTCTGCTCCGTTTGACGGAGTTGTGGTTGTGCCTACAAGCATGGCGACGCTTGGTATGATAGCAAATAGCTGTGGGCATAATCTAATTCATCGTGCTGCTGATGTTGCTATGAAAGAGGGGCGAAGATTGATTATGGTGCCGCGCGAGACACCTCTTAGTCCGATCCATCTGGAAAACATGCTGAAACTTTCTAAACTCGGCGTGAATATGGTTCCAGCTATGCCTGGTTTCTATCACAAACCTGCCAACTTAGAATCTTTAGTCGATATGATGGTGATGAAGATTTTAGATGTAATGGGGATAGAAAGCCAGTTGGTGCAGCGTTGGAGACAGGGAGAGCCTTTACCTTCTGAGAAAAGAGGCTTGGTATTATCTTATCCAGCTAGGGGAGCTTAGTGATATGGCGCTAGCACGCTACGCTATAATTAATGGTAAGAAAGTGTTGCTGGATAGTCCTGCGCCAAAGAGTCAGAGTGACGGACGAACACTCGATAAATTTTCCTCATCGATGCTAAGCCAGTTCGGGTTCTTGAGAATTGCTCAAAAAGTTGAAAGAGCTGACGAATTGACACAGGAAGATATTGAATTATTGCTTAGCAAGGCTGGCATGCCAGTTTTAATGAAGCTTGTAAGCTTACAGCCAAAAATTCGAGAGATCTCAGTTGTTAGACCAGCGGTAATCCTTCCGATATCTTTATGGTCTTCTCTTGGTGCAACTTATGAAGAGATTGCTGAAGAGTCTATGAACCTTCTAAAAGGCATCCCGTATGACGAAGTTCAGGTTGCAATCGACGAGATCGATCACTCAAAGCTATCATTTGGATTAGGAGCATTATTTATTAAGCTTTCCCAGTGTAGAGAAGGTATTACTTTAGTAGGGCCATCTGTTGAGTCGTTGCAAAATAGTGAACCTGGTAGGTTGGCAAGTAGGGCTCATCGACTTGGTCAGAAATTACTTGAATTGCGTGGATATGGTTTTAAGAGGCTTAGAGCCTCTTCTGATGAAGAGTCTTTGCAGATCTGTCATGAGCTTGGGTTTAGTACGAGCCTTGTTACGTATGCAGATGATTATCCTGTGTTGCGCTATCTAGCCCAAGAATTGATAAAGATTAATAGTTTAGCTAAGCAGAGTGGAGTGCTCGAAGTTTGGAGTCCTGGGCTACGCTATCTAAGTAATAATGATTGGGTGCATAGAAAAATTCTTGATTATCAACTTTTAAGAATTCTAGCAGTTAGCTCGCTCTGTTTGACTAATGTTCCTTTTATTAGAGCATCAAGTAGAAATTTTTCTTTGGCAACTTTACATTTAGCTCCTTACTTTGGTGCAAACGATCTAGGTTTCGGGGCATTCGATTCGATTACTGAGCAACAACTTCAGTTGCAGCCAATGAAGAAATTAGAACGAGTTGTGAGGTTTACTTAAATGAGAAAGTTACGTGTAGCAAATATAGATTCTTACACTAGCTTACCTTACAGGTTGCTGACCAATTTGAGCTCTGTTGAATATATGCACTTTAGTCCTACAGAGAATGCGCGGATGTTGCATGAAGGTGAAGTTGATATTGCTCACATTCCAGTAACCGAGTTCGCAATTCACGGTGGCTATGTTGGTCTTGATTTTGGGATCGCAGCAAGGGAAAAGATAGATGCTATTTATCTATTCAGCATGAGACCTTTGCATAGCCTACAAGAGATTTATCTTGATGTGGAATCTAATTCAGCAGTTGCGTTATTAAGGCTTTTACTCGAAGAGAAGTGGGGACTTCATCCAAAATTGATACGAGTTGAGCATTCTGAATTGCTTGATAAAATTAAAGGGCATAGTGGTGCTTTAATAATTGGCGACGAAGCATTGATGAATTCTAGCAGATATCCGTTCGCAATAGATTTGTGTTCTGCTTGGCATGAATTGACTGGTCTTCCTTTTGTTTTCTCTGTTTGGGCTGCGAGACCGGAAATTTTAACCAAAGAGTTTGATTCAGAGATTAATGAGGTATTTCACAAGTCATTAAAAGCACGTGAATCTTTAGCCTTAACATACAAAGACGAAGTCGCACTTCCTTTGTCAGAACTCACAACTCATATTGTTGATACCTTAATCTACCATCTGGATTCTGATTGTCTTTTAGGCATGAAGGAGTTTTTTAAACGTGCACATAAACATGGAATTTTGCCTAGTGAACCGTATAGGACAGCACGTTTTACAATTCTGCACGGTTCGGCAGCTTCTGTTAAGCCACAAAAGACTCCTGCCGAGATTCTAGAGCAGAAAGTTCAAGGGAAGAGAATTAGTATCGTAGAAGCTTGTCGGCTTGCGCAGGAAGCTCAGTTCACTGATTTAGCGTTGACTGCTGATTTGGTTAGAAGTCGGATGTTTAACGATAGGACTATCTCAAATGTACTTGAGTTGTCTGTAGATCAGCTTAAGGAAGAGTCGGTCGTTGAAAAGAACATCGCAGAGGTTGTTAAGCAAGGGGTTAGTCGACTGTCTATAAGAGTTGACGATAATAAGCTAAGTGACATCGAGAAGTATGAGAATTTGATTCATAATATTAAAACTAGATTTGCAGTCGACTTGCAAATTTTTGATATCCCTCAGCTTATCTCATTGTCTCGGAATACAGGGGTGTCAGTTAAGGATATATCTTCTCGTTTTGTTACTGTTGGCCTTAGTTCGGTTAATGCCAACGGCTCTGATTTTCTGATTGATAGACATATGAAAGATTTTGGTTTTACCTCGAGTGAATGGCTTGATGCCGTAAAATGGCTCCACCGTTACGGTGTTAAGACAAGTTGTAAAATTAGACTCGCTAGTGATCAAACTTGGGAAGAGCGCTTCATACACCTTCAAAAGATAAGAGCTCTGCAGGATGAAACTCCTGGGTTTCAATGGTTTATTCTAGAGTCAGATGATTCCTTTAGGGAGCAAAATCCAGAAGATGTAATCAGAGCTACGATGATATCTAGGCTCTTCGTGGATAATATTCCATTTATTCAGGAAAGCAGCTTCTTTAGCGATCCTATTATGGGCATGTTCAATTTAAGCTTTGGTGCAAATGATGTCCGCGTTGATTTTAATACGTCTGATGAAAATCAATCTGAAAAACTTATCCATTTATTGCGTTCATTACGAGAGATAGGAATGGATTTTGAGCAGAAAGATATAAACACTTCACAGAGTATTATTATCCACTAATTTCAGCCGCTGCCCTTTCTGAACCCATCAATGCTGAATGCTCCTGGTCCTGTAAACATTACAGCGACAGCAGCTGCAAGCAGTACAAGATCTTTGTTGAAAGGTGAGGTGAAGTTAAATGCTCCTGGAGTCCCTACTTTCGTTCCAAAAATGTAGAGAAATGATCCAAGCACAACTGAGACAACGATTGATGCCAATGTTGTCCAGAAACCACCTATAAAGAGACCGCCTGAGAGGATCTCAACATACGGTAACAATATCGCATAAACTGTCCCCCATTTTTCAGGGAAGATGCCAGTTTGCTGAACGCGATCAATTAACAGCTGGGGATTCTCAAGACGAGCAAGTCCTGACATCACAAGAAAACATCCCAGCGCAGCTCTAATAAAGAGCGGCCCATACATCGAATCGCCAATTGGTTGATCTAACTTCATAGTAAAAAAATGTTATCATGGTGTTTTAAAGTGCAAAAGAGTAAAAGATTTGATAGTTGATAAACTTTGCTTTTGTAACCATTTGATTTCACATGTCTTTGGAAGAGTCGTCAAAACAGTTAGAACGAACTGGTCTCATGACTAGATGGGGTAGCCTCGTTAAGTTTTCCCACACCATTTTTGCATTGCCATTTGCTTTAAGCATGGCTGTCATCGTTGGTGCCAAGACAGGCTTTGAGTGGCTTACATTACTTTGGATTGTCGTTTGTATAATCTCTGCTCGAACAGCTGCGATGACATTTAACCGAATTATCGATCGTGAGATTGATGCAAAAAATCCGAGAACTAGTTCGCGAGAGATCCCAAGTGGAAAAATTTCAGTACAAAATGCCAAGTCCTTCCTTTTGGCGAGTTCCCTTATCTTTGTGATTTCTGCGGGTTTAATAGGTGCGCATTGTTTAATTTACTCTCCACTTGTTTTGTTTATCTTGTTTTTTTATTCGTGGACCAAGCGGTTTACATCTTTTTCTCACCTGGTCTTAGGTCTAGCACTAGCGCTAGCGCCAGGGGGAGTTTGGTACGCTATGACGGCAGAATTTGCATTATTGCCAGTTTGGATGATGCTAGGAGTTCTGTTTTGGGTCGCTGGCTTTGATATTTTATATTCCGTTCAGGATATAGATATAGATTCTAAGTTAGGGCTCTTCTCGATACCTGCAAAACATGGAATCTTGGGAGCCTTTCTCATCTCTCGTATCTTTCATTTTTTAGCAGTTTTCTGGTTGCTTATCTTTGGGATAGAAGCGGAATTAGGATTTGTATATTACTTGGGGCTTGTGGTTTTTGCTGGATTGCTTGTCAGCCAGCATTTGTTACTGAAGGTTGATGATTTAACTAAGATTGACACAGCATTTTTTGCTCGAAATGGAACTGCGAGCATTCTTTTTCTGGTTTTTGTCTGTATGGATCGACTGGTCTAACCGTTGGCTACTAACAGTGAGCCGTGAGTTTCCATATCTGTTGAGTGTAAAATTCTTGTAGCTTGGTGTACGAAATTTGAAGGGACCATTAGGCGAATCATAGTTGCGCTTTCTTCTTCGTCGGATATATCAATATGTTCCATTATCACAGGGATATTCATCTCTTCTAGTACTCCGCAAACAGCATCCGCGTGGATATGGTCAGTGAAGCTTGCTACAACAAGAAATTGGTACATAATTCTTCGCCTCAAATGTTTAAAAGATCATATTCTTCGGCCATATGTATAGAACGTTGCCACACGAAGATCCAGACAGAAAAGAGTATTTTTTCTTCTTTAGATTCGATAGATTATGGTATCAAAATTATAGAATGATTATTCGGGCGTGTCAGAAGATAAATATGTTATGAATTTAGTCATGGATAAAAGCTTAATTGAAAATTTACTACACAGATCTGACCAACTTTCTGATGCTAAGCTTCTTTGTGTTGAAAAATTAAAAGGCGATGCTTCTTCACGCAGTTACGCAAGGCTCAGTTTGGATCATCCTAAGTATCCGAGTTGTATCTTGATGAGCCTGACCAAGGAGCGCGGACCTGTAATTGATGGTGAACTTGAATTAACACAGGACGATACATTTGTCCTCATACAGGCACTCTTAAAGAAGAATGGTTTTAGAGTTCCAGAGATTTATTTAGATGCACGATCTGAGGGACTGCTTTTGGTAGAGGATATCGGTTCTGATCCACTTTACAAATTATTAAGTGGCGAGATTCATCCCGAGCTTGTTGGAGCTGATAGAGAAAATTTCATAACTGAATCTTACAAAAAGGCGATTGATCTGATCTGTAAGATTCAGGAAATCCCAAATGATAATGATAGTATTGTATACAAGCGAAGCATTGGTTTAAGCGCAATGTGTACCGAATCAAACAGATTCATAGACTTTTATGCTGCCCCAAATGGATTTTCGAAATCTAGACTCAATGAAATTGAAACGATCATCAAAAAACTCGCAGAAGATATTACTCAGCATAGTTTCGTCCCATGTTATCGCGATTTTATGTCTTGGAATATTCATCTTGGAGGAGATGGTGAATTAGTATTGATTGATTTCCAGGATATGCTTTTGGCCTCTTATGCTTACGATGTGATGACACTGCTACATGACAGAGATATTGATCTTAAACTTGGGCATCAGCGCATAGAAGATTTGCTCCAATATTTTGAGAGTAAGTTGCCTAATAAGAGAAGCTTTCGCAACGACTACTATCAAGTCATGTTGCAACGGGACCTAAGACTGGCTGGTCAGTTTACGTATCTGAGTGAACTAAAGAAAACAGATTTCTATGTTAGCTTTGTTCCTGGTTGTCTTGCACGAATAGAATTAGCTTCAAAGAAACTATTCGGAGAGGATCTGTTTAAGCCGTAGCGTAGCAACGAAGTCTCTTAGAGAAGCTTTTAAGTGCCTCTATGCCACTAGCCTCAGCCCGTTCGCACCATGTTTGAAGTTGTTGAACCCGCTGTTCTTGTGAGCCAGATGCGCTGTCCCAGAGAGCTACTAAACTTGTTTTCATGCGATAGATTGTTGTTAGAACCTTATTTTCAGCTAGTCCTTCTTCGATTGCACGGAGCTGATTAGATTGAAGCTGAGCAGGATCTCGAGTAATCCATTTTCTTATAGCCTTAAGTTTTAGCAATTGTTCCTGTGATGAATCGTTAGCAATGTCCTTTAGTCTTTGAATCTCCTCAGCATAGGCTTTTTTAAGAGCCTTTCGGTAGTATGCCATGACATCTAGGCGGTTATGGACAACTGCTCTAAGTGTATCCATGTCACATCTGGTTTTATTCCAATCGAACTTTATCTTTGGTGATAGCTTCCTAGCTTTTGCTAGTCCAAGAATCTCGAAAAGTCTGATATAGACAAAGCCGATGTCAAATTCGAACCACTTATTAGAAAGTCTAGCTGAGCTTGCGTAGGCGTGATGGTTATTGTGAAGCTCTTCACCAGCTATAATTATGCCCCATGGGATTATGTTAGTACTGTCATCAGAGGTAGCAAAGTTTCTGTAACCGAAATAATGTCCGATTCCATTAATTACTCCAGCTGCCCAAAATGGTATCCAAAGCATTTGAATGCCCCAAATCAAAATTCCAGAGGCTGCACCAAATAGAAAGATATCAATTGCTGCCATTAGGACGACACCAAGCCAGTTGTAAGGGGAATAAATATGGCGCTCTATCCAATCGTCGGGTGTGCCGCGGCCAAATGTTTTAATCGTTTCAGATTTGATTGCTTCATTCCGATAAAGGCCAACTCCACCTAAGAGGACACGCCAAACCCCATAAATTCTTGGGCTGTGTGGATCATCTTCAGTTTCACAGACAGCATGATGTTTCCTATGAACAGCAACCCATTCTTTTGTTACCATTCCAGTAGTCATCCAGAGCCAAAAACGAAAAAAATGACTCACGATCGGATGAAGTTCAACTGAGCGGTGAGCTTGTGATCGATGTAAAAAAACTGTTACAGCAAGACATGTGTAGTGAGTCATCACTAACGTGATTAGGACAAGGCCCCACCAAGGTATATCAAGATATCCAGAATACATGTAAACCCCTGAAACAGAATAATAATATAATGTAATATAGTGCCAGAATGGTAGATTTATGACAATGGCATACCCCGGAAAGTCTAGGAAAAATCGCTACTTCCATGAATCTTTTGCCTTGAATTCTTGAGCGGCTTAGCGAATGCACCGACCTCTATCTTGCTATGATCTTAATGGGTGTAATACGAAAAATAGTTTCGATTATTTGGTGGAGTTTTATCTTCATCAATGCCATGCAATCAATTTCTAAAGCCGACCAGCTATCTAGATGGTGTGCACCAAACGGCAAGCAAGCAATTTATACGACAAGCGATCGAGCTCCTCAGGACTTTGAGCGCTGCGGTGAACTAGAGACAGTTGTGCGCTGTGATGCCTTAGGGAATCGTTTCATTGGGCAACGTTCAGCTAATTTACCAGAGGTTTTTAAAGGTTGTGGCGAAGATTCGCGTATAGCTATTAACAATCAAAAACTTGATCTGAAATCGTACTATGCCGCCTCAATCGATACTCTTAAAAAAAGACGAGGCGATCAGGAAGAGAAAAAGCAATCTTTTGTTGAAAGATCTATTGCGGCAATCTCTGGATTTTTTGAAGCGAAAAGAGCTACTTTTGAAAATGCTGCAGAATCTAAAATATCAGGTCTTCTTGATCAGTTTAAGTTCGATAATCTTTAACTTTCAACGAGTAGTCTGTAGGCTTGATACATTCCTAAAGCTTTAGCGATTGTCTCTTCATATTCATCTTTAGCGATCGAGTCATACACAATTCCACCGCCACTTTGAAATGTGAAAACATTATCTTTCACGATCCCTGTTCTAATGGCTACATTCCATTCTGCGCTGTTGTTTGTTCCGAACCATCCAATCGATCCTGTATAAACGCCCCTAGTAGTTTGCTCAAATTCAGAAATATACTTCATTGCCGCAACCTTTGGGCACCCAGTTACAGAACCGCAGGGAAAGAGTGCCTTTATTACGTCGACGATGCTTGTGTCGTGGCGTTGTTGGCAGGAGATGTCACTGACTAGGTGATGTACTTGAGCAAAAGATTCTACCCGCGCATGAGAAACAACTCGGACGCTTTCCATCTCAGCAATTTTGCCCATGTCGTTTCGAATTAAGTCGACGATCATTGATAACTCAGCTAAGTCTTTCTCGGAGCTTTTTAGCTCTGTAAGATTCTTTAAATCTTCTCCTGGTTTATCTAAGCGTGGACGAGTTCCTTTGATCGGTGAGGAGGTAATCACTGTACGCTCTGATTTAAAAAAGCGCTCGGGTGAAGTTGATATAACAGAAAAATCGTTAAAGTGTAGGTAGGCAGCATAGCCTACAGGAGATACTGTTCTTAGAGCCTGATATAAAAGTCTTGGATCCTTCTGGTATGGGAGTCTGAATTGCTGACTTAAATTTACTTGGTAAACATCTCCTGCTTTAATCAAATCCTTTATCTGGTCAACGGCTTGAGAGTAACTGGCTTTTGAAAAATTAGATGCTTCTTCTAAGAGTTGGAGATCGAAATGCTCAATCTTATTGAGCTCCGGCATTTTAAATTCTTGGAGTTTTGTAAGATCTGAAATTTCCCAAATTGGTTTAGGAAGTTGGTCAAGTGAGAGCCTGTGCACCTTTGCGAGATTAGAGCTATGCTCAATCACTATGACGGTTCTATACAAGTACAAAATAGAATCAGGAACTTTGTAAAGATCGCTTAGTGCTGGTGGAACATCTTCGAGACTATGTAATAGTTCATATCCAAGGTACCCTGAGGAGAACGGAATACTTTGATCTTCAGCAAACTCTGAGATGTATTCTATCGCTGGAGATAGCCAATCTTGAATTGCTTGCCAAGGATTTTCAAATTCAAATTTTTGCTCTGCGCTTTCTACATACGAGCTTGAGTTATCGCTACAGATTTTAGCAAGTGGTTCTAGAAAAACGATTGTCCTCGAGTCGCTAGAATCAAGGGTTGACTCTAAAAGCACAAAACCAGGATTCTGACCATATGTTTGTAGTAAATTGGAGGTAAATTCATTTCTGTTATGCAGTTTAAGTTCTTCTGATTTGATCATGAGAGCTCAATTTGATCTATAAAATTTTCGATGATTTGATCTCCATGCTCAGTTAAAAATGACTCCGGATGAAACTGAATTCCCCAAACTTTGTCTGTGTTATGAGCAATCGCCATAATTTCATCGTCATCAGTAGCTGCAGTAATTGTCCAATCATCAGATAGTGTTTCGCGATCTACAGCAAGTGAGTGATAGCGAGCAACTCTGAATGACTCAGGTATATTTTTAAACAAAGCGTCTTTGCTATGTTTTACGATCGATGTTTTCCCATGCAGGACATGTTTTGCAGGAATTATATTAGCCTTGAGCATGTGAGCTAAAAGTTGATGACCTAAGCACACTCCTAAAATCGGTACTGTTCCCCAAAGTTGGTTTACAATCGCTCTGCAGTTTCCTGTATTGTCAGGATTGCCGGGGCCAGGAGATATGATTAAGGCGTTTGGTTTTATGATATGTATGTTATGTGGTTGCAGGACATTGTTGCGGATAACTTGGACAGCAATATTTTTGCTGGTCGCAAAGGGGAGCACCTGCTGATAGAGATTGTATGTAAATGAGTCGAAGTTATCGAGAATTAAAATCATCTGCTAGTTATCTATCCTATATAGTTAGTTTTGCTCAATCTTTCATGGTTTGCTTTAATTGACTCATTGCTTTAGGATGAGCGCTTCTCAAAGAATGCCAGTAATTTTGGCTAGTTGTCTAAGTAAATCTAACAGATTGTAGATAAAGATGTATAGCTTTCAATTTCAAAACGTATATATCGAGTCGATGGCAGTAAATATGCCGCCAAACAAGGTAACGACTGCTGAGCTTATGGACAAAATTAAGCCAGTTTTGCGCCGCCTTTTTATTCCCATGGGGACATTTGAAAAACTTACGGGTGTCCAATCTAGATATTTTTGGGAGGAGGGTGTTACGCCAAGTCAGGTAGCTACAGTTGCTGCACACAAAGCTCTTGAGGATGCCTCTTTTGGAAAGGAGGAGCTTGGGGCACTTTTTAACTGTTCTATTACCCGTGACTATTTTGAGCCGGCAACTGCTACGATTGTTCATAATGAATTAGGGCTCAGTGAACAGGCAATGACCTTTGACATTTCTAACGCATGTCTCGGTTTTATGAATGGCATTATGATGATGTCAAATTTAATCGAAAGTGGAGTAATTAAAGCGGGCATTTTAGTTTCTGGTGAAACAATAGAAAGGCCCTTTAATTACTGCGTAAAGCATATTTTGCAGTCAGAAAAGCTTTCACGTTCAGAGTTAATAAAGCTTTTGCCTACCCTGACCCTTGGTTCTGGTTCAGTGTCTTACGTGCTATGTAATAAAGATTTAGCAAGTCCTTCTGCTCATAGAATTGTTGGCGGTGTTGCTCGCTCGGCTTCTCAACACCACGATCTTTGTGAAGGTAATGGTGATTACTACGTGTTGCAGGAAGGTGAGATTGATCCTTTGATGTCTACAGAATCTAGTAAGATCGTTAGTTCTGCTGCTGAACTTGGTTCAAGAACTTGGCCTGAAGTTTCTGAAGTTTTAGGTTGGAGCAAAGAAGATGTTGATCATATCTTCTGCCATCAAGTCGGAAAGCAGGTGAATAAAGGCTTTTATAAGACTATGGGGCTTGATCAAGAGAAAGAATTCACTATCTATGAAAGGTATGGAAATTTAGCTTCTGCTGCACTACCATCTGCACTAGCTATCGGTTCCAAAGAAAAAGAGATGCATAAAGGTGAGAAGGTGTTGATGACCGGCTTTGGAAGTGGTCTCAATTCTCTCTTCCTTGGCCTCGAATGGTAAATTGATGATCAAAAAATTTCCTTACACTGATCTACTACCGTATCAGTCACACTATCTCAATATTGATGGTTACCAGATGCACTACTTAGATGAGGGTAGTGGTCCAGTGGTCATCCTTGTGCATGGAAATCCTACTTGGTGTTTTTACTATCGACATCTTGTTGAAACACTAAGACATACACATCGTGTAATTGTTCCAGATCATATCGGTTGTGGCCTCTCAGAGCACCCTAAGCAGGTTCATTTTAGAGCGCAGGATAGGGTTCAGCATTTAGAAAAACTAATTGAGCATTTAGAGATTAAAAAGTTCTCGCTAGTTATGCACGATTGGGGTGGTCCAATCGGAACCTTCTGTGCGTTAAACAATGTAGATGCGATTGAAAAACTTGTTTATCTAAATACAACGCTGACGGAAACGGAGAGCTTGCCGTTTTTTATTAAGATTGCTGCAAAACCATTAATTGGTAAATGGTTTACAAAGCATACGAAGCGATTTTTAAAACTTGCAACTGCTCCAGGTTTAGGTGTGATGCGCAAGTTAGATAAAAGAGTTCGCAAAGCCTATATTTACCCGTATAAAACAAGACAAGATAGAACTCCTATCTGGGATTTTGTTGATGACATTCCATTTTCACCCCGCCATCCGACATATGCGCATATGCAGTCAATTGGGGAGAGGATTCCCAGCTTGCACTCAAAGCCAGTACAGATAATTTGGGGTTTAAAAGATCCATGCTTTCACGCTGAGATGTTGTCTCAAGTTGTTAAGCTCTTTCCTGATGCAAGTGTGTTGGAGATTCCAGATGCTTCGCACCTTGTTGCTGAAGATGCACCGGAACTAGTTGGAACAACGGTCTTGAATTTTTTATTGAGAGACGATTCATCTGCCAGTAAGCAGGCTTCAGAGCAGGCTGGTGGTTCAGAAAAGCAAATTGGAACCGCTACATCGCTTTATGAACATTTTTTAAAAGTAGCAGATCAGAACCCATTAAATGATGCAGCGATAATACCGAGAGTCTGGGGATCTTCTGTTTCATATAAGTATATCAATTATAAGGATATGCGTGATCTGGTGCATCGATATCACCGTGGACTTTGTTCGCTGGGTCTTCGCACAGGAGATAAAGTTCTTTTTTTGGTCAAGCCAGGTATAGACTTTCTTGCTTTGGCTTATGCCGTAATGGCTGAAGGAGCAATTCCTATCTTTATTGATCCAGGAATTGAGAGAAAGCACCTGTTTCAATGCTTGCAGGATATACAACCTGACGTATTTATCGGATCACAAAAAGCTCACTTACTGAGGATTTTAAAGAAAGATCTGTTTAGTTCAGTTAGATTTCATATTACTGCAAATGATTGGGCAGTTACTGGAGGGCCAACCTTACAGTTCTTAAAGCGCTATTCTTCTCGGCCAGTACCTGAAACTAAGTATAACGAAATCGGAATGATTGGGTTTACCTCAGGAGCAACTGGTCTGCCTAAGGGGGTTGTCTTTACGCAAGAGATGCTATGCAAGCAGCTAGAGATTTTTAGAGAGCAATTTAAGATAGAGCCTGGGCATAGAGATCTTCCGCTATTGCCAATTTTCTCCATTTATCAATTGGCCAATGGCGTAGCTAGTGTTTTTCCACCGATTGATCCAGCGCAACCCCTCTCTCTTGATCCATATAAGATTGTTAAAATTATCTCTGATTTAAAGATTAGCTATTCTTTTGGATCGCCAACACTTTGGAAAAAAATATCAGAATACTGCGTTAGAATGCAGGTAAAACTTCCAACAGTTAAGAAAGTATTTATGGCAGGTGCTCCGGTCCCAGAAGATACTTTAAAATTGGTCAGATCAACTTTAGCAGATGGAGAAGCTTTTACTCCGTACGGAGCAACAGAGGCTTTGCCCACAACTCTTATTTCGGCAACAGAAATCATACAAACCGAGAAGCAACCCGCTAAGGGCGGTGAGCAGGGCACCTTAGTTGGAAAACCAGTCATGGGTGTTGAGGTAAAAATAATTGATCCAGTTGACGGAGTGATTGAAGAGATCGACGCAATTAATGAGTTGCAGCCATACAGAATTGGTGAGGTTATAGTTTCAGGACAAAACATAAGTCAATCATATCTTTATCGGGAAGATGCAACTCGTGCGAGTAAGATTTATGATGATGCTAAGATTTGGCATCGCATGGGTGATATGGGATACCTCGATAATCAAGGCAGGCTCTATTTTTGTGGACGTAAAGTGCACATGGTTAAATCTGCTGATAGGATTTTCTATAGCGTCCCTACTGAGAGAGTATTTTTGCAGCATGCCAAAGTAAACAGAGCTGCATTGGTAGGCCTAGTTGATGGTAGTCCAGGAATTGTAATTGAACCTAAGCCTCAATATTGGCCTGAAACCCCTGAGGCGATTAATGCGTTTTTTGAAGAGTTACATCAGGTCGCAAAACAGGATAAGTTAACAAGCTCGATTGATAGATTTTATCTACATCAATCATTCCCTGTTGATAGACGCCATAATGCTAAAATTTATAGAGACCAGCTAGCAAGCTGGGCTAATGAGCAAGATAAAGAGTCTACAAGTTACAGACAACATGCCTCGTAAAGTAATTGTTACAGGGGGCGGAGGATTTGTTGGTAAAGCACTTTGCAAGCGCTTAATACAGCTTGGATTTGAGGTGCTGTCTTTGTCACGAGGAGATTACCCTGAATTGAGAAAAATTGGGATAAAGACCGTTCAAGCAGATGTCTCAAGCCCTCTAGATAAAGATCTCTTTGACGATGTTGAGGCTGTGTTTCATACAGCAAGTAAGGTTGATATGTGGGGTCGATACCAAGATTTCTATCAGATTAATGTGCTTGGAACTCAGAATATTATTGATGCATGTCTTGCAGCAGGGGTTGATAAATTGATTTATACATCCTCTCCGAGCGTAATCGCTGATGGAAAGGATCATCGTGGGATAGATGAGAGCTACCCTTACCCTAAGAAACATGCTGCTTTTTACCCTGAGACAAAAGCAGAAGCAGAGCGAAGAGTTCTAGCAGCAAATAGTGAAAAATTTAAAACAATTGCTTTAAGACCACATCTTATTTTTGGTCCCGGAGATACTGGTCTTGGGCCAACAGTTATTGAGCGTGCTCAAGCCGGCAAACTTATAATAATTGGTCCAGGAAAAAACTTAGTAGACTTTACCTATATTGATGATTGTGTTGAAGCACATTTAAATGCTTACCAGGCATTATCTGAGAAGCCTGAAGTTGTTAGTGGTAAGGCATACTTCGTTAGCCAAGGTGAACCGACTAAGATGTGGGAGTGGATCAATAAAGTCTTAAGTTTAAATGGACTATCTCCAGTCAAAAAATCAGTTCCATATAGCATCGCAATGTTGCTTTCCTCAGCAATTGAATTCTTTTCGAAGGTTATGCCACTTAAGCTTAAGCCAACTTTAACGCCATTCTTAGTTTCACAGATGTCTTGTGATCATTATTTTAGTATTGAACGCGCGAAGCGAGATCTAGGCTACAAGCCGACCATCAGTATCGATGAAGGTCTCGAAAAAACCTATAAAGCTGCCTAGTTTACATAAGCATCTATCTAAGCCATAACTTAGTGCATATATGTTTGGAGTTTTGGATATTTTTGCATAAAAAGTAGTAATTTCAATGAGTAGCCTCGTTACAGATTTAGCTAGTGGTCTGCCGTCAACACTTTTCACACCTCACCATCAAGATAGACATGATTCACATGAATTAGTGCTCGGTTTATCTCGCGCTGATTTACCTCCCACACATGAGGTAAAAGCAGGGTTGCTAGAAGTAGGGACGCATTCGCTTTATGAGCCACGAGAGATTGAGCCAGATCAGTTGCCTGATGCAATCTCTCGTATCAGAGATGGTAGATCTTTTGTACATATTGAAGGAGCTGTTGCAATTCAATATGTAGATCCTTCAGGTGGGGTTACGAAATTGAGTGGCAATGATCTAGCAATTGGAGAGGCGCATTTTCCGCTTTATTACGGAGATGTCGTGCGAAGACCTGATCAATGTTCAAGGGATAAGAATTCAGGAATTAGTTTTTTCTCATTATCAGAGTTAGCACATAATTCGCGTTATATTGATGGAGCGTGTCTTGGGATACGAATGGGTGATGAAGTCAAACTTCATCGTGCTCGTGTGCTTGAGAATAACGGAACTAGGACAGTTATAGTTCCAATCGC
>JACKAH010000019.1 GCA_020635175.1 Deltaproteobacteria bacterium
TAACCAAACTTATTTTGGCTACGATTCAGACAACGCTACATTTACAGACGCGTTTGATCTAGATGGTAACAATCCTGCAGTATATGGGTTTTTTGATTTCTCATTTGATGGAACCAAGGATGTCGATGGTAACAACTTAGCAGATGACCTTGGTGATCATACAGGAATACTTAACTACTCAAGCATCATTAATCTCTCTATCTCAGATCCAAGAGATATTGCTGCTGCAAGAGATTTAGGTGGCGGACAGTTCGCTCAGGGTGATGGTTCAAACATTGAAGCCGTTATTGCCTTGCAAAACGACACTAATTCATTTTCATTAGGTGACTTTGGTTTTACTGGCCGAGTTGAAGATATTTTTACAGATGTAGTGAGCTTTGTTGGTAACGCAAAAGCAACCAGTAAGGCTAGTTTGGATATCGCAGAGACTAACCATACAATTGCCGCTAACCAAAGAGATCAGATTTCATCCGTGAATATCGACGAAGAGTTTACTGATATGATTCAGTTTCAGAAGGCATTTGAGGCTGCTGCTCGACTTATCAGGGTAGCAAGTGATTTATTAGATCAAATTGTTAACGTGATTTAGCTATGTCTAGAATTACAGAAAACATTATTAGAAGAAACGCAATCCAGTTGATTAACCGAAACCGAGGTTTCGTTGATGAGGCTAGTGCTAAGGTTTCTTCGGGTGATAGAGTAACTAAGCCAGGTGATGATCCTGGAGTGTCTGGGACTATTTCTACATTGAAGGAAACAGATTCTCGATTTGATCAGCACAAGCTTAGGATTGCTAACATTAAAGCCTTACTTGCGCTGCAAAGTGATATCTTAGTTCAGGCAAATGACCTTATCATTCGAGGCAAAGAGATTGCTTCTCAAGCAGGAAACGAGGTGTTAGGTCCAGATGGACGTGCGCAACTTTCAAATGAAGTGGTGCAGCTTAGAGACGCGATGGTTCAACTTGCAAATACGACCTACAAAGGAAAGTATATCTATAGTGGTGCACGAGATAATGAACCAGCTTTTGCTCCTGATGATGTGGCATATGCAGGAGATACCTCTAGTGGGTTGTTTAATCAAAGAATAGTTTTTAATGATGGTATTGGAACTGACGTACAGAAAGATGTAACGCTTACAGATTCTGTTAGTGTGGTTGTAAATACTCGTGGAAGTGATGTTTTTCAAAATGCAATTGAAACACTTGAAGTTTTAGCACGTGCCCTAGCTGGACATAATACAGATCTTGATGCGAATGGAAGCCCAATTGGTACCGGCGTTGATTTTGACTTTCCTGCAGATTTACAAGCCCAAACACAGATTATACTTGATTCATTAACAAACCTTGAAACAGCTAGGACAGAAGATGTCTTGAATGAGCAGGTTAGTTTGGCTGGTCGTTCTACAAGAGCAGAGACAGCTGAATCGATCCTAGTTTCATTACAAAGTAATATACAAGAGGTCCTAACTCGGACTCAGGGAATTGATGTCTTTGATGCTGCATCTGAGCTTTCTCGTGCTCAAAGCGCACTTCAGAGTTCGCTAGCCGTAAGCGCCGCTGTATTGGATGTGAGTATTCTAGACTTCCTATAGTAGAACGATATTTCACAAAATTTAGGTTCAAAAACTGTCTTGCAGGCATCTAAATCTTAATGTCACAGTACACTTACGCCTAGCGGTGGGTGGTGGCATGGATTATTTTCAGTATTACAAGAATGTACTTGAACTAGCCAAGGAAGGCAGGAGCGAAGAATGTTAATACTCACAAGAAAGCCTGGTGAGAGCATTTTTATCGGCGATCACATAAAGGTTACTGTTGTCGAGCAGAAGGGGCACCAGGTAAGAATTGGAATTGAAGCCCCAAAAGATTTGAGGATATATCGCGAGGAGATATACGAACAGATTGTTGAGGAGAATAAGCAAGCAGCACTTGGAGCTGGAACTGGAGCAGATCTAGATTCATTAGCTGCGGCTTGGACTGGGGAAGGAAAGACCTCTGGTGCAAGTAAGTTAAGTTCAGGCAGTACTTCTGTTGATATACAGAAGGTTGCTGGTCCCAAGGACGGGAATAAAGAAACTACGGATGAGTGAAGATAGTAAAACAGAAGAAACGATAACGTTTCAAAGCAGTAGGTTTGGGGAGTTTAGTGTTCCTAAGTCGACGCTTATCACATTTCCTGAAGGTATTATCGGATTCCCGACAGATCCAGATTTTGTTCTATTGGAACATAAACCTCCATTTTCATGGCTTCATTCTGTAACAAATCCTGATTTAGCGTTTGTTGTAGTCGATGGTGCAGAATTCGGTGATAATTATCGAATTCCTTTGCCAGTAGGTGATTCAACAACTGAATATAAGGAAAATGACGAGTTTGCAGTTTTGGTAATTGTCACAGTTAGACCTGATCCGTCCATGACTACTGCGAATTTAAAAGCACCTCTCTTTGTGAATCTAAAAAATCGTAAAGGTATCCAGATGGTTATAGATGATGCAAGTTATTCTACTAGATTTCCCCTCTGGTCCGAGAAAAACGAGTCAAAACAAACATCTACAGAAGAAAAAGAGTCAAAATAACTCTACAAACATTGCGTAAAGTCAATTCGCCCTGTTGCCGATATAAATCTTTGAAGAGCTAAAATGTGTGCAGATGCCGCGCTTTGCTTTTCTTGTATTTTTTTCAATTACCAGAGGGGGATATTGATGGACTTCGAAACAGGAAATACCGGAGAGAAGGGTTTTATTCGCATAAGTGAAGATCTTGATTCTGAGCAAGCAGGTGAAGCGCTTAGAAGAGCATTCAACAAAGTCTATGATGCAGGCAGCAGAACAATCGTACTAGATCTTTCTGATGTAGAAATTATCAACAGCTACGGAATCGGAAAAGTTTTGATGTGCTACAAACGCCTCAAAGCTGAGAACGGAGTTCTTATGGTTAAACCTCTTAAAGGTTTTGTCAAAGAGACTTTTGAACTTCTCATGCTAGATAAACTCCTTCCGGTTGATCAGGACTAAGAGGAGAGTTTGTCTCCTCTGGTAATAGCGCGGTCGAAAGATCGCGCTATTGAAGGCTAAAAATAATGGCCAATACTATTCAACCACAGGTTCTGCTCGTTCACGACGAAAAGTCGTTATCGACGGATTATAAGGACTTCTTCGTTAAGAGAGGATGGACTTATGATCATGTCAACGACTTACAATCTGGAGTTGAGAGAGCAAAAAGTAATGATTATGACATCATCATTACGGATATGGATCTACCTAATTTTGAAGACTTTGGATTTCTAAAGTCAATTCAAGATACAAAGCCTAATCAGGCAGTCATGATTGTATCTAGTTCACAGAGTACAGAGGTTGCTCTGCAAGCGCTGCGTTCTGGTGCAGTAGATTTCTTACCAAAACCAATCGATTACAATTTCCTGTACGAATCGATAGATAGGGTTGTTCGATGTCTGCGTGAAGACGAGGTTCAAGAAAAGCTTCTCAAGGCCATGAGTTCTCACTCTACAACTTACAGATTCTCTAGTGCAGATCTAGAATCTACACCTTTTATTCCCCCGATTTTAAATCTTCTTTCATCTGTTGGCGCTATTGATCCAACGACGCGCTTGAAAATTTCATTAGCTTTCCAGGAAGCGATAACAAACAGTCTTGAACATGGAAACCTTGAGCTTGAATCGATTTGGAAAGATGAGTTTTTAGAGGATGGAACAGATAAGTTCTTTGCAGTTAAAAGAGAACGTTTAAAAGATCCTAAATACGCTGACAGACAGGTCGTAATCACAGTAAGTTATGACTCAGGAATTTTAACAATCGCAATCAAAGATCATGGAAAAGGTTTTAATGCTCCATGTTCAATCTCGTATTCAAAGAATAGCTCAGATACAGATCTGTATGGTAGGGGGTTGACCATCATCTTTGGAACAATGGATAAAGTTGAATATGAAGATGGTGGAACAAAAATTACAATCACAAAAGACATTCTGAACGGTGATTAGATGGCTCTCAAGTTTCGATTAAAAGGATTGGCTGAAACATTCATTGATCATATTCAGTGTCCTGGGTGTGGAAAGTGTGATTCTGATGACACAAGTTTTAGCACTGAATATACACGCGTTACATTTGAAGGAATCATTGTCGTGGTGCAGTGTCAGGTTTGTGCCGAAATATTTGTGCCTGATAGGCAACGGTGTGGAATCATCGACTCTAAAGAGCTGCGAAAAGCAGTTGAAAAAGATGCACAAGAGAATGAAGAACCATTATTGTCAGGGCTAGAAGCAGTCCTTTTGTCTGCCGAACGCATGAATGCTATGCGCAAGGGTGAGCTTCATTAATAGATTTTTCTCTTCGAGAAAGAATTTAGATTGCAACGTCAGATAAACTTAGGTTGAACTTCTTCAAAGTTGCAGTTAACCCAATTTTATCAATTGTGCGAATCATTCTTGTAGATAATTTCAATGTAACTGAACGGTTCTCTTCAGGTACAAATAGTTTCTTGATCTGAATATTTCCTTTGAAAGCATGTTTTCTACGGTTCTTAGCGTGACTTACACGGTGACCATGCTGCTTTGATACTTTAGAAATGTCGCATCTATGTGCCATTTGAAACTCTTTTGTTAATCATCAATACAATTTGAAAGGTGAAATATACGGATTTCTATAAAAAAAGCAAATATTTGCCAATAACCTAAAATAATTCGACGGATCTAATTCTAGGTAACTCATTGGGATCATTAGATCGAGAAATGTATGAACGCATGAAATAAGAGGTCGTTCCATAATCAACTTTTGCAGTTACCTGAAACCACCTACTTTTCACAGTAATCATGCTGCTAATATCGTTGTAAACTTCCTCGCCAAGTATATTAGTTAGCTCAGTTCTAAGGTTTTGGTTATTGAAAGGTTCTTCGCGGTTTCTAAATTCTTCAATCAGTTCGACTTCCGCGTCGGTAATATCCTCGTGTAATGACTTTATAATATTAGCATTTGCCAAATTTATATTGATTCTATTGTTTCTAAATACCGTTGTGGTTGGGGTTAGTTGTCGCATTCTTAGTGGAGTAAATCCAGGGATAGTCTGTAGTTCCCCAATTCGTCGAATTCGTCTATTCGGGAAAAAATCAGCTTCTAAGCTCCCTTCAACTCCAGGAGTGAAATCGTCGTCCTGATAAGAGTCACTGTCTTTGTCCATATAGTCGACTAGGACAGCTACTAACTCTTCCGCATTAAATACACGATTAGGAAAGGTATTGGTGTGGTCTTTCTGACCATCTTGGTCAAAGTTTAAGCTTTGAAAATATCGCATAACTGCATCACGCCATTTTTTGTTCACTTTGGCGCTAGCACTATCGCCAGTTAGAATACCTCTCAAAGGGATTTTTGCTTCTTCTGCCTGAATTTCAATTTCTATATTTAGACCTGGCTCAGTTATCCCCAAGTATTCACTCACAGGGATTGCTTGACCAAGACTAAACTTCGCCCATATATCAGCTGGCCCATCTACCTGAGGACTCGTGTCTTCTTTAACCAGAATACGTGCGAAATTTATCGTTGATTTTAGAAGGTATTCCGCTTGAAGCGACTTGATTGAAGCGTTGCTTAGCCTTGACTCAAGGTAAGAAGAATAGGTCAGATTGATTACAATAATGCTGCATAACGCAACAATGAATAGCACCATGATCAAAGCAACTCCCTGATCATGGTGTGAATAAAGCCTTATTTTACTAGCAGACTTTGACCTCATTATGGTCTATTTCAGCATTACCTGATAGAGCAGACAGGATAGCTCGAGCATCATCTCTAATCATTGCTGAGAGCCCGTTGATTAAGTTTACATGACGAGAAACTTCATCCCAGTTTCCACTATTAATATGAGTGCAAAGTTCTTTTGCTAACCGTCTTTGCTTAGCAAGAATGTTATCGTATGAAGCAACTCTTTCAATGATCTGCTCAGGGACGTACTCTTTTTGCTCTAGAGTTTCTTTGGCACTTCCTATTGCACGCTCTAGATCAGAGAAGGATGAAAATAAACGGTCAATAATTGAATGGCTCATATCGTACTCCCTGTTGATTGCTCTATTGTCAATTGTCCGTTTGACAACCGTACTACTATAGTTGCTTCGCGAACTGTGGAGAGACTAAATTGCAATTATGTTGCCAACTCCCAAAGTCCTTAAAAACTAAGTATTACGATACTGGAGCTATTTTATTCGGACAATAGGGTAAGCTTAAAATTGGTTAAAGCGCTGAAACTATAGGAGTTATTGAGATTGTACTAAACTTACTCAGAGTGTATAGATCCTAGACACTATTTTGCTTAAAAAACGGCTTATTTCCTCTATTTATGAGTGCCAATTCGCAACCAAAAGAACCGCATCAAGCCAAGGGATCTGCTTTAAAGATCTTGCCAGATGAACTCCCTTTACGAGGAGGTGGGGTCTTGTTGGCTAAATCCGACCTACCTCCACAAAAAGAGATGGATCCACCTCGAGCATTAAGAAGCTTAGCACAGATTGTTGATGGGGGGTTATGCCATCGCTGTGGTTCTTGCATTGGAATTTGCCCAACAAATGTTTTGCAACTGGATAGCCAAGAATATCCATATGTAAAAAATCTATCAGCATGTACTGATTGCGACTTGTGCGTTCAGGTTTGTCCTGGTGATGAGTTTAACTATGATCAGCACTATCAAAAGTTCTATGGTAAGGTGCCAGATATAACAGACACACATGGTGACTTTACAGATTCAGTAATTGCATACTCCACCCGGGGCAATCTAAGAGAAACCTCTACTAGTGGTGGGTTAATCACCGAGATTCTTCTTTTCCTGCTAGAGACCAAGCAAATAGATGGTGCAATTGTAATAGTCTCTGATGATGATGTGCTATGGAAAGGGAAGCCAATTGTAGCGAGAACAGAAGCTGAGATTTTAGCATCTACGAAGTCAAAATATGCGATCTCGCCCACTAATTCAGTTTTTTCTGAGATTAGAAATATAGAAGGACGTTACGCCTTAGTTGGTCTACCTTGTCAGATTCATGGTTATGTCAAAGCTGCTGAATTAGATCCACGTATTAAAGAAAGAGTGGTTTTAACCATTGGTCTATTCTGTCATGCAGCAATTGAACATGAAGCTTTTGAGATAATTTGGGAGAGCTTGGGAGAGAAGGGCAAACAGGCTAAGAAATTTGTTTCCCGAGTAGGAAAGCATCCAGGTGCACCGCATATTGAATTACAGAACGGTGAGCTTTATCCAGTTTACTTTGGAGAGAAGCAGGGGTACAAGCCGAGCTCTATGGAGATGATTAATATCCTCTATCGGTTATATACACCACCTCGTTGTATGACATGCTTTGATGCGCTTTCTGAATTTGCTGATATTTCAGTTGGAGACCCATGGATAGCGCCCCCTGAGGATGATATTGATTTTCACCAAGGTTGGAGTTTTGGTTTGGTTAGAACTGAGCGTGGAAGAAAGGTCTTTGACCAGGTTTTAAAAGAGGGTCAACTTGTCTCAAGAAAAGTTACAACACGCGAAGCCAGAGCGTGTAATCGTCAGATGGCAACTGAAAAAAAATGGCGGGCATTCCGTGTAATTGAAACTCATAAGCGACAAGGTAAAGCAATCCCGTCCTATGGAGACAGTCATCTCTCTATGCCGCGTCATAACGGAATACAGTTTGTAGAAACTGAAGCTAATCTTTTTACTCATATCTTTTGTTTTATATCAAAGTATAGAGCATATATTTTAAAGCAAATGCTTTCTAACTTTGGATACAGCTTGCTTTGGATAAACAACAAGCGTAGGCGTTTAAAGCTATGGCTTAGAGATACAAATGCAAAATTTAGAAGAAAAACATTTGGAAGAAAGTAATTGTTCTTCTGCTAATTCTGATCAGCGAGATTGGGCACTGAAACTTTATAGTAAGTCTCCACTGAAACAGAAAAAGTTTGAAATGATTAGTAAGTTTTGTCCAAAAACTGCAGGTAAGGTTTGCTTAGATATCGGTTCTGATAATGGCGTAATAAGCCTGTTGTTGAGACAGCAAGGAGGCGAATGGCACAGCGCTGATTTGATCGAAGAAACAGTGACTTCGATTAGGGAACTAGTTCAAACAAATGTCGATCAGATTAGTGGGACAAAGACTCCTTATATAGATAATCAATTTGATTTAGTTATCATTGTTGATTTCTTAGAGCATATAGAAACAGATTCAACTTTTGTAAATGAACTCAAGAGAATTCTTAAGCCTACTGGGCATCTGATAATTAATGTCCCAAATCCTAAGCAGGGCTTATTAAGGAAATTGCAATTTCTTATCGGTCAAACTGATCTTGCACATGGACATGTACGACCTGGATATACTGTAGAGGAATTACAGCAACTGCTTGGCTCCGGATTTAAGATTCAGCAGCACGAATCGTATTCAAGATTTTTCTCTGTTCTAATCGACACTTTGATAACATTCGCACTCGATATCTTAAAGGGAAAACGTGGTCAGAAAGGAACAGTTGTTACTAAAAATGATCTAACGAAAATGAAAAAGAGTTTCAAACTCTTCTCTTTGATTTATCCGGTTATAAGTCTGTTTGTCACCCTTGATAAGCTTGTTCCTTTTTCGCATGGAAATATGTTGATTGCAGTAGCATCAAAGGAATAAGTATGAGCTATGATCTGTGTGTAATCGGTGGAGGAATTTCTGGTCTAGGTATAGCTAAAGAAGCTCAGCTACGCGGGCTTAAAACATGCCTTTTAGAGAAATCAGAAATTGCATCAAGTACCTCAGATAACAGTTTACGAATCATTCATGGTGGATTTCGCTATCTACAAAGCGCAGATATTCTTAAAGTTATAGAGTCAATGAAAGAGCAGGAAAGTTTGCTGAAGCAATTTCCTGATTTTATAGTTCCGCTTCCTTGTTTAATGCCACTTAATGCTTCAGGTTTAAAGAGCAAAGTTCCAGTTTCTGCAGCCTTAACTTTTTATGATGTTTTAAAGTTTCTCTTCAGAGCAAAACTTAAGCGAGGTAAAGTGCTAACTAAGGAGCAGCTTCCAGAGATCTCTTATTTTTCTCAGTTAAAGAATTCTAGTTTCCTGCAATGGTACGATGCGCTTTTACTGGAGCCAAAAAATTTCTCAGTTTTTCTTGCTCAGAAGTTAAGCGAGTCAGGCGTTGATCTATTTTCAAAAACAGCTTGTCTTGGAATTTCAAGAAAGAGCCTTGGCTATGAAATTGCTTGTAACGGCGGCGTAGGGGATTTCTTACTTTCTACGAAAATGGTTGTAAACGCCGCAGGTGCCGCTATTACTACAATTCCCTTAGAGGGTATTAAGGTTGAAAGGCCTCAAATAAAATGGCTTAGAGCATTTAACTTGGTCATGAAAAAACAAATTAGCTCTACTTATGCAATCGGAATAGAAAGTAGCTCTGGGAGGTTATTTTTCGCTGTTCCAAGAGGTGCGTACACTGCAATTGGAACTGAATATCTACCTATGACAGATAATAGCCCTGAGGTTAAATCTGAGGAGGTGGAGGTTTTCTTGGATGATTTTAATAGTTCCCTCCCTGGTTATGATTGCTCAAGCTCAGATATTGAAAAGATAGAAATTGGTATCTTACCGGCAAACTCAGCTGGGACTCTCTTTAGTAAAAAGAAATTACTAGTTGATGGAAAATACTGTGAAGTTGTAAGTACAAAATATACAACATTTCAATCTCAAGCACGTTCAGTTTTAGATACACTTCTATCTAAGTAGAGCATTTTAACTAAACTATTCAATGCAATTCCAGAAGCCATATAGAAAATAAAATGCATAGGTATTAGCATGCGGCCTTGATATAGCGCCCAAGTTAACCCAACTGCTATTGTATTCATTAATAAGAATAGCACTGCAATTCTTCTAAATTCTCCAGTAGCTAAAAGTAATCCAACAATTGAAAGAACAATCAACATCTTTTGGAATGCATAAGTATGTCTCCACCAGAGAGAGTAGATACGTTCGAAAATCAAATCTGGAATCTTCATAAAGTTAGAAGGAAGCCATTCTAGGAAGAGGTGCTTGCCAATTTTAGCAGTTTCTACTTCTCGATCTATTCCCTGCTTTTCGAGTAATTCATCTTGATAAGGCAAAAACAACTCTCGCTTATAGCGACCAGACCAAACACCATCATATTTTAGAGCATGATCTGAATAAGATACTGGCAAATTAGAAGCTGCTTGAGTACCGAAAGGGAAGCTAGCTCCGATTAAGCTGATATTTCTGATAACCCAAGGAGAGATCGTTATCAAAGCGCAGCCTAAACAAAAAAGAGCAGATTTTGATCGCTTCGTTTCGGCAGAGTATAAGATATAGAGAGGGATTAGAGGTAGCCAAACGATAAATATTGATCTTGTTAAGCACAAAAGCCCCAGAACGAATCCACTAGAAATTGCGGAATATTTGTGTCCTGAAGAAAGTAAGATAAATAAAGATACTAACAATAAGAGAGTTAATCTCTCTGTCAGATAATGGTTAAACAGATAAAGGCCAAAAACAATATCAGCGCAAGCAGCTAGTGCTGTTATTTCTGCTGCTCTTTTCCCAAAGGATTTATATGCAATATAGCAGGCAGCTGAAAATGCCATTGCGCTAATTATCGTGCTGAATATCTGCCAGATCCAAAACTTTACGCCAAAAACTCGATAGAATATCGAAATTAGAATTGGTAATAGAGGCGGTCTATAGGCAGTAGGAGAAAAGCTTGCTTCAGTATTAAAAATAGAAAGATATTTTTCTGACAAATCAGAGTTTAGGTAACTCTGCTGCCAATCTTTATCACCAAAATTTATTCCAAAGCCATGTCCATTCGTTAGATTCCAAGCGATGTTGTCATAATCCAGCGCATCGCCTTTGGGTGGTGGTGAATTGAACTCTCCGGTCTGAATAGCTACAAATATCTGTAAGCTAAAGAAGATGAAAAAAAATGAGATAAGAAATCTACGCATAGTCAGATATTACGGATTCGAGTTTGAAGCTAACAGTAGCTATTCTGTATTTGTTGATACCTGTCATTGTTTGATAAAGAGAACAATGTTTTGAGTTTAATGTTGCAACCCTTTGATTTTACAGAGTTTATTGGCCCATAATCTAACAGCCAAATTAGATAGTTTATATCTTAAAGCGATTCTAAGAGCGAAGCCATCGAAAGCAATAGTAAATTCCAATTAGGCTATGCAGCAACGTAAGAAATTTTTTAAACATTTTCTATTAGTGCTTTCACTGTGCGCACCCACGGTCCCGGCGATTTCAGTATCTGCTCAAAGTACAGCTGAATACAAACTCAAAGCAGGTTTTGTTTTGAACTTCATGAAGCTTTCGTCACTACAACAGACGGACGGTCAGTATTCGGTATGTGTTGTTGGAAGTAGTCTTGTTCAGAATGCCTTTTCCAGTCTCGAAAGTAGAAAGATTAATGACGTTGAAGTTTCTGTTAAAGAGCTTAGTCGAACTTCTCAAGCACCAGGATGTTCCGTTATTTTTATCGCACATGAGATAGCTGCTCAAAGGTCTTTTGTAACTGCTAGTCGAGGTCATTCAATTTTGACAGTAGGTGAGGATGACAGTTTTCTCTCTGATGGTGGGATAATCAATTTTTATAGCGAAGGAAATAAAATTCGATTTGAGATTAATTTAAAAAAATCAAAAAAAGAGAAAATTGATATGAGTTCAAAGCTGTTACGGCTGGCTCGAATCGTTGAATAAGTTTTGGATAATGAAGGAATGGAGAAATGAAAGTGATAAATAGCGTAATTAAACTGGTCATTTTTATTGCGTTAGCTTGTGCTCAAAGCTCGGTCAGAGCAGAGGATGCTTCATCTAATCTTAGCTTTGAAGACCTTAGCCTTGAGCAGTTAATGCAGGTTGAGGTTACTACTGTTTCAAAGAAAGCTCAGAAGCTCTCAGACGCTGCTGCCGCTATATTTGTTGTTAATTCAGAAGATATCAGACGTTCTGGAGCAACAAGTATTCCTGAGGCTTTAAGGATTGTTCCAGGTCTTCATGTCGCAAAGGTTGATGGCAGTCGCTGGGCGATTTCATCGAGAAGTGGAGCAGGGCTCTTCTCAAATAGCTTATTAGTTTTAATTGATGGTCGTACTGTGTATTCACCTCTTTTTTCGGGTGTATTTTGGGAGCAACCCGATCTGTTGCTAGCAGATGTTGATCGTATTGAGGTTATTCGCGGCCCTGGAGCAACTCTTTGGGGAGCGAATGCTGTAAATGGAATTATAAACATAATCACAAAAGAATCTTCAAAAACCCAAGGGCTTTTAGCTACTGCTGGATATGGTAGCGAGCTAGAAGGAACAACTGCACTTCGATATGGTGGGGAAGTCGGCGAAAACGGAAATTACAGGTTATATGGAAAGTTTCAGAATTGGGATAATTCAGAGACTCTTACAGGGGCAGAGTCTTCTGATGATTTCGACTCGAAACAGGGAGGATTCCGTGCGGACTTTGGCTTAGGAGCTGATGATAATTTTACACTGCAAGGCGATATCTTTGATGGAGATGGTGGATTTGAAGCAAGCATTCCAAGTGTGTCTTCGCCTACATACTCAAGTCTGCTTTCCTCAAGAAAGAAATGGAGAGGTGGAAACATTCTAGGTCGCTGGACACATGATGTCTCGGAGAGCTCACAGACTTCATTGCAGGTTTATTACGATAAGTCAGACAGAAAGGACGTCGTTCTAAATCACGATATCGATACACTAGATATCGATTTTCAAAACACAATTCAGTTTAATAACAATAACCAAACAATTTGGGGCTTAGGTTATAGAAGAATTGAAGATGGTATCGAAAACATAACCGAGACTGTTGTTCTGGATCCTGATTCGCGTGCAGTGAAGATCTTTAGTGGATTTATTCAAAATGAAACTTTGCTTGCAGATGAGGCTATTTCTATTAATCTTGGTTCTAAGTTTGAAAGAAATGACTATACAGGTTTTGAATTCCAACCAAATGCTAGAGCTCGTTGGAGTGTAACCGATAAAAGTACACTTTGGGCGGCAGCCTCCAGAGCAGTCAGAACTCCTTCCAGGGTAGAAAACGATGCCGATATTGCTTTTTTAGCGACACCAGGAACTGGGGGGTTAGCAAATTTGTTAGTCATAGAAGGGAGCGATGCTCTTAATTCTGAGAACCTAGCAGCTTATGAAGCAGGGTATCGCTATCAAGCAGCAAAAGATCTTTCGATAGATTTAGCTGTTTTCTATGATAGATATGATGATGTCACATCAATTGAAATGGGTACGCCGACACCAATTTTATCATCGTCTCCACCGTATGTAAGGGTGCCTTACGTTTATGATAATATGGTAAATCGAGATGTCTTTGGAGGAGAACTATTAGTAGATTGGGAAGTTACAGATGCTTGGAAACTACAAGCTTCCTATTCATTTTTAAAGGTTGACGTTAGTCTCGATTCAGGTAGCACGAATCTAACAGGAACTACTGGAGAAGATTCCGATCCTGTTAACAAGTTTACTCTACGTTCTTTGCTAAATCTTACAGACGAGATTGAATTTGATGGATTTTTAAGATTTGTGGATAGCGTCCCTTATTATAGCGTTGATTCATATCTTGAGCTTGATCTACGACTTGGTTGGCATATCACGGATGACTTAGAGGTCTCTATTTTAGGACAAAATCTTCTTGATAATGCACATCAAGAGTACGTTGCAGATTTTATTAACGTTACACCATCTCAAATCGAAAGATCTGTATTTGGACGCATTACCTGGAGATATGATTCCTAATTAGTAGGGCAGGGGATGAACTTAAGCAGCTTCTGCCAGTATTTTTGAGCCAATCCGATCGTAAAGATCATTTAGACGCTGTGTGAAGACCTCGAAGGTATACTCGTTTTCTGCAAGCTGATGAGCTTTCTGACCCAGTGACTTTCTTAATCCTTCATCTTCGACTAGAGATAAAAGACCGTCAGCATAGTCTCTGACAGTTGCTGGAACTAAAACAGAAACTTCTTTGTTCATTACCTGAGTATGAGTAGGCAAGTCTGTTGCAACAATGGCGGTACCTGAATGCAAATAAGAATAGATCTTCATCGGGGTGTTGTTTCCCTTGGTTCTTGGAGAAACTAAGATATCTGCACTTAGTAAGTAAGTGCTCAGATGATTAACCGGCCTTGGACCAAGTAGGTGTGTTTGATCAGCAATTTTTAGATTCTTTGCCTTCTGCTTATAGAATTCAACATGTTCTTCAGTCCCGCCAATTATCACTAAGTGAGCCTTTTTGGACTTATCGGTCACTTTTGCAAAGCTTTCAACTAAAAGATCTATTCCTTGATAATGCTCTAAATTTCCAATGTATAAGATCAACACATCATCGTCTTTAAGGCCCACTTCCTTTCTCAAAGCATTCTGGTCGGGAAGATTGGTCAAATCGAGCATAGAGATGTCTCTGAGAATATGTGTATCAGAGGAACCGTGGCGATCTGCAATTACAGCTAATGCATCGCAGACAGGAACAACGGCAAGGCTATTTTTAACCGCGAGCTTTTCAAAATAACTAAGAACAGGATCCAGAGGTCTTAACAAAAACCATTTTTCTGTTACCTGCATGGCCAAGGATGAGTCCATGTCGTAAATATATGGAATCTTGAAGATCCACTTTATCAGCAGCGCAATAAAAACCGACTCTTCAACAGCATGCACGACGTCGTAGTTTTGGTCGGATCGCTTCCTAACTAGCGATATCGCTTTGAAAAGAAAGAAGATGTCGCAGATAATTTTCTTAAGACTTATTCCAGGACTAACAGAATTAACAAATGGAATTTTTGGAATCCTATGTAGGTTGACCTGTGGCATCTTAACATCTGTGCCTTCATGATATGTCAGAAGGTCGATATTGTTCTCTTTGGTTCCTCTGAAGCGCATCGAGAGGACCTCTAGCGCCAATCTGACAGCCATTGGTGTGCCACGTTCTTGGAAAAAAGGCTGTGGAGCGAGAAAAAGTATATTCATTACTGATGCTTAGCTTAAGTGAAGAACAAATTCACTCTATTTAGTACCAAAAAGTGTTATGCAAAACAATCAGTTACGTTCAGCTGAGTATTAGCTTTATTACTACTATTTTGACCGATAACTTTACTTATCAGTCAAAATATATGTGATACAAGGTAGGTTTGTTTAAACCCTTCTCAAAAAAATGAATGAATATAATAGTTTGATTAGGAAAATCTCTACTGATAAGCTTGGCGATGTTAGTTATAGCTGGGTCAGCTTGTATTAGGAATTGTATATGTCGTTAATGCATACGATTGCGCCTGATGAGGCTAACTCATTTTATGTTGACCTAGTGTTAGATCGTGGCGATGCCAGAGAACTAGTCTTAGATGGCAAAATTAATCTTCTTGATACCCCACTTCCAACCTATGAAGGTTCAGCTACGACTGCAGGATATAAAGATATCCCAGTTGATGTTTCTCAAACTACATCTGCATCACTCATAGATCTCTCAGAAGCAGGATTTAACAATGCCTTTGGTTATTATCGTCACGAGGCTCATTTACACCCAGTATATGAATCAGATTGCCCTGATGCTCCTACGAACGTACTTGCTAGAGACACTTTAGTTGAAGCACTGAATGAAGTTAATCGTTTTTTTAGAGAAAGATTCGGAATAGAGATTGAACCTATGGATGCTTACCGCCCGCAGAAAGTTCAACGCTGGATCTTTGATAAATTTGTTGAAGCAGGTAGACGACGCTATGCAGAAGTTCAAGACCCAGCTGAGCGTGAAAGGTTAGCAACGGAGTACGCAACTATTTATGCTTCGGAGCCAGATGAACGAGGGTTTGCTCACGAGGAAGGTTCAATCGATATTTTGGTGCGTGACATAGCAACCAATACGCGTCTTGAGTTTGGCTGCATCTTTGATGATCCTAATCATGTTTTCGAAACCAATTATTATGACGCCCTAAGGGCTAGAGTTGATCAGCTCTTAGCGAGAACCGATCTAACAGAAAGCGAAGTTGAATTCGTCGAGGTGGCATTCAAAGCGCGTGTTTCAACAGTTGAAGCTGCGTTAAAAACTAGAAGAATGATGGTTTATGGCATGGCAGCCCATGGTTTCACAAACTTTGGTCGCGAAGGCATTCATTTCGAACCGTGGGATATAGGCGGAGAGAGAACGAGATTTGCGATTGAAACATTGAGGCGTTGGGGAGCGAAACTTCCAGATCCAATTAAAGCCACAACAGGCAGGATTCAACCTTAAGAGCAGGAAGGAAGATTTCCTCCCCTCCCTGCTATCAGTGAAGCTTAAGAATTTTCCTTCTCAGCTCCATCTAGAGTCTTATTCCAGATATCAAGATGCTCAGACTGTCCTGATAATAGTGCATCTGTGTTGCCTTCAATTGTCACAGTTGTCATCACATCATTCTGCTCAATCGTATCCACTACAGATTGGCCTTCAGTAACTTCACCAAAGATTGTGTGTTTCCCATCTAACCAAGGAGTTGGTACATGAGTAATAAAGAACTGACTTCCATTAGTATTCGGGCCAGCATTAGCCATAGATAACATTCCTGGCTTGTCATGCTTTAAGGTTGGATTGATTTCATCCTTAAATCGGTATCCAGGTCCTCCCCTACCTGTGCCAGTAGGATCTCCACCTTGAATCATGAAATCTTTGATAACTCTATGAAACTTAAGGCCATCATAGTACTTACGTTGTGCAAGGTTAACAAAGTTTGCAACAGTCAAAGGTGCCTGTTCAGGAAACAATTTTATCTTGATTGTTCCTTTTGAAGTATCAATTGTCGCAGTCAGGTTATCTGCCATTACATTTTTTCCAGTCATTAAAAACATTAAACAAAAAAAAGATAGAAAGATCTTTCGTAACATAATCATTCCTTTCTTCGGATAATCTTAACTTTTCGCTCAATTTATAGGCCAAAGCTAGACCGAGGGAAATCATTTTTTTGATTTTATTCGGTCTATTATGAGTATTTTCGAATTTTCGCTAATAAAACAAAGTTTTGTGAATATATCTGCGATCTGCACGTCAAATTGAAATATATATAGCTTGCATCTAATGTCAGGCTAAGATTACATTCACTTTATTATTCTTCGGCGGGTTAATCGTGTCGTAGAATGCATGTTTTTTAGTAATAAACAAAAGGAACTAACGTATGACGAAGACGAAAAAAGTAGTGGGACTTTTTTCTGCTGCATTGATTGCCTCTTCTATGGCTCTTACTGATGCAAAAGCAGAGATTTCACAAACAGATCTTTCTAAGGCTCTAGACCAGTACTTACAAACTGACCAAGGCCAAGAAGCTATTGGAAAAGCTGCTCAGTCATATTTTAAGAACCTTCAAGCGAAAGCTCAAAAAGAGCGTGCCGAGAAGGAAGCTGCAGCTCTAGAAGATCAGTTTAAAAACCCTGTAAACATTGAGGTCGCTGGCTCTCCTGTAAAAGGAAAAAGCGATGCGAAAATAACAATTATTGAGTTTTCAGATTTTGAATGTCCATTCTGCTCAAGAGGAATGAGCACTATGGAGGAAGTCATGAAGGCTTATCCAAATGATGTGAAAGTTGTTTTTAAAAACCTTCCATTGCCGTTCCACAAGAATGCTGAACCAGCTGCTAAGGCTGCTCTAGCTGCGGGCAAACAGGGCAAATTCTGGGAAATGCATGATAAGCTTTTCGCAAATCAAAAAAGTCTCAGCGATGCTTTCTATGAAAAGACAGCCAAAGAGATCGGTCTTGACGTTGCTAAATTTAAGAAAGATTTGAGCGATCCTGCTATCCAAAAGCAAATTGATGAAGACAAAGAGCTTGCTAAACAGCATGGTATTTCTGGAACTCCTGGATTCTTTGTTAACGGAGTAGCAGTTAAAGGCGCATATCCTTTCGATCACTTTAAACAAATTATTGATCGTTGGTTAGCCAAGTCATAAGCTAGTCTAGCTGCTTATGTTGAAGAAGGCTGCGAGGTAACTCGTGGCCTTTTTTTATGAATATTTGGATACTTGAATAAACTTATCGTCGAGCGCTAGCTCTTCTAGCACATGGTTGATGACCTGTGCATCATCAAGCAGACCTGATGCAAACGAAAAGTCACAAATACCATCCCCATCCGATAGGAAGTATTTTACACCCCCAGCTGCAAGGGGTTTCTTCATTTCTGGTAAATTAGGATATTCATCTAAGAGCAAACTGCAACGCTGAGCAATTTCGCGAGCTAGATCCAGATCGACCATGCCCTCACTTCGATACTCTTCCTCAACTTCACCCATGTAGTTGTAAAGTTGAACCCGAAGCTTATCTATATCCTCCTCTGATAAAGGAGAGCACATGTTTCTAAAAGCAGGTGCAATGTAATCAGGAAATTTCGGAAGCTTGTGTTTCTTTCGACTAAATATCATAGAGCGTCACTTCGTAATCATTGAGCTATTATATTGTATCTTCCTTTGGGGTGCTATGATAAAGATCAAAGATTAATTATGAAAGAGCCAGAAGTAAAATCAATTTGTCCACCAACTGATTCAATCGATTTACTTGTCGGAATTGTTCTAGAAGAGGATCAGAAAGATAGTATTACTTTTAAATCTGAGCGAAGTTCAATTCTGCTATCTGATGGCTTAAAGCAGGTACAAATACCACCTGGTCAAAACTGCACATTGACTCGCTCTGGTAATCATTTGCTTCTTAAAGATAACGATGCTTCGTTTCAATCCTCTCTTTCAGTTGAAGTATTAGATAAAAGCGAATTAGCTCCTAAATCTGGCGTAATGTTTTATGCCATGCGTGCTGGTCGGGGATTTCACTGGCAAAAAGAGATAGATCAAACTTATCCAGGTGATTTTGAAATTCATATTGGAGCAAAAGGGCTAATCGTTGTTAATAAAATAGATCTAGAGAGCTACCTAGCCTGCGTCATCTCCTCCGAAATGAGTTCCGCTTGCCCAAAAGAATTTGCAAAATCTCAAGCTGTAGCTGCTAGATCGTGGGCTTTAGTTTTTTTGACTGATAAGCATCCGGATAAACCTTTTCAGATCTGCAATGATGATGACTGTCAGCGTTACCAAGGAACAACTCACCTACTACAAAGCTCGATTGATGCTGTTCAAGACTGCGATGGAGAATTTTTAGTTACAAAGTCAAATCACGTCTGCGCTGCATATTATGCAAAATCTTGCGGTGGCTACATTGATGATCCTAAGATAATTTTTGGATTTGATGTCCCTGGTTTAACTGCAACTTCGGATGCGGAAAATCCTATCAAAGTAGATCTGAGTAAAGATGATCAGTTTACAGCCTGGCTTGACTCTAATGAGAGCTCTAATTGCTACTGTTCGCCAATATTTATACCCGAAGAAGAGTTGCCTAAATATTTAGGTTCAGTAGATGTCGCAAGTCGGTATTTTAGATGGCAGACATCTACATCAGCAGAAGTAATTTGTAAGAATTTAAGAGATAAATTTGGATATAAAAACTGTTTTGCAATACTTGCGATAAAGTTCTTGGATCGTAGTCCATCTGGGAGATATACTAAGGCCGAAATAAGCGTGATCAATAAGGATTCTTCGCAAGAAGTAATCACAATAAAGACTCAATATAGTCTGAGAGCATTGTTGCACGAGACATTTTTGTATAGCAGTGCTTTTAAAGCTGTGATTAACGAAAACTCGAACTCCCAAGTAGAGGCGATCTCTTTTTTTGGTGCTGGTTGGGGACATGGAGTCGGATTATGTCAGATTGGTGCATTAGGAATGAGTCTTAGCGGAAAATCCTATAGAGACATTCTGATGCATTATTATCCTAGGACAGAAATAAGAAAGTGTTATTAGAGAGGAGGATTTATGCAGGTAAATGGCAAAGAGCAGAGAACAATCTGGCTTAAACCCGAGAACCCTAGTGTTGTCCAGATTATTGATCAGCGCTTTCTACCCCATAAATTCGTTATTGAAGATCTGTGTACCCTTGAAGATGTCTATATTGCAATCAAAGACATGCATGTACGTGGTGCTCCCCTGATTGGAGCTGCAGCAGGCTTTGGGGTTTACCTTGGTCTTTTGGAGGGGAAAGGTCTTGAAACTTGTATCAATAGACTTAGAGAATCAAGACCAACAGCTAGAAATCTCTTTTGGGCCCTTGAATTACAACTTAATGCGCTAGAACAATCTAAGTCAGGAGATCTAATTGCTGCAGCTCTCGAATGCGCTCAAAGAATTGCAGAGATAGAATATGAAAATTGTAAAAAGATTGGCCTGTACGGATTACCTTTAATTGAAGATCTAGCAAAGATTAAGAAAGGCAATCCGGTTAACATCCTGACACATTGCAATGCTGGATGGTTAGCTTGTATAGACTATGGCACCGCCACCTCTCCAATTTATCAAGCCTTTGATAAAGGAATAGACCTGCATGTCTGGGTTGATGAAACTCGGCCGAGGAACCAAGGAGCTAGCTTAACCGCATGGGAATTAGGACAACATGGAATTCCGCACACAGTAATAGTTGATAATGCTGGTGGACATTTAATGCAGCACGGCATGGTTGATATTGTAATTGTGGGTTCGGATAGAACCACTCGTAATGGAGACGTCGCAAATAAGATAGGAACCTACTTAAAAGCACTGGCTGCATACGATAATAACGTCCCATTCTATGTAGCTCTCCCCTCCTCTACAATTGATTGGAATTTAACAGATGGGATCTCACAGATCCCAATAGAAGAAAGAGACGATACTGAAGTTAAGTATATTAGTGGCCTAGTAGATGATGAGATTAAGCAGATCTTGTTGACCCCAAAACACTCCCATGCTGCAAACTTCGCATTTGATGTTACTCCAGCTAGATTTGTTACAGGTCTTATAACAGAGCGTGGAATTTGTGATGCAAATGAAAGCTCAATGCAGGGTCTTTTCCCTATGCATTAAGGTTCACCGTGACTGATGAGGGGTATATTAAGTTTGAGTGTGAATGGGAAAAGGCTCGAGCTTTTAGCAACACAAAAATTGATCTACTTCTTCAGTGTAGGCAGTCTCTTTACGATCATAATTTAATCGGATCTTATCCTGATGGGATTGGGTTTGGAAATATCAGCATCAGAGAATCTGGTAATCGATTCTATATCTCAGGCACTCAAACAGGCTCACTTCCAAAACTAACTCAGGATCATATTACGCTTGTAACCGATTTTGATTTTGAGGAGAATTCTCTAAGTTGCTGTGGCCCAATTAAGGCCTCCTCAGAGTCCCTAACTCATGCAGCTCTCTACTCGTCCTCAAATAATGTAAGTGCTGTTGTGCATGTTCACAGCAAAAACCTGTGGGATAAGTATTTAAATCAGCTTCCAACTACAAGTGAATTAATCCCATATGGAACACCTGAGATGGCATATGCAATTATGCAGCTTGGTCAAGAATTACATGAAGAAAACAGTAGGATAATTATCATGGGAGGTCACCCTGAAGGCATTATCAGCTTTGGTGAGAGCATTCAGAAAGTGACAGATCAGCTAATAGAGTTAACCTAAAGCTATAGCAACTTCATTTAAACTTTCTTTTGATCCGATAACAGTTACCTCATCCCCTATACGTAACCTCGTATAGCCATGAGACAGAACTAAATTTCCTTTGCGTCGAACCGAAAGAACTAAGCAATCAGAGGGAAGATGCAGATCTCTTAAGGCTAAACCATGTAGATTCTCATTACGTACGCCAAACTCGATAACATCTTTATTTGCCTCCTGCCCTAGCAGCAGAGCTGCCGCACTTGGTGAACGTACGAAATGATCAAGTAAGTTCACAATTGCAGTAGCGGGATCGACAATTAGCGCCCCAAGTTCATAGAATCGATGCGCATCGCCTCTGTCCTGAAGTAAAGTTACCATTTTCTTGGTGCCAAAATTTTCATAAGCCGCCTCACAGATCTTAAAATTTGTATCGTTATCAAGCATCACGATTATTGTATCTGCCGTATCAAGCCCCAGATCCTTAAGTGTCTCCTTCGAAATATCTGAAATAACTTTTATCTCAACCCCATTTCCTGGCCCTGAATCTACTGGATTTAATGCGAGGTTAGCTACAGTGACCTTCCAGCCGTTGGCACTAAGTTGCTTAGCTAAGGCTAGTGATTGATTCTCAACTCCAAAAATAACTGCTTTCTCCCCAGCACCATCAACTTTAGCGCCTCTAGTATGAGCTTCTTTAACTTTATGTAGTGCTAGTTTGAAAAAACCTGGTCCTATTAGAGTATCAGTTACGATTATACCAACAAACAAAGATGCAAACTCATTTCCCCATGCAGGAAAACTTACCCCAACATCCTTTGCCAAGCTTAAGCTCACACCCGCCTGCGTTATAAAGCATAACCCTAAGTACCTTGAATGCATTGGACTGGCTCTAGTAATCTTGCTTCCGATAAAACAACCGCTATACATAGCAAAAAGCCTAACAAGGATTATAACTCCAATTACTTTCCAACTCTCTTTCAGTACACCGAGATCTAATTCTATCCCAACAGCTGTAAAGAATATTATAAAAATGACAGGAGCGGCACTTTCTACGAAATTCAAAAGAGGAGTTTTAAATCGGGTGAAGTTTGAAACATACATACCCGCGACCATGCAGATAAGCAGAGGCTCGCCGAAAAGCTTGAAATGCAAGATTGGAAGCTCTTTATTAGCAAACAAACCTGAGGCATGAAACACTAAGTATCCGACAATTAAAGTAAACATAGAATGAAAAACTTCTGATACTGGCAGTGCGAAAGCTGTCTTTACGATTAATCCAATTAAAATTCCAAGTATGACATCGATACAAATTTCTCCAATCACATGTGCCAAAAAAGCAGCTTCTATACTTGAACCATGAAAAACTGAATCAACAAATGAGGTTCCGATCGCGAAAACTAAGATTACAATCGTATCCATAAAAACAGTTATACCCAGTGCCAGCTGCGTAAATTTACCTTTTGCCCTCAGCTCTTTAATCACAGCAATTGTTGAAGAAGGTGAAGTCGCAGCTAGGATGATTGAACCGAGTACCGCTACTCCAAAAATCTGCTCTGATGTAAAATCAGAAGTAAATGGAATATAATTTGATAAGAAGTAGAGTGCTGTGGTGCCTAAGACAATAACAACTCCAACAATGCAGCTTATAATTCTGAGAATTTTTTTAAGCGAATTTCTTAACTCTGCAAAATGAATTTCAGCTCCAGCAGCTAGTGCGATAAATGGCAGAGCAAGTTCATCTATCAAGATTAGATGATGCGCAGATTCTCGCGTAAAAAAACCAAGTACGTACGGACCGCATGCTACTCCAGTTAGAATGAACCCGGATATTAGTGGTAGCCCTATTTTAAGCGAGCGCTGACCAATCTCCTTGGCTGAGAAGATAATCAGTAAAAAGCCTGCTATGGTCAGTAAGAGCTCATTCATTGATAAAACGCTTTTATAAAAACCTCTGCTTTGAGATCCCTTCTCTAAGCATCTGTTTCAAAACGAGAAATATTAAGGGTAGAGCCATTACGCTTTTACCCAATATTTGGGTGAGTGTTTGCAAGGAAAAGATTCAAAAATTCTAATTACTTAACAGAATCCTGGGAGCTCGTTTTATATTTATAAACCTTTTCAGGGCCTACGCTTAGTTCTAACATGGGCAATGCCAAAAATGCCTGTTTTAACTAAAGAACAATACGGAAACATCTACGCTCTGTTGGCGATCCTTTTTTGGAGTAGCACCTTTGCAGTCGGCCGAACAGTGACTGAGCAGCTTGGAACTATAAGATCTACCGCTTATATGTATCTGATTGGTGGGTTGTTTGGGATGATTCTCTTCTATACAAGAGCCGAGAAAAGAGCTGCCTTATTTAATCTTTCTTCGAGGTTTTATATTTATTGTGGATTTTTCTTTATTCTCTTTTCTTTCTCACTCTACTCATCAATTGGGTTTGCATTAAATAGAACACAAATGGTTGAGGTGGGTTTGATTAATTATTTATGGCCTAGTCTTACTATAATTTTTGCTATTCCTCTTCATAAACTTAAAGCTAGGTGGTGGATAGTTCTAGGTATGCTTCTAGCGACATATGGTATCAGCTTAAGCGCAAACCGAGGAGCAAGTTTAAACTTTGCTGAATTAATTGTTCATGCGCAACAAAATCTATTTTCCTATGGACTTGCTTTCTTAGCTGCCATTTC
The DNA here is from genome assembly GCA_020635175.1 of Deltaproteobacteria bacterium. Lineage (GTDB taxonomy): Bacteria > Bdellovibrionota_C > UBA2361 > UBA2361 > J135 > JACKAH01. The sequence goes on from JACKAH010000019.1 coordinate 24,216, forward strand.
ATGGGCTCTATATTCAAACTTAACAAAGCTCTACGCTCCCAACGGTGGCGATCAAGCAATCCCTATCTTTGTTTTTTTAGCGGGAATAACATTTCTTTGTTTTTCAGTCTTTGTCCCTGAAAGATCGATCTGGGATCTACATGTTCTGACTGAACTAGTTTTTCTTGCTTTAGTTCCAACTTGCTTCGCCTATATATTTTGGTCCAGGGCATTACAGCATGGAAATCTAGTGATTATTTCAGCACTTTCCTACGCTACCCCTCTACTTGCTTCTATATTTTCCTGTCTCTATCTCTCGATTGAATTTACCCAAGATATCTTTTTTGGTGCAATTGCAGTCATTCTAGGCTCAGTTATTTGCTCGAAGTCTGTTGTGAATCACAAAAAATAGACGAAAAAGTCGAAAAAACAGGCCTAAAATGGCAACAAATCTCTTGCTGGCGCTGTTTTTTATAGTTAAGATTTCCCTCGAGGGGCATGATGCTTCTTGATGTTTATTATTATTTTGATTCGGAGAGAATACAAATGGCAAAAAAAGGTGCTGTTGCTAAGCCAATGACCAAGTCACAAGTTTGCGCTGAAATCGCTGATAACACTGGTCTATCTAAAAAAGATGTTAACATGGTATTTGAAGAATTAGGTGAACTTGTTAGCCGTCACATCAGAAAGCGTGCTGCTGGTCAATTTACTCTTCCAGGATTGCTAAAGATCAAAGCTGTTAAAAAGCCTGCTCGTCCTGCAAGAAAAAATGTCCCAAATCCTTTTAAGCCAGGTGAATTCATGGACATTCCAGCTAAACCAGCAAGCACTAGAGTTAAGTGCACTCCTTTGAAGAAACTCAAAGAAATGGTTGACTAGTTAGCTCATGCAATAGGAAGCCCCTTGGGCTTCCTATTCAAACTACTCCTCAATCGATTCCTGTTCTGCCTCTTTTGCCTTTACCAAATCTTCATCTTTTAATCTTAACGCATTAAGCAGGTCTTGCTTTAGTTGGTCATCTGCAACTTTTTCTTCCTCCTCCCCGACCACTACCCCTTCTGCAGCTTTTCTCTGATTACTTTTGTATTCTAGAAATTCGTGGAAATTTCTATTCTTCAAAAACTCTAGATCTTCTTGAGAAAGCTCAACGGCATCTTCATCAGGATCAACACTAATCTCGGGATCTGAGTTCTGACCAACCTCAGAATCACTTCCTGTATCATCTAGCAGCGGCTCTTTTGGCTTTGATTCAGGCACCACCTGATCTAAGTCGCGCATCCCTTGTCTCTCTTCTTGTATTTCTGATTTAGCCTCTTCAATCTGAACTTTGGGAGAAACGTTGTCCGGAGATTTCTTGGAAGCACTCTCCTGCCTTGAGGAAAGCAGAGAATATCCTGCTCCAAAAAGTACGAAAACTAAGATCAGATAGATAAACTTATTCATTTATTCCTCCGCTAAGCTACTGCATTCTCACTTTCTTTCCCAAACGGAGAAAGATGTAAAGATGTCACATGGGAAGAGAATTATACCTGCCAAGGATTGATGGCTAACAAACGGAGCAAAAAACAATAGCAAATTCAGTGACTAAGAGAATTCAGCTTTCTTGCTCCATACCCTTTAAAATCCCATCGAATCTGACGAATAAATCAGAAGCACTAAGAATCTTACTGAGGGCGTAGGGATGAAAAATATTATTCAAATTGCTGGTATTGTTGACGACGAAGATGCACAGATTTTAGCTGGAAATGGTGTCGATTACATAGGCGTACCATTATGTATGAACTGTCATGAAGATGAGATCGCTCATGACAATGCATGCCAAGCTCTACAAAAACTTCCACACTCTTCCATGGGGGTTCTAATTACCTATCTTAACGATGCGGATCAAATCGCAGAGCTCTGCAATAAACTTGGAACTGTGATTGTTCAACTTCATGGTGATATTGAAAAAGATGAACTAAAAAAATTAAGCTCGCTTGTTCCAAACGTTGGCATTATGAAAAGTTTAATCGTTAAGGGTGATGATGTTTGGGAGCTTGGAGATATAATTGATGATTTTAGTGCTTATGTAGATGCATTTATTACTGACACCTACGATCATGATACTCAAGCATCAGGAGCGACCGGCAAAACTCATGACTGGGAAGTTAGCAAAAAGCTAGTTGAGATCTCTTCGAAACCTATATTTTTAGCTGGTGGGCTTACTCCAGAGAACGTGGCCGATGCAATCAGAATGGTTAAGCCAGCGGGAGTAAACTGTCACACTGGCGTCGAAGACGAAAAAGGCAAAAAAGATCCTAGCAAGGTCTCAGCTTTTATACAGCAAGCTAGAGCAGCCTTTGCTGAGATTAGCTAGAGCTACTCAATAGGGTTAAGCTTCTCTCTATCTCGTACTACTTTATCTTCATGCTTAACTTGATTCCAGTAAGGCTCCCTAATGCTTGATTTTAGGGTTGATTCTTCTGAAAGAAAACTATTACCAGATTTAAAATCTATCTTCCATTTCAATATTCGATTCGGGAACTCTTTCTCAACCCAGATCGTATAATCTCGATCAGAGCCATATACATTATAAACAGTGGCCTCAACTTTACCGAGCACTGTATCTAAAGCGACCGATTGTACCTGGCGCGAAACTCTAACTCTTTGCCATTCAGGTCGCTTACTCTGCAATCTGGAATACATCGATGATGTGAGCATGTAATAATCATCGCCCATAAATGATGCGACTTGATTTCTAACTCTTACAAACAGGTCATCTTCTAAGAAAAAGTGGGGTTTATATTCGTATGTTCTGAAAGCATCACCTTCTCCCTCAAGGTACGAGTGGATTGTCCAACGATAGCCCTTACTCGTTGCATTAAGCTGTTCGTAATAATTTCCGCTCCATTCTTGTGAAGAGTAGGAAACCTTAATTGGTGTTATAGCTCCAAAATCCTGATCCTTCTGATTCCAAATTGTTAGGGGGCTAAAAGTAGATAGCATCAATGAATGGTCATAGCTGCCAGTAACGAATTTTTTTATATGGTTTAACTTCAAAACCTTAACTACTTCTTCATCCGGAAGATCACGATTTACTCTTACTTGTGAAGATTTAGAAAAGTCTTCAGTTACAAAAATTAAAACGCTCTCACCGTTTCTAAGCTCGCCATAACTAGGAATTACAGTTTCGTAGCTATTAATTTCAGCTTTGCCATCGTCCCAATGTGGCCAGAAATGAGGGCCTTGAGCTTGTGCCTGTGAAATAACAACGAATAACAAAAAAAAGATACATCGCATGATTGAACCCAAGTGCGTGAATATAAATCTCAAACCGAACTAAATCAGACATATGCTGCAATTACGTCTATTTATACAGGCAGTCTGTAAACTTGAAAATTAACCGAAAAGCATAACAATTTAAAGATACTAGATAAAAATCAACTCAATTTGTTATGTTAGCGCCTTAGAGAATGCTAGAATTAGAGTATAAGCTAGTGTAATATCTGATTAAAACTTTGTTTGAGAACGATGGAAGCTAAAACCTACCAAGAAGATGAGCTTGCAGAGCTGATTGAAGAGTACGCCCCTGGTGCTGCTGTAGCTACATTTGTAGATAGTGATCCTGATCTCGCAGCCTCCAGCTTTACCACTGCTAGTCTTGTTGCAGTTGCTGAAGGTGAAGTGCTAGTTGAATACCAAGAACAGATTGGAAGCTCTATAGTTGTTGATGCAGAAGTGGATGCGCGTGTTGACGATGTTGTTGACCAAGCACTACGAGAAACAGCTCTTCCAAGCTCGTTTGATTGGCGTAGCTTCGAGAGACAATTTCATGAATACACTGCACAAAATGATGCTGATTTAAGGCCTGAACCTGCTCCAACTAGTCAATTAAGAGAAGAAGTTGTTCGCGGTATACGTGAAGAATTTGGTCCTGATTCGATAGATCCAACCTTTGAACTAGAGGCAGTTGAAAGAGCGCGTTTTCTAAAACCAGATCAGGTTGGTTTTAATCCGAGTTTCACTGAGCCGTCAGCCGATCCTTTATCGCCTTTCGTAAAGAAAGCTAGTGATAAGGCTCCTGTAGCAGAACAAATTGAACCAACTTCTGATGCAACAAGAGAACTATCAGGTTCAGGACCAAGACTGCTCACACCTGCTACTGATCAAGTTGTTAGGGAAAAAGGTGAGAGCTTTGTAAGGCAGCTTGCAAAAGCAAGTGGTCTTGCAGCATAAAACCTAAATCTTTTCACTAATGGAATTCTGATAATTTATCTATAGGAAAATTCTACATTTCCTTAACATCTTTAGCTGTGTTACGTATATCAAATGGTCTATTTTATAACCGATCAGCATCATCAAGTCTTAGAGTACCTCAAAAGATTTGCCCCAAAAGAGCTAATCGATCAGGGCATCTCACTAGCAGATCGATCTTATGTAAACGAATGCTATCGTGTAGATCAGAAAATTCATGGCAACGTTCGAGAAACGGAAGAGCATTCTGAAACTTCCTGCCTCTATATACTAAGTCAAAATTCAATAGAGCCTAACTGTACCTGCTCTGGTTATGGATCTAAATGGTGCAAACATACCGTCGCACTCCTCTGGGCTGCTAAAGATTTGGGTCTACTTGAATATCGCGCTGGATTTGATGAACCGGAGTCGATGTATCGACCAACTGGATCTTCGCCAGAGGAAATTGCCTTGGTCTTAGGCGAGATTCAAAACGAGATACCAATTCAAGCTTCAGAACTGAAACATCCTCCAGTAACAATATCACTAGATGTTGGAAGCGATCGATTAGGTGTTCAGATGGAAATTGCAGGTGAAATTCAGGTGCCTGCATTAATAGAGATTGAAAAACGTCCTTCTTCAAGAACTTTAGATAATCTTCTGCTTAAGTATCTGCAGGAAGAAGGAATCTGGGATGAAGAAAGAAAATTTTGGTATGTAAATACAAGTAAAGCCATTGAACCAATTATTGGAATCATTCAAGAGTATAAGGATGTTCAGATTGCTCGGGACAAAAAAACCGAAAAGGTCTCTTTTTCGGAAGAACTTCTAGAAGCGAAGCTTACAATAAATTGGCGCAAAACTGATCTTGAACTTGAAATTCATTGGATGACCCCAGATGGTAATTTGATCGAAAAAGACTCTGATCTAATAGGAACAGGACCATATTGGGTGGCAATTAATAGTACAGTTTATAAGCTTACACCCCTGGCTTCCAGAATTGCATCCCTATTTCCATTGGGAAGTAGAGTTGTCGTTCCTAAATATCGTAGTGGCACAATTTTAGAGATTTTTAATACAAGTCAGAAGAGAACTAAATATCTGACTGTAAAAGGAACTAAATTTATTCCGGATGCTGAAGTCGCTGAACCTAATCCAAAACTCTCCCTAAACCTAAAAAGCAAACCGAGCTTTACTTCCCAAGAGGAAATTGAGCTTGTTGGGGTTTTGGATTTTGAATACCCAACTCCAGCTGAAGATAGCGATATTGTTTTTCTACCGAACAGAATAACTGAGCAGCAACATGTTGAGCATTTGAAAAATGTTGGATTTTATTTTGACCCTATAATTAAGAGATTCCGTGTAAGCGGAGATGACGCTCTTGATCTTGTAGCTGACGCAAAAAAATCCTTCTCTAAGGAATGGATTATCGAAGGAATTAATGAAATTAAATCCTCGCTTAAATTTTCCCAGTTAACATTATTAATAGACATATCTGGTACGAAATCTGAATGGAATTCAGATTTAAATGCAACTTTTGACTGTCACATCTCATTGACTCAAAACAATGCTAATGTGCCGATAAGTTCACTTTTTAAAAATACCACTAATGAGAGTGATCGTTGGATTAAACTAGACAGCGGCGCGTATGCTAGAGCACCTGGTGGAAGTCTTTCTAAATTGCAAGCTATTTTAGGGACGTTCCACAGCAGCTTCTGGATGAGCAATGCAATTAGGACAAAACTATCCTCTGCCCAGGCAATCAGTCTGAGTAGCATGGATGCTGGCGACTCAATTCAGATCACAACAAGTAAAGATTTCAATGAATTCACAGCGAAGTTCAAAAATTTTACAAAGATTGCACCAATTAAGATAAGCAAGAATTTTAAAGGCAAGTTACGTCCATATCAAAAAGAAGGCGTCTATTGGCTTAATTTTCTCTACGAGTTTGGATTCGGTGGAATCTTAGCTGACGAAATGGGTCTTGGTAAGACTGTTCAAACCTTAGCCTTCTTGCAACACCTAAAGGATCAAGGCAACAATAGTCCTGTTCTGATTGTAGTTCCAACATCGATAATTACAAACTGGCTTTATGAAGCTA
>JACKAH010000002.1 GCA_020635175.1 Deltaproteobacteria bacterium
CATTTAAGATCCTAGGAAAAATCTTTATGGGGCTTCTGCTCCCCAATTTAGCACAAGTCCAACAAATCCCAGCAATAAGTTTGCAGACCAAGCTGCGACCATCGGGTTTAAGAGCTCAGCTCGGCCAAGAGCAATTGCAAATGAGTGAATGAAATAATAGCCAAAACCTATGGTAATACCTGTTAAAAAACTAAAGGCCATACCTCCAGAGCGAGATCCCTTTAGCGCAAATGGAAGAGCAATCAATATGCAGATAAAGTTAATGAAAGGAAATGAGAACTTGGCTCTAAGATCTGCCTTATACTCTTCAATGCTGATGCCGTCTTTCTTGAGAGCTTTCATATACTTTTTAAGTGCAAAAAACCCCATTACCTCAGGCTTTAGCTCTACATCATAAAAATATCTCGGGGTTTGTTCGATTGGCAGTGGTAAAGAATATGTTTCTTTTTCGGCAATCCCTCCATCGTCAGCAAAGTCATACTTGACGACATCTTTCATATTCCAGCCTAGATTTTGATCCAGCCACTTTACTTTAGGCGATTCGGTTCGCTCTTCAATGTTGAATCCTGAATCTATATTAAATCTCGAAAAGTTAACGAGTTCGTTTTTTCGAGAATCAAACATGTCAAAAGAGTAAAATGTATTCTTATCACGCCACCAAAAGTTCTCTTTGCTATAGCTGCCACTTTCGTTTTTCTTTTTGATATCGAGATTGTAGATTTCACTCGATTTGCGTGAACAATAGGGAACAACTGTTTCATTAAAGACAATTGAAGCTAAACTTAGAATTAAGCCCACAAAGAGAAGTGGTCGTGCAAGCCAAAATAATGTTACGCCAGATGAGCGCATGGCCGTAATTTCAGAATTTTTAGAGAGCATTCCTATAGTAAACATCGTTGCAACAAGCACAGCTACGGGGAGCATTAAGTGCACAGTTAAAGGAATCTTGTATAGGAAATACATGACAGTCAGAACCCAAGAAGCCTCTTCTTCTACAATGTTATCAATTCGATCGAAGAAATCTATTAATGTAAAAAGGAAGGTAACTGCAATTAAACAGATAGTTAGGTTTCTAAGCCACTGTGAAAGAATATATCTATGCAGAATTTTCATGGTTTAACTTGGAAAAAGCTTTTTGCTAAATTTTGATAAAGTCTGCTCGAATGCTTGAATAAATGAATTCCACTGCTCTGAACCCATTTTTTTTAATGTCATTGTGGCAATTAGAGCGCAGATTATATTCGGGATCCATAGGCTAATATAGGGACTAACTGAGCCGTCTTTGCTGAGCGACATGCCTACAGATAGCAGGCCGTAATAAAGTACAAATACTACAAGAGCTATGATTACGCAGAGTGATGGCCCCCATGAATTTTGGGAGCGGGGAGGGTGTATCCCAAGCGGCATGGCCAACAAGGCCAGTATCACACAGGCAAGTGGCATGGTGATTCTACGCGCAATTTCAATCTCTGCACTTGTAACATATTTGAGCATCTTTGATTGCTCTTCAAGAGATTCAAGCTTTTCAAGGTTTGGCTCTAGAATCGCTATCTTTGTTTTTAATTCAGGAATTAGAAGTTCTCGCGGACGTTTTCCTTTCTGTTCATCTGGCTGGGCTAGTTCGTCAGGAGGTACAGATATATTATTGGTGCCAAAAAGGGTAAGATTGTAAGTGTCGTTTTTCTCGAGAGTGTGAATTGTCCCATCAAAGAGTTTAATGTTTATTGTTCTATCAAGTTTATTAGAGCTTATGACTCCAGATTGAGAAACGATAATAAGCCGTTGATCCGGTTTTCTTCTATCATCAATCAGGACATGTTCAAGATCGCCAGTGGAGTGATTGATCTTCTCTGCATATATGACGATGTTTCCAAGCTCGTTAAAAACTCCAGCCGTAAGGCCAGATGTCGTATGACTGCTTGCAACTTTAAAGAGATAGTTCGCGAGAGTCGCATTTCCTATTGGCCTAAGATAAAGCGCTACTAAGAAGCTGATCGATGTTGCAGCTAAGCCAAACAGGGCAACAGGTCTAATAAGGGCCAGAAGACTTATGCCGCTTGCTCGCATTACTACAATCTCTGAGTCTGACGAAAGGCGTGCAAATGCTAATAGTGTTGCCAGCAAGACAGACATGGGAATTGCTAGCTCTAAAAATGAAGGAACAATAGACATGAAGATGATTACAATGTCTAAGAATTCTACTCCTTTGTTGATAACAAGGGAGGTGAGTTTCAAGATACGTGCAGTTACTAATATGCCTAAGAAGATCGTTAGGCAGATAAAAAAGAAATGCATTATCTCAGAAAAAATGTAGCGATTAAGTGTCTTCACTTAGGAGAATAAATCACTTTAAGTTCTGAGATAGAGTGTAGAACAAAGAGGTGGTTTAGACCAACCCGTTCATGAATTTCTTTGCGCGCGCCTCTTCTTTGCGAACACGCTTCATAGACTCTTTGTCTTTGCGCTTTTTCTTTTCGCTCGGCTTCTCGTAATAGCGACGAAGCTTAAGCTCTTTGAAAAGGCCTTCTCGGATAAGCTTACGCTTTAAAACACGCATTGCTTTTTCAACGTTGTGATCAACTGTAACTTCATGTGCTGGTTTCGGGCGTTCGCTGACTGCGTCGTCATTTACTTTCATTACGCCTGTGTAATTAGCGGCGTGTGCAGCTTTAGCTGTAGCACCATTCTTTGCGCCGATCTCTTTAGATTCGTTATCGTCGTTGAAACTATCTGTCATACTATCTGAACTAACTATTCCTTCCACGTTATATCAAAACTCCCGATTATCGTGTCAAATTAATATACTACCAAATTTTTCCACAAAAAGGGTCAACTTCGTGGAAATTTTTTGGCAAAATTTCACTACAATCTGCTTAGCGACGGCCTATTATTGTGATTTTATTAAAAAAGTAAAGGGCTTAGCCTCGATTTTTTTGAGTAAAAAGAGGGTATTCACTTACTGAAATCACACCGGAGTGCTAAATGTGTTGGGGGAGACTAGCAAATTTAACGTTTTTCGCAAGGGATTCAGGTAGAAAGGGTGATTATGCTTACTTCTGGAGGACAGGCTATTCGAATTGGAAGCTCGACAGTTCCAATTCCTCGAGTAGTGTAAACATTGCCCTTTTCAGACAGATAAAGTCCCTCAGTAAGCCTTAAATCTCTGATATTGCTAACAATAGGTCCATATCCAGGGATTTGAACCTGACCACCGTGTGTGTGACCGCAGAGAGCTAGGTGAAAATAGAAGGGCGTTTTATGAATTAGGTAGGAGACGTAGTCTGGGTTATGGGAAAGAACGACTCTGAGCGTATTTCTATCAATTTGATCTGTTAAGCCAGCAGTTGTTGGGGCGCCAGTCCAGTAATCATCTGTACCGAGTAATTCTAATGTCGAATCGGCTCTAGTAACGGTGACGACCTTGTTGTTAAGTAATTCAATTTTTTTAGAGACAAATGAATCTTTGCAACTGAGTGGATCTTCCCAGCGATCATGGTTTCCGTAGATAGCAAAAGTTCCATCTGGGGCGTTTACCTGAGAGACAAGGTCAGCACAGGTCTCGAAAATAACCTTTATTCTTTTTCCATATGGATAGCCTTCAAATTCTCGATTCTTGAGCTGTGCAATGCTACTAGCAAGAGTTGTACGTTGTATCCAGATGTAATCGCCTCCTAACAAAAACAGATCAGGCTCACTGCCTTTTGCAAGATTAATTGCATAATCAAGCATTTCACTTGAGAGATAAACACCTAGATGAATATCCGCAATGAAGGCAATTTTATATCCATCAAAAGCTTTTGGTAGATTGGGAATCTTAACTGTCGTCTCGACTTTCTCAGCGAGTTGATTTGTGCCGATCGCATAGGTCGTGCCAGTGGTAACTACAGCACTGCCTAGAAATCCCAGTTTTAGAAAATCTCGTCTCGAAATGCTCATGCTACATCTTGAAATTTACGTTTTTTGTGCGCTTCCCTAGCGCGATGTGCTCTAACCGCAGAGAGCCATCCCCCTGTGTGAATCCATTTATCTAGTGTTTTGATGCCTGGGTGGTGTCGTTCTAAACGTTTAAACTCGGGTCCATGCCAGAGCCTCTTTTCGCCAGATTGTGATACTTCGTAGCCTAAGACAGCATGGCACATCTCGTGGTAGATCAATGGCTCTAGATGCATGCTATACTTTGGATGATTCAACTCCTGTGCTACGACGATACGTCGATTTTCTAAACTACATGAGGCCAAGGTTCTTTTTTGCCTTCGGTTGCTCCAGCGAATTGTATATGCCGCAAGATCATTTCGAGTTGGAAAGTATTCCATCCAGAGTTTATCCCAAATTGATTTTAGAAATTCATCAGATCTTTCGGTTCTTTTCTTTGGCGATCGAGTCGGGGCGCGCTTCTTTTTCTGAGGCTTCTTGGATTTGAATAGGTTAAAAAATGAAAGCTGCATTAACTTCATGCAATAATTCTCGACATTTTTTAAACAGAGGACAAGGGGGGCAATTTAATAGGCAGCCATAGGTCATAGCTGCCTAGGGTAAAATTATTTCTTAGAGATAAAACCAAACAGATCTTTTAGCCAATCTTCTCTTTGTTCACTTGATTCAGCTAGGGCAACATCTATGATTTTTTCTAACTCGCCTTTATCCAACCAGATTCCACCAGAATCGACGCATCTATCAATTTCTACCTGCTTATAGGTAACGGTCTCCATTGGTTTCCCGGTGATTGGGCTTCTTTTGATATTTGGATCGGTTTCTTTTTTAATTTTTTCAATAGCTTGCTTGTTTTGATCGTCGAAGAATTTGTCTTCTTTTGCCTGACGCATCTTGTCCCAAGAGTCGTTCATTTTTACCTCTTAAATATGGTTAGAAATCAATTTTGGGCAGAGTATACCAAAAGAAAATCATTCATCAATGGCTTATGAATGGCCCAAAAGTCTTAAATTATTAGAATAGTTTTAGAATTTGTGTCCGTGGATGTTGACGAAAGGGGCAGGGGAAGATAAATTGCTCAGCCTAACGCGGGTGTAGCTCAGCTGGCTAGAGCGCTTCCTTGCCAAGGAAGAGGTCGAGAGTTCGAATCTCTTCACCCGCTCCAACCTTATACGATCTTGAAATCCTGATACCTTGATAATAGAGGAAAGTGTAATGAGTTTCGTGAAGAGATTCGAACAGATAAAACTGTGAATCTCTATGAGATAGGCGAAGCCTATCTCTTCACCCGCTCCAACCTTATACGATTTTGAAATCCTGATACTTTGATAATAGAGGAAAGTATAATGAGTTTCGTGAAGAGATTCGAACGGATAAAACTGTGAATCTCTATGAGATAGGCGAAGCCTATCTCTTCACCCGCTCCAACCTTATACGATTTTGAAATCCTGATACCTTGATAATAGAGGAAAGTATAATGAGTTTCGTGAAGAGATTCGAACGGATAAAACTGTGAATCTCTATGAGATAGGCGAAGCCTATCTCTTCACCCGCTCCAACCTTATACGATCTTGAAATCCTGATACCTTGATAATAGAGGAAAGATACTTAACTACAACTCTTTAGAGTAAAATCCCTGATGATGCGTGAGATATACAACCCAGTTCATGTCTTCAGACCAGATAACCTTATCAGATGAACTGTGGTATAGCTCAAGAAACCGATCTAGATCAGCCAAGCTATCTAGGACGTAAAGTTTTTCATCCCCCTCTACTGTATCAAAGACGAAGATTCTACTCTCAGGGGGGCGTAGTGATGCAGCTTGTAGTAAATCAGCGAATGAGGGAAGCACGGCAGGAGATCCTGTAAGACCTGGATGATCAAGCTGCTGAAATTCATCAAGAGTTAAATAAAGGTCGCTTGGTGATTCTCCATTTCCTAGTCCGGTTTTTATAGCGAACTCTCCTAATGCTTCTCTTGCAACTGTATGATCAGCTTCAAAGGCATCTCTATCATCAAAGGCTTCATCATGTTCAAATCTTACCATAAAAAATCCTATTGAAAGCTAAAGCTCTGAGTTGTGTTGCTCTGATGTTGTCCAGTTGTTTCAGGTTGCTCGGGTTTTGGTTTTGGTTTCGGTTGAGGCGGTGGGTTCGGATTTCCTCCTTGATCGTCATCATCATCATCGTCAGGTTTAGGTTTACCTCTAGGTTCTCCCCCGGTGCCACCCTGACCAGCTTCACCGCCGGCACCTGCAATACCTCCTGTGCCGCCAGTTCCTCCAGAACCTCCTTTTCCACCATTTCCAGCAGTTCCACCTTGACCACCGTTTCCAGCAGTTCCTCCCGTGCCTCCGCTTCCTCCAGAACCACCCGAGCCTCCAAATGTTGGGAAGTCTGGTGTGTCGGTAGTGTCAGTTGCATCGATAGTGCCATTTGTGTTTGTTGTTATATCGCAAACTGATGGATCAAAGGTTAATCCTGGCAAGGCGATTACCAGGCCTAAGCTTGTGATCATCTCTTCTAATATGTTTTTGAATAGAGGCGTCCGCTCGAACTTTTCTGCTGCTCTTAGGATAGCACCTGAGAAGGAAGCTGCTTCACGTCTTTCTAAGATTTCTAAGGCTTCTTGAATTAACAACTGAAGTAAATTTGTAGCCTTCTGTAGATCTAAGCTGCCAAATACAAGCTGGAGGTTTACATCAGTTCCCACTATCTCTAAGTGATAAACTATTCCTCCATTTTTTGAAAACATTTTTGAAAATGTAAATTGATATTCACCCAAGCTTTTGCCCGCTGAAGTTACTGCTTCTACTGTTACGTGAGAGTGTGTAGGAGCAGCTCCCTTTATTTTTAAACGGTCTTTTAAGCAATCTAGTATACGGGTTTGATAGTCAATATGAGCAGCGTCTGAATGTGCCAGATCTACAGCGCCTTCTTTTAGCTTTGCTGTTACTCTGCCTGAACGAGAGGATAAAGTACCAAGAGTTTCTGAGGTAAAGCTGATCAATCGTGAAGACTTACTTCCTTCTGCCACAGTTGTCTTTATAGCATTTGTGCTTGAATCAAATAGGTTTGCAATAATCTGACGTAGGCGAATAGCATCGTAGGCTGCTGTTTCGCTGGCTTTTTCAATTAAATTTTCGATCGTAATTCGAATCAGTTTGCCCTCAGAGTCGCGGTAGTAGATTCTGACACTTTGTAAAAGTGCTTTATATCTAGTTCTTATCGCTCCCGTTATATACTTCTTAAGAAAAGTGCCAGCTTTCTCAGTTAGCCGTTCTATAAAGGCTTTAAGCGGGTTTGCAGCATATGCGCTATTAGGGTTTATATTGCTAGTCGCGACGAATCCACTTGCTAAGAAAACTACTAGGAGTGCTCTGCAAAAAATCTTCATATCTTACTCCTTAGTAGTTGAATATCTGAATTGAATGCGTCGAGGCCGAACACTCCTCCTGTTCTGAACAGCTTTGAGGCATAGATTTGAATATGTGATCAATTTCAGAGATGCCTTCTTCGACTAACTCGTTATCTTCTGGAGTTTTGCGATTCATTAATTCTGCCAGAGTTATCTCTGAATTATCGTTGTTCAATACGAGACATTCTCCAGATTTACAGAATGCTCTTTCTCCATCGTTTAGGAGTGGAGCAAAAATGTAATCTGCATGTGCTTGTAGGCAAACATCACTACAAAAATTTGTGTACTTAACTAATTCTTGTTTTCTTTCATCAAAGGCTACCAATGACATAGATGTTGCTCCAAGTCGTTTTGGCCTAGCAGGTTTTTTAGCATTGTTTGGCTCTTCTTTTGGTTCTTCCCCCTTTGGTTTGCCGGTAGGAGATCCTGATCCTGTTCCGCCGTTACCTCCACCATTGCCACCAGGAGGAGGTGGGGGAGGTGGATTGTTGGTACCTTGGCTATTTTTATTTGGATCGCTTTTCTTTTTCTTGCGACAAAGCAGAGCGTTTTGCTGTCCATAGTAAGTTTGGGTCATGCATACTGATGTGTAGGGAGTTATTGGAATCTGCACGCCCGGAGTAATAGGAATTGGTTTTTGTTGTGTTGTGTTATTACTCGTGGTTTGTGAGTTTCCAGAGGTTGTCCCATTCGTATTTGTCGAATTTCCTGTTCCTGTAGGACTAGTTGTTCCACCGTTAGAACTAGACTGAGAATTTGCATTATATTGCTCGCAATATCTGCTTAATGTTAATAGTGCTGATCTAATCCTATTAGCTTGCTCATCTGTCAGGTTTTGAGAGTCTTTAAGTTTAGCTACAAACTTGTTGATAATATTCTCAGTTCTTTCAGCTTCACTTAAAGTGTTTAGATTAAACTCTGGATGTAACCAATCATTGTAATCAACTATTAGTTTCAAAAATTCAAAAATTTTACAAGGAGAGGGTTTGTTTACTCGATCGGAATCGGGACTATTAGGTCTTATTTTTCCAGTTGTATCTAGTGTAAAGGCTTGAGGTGTGAACTGAGTCCATTCTAAATCATCCAGAAAATCATCTAACTTAGAAAAACTAAGTTCATCACGGTTTTGGTAGTAATATTTTGCTAGCCAAGCAAAAAGTCTGATTAGAGCATCTTCAATATCAGGAGAATTCTCGCTTAGGGTTAATCCATTAATTGCGTCAGTAACTTGACCTGATACATCGGCATTTGTATCTCCAGGTTTGATTGTAATGCTTCCACCAAGTCCATTACCGTTTGTCACATACTTTATTATAAGCGTTTCAATCATATCTTCGAGCGATCGTTTAATCGCTGCTTCTTGAGCCTTTTTGGTTGAGTTTGCAGGGCAATTTTCTGCAAACCACTCGCCGTGCAAATAGCCAAGGCCTCCAACTATTACAAATGGAGCAACTCCAACTCCTACAGCAGTTGCAGTTGTTCCTGAACATGCTGCAAGTACTTCAGGTCCGTACATTATTGTTAGTCTCTTTAATATGTCAGCGAGTATTAGCTCTGTTCCAAATCTAGCACATTGATCTAGAGTTGTCTGATCTGAAGAAGCAGGAGCAATGGCATCGAGAACCTCTTCTGAGATTTGAAACCAGAGTGCCATACTAAAGCCTCTGTTAAGCGCTGTTCTTAGATCCCTGAGTATTATGTATTCAAAAGCTGAAAAGAAAGTACCACTTATCGCATAATCTGAGAGCTGTTCGTTAGCATATGCGTAAAACCAATCATCCAAACCTTCCGGAGATCCTTCATACAAAATTTGACTGTTTGGATCTGCAGAGATATTTTGATCAAGGGCGATAAATAGTTGTTCTCCTCGTTGAGCAATTCTGTAAGCATTGCCTGTGTCATTATCTACAAAAAAATATAGTACTTTCTCTCCATTTTTTACTACTCTCGCATTGAAGCGATTTTTAATTTTGTTCTGCAGATCATCGTATCCGATGCCTTCTTTAATCGCGTTTGATAAGATTTCTCTAGCTTCAACTACGCAGGGATCGGTATCATCTGGACCATCACCTCTTGCTCCGATTACTATTTGATTAATCCGAGCATCAAGAGAGTTTAAAATAAGTTGAATCAACTCTAGAACTTTTTGATTATGCAGCGCTAGCGCGCTCGCATCTGATTCAGATATCGGACTGCTGTTCTGCGCAACGGCATTTTGCATATCAAGATTGTGAATCGAGATTGCGCAGATTACGAAAGCAATTGTCTTTAAAAACCTTTTCATTTTCGTCCTAATAAAAATGGTTAAAACACATTAAAAGTTGCTTGAGCTTCATCTCCAGTTGCTCCTGGATTCTCAGCCGGTGTAGCAGGAGTTGTCCCGCCAGTTGGTTTTTGTGGCTTTGGTGCAGGAGCAGGATCTTCTCCGTCATCATCATCGTCGCTTGGTCGAGGTTTACGAGGCTCTCCGCCGGCTCCTCCGGTGCCACCTTGGCCGCCTTCACCACCGATTCCTCCATTCCCAGCAGTGCCGCCAATTCCACCTGAGCCGCCTTGTCCTCCGTTTCCAGCAGTGCCGCCAGTTCCACCTGAGCCGCCTTGTCCTCCGTTTCCAGCAGTGCCGCCAGTTCCACCTGAGCCGCCTTGTCCTCCGTTTCCAGCAGTGCCGCCAGTTCCACCTGAGCCGCCTTGTCCTCCGTTTCCAGCAGTGCCGCCAGTTCCACCTGAGCCGCCTTGTCCTCCGTTTCCAGTAGTGCCGCCAGAGCCACCACTACCTCCGAACGTAGGAAATGGATCTGTGCTTTCATCTTGAGTACAATCAATTGTTCCAGAAGTGCTACTTGAAACAGTGTCGGGCAATGGTTCTGTTGTGTAACTAATATAACCTGTTCCGACTGTAACAATTATCACAGCTGATAATGCAGTACCGCTCGTGCTCGTACTCGTTGCTTTTTCTATAGCGTCTGCAATCGCAGTGAAATTAATATTTCCTTGCCTAAAAGTTTCATAGATCTCTTCCTCTAGCTTGGTGCCATTTGCTTCAATCGCAATTAGAGCTTGCATACGACCATTTGCTTGATAAGCTCTAAAACCTACGATCGTTTTTCCATTTGGACCCCCAGTTTTGATGATTTGGAGTCTGAGTTTGTTGTATCCTGTTACGATTGTACTAGAACCAATTTGAGAAGTGGGAATGCCGATATCCTCAATTAGTTGATAAACGTTCTCTTCGACAGCAGTTTCCTCTGAACGTTCAAAAATTAACTCAATGCCCTGTGCATCTTTTCCAAGTCTCGTGTTTTTAGTAAAAATCTTTCTCCACCAAGAGCACTTTGCAACATTTTCTTCAGTAAATTCGAGCATCCCTTGCATCTCTCTTCTTCCGAGCTTTGTTGCGCTAATTGAAAATTCACCAATTTTATATGAAAAACCAACTAAACTGCTAGCCTCATAGATGTATTGTTCAATTGCTTTAAAGAATTTGACAAATCGACTGCTTTTTCCGAAAAACTTTGCAATTAATCTCAGAAACGATGGATTGATTAATACAGAAGAAGCAGTAGTTGATGATGAGCTTGCTGATGATATATTATTTGCATTGCTCAAAGGATCGTCAACTGCAAACGAATCAGCAAAGCCTCTTTGTGAGAATATAGAGATCGAAACAAGTACGAGAATAGAACATCTCTTAAAACCTGATGTGAACATGACTACCTTATATTTCGTTAACACCCAAAATAAGTCGCAAAGACATGCTTTGCGCAATCTGTTTCCTAACGTCTTAAGTATTTATGCGCAGTAGGACAAATGATGTGCTATTTGCACATTCAATTTCTTTAAAATGTGTGAATTTCTGATGCCAGATGTAAAACCCTACGATTTATTCTTAGTTCCTGCTTAAATTCAATATGTTACACTCTAGAAGAGCTTATGCATAATATATTACAAGTGTGCAAAATGCACAGCTTATATGAGGTAGGTTTTTACGTATTGGGTTTTATATGGCGCGTAGTGTAGGTAGTTTCAAGTCTTTACACTTTTTGTTTTCTTTAGTGTTATTTTTACAAACTAATTGCGCCTATTCTGAAACGAATCACGATACAAATTCAAACTGCATCAAATACAATAAGAGAGTGGGTAGTGAACGTAGAGTTATTCTCTCTGAAAATAACACTTTCTTAAAGATTGTTAATGATGAGGGTAAGTATTCTGCTAAAATTCGTCAAAATGCTGCTTTTAATTCATTCGATGTAACGAGCACTAGTGTTCCTAGAGATGGATTTTCGTTAATAGAGACATCTATTCAGGTTCGAAATGGCAGCTATATCAATGCAAGCGTGATTGTGAAAGATCAGGACCACTGGGCAGTAGCTCTTCCTGGTGAATATATTGCCCTTCATTCGAAAAAAGCAGGGTTAATTTGTATGAAATATGAAAGTGTTGAGAACAATACTTTGCTTCGGCTTGTTAAATACGCGTACGAAATGAGTACAGGCGTTTCCGCGGGTAACATTAAAAATATTAGCTCAAACCAGCTTAAGGTAGCCACGCCTTCTGCATTTATGGCTCAGCTTGGGTTATAAAATAGATTGAATTATTCGCAGGTTCCAAATTTCAAATTGCTTCCTAGCAGTCTAAAAATTTTATTTACCTGTTTCTTTTGAACTACTCCACCAAGGCTTTTTACAGCGTCGATGTATTTTTTGGTGTTTGCATATGTACAACTAGAGTCACAATTTGGCTTATTTCCGTGACAATCTGTAATAGTAGTATTTTTTGATGGGCTATCGCCTGAAGCATAGTTACATACACAAGGCGTTGGAGGCTGACCACATGTTCCACCTGGCCAGGTGTGTGGCTCATCATCTATGATAACAATAGCTTGGCAAGGAGCATTGCATGAACTACTTCCCTCACAGGTTCCCCCAGCGCTATCGTAAACACTTCCATTTAAAATACATTTACACTCTGCTTGGGCCTCTAGAGCTAAGACTAAAAGCAAAATAAGTACTAATGTTAATCTTGATAATCTTTTCATTCTACTTCTCTCTAGCTTAAGATGCTTCACACACGTTGATACCTGACTGAGATTCAATCTGCTTTCCAGATGCATTTCGAGCAGTGCAAAAGCTGTTTGTACATTGGCTTCCTCCTGAGCACTCGAAAGTTATCTCACCCGCTGATTCATCAACTGGTTCTGAATCAGGATCACTTCCGTTGGCTATCCACTGTGCTCTTAATACTCTATAGTTAGCTTGGAGTTCTTGTGTAATGTAAGACTTAACCTCACCAGTGCAAGTGCAGGTTGGTGGATCCACTAATACCCAAGAAGTGTTCCCATTTGTTGTTACTTGTTCTCGCTTGACCGATGAACATGTTGCAATAACATCAGTTGTTCGTTTAACGTACTTCCCTTGGTCCCCGTTATATTCAATTATCGTAGCTCCGCCACTGCAGAGGCCATTACATGCTGGAGCTTTTGCTTTCTCACAGTCGTCTTTCTTATCTGTGTTGGCTGCGCATTCACAAAAAACTTTCTTGTATCCAGTCCCATAATTTAACCCTGGATCGGTTGTAGTTGCTTGAGTTGTTTCGTTGGTCCAACTCCAGTCTTCGGCATATGCAATTGTTTTTGAATGGTAACAAGTTAATAAGAAGAGAAAAGTTAGCAAGAAGGATTTCATCAGGTAGGTGCTCCTAAACATATTAAAAAATCCAGAATTAGCAGGTAACCCATGCTATCTATAACCCCAGAAACCACTTAATAATATAGTCGACTATTGTTAGATTATTCTTGATTAGAGAAAATATGAACTATATCAAGAAGATGGCGCCTAAAAACGTAATTTTAGTAAACGTAAAATAATGTGGATAAGGCACATTATCCTAATTGCCTTGCATAATATTCACAGAAGCTAGGTGTGTCACTCGAGTTATACTGAACGAGGAGATTGAAATGAGGAGTTTTATCAGCGCTTGCATCTGCCAAGCAAGATTTCTAGTGTTTGCAATTTTGTTTTTACCAGCCATTTTGCAGGCTCAACAGAACCCATGTGGAAGTGTCGCTACGACTTTATCGGGCAAGAGAGTTTCAAACGTCTTTGAGGGATTTGGCTATGTAGTTGAGCTGCCTAGTGCTACATCAGGTGCAATTGAGCTAAGCGTTACTGACACAGACGGCCAGGTAAGATACTTTTCATATTCTGCATCTGACGCTCTACCAAATGAAGCAGATGTAATTACACATACTCATATCGATTTGGATATAGATAAAGAAGAGATTGTGGCTTTACCACTCTTTGGAATCGTCAGATATTACGCAGGTGCTGGAAATCAGGTGTATGTGTTGTTTTTCGCAGCCGAAGGATACAGCTTTTATCAAACAGTTAGTTTTTTGAGTAATGTATCGGATGTGAGCTGTGCTACGAGCGATGTTTATCCTTTATCAACTCTTGAAAATCGAGCCGAGGCAACTCTGGAGTCTTTCTTTGGGGTTACTACGGGAGTTTCAAAAGCGTACAGATCTATTACGGTAGGTAAGTCAGCGGCAGGAGTGAATCTATTGCTTTCAAGTTTGAGAACAAGCGTAAATCAGTTAACTGATGACTTAGCAAACTGTAATGCTAATTTAACAGTTGTTAACGCTAATTCTGATGCAACAAATGCAACCTTATCAGAGCTTTTAGTTAGTATTTCCAAATTGCAGTCAGAGAATAATGCTTTGAAAGCAAATCTTTTAGCAGTTGATAAGAGAGCAAGGAGGATTACTAGGAAGTTAAGTGAGAGAAAACGAGAATCTGCGGGCCAATATCTAGTTAAGCAAGCGAGAAGGATTGCCGCTAAGATAGCTAAGCTTATCTCAGTTTCATTTTAGCTATCATAAGGATGTCAGATATCGGATAAGAAGAGGCAAGAAGAATAACAATAGTAATTGCCACCAAAAAGTCACAATAAAGGCCAGTACGATAAAATGCATTTCGTTGCTTGCAAATTCTAGAATAGTGCAATCGTAAGCCCTGCTTAACGCTGGGAATAAACCACCACATTTGCCACTGAAAGTAGCGAGAGGGTAGAGAGAGTAAAGCATTACAGTGCTGAATACTAGAGCAAATCCCTCTGCTAGAGATCGCCTAAATTGTTTCTTAGTCACAAGAGTCTAATTTCTTTACCTTCGATTTGGATTCGTTCGTCTTCTTCAAGGCGTTTAAGAGCTCTTGTGATCATTTCGCGAGAGGTTCCTACAAGTGCTGCAAGCTCCTGATGAGTTGGTCGCTTAGTTATAATATTTTCTGGACCTGAGCAATCTTTAGCTAGCCTAACTAATGTTGATTCGACACGTTGATTTACATCAAGTAGCATCAGATCTCCAATTTTCTCGGAAGCGCTACAGAGTCTGTTGGCTATTTGACCAAGTATGGCTCTAATGAATCCATTATTTGATACGATATGATTTTCGTAGTCAGTTTTTCTGAGAGCAAAAAATGATGTTGGCTCTACTGTAACAACGTCTGCTGTTCTGTTGTTTCCAGTTATTAATGAGAGTTCTCCTACAACCTCGCGCGGTCTGATGTATGCGATAATGCACTCTTTGCCTTCATCGCTTGCTGAGACAACTTTTACCTTGCCTCTAACTATGAAGTACATTGTTTCTCCCTGTTCGCCTTCGGTCATCAGGTAGGTGCCTTTATCTACCTCTCTATATATAAGGTGTTTTAGGAGATGTTTGTGCTCTTCTTCTGTTAACCCCTGCAGAAGTGGAAAATCGTGTAGGATTTTGGTCTCTTTCATGTTTACTTAGCCTCCGAATCTATAAATCGAGAGAATTTAGTTAAAACTCATCATTTCATCGCGCTTCTAAGTTCTTAAAAACAAAGCAAAATTAGAAAAAACAACGAAAAATTTAGCATTTGTGTCAAAACGCACAGTTTTTTTCAGCAGAAGTTGCGATTTGTTTATTAGGAGGTAGAAGTCCCTATATCTACCTCCTCTGCGGGTGTGAATTGTACAGTGCTAAATCGGGTGAGTTAGTGAGACGGATTACCAAAATGCGGGTAAATGGTCGTTAAGTATAAGGGATTTAACGACCTAGTGTGGTCGAGGCAAATGCTTCGACCACCTTTATTAGCTTCTAAACCTACGGGATAGAGTAAATTGAACTCTATAATCAGGTGTTAGCTCTTCTGATGAATCATCTTTCTTAATTGGAAAATCTATTCCAAGACTTCCATACCAAAGTCCTGAATTTGAAAAGCTAAGCTGAGGGCCAAGGTAAAGGACAGTGTCATCTGATCCCTCAATATCTGAACCATTAATCTGATCTTTTGATTTTATTTCGCCTGAGAAGCGTAATCGAAGATCGACCGTTGAATCCTCGCTAGGTGCGTAGAAGTAACCTGCTGCTAAGTTGAACTGTAGGTCATTGCCGTACTGATAATCATAATCACCTTCGGTTCTAATTGATCCCTGCAAGCTCCCACTGTAAGAGATAAACCTGTACTGACCAAAGAAGCTAGCCCCAAGTATATAATCTAAAGATCCGCTTCCAAGGGCTAAATCGTCGCCAGCAACAAAATTTCCATCTACGCTTCCATGTCGAAATATAGATCTCTCTTCAGCCTCGTCTTGCTCCTCAGCTAATCTGTCTGAATCACCACTTGGCAGTTTGAATCCGCCGAAGAACTCATAGAAAAAGGAGCTTTCGCTAGAATAGATTTGTGCTGGTGTGTATTTAAAAAGGAGTGAGATATCACCTAGTCCGGATTCCGAACCAGTTTCAATTACATTATCACTAATGCGTCTAAACTTTCGCTCTATTAGCGGTAGGTTCACCTGAACTCCAAATCTGTCAGTAAATCTATATCCTGAGTAGATCTGTGTAGTGAAACTTTCAAGATGTTGCTTACCTAATATCTCTCTTCCAGGCAGTAAAGCAGGGGAGCCAAAGGATGTGTATTGGTGAGTTGCTCCGATAAAGAAGGAATCTGCACTGACCCCTTGTGCTTCGATACTGTTATAGACGGCGCAGAGATCGCAAGCAGAAGAAACTCCAGCTCCAAGGGTAATGCAGCAAGCGAACATTAGAAATGTTCGCCTTAGCCAAATTGGTAACTTATTTCTACTCGATTTACTTAACATCAAAGAATACCACATCTTCAGGTCCAACTTTTACGTGATTATTGTCTCTTAGTTCAAATCTTAATGTATGTGTTCCAGATTCTAATTCAGCTGGAAGTTGATATGAGTCATCTATTTGCCAGCTGGTAAGATGGTGGTCCGTCCCATCAGCATCATCTAAGTAAACATGATAGTGACCCTCATTGGCGTCGGGGTTGAGTTCGTCGCTTAAATGGTTTGTCTCCGTGTCATGTGCGGACTCTGTTCTTAAGTTAAAAGGCACTGCTAGTGTAAAATTTGTTGTCTCAACCATGTATGAAACAAGATCGCCTGGTGCATAGCTAGATTTGTTGTCAGTAAGACTTGCTCTTATGGTGACTGATTCGTCAACCAAAGAGACACTTTCACTTGAGGTGCTTGAACCTCCACAGCCAATTACTAATAAAAGAAGTGGTGCAATTAGTTTTTTCATTTTTAAAACTCCGAAAAAGATTTCATTCATTGAATGCAATTTCGGGGACTTAAAATCAATGTGGCAAAATGTCGCGCTGTATGGCTTTGATTTTACTGAGTTCAATCAGGATTTTTTTAAGATTTAGATAGTTTTCTGCTCTGTATGTAGTATATTCATTTGGTTTCTAGTTAAAGATAGAGGGTGGTTACTATGACAGATAGGGTGCGTCGTGATATCTCTTACGATCCAGCTTTAATGCGGCAAGTTACAGTTAAGGTTAACGCTCTAGAGGGTGTAAATTTAGGGCAAGGACTGTGCTTACTCGATCCTCCAGATGCTGTTTTAGAGGGAGCTAGAAAAGCAATTTCTGATGGTTTCAATGTATGTCCACCAATGGATGGCGTTGCTCCACTGAGAGAGCAGGTACTCAAAAGAGTCCAAGATTTTAACAAGATTAATTGTGATGCAGGAAACCTATTGATTACCGCTGGAGCCACCGCAGCGTTTGAGACAATTTGTCAGACTCTGATTAATCCTGGTGATGAGGTGATCTTATTTTCTCCACTCTATCCTTTTCATTTGAATCCGTTACAAAGATCTAGAGCAAAAATTAAAACAGTTGATCTAATGCCTCCAAAGTGGAGCTTTGATCTTGAGCAGCTTGAAAAGCAGATAACACCTGCTACGAAATTTGTGCTTTTGAATTCACCACACAACCCAACTGGTAAAGTATTTACAAAGGAGGAATTGATCTCAATAGGTAAACTTTGTCTCAAGCATGATATCTTATGCGTTACTGATGAAGTTTATGAATGTATGACATACGATGGATATGAGCCTGTGTCCTTAGCATCGTTTCCTGAGTTTAAGAATAATTGTATTATGATGGGTTCATTCTCAAAGACCTTTGCAATTACTGGTTGGCGTGTCGGTTATATGCTTGCCCCAGATTCTATTGTCGATGCGTTTAAATCAGTGTCTGATTTTGTCTATCTGGGATCGCCAACACCGCTACAACATGGTGTAGCGTATGCGTTAGAGAATGTTCCAGCTTCTTATTATTCAGAGCTCAATAAAACATATCTAAAGAAAAGATCGCTACTAGCCAATGCACTTGAAGCAGGAGGGTTGCCATACTTTCAAACTCAAGGAGCATATTATCTAGTTGTTGATACTAGAGAGCGCTTTCCTGGGAAGTCATCGCTTCAAGCTGTTACCGAATTGGTTGAAAAGGTTGGAGTAGGGGCAGTCCCAGCTGAAGATTTTCTATTGCCGGAGCATAGATCTGATTTGTCTAAGGCAAATTTTCTTAGGTTTAGCTTTGCTGTTCCAGATTCAATGATTGAAGCAGCTGCAGAGAGGCTTAAGCAGCTTTAGGCTGAGATCGCATGTAGCATTTGCTAGTCTTCCGATTATCTAAGCGGTGAGTGATACCCATTGCCTTGCGAGCTTTCTTCTTCATCTTCTTCAATTGTGTAGTCAGTGCCACGTACGAGTTTTGAATTAATTGATGGAAGTAGTGGAGAGTAGGTCCCGTAGGTTACTAATAACAGGTACTGCTCGGCTCTAGATATCGCGGTGTAAAGTAAGTTTCGTCCTAAGTTGCTGTCAGGATAAGATTTAGCAGATGGGTTCCAGATTAGTGCAGAAAAGAATTCAAGCCCTTTAACACTTTTAACATCGGAGATCACGATCCCTGAATCAAACGAAAATGTTTCATCGTCCCCAAGTCTAACCGATCCACCCAGTGAAGGCTCAAGAAGTGATAGCACATATTTTGCCTCTTTCTTATCCTTGCAGATTACAGCAGTTAGTGTGTGAGGGTATCTCTCCCTAGTTGTCGTTAGCCACTGAATGACATCTGATATAAAGTGCTCCTCCTCGCGTGCATGAATCCACTTAGGAGCTTTTCCAGCGCGACCTCCCTCTGTCCTGTTTGTGCCTAGCACATGATCAGCTAACTTCATAATCTGTGCAGTTGATCGATGTGAAACGTGCAAAGAAACAAAACTCGAGTACTCATCTCCTAAGTCCCAATGTGTTCTAAGCTGATCCCAGCCAGGGAAGGTAGAAGATTCATCAATGCTTTGTGCGACGTCTCCAACTATTGTCAAATCTCTATTGCTCTTAACGCTGTCAATTATCGTTGCGAAATGTAATGCACTAAAATCCTGTGCCTCATCAAGAACGATATGTCCATATCTTCGTATTTGACCACTAGGTGTTGTTAAGCCACCATTCTTAAGCTGTGCAAGTCTAAGAAAAAGGGTTTCATCACCATATTCAAGCGTCTCGTCTGAGAGATTTCGTTTCATCCTTTCGTAAAGAGTAGAAACTAGTTCCTTGTCTATTAATTTTGTTTGGTCGTGAGAGATAATAGAAGCAGGGTTGTTCAGGATTTGTAAGATATCTTCTCTATATAACTGCATGCGTTTTAGAAGAGTCGCTATAACTTTATCAGCGTTTTCGAGACCTTTTGCTTTTGGGTGATCTTTTGCAATCTTTGTTAACCCTGTACGGACCCCTGTTTCAAGTTCATGTAGCATTCTGAGTGGAGCAACGTAAATACCGGTTTTGTCTTTGACAGAGCAGAACTTACTAAAGATGTCTTTCAACCCTGATGGAAGGTCTTCCCAAACCAACTGTTCATTGAGAACCTGCACTAGTCTAACGCTTTGAGCTTGAATGTATTCATCAATCGCTTTCATTATGGCAATCGAAGTTTTGACTCGCATAAGTGAGGCAGGTGGCTTATCAGTTGAATAGTGTAGGGGAATGTCGGTCGCCTTACGCTCCTCAATAAAATATTTCAGATGTTCATAGGCCCATTCTCGATAAGTGGCAATTCTTACACCATGAATCTCCATCGAGGGTAACGTCTGAGAGATATAGTTCTTCAAGGATTTATTGTGAACGAGGACTACAACTTCATCTTCATTTAAATCTGAGTTATCTTCATGCAGAAGCCAAGCTAACCTATGTAGTGCTACAGTGGTTTTGCCTGAGCCTGCGATCCCCTGAATCATTACCGCAGTTTTCGCGTCTTCAGTAATCATCTGAAATTGATCGGATGTTATCAAGGATAGAATGTTAGGAAGCTCGGCAGAGCCTGCTTCTCCACGTGACCTTGCTTGCGAACCTGAGGATTTCCACTCTTCGCCTTCCAGATAGTAGCTTCCCTGCTTGCATGTAAGGCTTTGAAGCTTGTCTCTTGTTATCCTCACAGTATTTCTGAGTGTAACAACACCTTCTCTATCGTGTCCTTGTATCTCCTCGAAATACTCGTCGCCTTCCTGGTATTCGTAATAAAGCTTAGAGATGGGAGCCTTACGCCAGTCGATAATTCGACACTCAGGATTTGCTGCATGACCAATCTTATATTCCAAAGATTTTGATTGGCCGTTTATCTCTTCCTTAAGCTTAATTCGAGCAAAATAGGGACTTTTAAGCAGCTTATCTATATCTTCTAGCTCTTGCGTCTTCATGTCTCGCAGCTGATGAGAAACTGATTCGTCTGATGCAATTTGCGCTTTATCCTCGTCACGTTGAGCTGCAACTAGTTCGGAAGTTAATTCTCTCGCTCGCTTGCTTTCAGTCACAAGTTTTATAGCGCCTCGATCTTTTTGATCTTCAAGTGAGGAGTATGTTTTTGAGAGAGCTTTCTGCTCTTCCTCAATGATTTTAAGATCTTCTTCTGTTAGAGACATTGTTTTATACAGTAGAATAAATCGTACTTAATAAAGTCAGTTAGAATAAGTTAAAATATGACAAACATCAATTTTAGTCTGTTAAAATTTGAGATTTTTCTACTCAAAAGCGAAAGTAATACTTTGATATGCTTAGAATTACATGCTTTTTGACCTTTTTAACCTTGCACAAGCTCCCCTTTTCCTTTTAATTGCATGATACAGGAGTAGTGGAACACAGAAGGATCCCACGAGTGCTTAAACCGATGTTTTTAGCTTCGGGCGGTTGAACTCGTGACAGTAATATATATTTGTACTAATCATCTGTTACTGGACTTGGTGTCCGTGTGTAGCCCTCGGAGGAGAGTGTGCATCAAGAGAAAACAAAACATTTACAAGACCTCTTATCTTCAAAATTTAAGCAGCAGATTGTCGTATCGAAAATCGATTTAGGCGATCTTGTCGTTGAAATTCAACGTGAATCAGTTGGCGAATTCTTTAAGCGATTAAAAGAAGATCCTGATCTGACTTTCAACATGTTAACTGACGTTACTGCTGTTGATTGGCTCGATAAGAAATCCAATAGATTTGAAGTTGTTTACCACCTGCGTAGTTTTGAACATGGTTATTTTGTGCGAGTAAAAGTCGCCTTGCCAGAGAGCGATCCAACGATTGACTCAGTTTTGCCTTATTGGCATGCCGCAGATTTCTTAGAGTCTGAAGTTTGGGACATGTATGGAATTAACTTTCGAAACAATCCCGACATTAGAAGAATGATGATGTATGAAGAGTTTGAAGGACATCCTTTGCGAAAAGATTATCCTGTACAAGGGAAGCAGCCACGTATTGAGATGCGTTATCCTGAAGTGAGAAATACTGCAAAAGATATGGTCAGACATACATTAGTCCAGATTAATAAGTCAGACAGAGCTGGAGGTGCTGCGTGAGCTTAAAAAGACACCTCTTTAATGAAGATCTTGGGATAGGTGGTGTTAGCACACATATGCGTCCTCGCGCACTAAATGATGATCTGCATACTGAGACTATGATCCTTAATATGGGACCAGCTCATCCAGCTACGCACGGCACAGCGCGTATCGCGGTTGAACTTTCAGGTGAAGAGATTATTGATGCAGCTGTTGAGGTTGGATATCTACATCGTGGTTTTGAGAAGATGTGTGAAACGGTCGACTACAACCAGGTCATTCCGTATACAGATAGACTTAATTACGTTTCTCCTATTATCAACAATGTCGGTTGGTCTCTAGCTGTCGAAAAGTTGCTTGGAGTTGAGGTTCCAAAGCGCGCTCAATACATCCGTGTAATACTATCAGAGATCTCTCGAATCTGTGATCATCTAACTTGCCTTGGCGCAAGTGCGATGGAATTAGGCGCATTTACCGCGTTTCTGTATTTAGTTGAAGCTCGTGAGTACCTTTGGGATTTAGTTGAAGAGGTAACAGGTGCTCGATTAACTATTTCTTATACTCGAGTCGGAGGGTTGAAACATGATCTAACTGCTGACTTTGCGGAGAAAATGCATGAGGCATTCAAGGGTGTCAGATTTCATTTAGATAATTCAGATCGGCTGCTTTCGAGGAATAGAATATTCTTAGATAGGATGTGTGATGTAGCTGTCGTGTCTAAGGAAAAAGCTTTTAGTTATGGATTAACGGGACCAATTCTACGTGCTTCGGGTGGTGATTTCGATATTCGAAAGGCGAACCCATATTCCTCTTATGAAGATTTTGATTTTGAAGTTCCTTTAGGCACAAAGGGAGATAATTACGATAGGTTCAATGTGCGCTTTGAGGAGATGAAGCAGTCGATGAGCATCTGCGAACAGGCAATCGCAAACCTACCAGATGGACCGATATCGATCGACGATCCGCATGTGGTGCTTGAGGATAAGGATGAAGTTTATAAATCCATTGATGGCATGATAAATCACTTTGAACTAGTGATTCGTGGTGTTGAGCCTCCAGCTGGAGAGGTTTACATGTCTGTTGAAGGTGGTAATGGAGAAGTAGGTTTCTACGTTGTCTCAGATGGTAGTGGGAAGCCGTATAGGTGTCGCGTACGCCCACCAAGTTACATTCATATGGGCATTATTAAAGAGATGTTGTTAGGCCATTCTATCGCTGACGTTGTTCCAACATTTGGAATGATCAATATGATTGGTGGAGAGTGTGATAGGTAAGGATATATAGATGGGACTTTCTCAAGAAGCAGACAGAAAAATAGAAGAGATTAAGGCGAAGTACCCAAATGCAAGGTCGGCAATTATGCCTGCACTTTACATGGCACAGGAGGAGCTTGGGCACCTTACAGGAGATGCTATTGCGTGGGTTGCTGATAAAGTTGGCGTTTCACCTGCACACGTTATGGAAGTGGCAACCTTTTACACCATGTATTACAAGCACCCCGTTGGGAAGTATCACTTTCAGGTTTGTAGAACGCTCTCTTGTGCAATACGAGGAGCCAAAGAGCTAACAAAGCATTTACACCAAAAGTTTGGAATTTTACCTCATGAAGTGTCAGGTGATGGCATGTGGAGCTACGAAGAAGTTGAATGCTTAGGTTCATGCGGAACAGCTCCGATGTGTGAAATTAACGATGTGTATTTTGAAAATCTTACCCCTGAAAAATTGGAGGAGATTATCAAGGAGCTGGAAGCAACTCAGCCTGATATTAGATATTCAACGTTGAAGGATGCAATTGGTGCAGGTATGAAAAATACACGTTCGGAGGTAATCTAGTGTCAGAGCACTTACAGATTCTGTTGAAAGATATTAAAGAACCAGACCTTCATACACTTGAGGGATACGAAAAGCGTGGTGGATATCAAACTATCCGGAAGGTTCTTCAGATGGATCCTCTTAAAGTAATTGAAGAGGTAAAGGCCTCAGGGCTTAGAGGACGTGGGGGAGCTGGTTTCCCTACGGGTCTAAAGTGGAGTTTTGTTCCACGTGATACCGGAAAACCTGTGTATCTCTTAATGAATTCTGATGAAAGTGAACCTGGAACTTTTAAAGACAGAGTTCTTCTAGAAAAAAATCCACACCTTTGTATTGAGGGAATGTTGATTGCTGCCTGGGCTTTGCAGAGTAACTGGTCCTGCAACTATATTAGAGGCGAGTACGCCTATCCTTATGAACGGTTTAATAATGCCGTAAAGGAAGCGTATGAAAAAGGATATTTAGGTGACGGAGTTTTTGGAAGTAGCTTTAAGCATGACATGGTTACTCATCGCGGTGCAGGTGCATATATATGTGGTGAAGAAACAGGTCTAATTGAATCGCTTGAAGGTAAAAAAGGTCAGCCGAGATTAAAGCCTCCTTATCCTGCCGTGGTTGGTGTTTATGGTTGCCCGACTGTAGTAAATAACACAGAGACATTAGCAACGCTTCCATGGATTATGCAGCATGGGGGCAGCGAATACGCAGCAATTGGCACAGAAAAATCTACAGGTACAAAACTTTTTAGTGCCTCAGGTCATATCAATAAGCCGGGTGTCTACGAAGTCGAGCTAGGTTATCCAATTCTAGATTTCATAAAGAACGAATGTGGTGGGATCCTTGATGGAAAAGAGCTGAAATGCATCATTCCAGGAGGATCTTCTGTTCCCGTTTTAAAAGCAGATGAACTCGAAGGTGTAAATTTAGATTACGAATCAATTCAGGCTGCTGGCTCAATGCTTGGTTCAGGAGGTTTCATCGTTATGGATGAAACAACTGATATGGTTGAAGTTGCTTTAAACCTTGCACACTTTTACGCACATGAATCTTGTGGACAGTGTACACCGTGCCGTGAAGGTGGCCACTGGATTGAAAAAATCTTTAAACGAATTGCTTTTGGGCAGGGTACAGAAAGGGATATGGATCTGATTAAGGATCTTTGTAAACAAATTGGAGGTCACACGATCTGTCCGTTTGGTGATGCCCTTATAACTCCTGCATTAAGCTGCATGAAGAAATATCCAGATGAGTTTAAGATCAAGATAGAGCGTGCTTTAAATGGGAACCCTGTTAAAGCAACAGATTTACATTATACATTTTAGAGCAACATGGCTGAAACTGAGCTTGTAAAAATTACTATCGATGACAAACAGATTGAGGTACCGAAAGGTATGAATCTGGTCGAAGCTGCGGCATCTACTGGAACTTTCATTCCTCATTATTGTTACCACCCTGATCTTTCAATCGCTGGTAATTGCCGAATGTGCCAGATTGAAATTGAAGGTAGACCAAAACTTGAAATTGCATGTAACACTATGGTGCAAGATGGCATGGTGATTAGAACTCATCATACTAGCAAGTTGGTTGAGGATGCGCAGGCAGCGACGTTAGAGTTTATCTTAATCAACCATCCGCTTGATTGTACAGTTTGTGATCAGTCAGGTCACTGTAAGCTTCAGGATTATCATTATAAGTATAATGCTCAGCCTAGTCGTTTTGAGGAAGACAAGGTTAATAAGGTAAAGGCTCAACCATTAGGACCTCACGTAATTCTTGATGGTGAACGTTGTATTATGTGTACACGCTGTATCCGTTTCTGTGACGAGGTAGCTGAAACTAGTGAGCTTGGAATGCTTAATAGGGGAGATAAGTCCGTTATTACTGTTGGCGAAGGTCAGCAGCTTGATAACCCACTCTCTGGCTCAGTTGTCGATCTTTGTCCTGTAGGAGCGCTGACTCATAGAGATTGGAGATTTAATAGTAGAATTTGGTATACGCGCGAAACAGAAAGCATCTGCACAGGTTGTTCGACGGGCTGTAACGTTAAAGTTGCCGTGCGGGACAACCAAGTGGTCCAAGTCAAAGCTCGCTACAATGAGTTTGTAAATAAAGAGTGGATGTGTGATGAGGGCAGATACGGCTTTCATCGATTTATTCCAGAAAATAGATTGCTTTCTCCTGTGCTTAAAGGTTCTCAGTGTTCGATTGAGCAAGCTTTAGCAGAAGCAAAAAAATTATCGGCTCAAAACCTGTATATTTTTATTTCGCCAGATTTAACTCTTGAAGAGATGACACTTGTTAAGAAATTCATTGATTCTAAATTTTCAGAAGCCACTCCCGTTGTTGCATATCGTAAGCGAGAATTATCTGAGCTCGAAGCCAAGTTAATCAGTCCAAACTTTGCTGCTAACATCATGGGAGCAGAAGCTGCTGGTCTTGTAAACGGAAATGCTCAGCAAAATTATGAGGATGCGCTTGCGGCGCTTAGGTCAGGAAAAGCAGAATCGGTTTTGTTTATTGGCGAACGTTCGCTGTTCGCTGAGGATAGAACTGATGAACTATTGGCTTCAGTCTCTAAGGTAGGTCTAAGTATTGGAATTTTAGCTGATGCCGATAGCTCCTTGGTAAGAGCATTAAGTGTAGTTTTCCCTGAGAGAGTTATAGCTGAGAAATCAGGATTAATGATCAACCAGATTAAGAGGCTTCAGTATCTTGATCGATTGTTAGATTTTCCAGTTGGAACTGAGTCTGCTTGGAGAATTCTAGATCGAATCTCAGCTGAGTTGGGAGCTAAGCTTACCGCAGCTAAAAATGATCGTGATTTTACTTTAGAGTTTTTTGCTTCACACGAGAACTTTCAGCATACGACTATACAGGATGTAAAAGGTCAGGGAATTGCGTTAGACGGATCAGGTGAAACTGATAGTGATAAGCGAGAAGTTTATTCTCCATTTTTGACAGCTTTAGGAAAATACTAACAGATGGAATGGTTGATTCTTTTTCTAAAGGTCTTTGTTGTCTTTCAAGTAGCACAGGGACTTGCTTCGCTTTGTGTATGGGTTGAGCGCAAAGGTTCGGCTCTGATCCAAGATAGAATCGGCGCTAACAGAGCAGGCGCCTTTGCCCAGACAGACATTCTATTACTAAAGCCTGTGATGCCAATTATTAGGCTTTTGGGTGTGCTGGGGATTATTAATACGTTGGTGTGTGATGCAGTAAAAGCTCTATTTAAAGAAGACTTTCTGCCTGAAAACACTTCAAACTTTGTTCATTCGCTAGCCCCATTTATGGGAGCGTTTCCTGTGTTTGTAGCATATGCGCTAATTCCAATTGCGCCGGATTTTACAATCGCTGGTTATTATATTCGACCACAAGTTGCATCATTAGACGTAGGTATTTTGTTTATTTTTGCAATGGGCTCGATAGCGGTCTATGGCGCTACGATTGCTGGATGGGTTGGAAATAATAAGTTCTCACTTTTAGGTGGGCTGAGAACAGCTGCTCAGATGATCTCTTACGAACTTGCATTAGGGTTAAGTTTGGTTTGCATGGTCATTCTGTACGGGACATTAGATCTGTATGAAATGATAGAGGCACAATCCACTTTACTATTTGGATTTTTGCCAGCCTGGGGAGTCTTTACACAGCCGATAGCTTTTATCATCTTCTTTATTGCAGGGATGGCTGAAACTAAAAGAGCCCCATTTGATCTGCCTGAAGCAGAATCTGAACTTGTCGCCGGTTATTTTACAGAATATTCAGGGATGAAGTTCTTATTGTTTTGGCTGGGCGAATTTGCTGAGATTGCCTTACTTTCTGCCTTAATGGTTATCATGTTTTTTGGTGGCTGGGATATTCCATTCGTTCATTATCCAGAAACATGGTGGGGTGCATTGATTGGTCACGCAGTATTCATGGCGAAAGTTAGTTTCTTTTGTGTACTACAGATTGTAATTCGTTGGACGTTACCTCGTTTTAGATATGACCAATTAATGACTATGGGTTGGAAGATGCTTCTTCCGATTGCGATGTTTAACTTGCTCCTAACAGGCGCACTTAAATTACTAATGTAACTCTATGGAAGATATTGTTTGGTATTTACTTTCAACGGTTGCGTTACTATCTGCGATAGCAGTAGTGATGATTCCAAAGCCGCTCTACAGCGCTTTCGCGCTAGTTTTGCACATGTTTATGATTGCAGGTTTGTTTGCGATGCTGGATGCGCACTTCTTAGCAACTGCTCAGATCATTGTATATGCTGGAGCTATCATGGTTTTGGTTATTTTTGTAATCATGCTGCTTTCTTTGCAGGGAGCTGAGGAGAGACCTTCACTCTTATTTTCAGTTGCTTCGTTTGCAATAGTTGCTGCACTAGCGCGCTACATTGTGCCAAGACTGGATGCTGCGTTTGGTAGCTCTGGAACTGACCTAGCTGGTACAGTTAAATCAGTTGGTGAGCTTCTGTATACCAAATATATATTTCCATTTGAGGCTGCCTCAGTCCTAATCATGGTGGCAATTGTCGGAGCTGTAATCTTGTCGAAAAGGGAGAAGAAAGATGCCGCTTAATTACTATATAGTATTAGCAACAATTCTTTTCTCGATAGGCATGTTTGGCGTAATTCTAAGAAAGAACACCATCGTAATGTTTATGTGCATTGAGATGATGTTAAACGCTGTGAATCTTTCTTTTGTTGCGTTTTCAAAGTTCCACGGGAATTTAGAGGGCCAAATTGGCGTTTTCTTTATCATGGTTGTTGCTGCAGCTGAGGCTTCGGTTGGGCTAGCAATTATTATTTCCGTTTTTAGAGCAATCGTCTCGGTAGAAACTTCAGATTCTAATGAGTTAAAATTATGACCTCACACGAAGCACATCAAGTTCAACTTGGTTTAATACCGCTCTTCCCATTGTTAGGATCGGCGCTTGCGTTTGTTATTGGTAAAAAGAACAAGGCGCTGTCTGGATGGATTGCAACCATAGCTGCAGTATGCTCTTTCGCATCAGTTTTTAATTTTTTTCGCAGTCTACCTGAGGGTGGAGTTTTTGAAGATAAGCTTTTTACCTGGTTTTCGATAGGTGGGTTTACTGCTGATTTTACCTTTAGGTTCGATTCTCTTACTGCAGTCATGTGCCTTGTCGTAACTGGAGTTGGAAGCCTAATTCATCTTTATTCGATTGGGTACATGAATGAGGAGCCTTCTAAGCATAGATACTTTTCATATCTAAATTTATTTTTGTTTTCTATGCTCCTGTTAGTGTTGGGTGGAAACCTATTGATTCTCTTTATCGGCTGGGAAGGGGTAGGGCTATGTTCATATCTCTTGATCGGATTTTGGTTTAAGAACGAAGCCTTTGCTCGCGCTGGTCGTAAGGCTTTTGTAGTTAATAGAATCGGAGATGCTGGCTTTCTAATTGCAATTTTCCTCTGCGCCGGAATATTTGGAACGATAGATTTTGCTGAGCTTGCTGCAAAGTTTGTTCATAATACCAATATGGATTTATTGGTACCGATCGTTACAGGTATCGCCATCTGTCTTTTCATAGGAGCTACTGGTAAGTCAGCTCAGATCCCTCTGTTTGTCTGGTTGCCTGATGCAATGGCTGGCCCAACACCTGTCTCTGCTCTTATCCATGCTGCAACGATGGTTACTGCAGGTGTGTACATGATGGCCAGGACACACTTTATCTTTGATATGGCACCATACGCTATGATGATAGTTTCAATTGTAGCTGTGCTCACTGCCTTTGTTGCTGGGACAATTGCTATCACACAAAATGATATTAAGAAGGTGTTAGCTTACTCAACTGTTAGCCAACTTGGTTTTATGTTTATGGCTGCTGGGGCTGGAGCTTATTGGATTGCTGTTTTCCACCTGGTAACCCATGCATTCTTTAAGGCATGTCTATTCCTGTGTTCGGGCTCAGTTATACACTCCTGCCATCATGAGCAGGATATGCGTGAGATGGGAGGTCTGGCCAAAGTTATGCCGATAACATTTGTTACATACCTAATCTCTACAATCGCAATCTCAGGTATCGCTCCTTTGAGTGGTTATTATTCGAAGCATGCAATTTTAGGTGCGATGGAACACAATCCTAATCCCTTTATGGCGCAATTTGCTGAGTGGTTAGTTTTGGCAGCTTCTATTACAGCGGTAATTACCGCTTTTTATATGACTCGTTCTTTGGCTATGACGTTTCTAGGTACTTACCGAGGTCACGCCCACCCGCATGAATCACCTTTACTAATGACAATACCACTTATCGTTCTCGCTAGCTTGGCTAGCATAGCAGGTTTCTACGGAGAGGATCTCTATGCTTATCTGCATCATGTTGTTCCTGACAATGGCCATCATTTTCATCATGAAAGTATGGCTGACGCTCTAGTTCATAGCTGGACCGCAATTTTGGGCGTATTAGCTGCATTGCTTTTGTATACAAATCTTAAGGTAATCCCTCAGAAGGTTTCTCAAGCCTTCCCGCTACTCAATAAGCTACTCAGTAATAAGTATTATATAGATGAAATTTACAACATGTTTGTAGTGAAGCCGTTAGAGGGGTTAGCGGGAATATTTTTTAATCGCATAGATAGAGGAGTCGTTGACGGCGCAGTGAATGGTACTGGAATGGTAGTAGAGATTAGTGGCGAGGTTGCTCGAACAGTTCAGACTGGGCAGATTCGTAGCTATCTATTTATGATGGTGCTTGGAATGTTGTTCGTGATTGGCCTTTATATTGTGGCATAGGAGAGATTGATTAGATGACTCTGGATCCATTAGGCAGTTTGCTAAACGTTTTTAATCAAAATTTACTAAGTGCGATAATCTTTGCTCCGCTGTTAGGAGCTCTTTGGCTATATGTCTTCCCTAAGAAGGAAGATGGAAGCATTTATAGAGGAGTAGCATTTCTCTGGGGCATGATTACATTTGGTCTTTCATGTTTGATGCTCTTGAAGTTTAACTCGGAATCCTCTGCGCTACAGCTTAGAGAGCATGCTAGTTGGATTCAGGGGTTTGGTGTCCATTATTCTTTGGGCGTTGATGGCATTAGTGTGTTTTTAGTGATGCTTACAACGTTTTTAATGCCGATAGTAGTGTTAGCTTCACATTCTGTGAAAACTAACCTTAGGTCTTATTTGGCGAATATGCTGTTGCTAGAGACCGCAATGCTCGGAACATTATTAGCGTTAGATTCTTTTCTCTTTTATATTTTCTGGGAGATGATGCTCTTTCCAATGTACTTCTTGATTGGAATATGGGGAGGTCCTCGCAGAATATACGCAACTTTGAAGTTTGTTCTGTATACAGTGTTTGGTTCAGTGCTTA
This sequence comes from Deltaproteobacteria bacterium, assembly GCA_020635175.1. GTDB lineage: Bacteria > Bdellovibrionota_C > UBA2361 > UBA2361 > J135 > JACKAH01. Next base: position 30,666 of record JACKAH010000002.1, read on the forward strand.
TGTTGATTGCCTTGCTCTACACCGTTTGGCAACATGCTGAGCAGTCTGGAGCTGTAAGTTTCTTAATCGCAGATCTCGTTAAAACAAACTTTTCACTTCAGGAAGAGATATTGCTTTTTGCGGCATTCGCTCTAGCATTTGGCATTAAAGTTCCTATTTTCCCATTTCATACTTGGCTACCTGATGCTCACGTTGAAGCCCCAACTGGTGGTTCTGTCGTTCTAGCAGGAGTTTTGTTAAAGATGGGACTATATGGGTTTATTAGATTTGCTTACCCACTTTTTCCGAATGGGGCAGAAGTCTTTGCGCCATACTTAGCGATACTAGCGGTAATTGGAATTGTTTATGGAGCTTTAGTAGCTTGGGCTCAATCTGATGTTAAGAAACTTGTAGCGTATTCCTCAGTTTCACATCTTGGCTACTGTGTACTTGGCTTTGTCGCGTTTAATACGATCTCTGCAACGGGCTCAATATATCAGATGCTGAACCATGGTATTTCAACAGGTGCGCTCTTTTTACTTGTTGGAGTGCTTTATGATCGTAGACATACACGTGAGATCTCTGAATATGGTGGATTAGCTTCCAAGGTTCCAGTCTTTGCCTTTCTCTTTTTAGTCTTTACTTTAAGCTCAATTGCATTGCCGTTAACAAACGGTTTTGTCGGTGAATTCTTGATCCTTTATGGAAGCTTTCAAACTTTTCCATTAATTACAATTGTTGCAGTGAGTGGTGTTGTCCTGGGTGCAATCTATATGTTGACCTTATACCTAAAGACAATGTTTGGTGAGATTGATGAAGCTAAAAATGGATCTTTGACAGACGTCAATACTAGGGAGTTAGTAACCTTGTTGCCCTTACTGTTTATGGTCTTTTATATGGGAATCTTTCCACAGAAAATGCTTTCAATGATAGAGCCTTCCGTAGTTTCTTATATCCAGATGGTAGAGGAGAGAAAAGATGATTTGACAGCTTATGTCGACGATCATTCTAGTGGAAATTTAAGAGTAGTTAATGGCGTTACACAGTTAATTGAGGAGGAAGAGCGTGTCTAGCTATTTTTCATCGGCAGATCTTTTTCGAATAGCGCCATTGGTCGTACTTAGCTTTGGGGCTTTTTGTTTACTTCTAATGGAGGTCTTTATTAAGGGAGCTTGGGATAAAGCTCGCACAGCTGGACTTTTTACTCTAGTAGCTTTTGTTAGTCTTTACTATTACCGTGGTCAATTCTTTGAGGGAAGTACAGCCTTTCAGGGTTTGCTATTTACCGATCCTTATACATTCTTTTTCGCAGCCTTGATTTTAATCGGAACGTTTATAACCCGGCTGTTAAGTGATGAAAGGTTAAGAGAAGAGGGCGTTGGTGCACAAGCTGAGTACTTCTCATTGTTGTTGATGTGCTCTGTCGGCGCGATGATATTTGTTGCCGCTCGGGAATTGATTGTGCTCTTTTTAGGCCTTGAAATTATGTCAATTGCGCTTTACTGCTTATGCGGTTCAGCTCTTTGGTCGACGCGTTCAAGTGAATCTGCACTTAAATACTTTTTACTCGGTTCCTTTAGCTCTGCTGTAATGCTATTTGGCATGTCTTTACTTTATGGTTTAAGTGGCACTCTTGTAATTCCTGATATTGCAAGCGCTCTGAGCTCAATGCCTGCTGAGAATATGGGGATATTGCTCGTAGCAATTGGCTTAATGCTTGTAGGTTTTGGATTTAAAATAGGATTGGTTCCATTTCATTTTTGGGCACCAGATGTCTATCAAGGTTCACCAACACCGATCACTGCTTATATGGCATGCGTTGTTAAGGCTGCTGCTGTGGCTGCCGCAATTCGTGTAATGACTCTTTTGTTTGTTCATGGAGACCTCTTTAGTGTTTGGTCTGATGCAATCTGGTTTATCGCCGCTATCACAATGACGATTGGTAACCTGTCAGCGTTACGACAACGAAGCGTCAAACGAATGCTTGCTTATTCAAGTATTGCTCATGCTGGCTATATGTTTGTCGCGTTTATCGCTCCAGAAACAGGAGGTCTTTCGGCGATACTTTTTTACTTAGTAACTTATACTGCTATGACTTTCGGTGCTTTTGGAATCACTATGATAGTGGCAAATAGCTTTCCGGAGAAAACAGATGCAGATGATATCTCTAATTTTAATGGTTTAGGTTTTACGAGACCAATGTTAGGCGTCTTGATGACAATCTTTATGTTTTCGTTAGCGGGTCTTCCTCCTGGATTAGCTGGACTTTTAGGTAAATTTTACCTGTTTAATGCAGCAGTTAAAGCAAATTTTATCTCTATAGCTGTAATTGGCGTTTTAAACTCAGCGATCTCCTGCTACTATTATTTGAACGTACTTGTTGCAATGTATTTCCGAAAAGGGGAAGTGTCACCGTCTCATCCAGTTGGAATGCCAATGGCAGGGGCGTTAGGTGTTTGTGCCGCTGCTAGTATTTTTCTAGGAGTATTCCCCTCAAAGTTGTATGAAATTGCAGCATACGTTGTGACCACATTCTAGTTTAACGACACGTTAATGCATTTTACTCGAGTTGATTGCGATATCTATGATGGGAGTAAGAGCTCCGAAGGAGGAGAGAGCTTTGCTGTGCTTAATCCCTCAGGAACTCCCGGTTGTGCAGTCTTAGGTATGACATCTGCTGCAAGAGATGGAGTTAGTAGCCACGTCGCCTCAAGGCTAGCGTTAGAGCATTACTTAGATTCGATTCAGAATTTTTTCCAAACTAAGTCTATAAATCAAACATCAATAGAGTTGCAAACTGACTTGAATCTTGAAGTCCTAGAGGATGCTTTTCGTGAAGCAAATAGATCGGTCTACGAATTTGGTCATAAGCTAGCGGCAGGCGGACGAATGGCAGCTTCATTAATGGGAGTTGTGCTTTGTGGAGATGTTATCGCTGCTGGTAAGGCAGATACAGGAAATGCTTACCTGATAAGAAGAGGCGAGGTCGTTCCATTTTTTGTTGAGGATGCAGCATTAAACGACAAGGGCAAACAACAAAACTATGTCGGCGCGCACTCAATGGTTAATGTAGAGCTGTCATCAATTTTCCTAGAATCTAATGATAGAATAGTCGTCTTTTCGCGATCTCTTACAGAAAATGAGGAATCGAAGTTCATTGATTTAGCACCAGGGTTAGATACTACTGTTGTTAAGCCGGCTAAGTTATTTGCAGAAAAGATTTTTTCTAGGTCGAGCGAACCACCATCTATTTTTGTAATCTCAATCGGACCTGCTGGAATATATCTTTCTGAGGAGATTGCTGTATGAGCAATGCTGACATTGGAATGATCGGTTTGGCAGTGATGGGCGCCAATTTGATTCGCAATATTGAGAGAAATAAATATAGCTGTGTTGTTTATAACAGAACGTCTGCGGTGACTGAAAAATTCATGCAGGAGCAACAGGGGAAGAACTTCATTGCTGCTGATTCTTTACAGTCTCTAGTCAGTGCTCTTAAACGCCCGAGAAAGATTTTAGTTATGGTAAAAGCTGGAGATCCAGTTGATGCTGTTATTGAATCGTTAATTCCTTTGCTGGATCAAGGCGATATCATTTGTGATCTTGGAAACTCTCATTATCTTGATACAATTAGACGTGAAAAGTACTGTAAAGATAAGGGTTTGTTGTTTATAGGGGTTGGTGTTTCTGGTGGTGAAGAGGGAGCATTGAACGGTCCGAGTATCATGCCTGGCGGAGATAAATCTGCGTGGAGCGAGTTGAGCGAAGTCTTTGATGCGATCTCTGCCAAAGTGCCAGAGCCTTGCCATGTTTACATAGGTCCAAATGGCGCAGGCCATTTTGTAAAAACAGTTCACAATGGCATTGAGTATGGAGACATGCAGCTTATTGCTGAAAGTTATGATCTGCTGCGAAAAGTTAAGAATTTAAAGCCTGATCAGCTTCATTCAGTATTTCAGGATTGGAATCAAGGTGTTCTTTCCTCTTTCTTAGTTGAGATAACAGCAGAGATTTTTCTTCAAAAAGACGATCAAGCCGAGGGGTATCTTGTCGATCATATTTTAGATAAGGCAAAGCAAAAAGGTACAGGTAAGTGGACTGCTGAGAGTGCTCTTGAATTGGGGATTCCCATCCCTGTTATCGCTGCAGCTGTAACTGCACGTGGACTGAGTATGCTAAAAAATGAGCGTAAAATTGCTTCGACAATTCTATCAAGCGAGAAAGTTCAGGAGACGCTTATTCCTGACGGTGATTTCATTTCTGCCGTACATGACGCACTTTATTGCTCTAAAATAGTAAGTTATGCACAAGGACTTGCGTTATTGAGTGCTGCTTCCGCCGAATATGATTGGGATTTAAAGCTTGATCAGATTGCTGCTATATGGCGAGGAGGGTGTATCATTAGAGCTAAGTTTTTAGCTGAGATAATGAGGGCTTATAAAGATAACCCAAAATTGAGTAATCTACTTTTGGACCCTGTAATTCAAACTGAAATTGAGAATAGACTGCCTGCATGGAGAAGAGTAGTTGCTCAAGCCTCGCTCTTTGGAATACCAATTTTGGGATTTAGCTCAGCTTTGTCATATTACGATAGTTATAGAACTGCCAATCTTCCGCAGAATTTAACCCAAGCCCAACGTGATTTTTTTGGAGCTCATACGTTTGAGAGAACAGATAAGGAAGGTAGTTTTCACGCAGAGTGGGGCCAAATTAACACATCGACTAAATGAAAAATGATCTTTCTGCACAAGACTTTAAAGCCAGGCAAAAACTTGTTCAGTTTGGTCTTTTTGCAACTTTAGGCTCACTAATCCCCACTGGCTATGCCGCATACATATCAAATTCAGTAACTTTACTAACCGATCTTCTGCGCTGCTTCGCAGAGTTTTTTGCTATTTTTATTTCGTGGTTGGTTATTCGTAAAATCTCAAATGAAGATAAATCAAGCTATAACTACGGATTTGGAAAGTTAGAACAATTTGCCAGTTTGGCTGTAGCGCTTGCCTTGTTTTCAACGTTTTTGATCTCGTTCTTTTCAGGTGTTGAACGTTTGTTTGAACCAGAAAAGTTGGATAACAGCTTTTTTGGCTTTGTCTTTGCTATTTTCTCTGTAATTGGCAATTCGATACTTTGGTTTAAGAACTACTATTATTTTTTAAATGATCCATCGCCAGTTGTTGATTCTCAATGGAGGCTTTTCAGAGCAAAAGCGTTTGCGACTTTTGTTGTTGCTATCTCACTCGGCTTAGGCCTGATTTGGGGATCGAATGGTTGGACGATTTATGCTGACCCAGTTGGCTCATTACTGCTTTCTATGTTTCTACTCTTTTCTGCGATTACACTAATTTCAAATTCTATGTCTGATTTGATTGATAGAACAATCAAAGAGGAGCTGCAGCTTATAGTTTTGAAGTGCTTGATATCTCATGAAGATAGTTATCGTGGTTTAGATCATATTCGTTCAAGAAAATCTGGAAATAGAATTTTTATAGATCTCTTTCTTGAGTTTAATCCTGCTGACACTATTGCAGATCTGAAAAATGTCTCTGATAAAATCACAAAGGATCTCCTTAATCATATACCAAATGCTGAAATTACGGTTGTAAGCGTTGTTAAAAAATAGCTAGGCGTTACTAGCATGAAATTGACCAGGTTCAATTCTGGCCGATAAGATATTTATTTCATCCAAAAGTTCTGACGGGGTAAAAGGCTTTGAGAGGAATCTGACTATTTTGTCCGGTAATTCATCAATTGAGAGCTGATTCGGAGCATGTCCAGATATGAGCAAAATCGCAATATCAGGGAGCAGCTTCCTAACCTTTTGGGCTAAGATCTCACCACTAGTATCAGGTAATCCTACATCTGAAATTATAAGATCGAAATCCTTCGTTCTTTCTATGGTATTGAGAGCCTCTGTTCCATTTCTAACTGAAACGAGTTCAAAACTATGGGGTTCTAAAATTTGAACAATTAGATCTCTGACAAGTTCTTCATCTTCACAAATCAGTATTTTTTTAATTCTATTTCTATTTGCTGCAGACTCGAGTGTTGAAAATCTCTGTTCTAGCTCTTCGAGCGCAGCAGGGAAAAAAATTGAGAAAGTTGTTCCTTTATTTAACTCAGATTGTACCGCTATATGTCCGTTTGAGTTTTTGACTATTCCATGTACCGTAGAAAGGCCTAATCCTGTTCCCTTTTCAAGCCCTTTGGTTGTATAAAATGGCTCAAAGATTCTAGATATAGTTTCTTTAGACATGCCTGTTCCATCATCACTTACAGATAGCTTGAAATGCAGTCCAGTAGTTTGGACCGCATTTTCTAAGACGTATTTTTGATCGATATAAACGGTTTCTGTCCTTATTTCTATAACTCCCGATGAGTCAACAGCATCCCTAGCGTTTAGGGTTAAATTTAACAAGATCTGCTCCAGATGAATTGGGTCCAATTTAACCTTTGTGTTCTTTGTCAGAAAATTTCGTTTCAAAGTAATTGTCTTAGGTAATAGCTGTAGCAAAAGAGAGCATGTTCCTTCGATAATCTCATTTGGGTTAACTACTTTGGGCGTTATGATCTCTTTACGCCCAAACGTTAGAAGTTTGTTGACCAAGGCAGCCGCACGCTCGCTTGCATTTTCAATTTGCTGAACATTATTTCGAATATTGGAATCTTGAGATAGCTGCTGAATTACCAATTGTGCGTTCCCTAATATAACCCCAAGCATGTTGTTAAAATCATGAGCAACACCACCGGCTAGTTGTCCGATTGCCTCCATTTTTTGTGATTGAAGCAATTGCTTCTCAAGTTCTAGTTGTATCTTCTCTGCCTCTTTTTTCTCTGAGATATCTCGACCAACAACAAGTAAGCCTTTTCTTTCGCCGTTGCTGTGAAATACAGGGACTTTTATTACGTCAACTGTTATCTGCGAGCCGTCGTCTTTCTTAACTACTTGCTCACCTCTCCAGAAATGGGTTTGCTGCCAAGCGTCCTCATCGCTATCCTTGCAGTTCTCCCAGATCTTCTGATACTGCGGTGAGATCTCAGCAAGTTCCTTGCCAGTTTTTCCCCTAAAAACCGCTTCGTTAAGTCCAAAGATCTTTTGACCAAAAGAATTAACCTCAAGCCATCGCCCTTTAGAGTCCTTAAAACATACAAAATCAGGAATTGCATTAATTAAGGTTCTTAATTGTTTTTCTTTCTCTGCAATCTCAGTCTTACTTACCGCAAGTTCTGAGATAATTATCTCGCGTTCCAATTCTGCAGATACTCTTGGGACTAGCGACTGTAAACTCTCAATAATTTTATCCGAGTTTGGTAAGTCTTTTTTGTTCATCACGGACAATAGTCCAATAACTTCACCGCTAGTGTTGAAAAGAGGAGTTCCGGCATATGCATGGATCTGTTTTTCAACTAGATAAGTGTCATCTGGAAAACGTTCTTGTACATTTGAAGGATAGATACAAAGTCGTTTGTCAGAGACATTTTGACAGGGGGTCCCACTCATTTGATATGAAAAGCAATCTAGGAACTCATCCTTTTCTAGAAAAGCTATCGTAGAAATTGTTTGATCTAAAAAATTAGTTTTGCCAATAAACGCAAAATCGACCTGATGTTCCTTGCATAGTTTTTTAAGTAAGGCTTTGAAAAAAGAGTCTCCTACAAAACAGGTTAGGTCGTCTTGTGGGGGCCTGTTACTAAAGATTTCTAGTGATTTACTAAGATTTTCTGACAACCCTCTTAGAATGGGCGTTGAGTGTCTCTTTTTTTTAAGTGCATTGTTCAACAGACAATCCTCTTAAAATAACAACGTGCTACCTAATTATATTTGCTAGAGGGCCTAAAATCTAAATAAAACGACCTGCCTTCGTAACTATTTGAAATGACTAATTTTACTGCTTCTTGGTGAGATTCTTTTCGCGCTACTTCTGCTTAGAATTCCCTAATTGTCGAGCACTTGAGATAAATGGCTGTGAATGTTATGCTTTCGGCACTGGTAACGCAGCTCTCTGTTGTGCTTTCAGCGTAACGGTGCGTTATTAAATGTTTTTCTAATTGTCTTTCCCGACAGTTATGTTTTTTGGTTCTACTCACTCGTCATCTGAGTGATGTAGTAGAGTCGTTTTGTGTCATTTAGTGAAGTGAGTTTGCTTAGATAATGAAGAGCTATACTGAAATTTTGAACCTGATTAAGCCAGTCGTAGAGGATGAGGGCTTCGAATTGTTCGATGTGGATCTGCCGGTCGGACAAAACAGAAGGCTGACAATCTATATTGCGGCAAAAAAGGGATCGGCTCGAGAAGTACAGCTAGATGATTGTGCCAAAGTGAGTCGTCGATTGAGTCATCTCTTCGATGTAGAGTTAGATTTACCTGGAAAATATGTATTAGAGGTGTCTTCACCGGGTATTAACCGTAGACTACGACGGGTAGAGCATTTTCAGGATGCAGTTGGCGAACATGTAAAGATAGTTTTTGATAATGATTCTGGTAAGTCGGAGACTGTTTCCGGTGCAATTCTTGAGTGCTCAGATTCGGCACTTAAGATGAGAGAAGATGTTCATCAGTCAGACATAGAGGTCTCTTTAGCTGCGATTAGAAAGGCTCGAGTAGATTTTATTTTTGATAGTTAATTTACGCTAGTGAGTAAGAGTATGGGATTTGATTTAAATGCAATCTTAAATCAGCTTGGAAAAGATAAGGGCATCGATAGACAGGTGCTTGTAGAGGCCGTTGAGTCAGCGATGCTGTCAGCAGCCAGAAAGCACTACGGTCATAACTTGAACCTTGAAACCCAGTTCGATGAAGAGACTGGTGAAATAGAGGTAATTGAATTTAAGACCGTAGTTGAAAAAGTAGAGGATCCAGCTACTCAGCTATCTACTGATCAGGCTAGAGCGGAATTTGATGCTGATGCTCAAGTAGGTGATGAGCTTGGTCGTAAGCTAGATACTACAGTCCTAGGTAGGATTGCTGCACAGACTGCTAAACAAGTTATTATACAAAAAGTAAGAGATGCAGAGCGCGGTGTCATTTATGGTGAATATAAAGATAGAAAGGGCGATCTAATTAATGGAATCGTTCAAAGATATGAGAGAGGAAACCTAATTGTTAACTTAGGTCGAACTGATGCAGTGCTTCCTCGCCGCGAACAGATCATAAAGGAACGTTATCGCCGCGGTGATAGACTTAGAAGTATGATCTTGGATGTTGATCCAACTGCTAGAGGATCACAGATTATTTTAACCCGAAGTCATCCAGATTTCTTGAAGAAGCTGTTCGAGCTTGAAGTTCCTGAAATTGCAGAAAATGTAGTTGAGATTAAAGCAGCAGCGCGAGAACCAGGCGAGAGAGCTAAGATAGCAGTTTACTCAAATGATCCAGGAGTTGATCCTGTTGGAGCTTGTGTCGGTATTAAAGGATCGAGAGTTCAAGCTGTTGTTACAGAGTTGCGTGGTGAGCGAATAGACATAATTGTCTGGAGCCCAGATGCACCATCATTTGTAGCACGTGCTTTAGCCCCCGCAGAAGTTTCAAGGGTTCTTGTGGATGAAGATGAACAATCGATGGAAGTAATTGTTGCAGATGATCAGCTTTCCTTAGCAATTGGTCGTCGAGGCCAGAATGTTAAATTGGCAAGTAAACTTACAGGCTGGAAGATTGATGTGAGGAGCGTTTCAGTTGTCGAAGAGGAAACTAAGCGTGCTCGTCAGGCACTAGAAGCTATTCCTGCTATCGGAATAACTCATGCGGAAATGCTTTTCCAAGGCGGATACAGAACAGTTAAGGAAGTTGCTGATTCTTCGCTTGAAGATCTTCTTGAGATTGAAGGTATGACTGGCGAAGTTGCGTCTGACATTTTGAAAAATGCTAAGACTTATGCTGAAGAGCATGCTGACGATGAGCTAACAACTGAGTCTGAGGCTGATGACGCAGCAAAATTAAGTGAATTGGATAAGCTTGGTTTAAGTGACGAGGTAAAGCAGCAGCTACTAGAAGCAGGGTATACTTCAATACCTAAGCTTGCTTTAGCTGAAGCTGATGATTTGGTTGCGCTTGCAAAACTTAGCGAGGAGGATGCCGAAAGGGTGCGTGATGTAACAGACACCTTTTTGAAGGGCAGACCTGCTGAAACAGCATTTTAAGATGTCTGAGAAATTGGCCCCTGTAAGGAGATGTATTGCTTGCAGAAAACGTGGACCAAAAGAAGTTTTTTTAAGGTTTGTTTGCATTACGACAGGAGTATTGCTTGACGAAAAGCAGAAACTTCCTGGACGTGGAGCATATTTGCATCGAAGCTATGAGTGTTTATCTAAAGCTTCAGATGTAAAAAAGTGGGAACGTGCTTTTCGCCTTGGTAGAGGGCAGGTAAACAAGAAGCAAATGGTAGATCTAGTTGCAGCTTGTTTATCAAATTTGGATTTATCCAAAGAAATTCCTGAGAGTAGTACGTCTCAGGGAAAAAAGTTAAGATTTTTTTAGATTAAATGGCAAAGATAAGAATATACGAATTAGCAAAAGAGCTTGGTGTCGAAAACAAGGCCATCATTACACTTGCCGAGAACTTAGGAATGCAAGGCAAAACGTCACATTCAAATTCTTTGGAGGACGACGAAGCAGAACAGATTCGTAGAGCAGTGATCCGTAATACGTTAGGCAGTGCTTCAGATAATGGCGTTCAGGAAACAGTGAAACGTGATTCAGCGGGTCGTGCGGTTACAGTTCGCCGGAAGGGGAACATTATTCGACGTCGTAAGAAAGACGAAGAAGAGGCTCAAGCTGAGGCAGCAGAGGAGATTGTTACTTTTGAGACCGAATCAGAAAGCTCGCCAGTTGAGGAGATTTTTTTCGAGCAAGCCCCAAGTTCTGAGCAGAATTTAGAAACCGAAGATGCTGTACAACAAATGGAAGCGTCTGACAGTGAAGTTGAGAAGGTTGAAGCTCTTGAAGCAAAACAGGTAGAGGAAGTAGCTCAAGAGCAGGAAGTAGAGAAAAAAGAGTCAGGTCCCCGAGTCCTTGGAAGAATTTCTCTGCCAGAAGCTACAAAGCCAAAACCAAAGTCCAAAGCCAAGAAGTCTTTTTCTGATCAGCCAGAACAGTCAACGTCTGATGACGATGATGAAGGTAAAGGCAAGGGCGGGAAGAGAAAACGTGAAAAACGTTCACGCCGTAAAGAATTTACCCGTGGTGATCTAGTCGATTACGATGGGCGGATGGCTAAAAAACAGCAGAAGAAAAAGCGAAATGACAAAGGCTTTGAAGAAGAGCTGGAAGAGAAGCCAATACATGAGATCAAAGAAACCAAAGCCTCTAAGAAGATTGTCAAAATTGATGAGGTAATCACTGTTGGTGAACTTGCCAGTGCTATGAGCTTAAAGGCTGGAGAGGTGATTTCAAAGTTGATTGAGCTTGGACAGATGGCAACGATTAACCAAGCAATTGATTACGATACTGCAAACATTATTGCTGAAGAGTTTGGTTATCAAGTTGAGTCTGTTGCTTTTGATGAAGATGTAATTTTAGAAGGGGATATTGAGGAAACTGAAGAGTCTTTCCTCCCAAGAGCTCCAGTCGTTACAGTGATGGGGCACGTAGATCATGGTAAAACCTCTCTACTCGATACGATCAGAGATTCCTCTGTCGTTGACAAAGAGCACGGTGGGATTACACAGCACATCGGAGCTTACCAGGTAATCTTGCCTGACGGTCAAGCTATCGCTTTTATTGATACTCCAGGCCACGCTGCATTTACAGAAATGAGAGCACGCGGAGCTCAGGTAACTGATATTGTGATTCTTGTAGTTGCTGCAGATGATGGAGTAATGCCACAAACAAAAGAAGCTATCGATCATGCTAAGGCAGCAGGTGTTCCGATTGTTGTCGCTGTCAACAAGATGGACAAGGAAGGAGCGAACCCAGATCGAGTCAAGCAACAGTTAGCTGATCTTGGCTTACAGCCTGAAGAATGGGGTGGTCAGACTATGTTCTACCCGGTTTCTGCGCTTAAGAATGAAGGGATTAAAGAACTTCTAGAAGGTGTTTTGTTACAGGCTGAGGTTCTGGAATTAAAAGCAAACCCAGATAGGCGCGCAGCAGGTACTATTATTGAATCGAGACAAGATAAGGGACGAGGAATTGTCGCCACAGTACTGGTTCAAAAAGGAACATTAAAAGTCGGGGACGCTTTTGTGTCTGGGGCAGAAAGTGGCCGCGTTCGTTCTATGCTCGATCATTTAGGACAAAAAGTTGATGTTGCTGGACCCTCAGTGCCAGTTGAAATTACAGGTCTAAGCGGTATTCCTGATGCAGGGGATGATTTCTATGTCGTAGAAACTGATTCAAAAGCACGACAGGTTGCTGCTGCTCGTTTGGATAAGAAACTTAAGAAAGATCAACTTGCTTCAAGCGGTGGTCCAATTAGTTTTGAAGAATTTTCAAAACGTGCTGCAGCCGAAGATATGGCTGAGCTAAACGTTATTATTAAAGCTGATGTTCAAGGTTCGGTTGAAGCTGTCAAGCAGGCACTTGAAAAGTTGATTTATGAAAAAGTTAAGGTTCATGTTGTCAGTGCAGGTGTTGGTGGAATAACTGAAGGCGATATCAAGTTAGCACAAGCTTCAAAAGCTGTAGTCGTTGGATTTGGTGTTAGAGCAGAGCCGCGCGCTGCTAGAGAGGCAGAAGCTGCCGGAGTACAACTTAGATACTATAACGTAATCTATGAACTAGTTGATGATGTTAAGAAAGCGCTAGCCGGACTACTTGAGCCTGATAAGAAGGAAAATGAACTTGGAAGAGTTGAAGTACGAGAAACCTTTGTTGTTCCTAAAATTGGGACAATCGCTGGGTGCTACGTTGTCGATGGTATTGTTAAACGTGGCTCATTCGCACGATTACTTCGTGATAGTCGAGTAGTTCATGAAGGCAAGATGTCCAGCCTTAGAAGGTTCAAAGACGACGTAAGAGAAGTGCAAAGTGGCTATGAGTGTGGAATTGGATTAGATCGATTCAATGACGTAAAGATCGGAGACGTCATGGAGATTTTTGAAATTCAAGAAGTTGCTGCTACGCTTGAGTAGTTATTGGAGGTACTTCCATGGCCGAGCAGAGGCGAGTTTATAAATTAGCAGAGCGGATTAAATCTGCCGTTGCGCTCCGGGTACCGTATCTTTCAGATCCTCGATTAGAATTAGTAACTATTACCTCAGTTCAATTAAGTAAAGATTTACGAATTGCAAAGATTTACTGGACTGTAAGTGGTGGCAAGGAAAGAATTGCTCAGGCTAAAGAGGGCTTTGACGCAGCTCGTAGGAAGTTGAGAGCTGATGTAAGTTCTGCATTAGGAATGCGTTCTAATCCTGAATTACGATTTTATTATGATGATACCTTAGACGTGCTAGAGCAAACAGGTGCGCTCATGGATAAAGTCAAGGGTGATGACCATGACTAAAGCTACTGAGATATCGAAAATAGCTGAAGAGCTATTGAAAGCTCAAAAATGTTTAGTTCTAAGTCATTATAATCCTGATGGGGATGCTCTTGGTTCGAGCTTGGCGGTTGCAAATGCATTGCAAAATTTAGGTAAAGAAGTCGTTTCTTATAATGAGTCACATATCCCGGAGAAATATCACTTTTTACCTGGTTCTAAGCAGATAGTCTCAACTTTACCAGAGGCCTCGTTCGATATGATCGTAGTTTGTGATTGTGGTGATGTTTCTCGAATGGGAGACCTTACTTCAGTTAAGCTTGGGAATCACAGTACTATATTGAACATTGATCACCATATTTCAAATACAAATTTTGGTACTTACAACCTAGTTGAGACTGAACGTAGCTCTACTGCTGAAATAGTTTATAATTTGCTTTCTGAGATGAAAGTTGAGATTACCCCTGATATTGCAAGTTGCCTTTTTACAGGAATCCTTACAGACACCGGCTCCTTTAGATATCAATGTACCGGAGTTGAAACGTTTAATATTGCTGCTGAGCTTTTAAAATTTGGCGCTCGTGCTCAAGAGGTTGCTCACGAGATTTATGAAAGACGCAGTAGAGCTTCAGTTCTGTTATGCTCCAGTGCACTTGCAAACATGAAGTTTCATAAGGATGGAAAGGTCGCAGAAGTCTTTGTTTCGAAAGAGATGATGGACTCATTCTCAGCCACTGCTGATGATACTGAAGGGTTAGTTGAAGAAGCAAGAGCTGTTGATGGAGTTTTGGTTTCCGTTTTTATTAGAGAGCAAGATGGTATTTGGAGGATAAGTTTAAGATCAAGCGATCCAGATCATTACGATGTTTCTCAAGTGGCTTCAAGCTTTGGCGGAGGTGGACATAAGGCTGCAGCGGCTTTTAGATCAAAGCGTGCTCTTGAAGATTTTCGCCCTGCATTAATAGAAAAACTTGAACAATTAGTCTCATAGTTTGTGTAATGAATAGAATTCAAGCACCTGGAGTTTTGTTGATTGATAAGCCCTTAGGTATCACGTCGCATAAGGCTATCTCTATCGTCAAGAAAACACTCGGCTTGAGTAAAATTGGACACGCAGGGACTCTGGATCCAGAAGCTAGTGGGCTTCTGATCTGTTTGTTAAATTCGGCAACAAGACTTGCAAAATATGCTGAATCTGGAAAGAAAACCTATAGTGGTGAAATTCAGTTTGGAATTACTACAACTACAGATGATTTAGCCGGCGAGATGCTTTCACAGGCTGACAATCTTCCAGCATTTGCACAAATCGAAAGTCTCGCCAAAAAATTGGTTGGTAAAATTAGCCAAATCCCTCCTCAATATAGTGCTATTAAAGTGTCAGGCAAACGAAGCTATGAATTAGCTCGTTCCGGGCGCAAAGCTGAGCTAAGCGCAAGAGAGATAGAAGTGTTTTCATTTACACTTTCTCCTATGCTCGAAGGCCGCGTTTCTTTTGTGCTTGAGTGTTCAAAAGGTACGTATGTTAGATCAATTGCAAGGGATTTGGGTGAGATGCTAGGTTGTGGTGCGGCATTAGCTTCTTTGCGTCGAGAGGCATCTTTTCCATTTAATGTGAACTCAGCAAGTAAGTTAGAAAATGTCTCAGCCAGAGAGATCCTTTCAGTTAAAAGTTTGTTTTCTGATGTAGAACATTTCGAAATTGAGGAAAGTAACCTTCCTTATTTTAGAAATGGAAATGAGTCACAAATTAATGCGGTCTTAAAAGCCAGAGGTACTAATAATTCCGCGCCTTTAGCAATCTATTATGAGAAGAAAAACCTTGAGCAGCCATTAGGCTTATTGCATAACAGTGAAGGCTCTTGGTCGATCGCTGTTAATTTTTAGAATTTTGTAGGAGAAGAGATGTCATCGTTGGCAGTAGTTGGAGCACAGTGGGGAGATGAAGGTAAGGGTAAACTTGTAGATTACTTAACTTCTCAAGCTGATTTTGTGGTCCGTTTTCAAGGTGGAAATAATGCTGGGCATACACTAGTTGTAGACGGGGTGACTACAAAATTAAGCCTTGTTCCATCAGGGATATTGCATGAGGCAACTTGCTGCTTACTTGGTGCAGGGGTTGTCGTGAATCCGGAAGTTTTTATTCAGGAAGTTAATGGACTCAAAAAAGCTGGAGTCAGAGTTGATCCATCAAGGCTCGTAATCGATCGAGACGCTCATCTGATTTTGGATTATCACATTGAGATCGATAAGGCTCGAGAAGAGATGCGAGGCAAAGATAAGATAGGTACAACAGGGCGTGGAATTGGCCCATGTTATGAAGATCGTGCGCAGAGAGTCGGAGTTAGGTTTGCTGAGCTAAGGCTCTTAAGTGAGCTTAAGCCAAGATTGCAAAAGCTTGTTGAGCATAAAAATAGATATCTTGTTGATCTACTAGGTGCTGAATCACCTGTCGACTTTGATAGTCTCTGGTCAAAACTAGAAAACATCTCAGAGATTTTATCTCCTTATATCGGTGATGTGAGTCATTTATTAAATCGTGCAAGATTACAGGAAAAGAAGATTGTTTTTGAAGGAGCACAAGGAACGCTTCTAGATCAAACTTTTGGAACGGTTCCGTTTGTTACCTCTTCCAATACTATTTCTGGTGCAATCACTACCGGCTGCGGTGTTGGCCCAAAGACAGTTGATTATGTCTTAGGGGTAGCAAAGGCTTATTGTACAAGAGTAGGAAGTGGACCATTCCCGACAGAATTAGAAGGTGAGACAAGTGACTATCTAAGAGAAAAGGGTAGTGAATTTGGAACTGTAACAAATAGGCCGAGAAGGTGTGGTTGGTTTGATGCAGTCGCAATGAAAAGGGCAGTTGGTTTGAATGGTCTTGATTCATTAGTGATAACAAAGCTAGACGTCCTTAGTGGACTTGAGGACTTGAAGGTTTGTATAAAGTATAAAATTGATGGCAAGGAGATAGAAGAATATCCGTCACTTTCTTCTGAGCTTGAAAAAGTTGAGCCTGAGTACATAACTCTTGATGGATGGAGTGAAGATATCACTTCTGTACGCAAATGGCATGAGTTGCCCCCTGCTGCTAGATTGTATATCAGCACGTTATCTGAAATCCTTGGTATCCCTGTAAGTATTGTGAGTGTCGGAGCGGAGAGAGAATCAACTCTCTTTTCTAGAAGTGCTAAATTTGTGAAAAACTTTATGATGTCAGTATGAACGTAATAGCAAAAAAAACTCAGAATCAATATTCGATTCTTATAATCGATGACGAGGAAGCAATTCGTAAAACATTAACGAGCGTCTTTCAAGATGAAGGATACTTAGTAGAGAGTGCGTCTGATGGAGAAAAAGGCTTAGCTGCTCTGTCAAAAGTTAAGCCCTCATTGGTTCTGCTTGATATCTGGATGCCAGGAATGGATGGTATTGAAACTTTGAAGCGTATTAGAGAGGAGTTTCCTGATCTGCCTGTAATCATGATTAGTGGACACGCTACAATTGCAACAGCTACTGAAGCAATGAAGCTAGGTGCTGCCGATTTTATTGAGAAACCGCTTGATTTGAGCAGTACTTTGGAATCAGCCAGAAGATCTCTTGGCATGCTAGATGAAGCTAAGCAAGAGAGTGGATATCGCCAGTTCGCAGAAAATTGTGTTGACCAATCGGAGAATTTTAAAAATCGAAAAATAGAAGCGCTTAATCCAATTGTATTTGCAGATAGATCGCTTGCAGGAAGGTCCTTTCCACAAAGAACACTTAAGAGTTCAGCTTTATTGTATGGACAAGGTCTTCACAGTGGTAAAAAAAGTGGTTTAATATTGGAGCCATTGCCTGAAAATTCTGGAATTCACTTTATTGGAGTAAGTGAAACTACAGCAGTTCCTGCACACGTTAACTTTGTAGAATCAACAGGTTTTGCCACAACGGTTCGACTTGGAAAAACACAAGCAGGTACGATTGAGCATTTGATGTCAGCTCTGCATGCATATGGTATTACCAATTTGTTAATTAAGTGTAATGGCGAAGTCCCAGTAATGGATGGGTCAGCGATTGAATTTTGTTCGCTTTTTGATGATATAGGTGTTGAAGACCAGAATGGCGAGTGGTTTGAGATCGAGATAAAAGAAAAGCTCACTGTTGGTAATGACTCTGAATTTATTACAATTGAGCCTGCTGATTCATTTACAATTGACTATACTCTTTCCTATCCTGAACCATTAGGTCATCAACATATGGTTTTTACACTGAATGACGTTGATTCGTATAAGCAAGAGATTGCACCTGCTAGAACATTTGGGTTTGTTAAAGACATAGAGTGGCTTCAAAGCCAGGGACTTGCTTTAGGAGGTCGATTCGATAACTTCGTTCTTTTTGGCGAAGAGGGAACGATTAATTGCGAATTACGATTTGAGAATGAGCCAGTTAGGCACAAAGTTTTAGATGCCATTGGTGATTTATTCCTGCTAGGCCGTCGAATCCGTGGTAAGGTAACTGCTAGAATGAGCGGACATTCTGATAATATCGCTCTACTTTCAAAGATAAGAGACAAGCTAAAAGAGGCGGCGCAGAATTAGTTCCTTCTTAAGCGCTTTTTTCTTTGAACATGCATAAATAGAACTAAGCCTAGAATCCCTAGTATAAGGAAGGCATATGCCCAAGAAGGCCATTTCTTAGCCTCTTCATAGCTTATCTGCCCAGGGACAGTAAAACTGTTAAGGAAGTTCTTCCTATAATCAAGCTGCTGGTCATAGTCTTCAAACTTATCCATGTAAGTTAGAATAAAATGCTTATTCTTTGTTGATACCAATGAGACTGATGCAATCAAGTCATTGTCTCCAAGTAAGTATTTTACGTTTGCAGTTAGGAGATCCCCAATCTTTGTTTTAACCATCTCTGTAGAGAGAATTTCGGCGCCAGTGATGCCAGCTTTTTTATAGTCAGCCAGAACCTTCTCTGCCCAAGCCTCTTGGCTAATAGTTCTTATTGGCATGGACTTAGCTTGAGGGATTACGTTAAATATCGGAAATTTGTCTGGTATTTTCTGTACAATAACAGCAACTTCAGGGATTGGATCCTGGCTTAGCATGAAGTTTTCAGGCAGTTCGACAGTAAAGTCGTATTTTGGGTGAGTGAAGATTGTGTCGTCTGGTTCTTGGGAGAATGCAAAATTGGTCCATAAAAATGCTAAACACGCCAGTACTAATTTCAATCTTAAATTCATGATTCCTGAGAATTCGTTATTGTCATAAGACTAGATTAAGCCCGTTATATCGAGAGAAAAAGAGCCTATTCATCTTTTTTTTGTTGATCTGTTTCAAAATCAAACCTATATTCCAAAAAGAGTCGTTTAGAGAGAATGTATTGAACGGCTAATTTATGACTTTTATTTAACAACTGTTTAACCAAGGAGTCTTTCATGGCAAGAAAGGTAGCCAAAAAATCGGCAAAAACAAAAACTAAAGCAAAAACAAAAAAAGCAACTACTCGCAAGAGTACTGCGCGTAAAGGTGCAACAAAGAAAACAGCTAAAAAAGCAAAAACAACAAAAACTAAAAAAACAACTACTAAGGCAGCTGCTAAGCCAGCTCCAGTTCAGAAACAACGCAAGGCTTCAGTCCCAAGAAATAGACATACATTAAGCTACACACAGACTGAGTGGTTTGATAATGTTATGGGCTTTTGTGGTCTTGAGAAGAGATCTCAAGCTAAAGAACTTTGCACAGATATGAACATGCTTATCTCTGAGTGCTTGAAGAAAGGATACAAGATTCCTCTTATGGGCCTTGGAAAAATGTATGTAAGAAAAAGCAAAGCTCGTATGGGAAGAAACCCAGCAACTGGTGAGCCAATCCATATTCCTGCTAAGAAAAGAATCCGTTTTACTGCTTCTAAAGCATTGAAAGAAAACGTTCTATAGTACGGTAGCTACTCTGCCTGCAGATCTTAATAGGAGATACTGCAGGCAGAGTGCTTCGAAATTCTCCTGCTCCCTCCCGCAAATCAATCAAATTCAGTCTATCTTTTAAGGTTTTCGAAGATAACTTCCGCAATATCTTTAACCTGCATGCTATCGTCACGTTCAGTTAGCTTGACCCCATCTTCCATCATCTGCATGCAGAAAGGACACCCTGTTGCGATTTTATTAGCACCAGTTTCGGCAGCTTGATCCGTTCGGAGTACATTTACACGTTCTCCAATCTTTAGATCCATCCAGAAATGTCCACCCCCAGCGCCACAGCACATTCCTTTTTCTTTGCTTTTTTCCATCTCGAGTATTCGCAGACCGCTTACAGATTTAAGAGTCTCTCTTGGTGCGTCGTATTCATCATTGTACCGACCTAAATAACATGGGTCATGAAAGGTGTAGCTTTGATCTGATTCATTAGTGTTTATCTTGCCTTGTGCAATCAGCCGCTTCAATAAAACAGAGTGGTGAATGATTTCAACTTCTTGACCATCATCGAGGTTTCCGAATTGAGGATACTCATTCTTAATTGTGTTAAAGCAGTGCGGGCAGTTTGCAACGAGGGTTTTGAACTGAACTGATTTTAGCGTCTCGATATTTTGCTTAGCCAAGCTTTGAAATAGATTCTCTTCTCCTAGTCTTCGAGCTGGATCTCCAGTGCAGCCCTCAGCTGTGCCTAATATTCCGAATGATAACCCAGCATGTTCCATTAGTTGAACGAGGGAGCGAGCAATACTCTGTTTTCTTTTATCGTAAGCCGACACACAACCTACCCAATAGAGGTAATCCACTGAGTCACCGGGTTCTAAGATCGGCACTTTTAACCCATCAAGCCATAGGATTCTATCTTCTGGTGCCCCATAAGGGTTTCCTCGAGTTTCAAGTGCCTTGAGGGTTGCCTGAGCTTCAGATGGGATTTCTCCTTCCATTAAAACCATATTTCTTCTGTTTTCGACAATTTGGTTTACATGGTTAATTCCAACTGGACAGGCCTCAACGCATGCCATGCATGTTGTGCAGGACCAGAATGTGTCTTGGCTGATAACTTCGCCAGAAATTCTTTGCTCGGCAGATTTTCCAATTAACAAAACCGAATCATGTATCTTTTCATTCGAGGCTCTATAGCTTCCAGCAGTACTCGTGCCTTCTGAAAAGTCTGATGTGCTAACTCCGCTTGACTGCAAAAAAAATGTTTGTAATTTCGAATCAAGTTCTACCAGAGGTTTAGGCATGAGAGACTCAGTTAATTCTCCTTTGCTATGTAAGGCTAGCGCGTGATTTCTTGTATCTAAAATAAGCCACTTTGGAGAGAGTGGTTTGCCCGAAGCGTAAGCAGGGCAGACTGCTTGGCAGCGCCCACAGCTGGTACAAGCATCGAGATCGAGCAATTGCTTCCAGCTGTAGTCCTTAATTGTGCCAAGGCCAAGAGAAAACTCCTCACCAGCTTCAATCAATTCTTCAATGTTTCCAGGTGATGGAAGAGCACCTTTTGCTCTGCCAGAGTCTTGAAAGAACAGATTCGCAGAACTTGAGATTACATGAAAAAATTTTGTGTAAGGAAAAATTGCAGCTACAAAGAAAACTGTTAAAGTATGAAACCACCAGACGGAAAAATGAAGAGCTGATGTAGCTTCAAGAGAAAGACTCCAAAAAAATTTCGAAACCAAGAGTCCAATTGGAGAATATGCAGCCCAAGGATCATTAGTTGCATGAATTCTAAGCCCCTCGAGCAAAAATCCTTGTATGATTAGTAGGGCAAGTATTGATAACATCAGGGAGTCAGCAAAGCGGTTATGGAGTTGATCTGCTTTTTGAATGTATCGTCTATGTGCTACGACAGCGGTCCCGAGCAATACGCCAAATCCAAGAACATCAGATAGGATTGTCACCGCTAAGTAAAACTCTCCCTCGTAAATTCTGATTCCAAGGTCATGATCTATTAGCACCATTGATGTGGCAAAAAGTAAGGAAAGGAAGCCTACATAGATCAAGGTATGAGCAATTCCAGGTGTCTTTTCACGAATTGTCTTTCTTTGAAAAAGAACGTCTCGAACTAAATTATGAAATCTTTCAATATATCGACCAAGGTGCTCTGGTTCAGCTTTTCCAGAGGACCAAAGCTCGACTCTTCGGAAAACTCCGGTAAAACCTATAAAAAGTGACACGACCATCAAGCTATACATGATGATTACGTTGGCTGGGCTATCAATATTCCAAAGGATCTCTCTAGTCGCTTCTGCAGTATTCATTTTCGTCTTTAAAATATATTACGGTTGCTTACTTCTGGTTGTTTTAAGTCGTATACTAGCGCACCAAGGATGAATTGAGAATGGCTAATTGGTGTATCTTGTTGAAAACACTAGATTGTTGAAATTAGATAGATTAAAAATGCATTGAAAACATTGACAATTTTCCGAATTGTTCTCATCATATTACTATAATGAATCCAAGTAATTCGACCGCGTTAACTCCGGAATCTAAGCTCAATACAGCCTCATCTCTACGTACGTATTCAGAGTTGCCCGGGGGCTATTATATAATCTGTTAGTTCGGAGGTATCAAAACATTTCCAATGGAGAGTGACAGTAGTCATTTATTAATAATCCTTGCACTTCTATTTGTAGGCTCCCTGTTCCTGTATTGTTTTTTCCTTGTTTCACGCATGGCCCTATCGAGAAGTAGCGCTTCTCTTTTAAAACAGATGGAAGCAGAGGATGTATTTTTCTCGCAAACTGCCAGAAATATCGTTTCTAATGTAGATGTGTATCTGTTGCGCTGTCAGATAGGTGAGATTTTTTCTGCAATTACTGCTGGTTGGATTCTTTCAAGCTTAGCTGGAGATTACATTCGACATACTTTGGTTGCGCAATTGTCTTTTGCTGAAGGGATAGAAAGTTTAGTTGTAACTTTTGCTTCGCTCCTCTTAGTTATTTGCGTAGCTACTACAGCGTTTCTCTTTATACAGATCGCAAAGTCTTTCATCTCGACAGATCCAGAAAAAATACTCTGCTATCTCTCTTTTCCAATCCTTTATGTCAGCGCTGTTTTTGCTCCGCTTGAATTTGTTGTAACAGCTGTTTCACGTAAGCTATTTCGACTTTTGCAAATCAGACGACCTGTTGAACGCGAGCTTGCTATCAGCGCAGAAGAGATTAGCGAAATAGTAGACTATAGCTCAGAAGCTGGTGAGATTGACGACGAAGAAAGAGAGATGATTCAGGGAGTTTTTGCCTTTGCTGACACTGTTGTTGAAGAGGTAATGACTCCTCGAAAAGATATTGCTTATGTCGGTTACAATGATTCTTTGGCAAAAATAGTTCAGGTGTTTCATGATACTGGGTTTTCTAGGTTGCTAGTCTGTGGAGAGGAATTGGATGATGTCCGTGGTATCTTGTTAGCCAAAGATCTAATGCCATATGTTGGTCGAGAAACGGTTGAGTTTTCAATAAGCCAAATTATTAGAAATCCATATTTTGTACCTGCGACTAAGCAGGTAGATGATCTTTTGCAGGAGTTAAAACAGAGGGCCTTGCATTTAGCTATTGTTCTTGACGAGCATGGTGGTGTGGATGGCATCGTTACGGTAGAAGATCTGCTCGAAGAGATCGTTGGTGAGATAGAAGATGAATTTGATTTCTCTGAGGATACACCTTGCGTTATCGTCGCTGAAAATGGGGATCTCATAGTTGACGGCGGCTTTTCAGTATACGATTTAAACGAGGACTATAATTTCTCTCTTCCAAATGGTGAGTATCATACTCTCGCAGGCTTTGTCTTTCATCAGCTTGGTCGAATCCCTAGCGAAGACGAAGTTTTAGACTATGACGGTTTAAGTTTCAAAGTTGAAAAAGTAGACCAGAACAGAATTATTAGGGTTAGAATACTAGCTGGAGCAACAGCTGTTGAGGATTCAGCTAAGCTGCGTGTCGCCGGGTCAAAAGACTAGAACCTCTCGAAATCACCCGATCTTCTCTTTTTCACTAAAATTGTGAATCGAATACTCCAGAAATTGAGTCGAAAGACTGGGGAAAATGTCAGATCTTGAATTTTATTACATGTAAATTCAATAACTTACATTTTTAGCTAAGTTTAAGGTTTTTTTCTAGCTCAGTTCAAGCCAAAGGAAATTAACGTATGGATCAAGAGGCAACTTCATCGTCTGAGGATGTAAACGAGAATGAAGAAACTCAACAGGCTGAGGAAACAGCTGGTGAAACAAAGGTTAAATTTGCAACAGACAGATCTAAGGTAGATCAACTTCTTCAAGCAGACGTGGCTAGTTTGGGGAATAAGCCTGAAGTAAGTATCTCAGCAGTTGTTAAGATGATGGGTCTTGCAACATCTACTGAAGTAAAACTTTTAGAAGGAAAGTTTGACCTGGTGTTAAGTCGTCTAAATAGCATGACTATGCGACTTGAAAGATTGATGCAAGATTTAGGAGATTTACCCTCAGGTGGAGATTTCGAGAGACTTGAAGCCCAATTTGTCGTCCTGCGTGGTCATATTAAAAACACATTAGATAACTTTTCAACGGGATCTGACGATGACGTTGACCAAGAAGAAGAGGCAAGTAAGGCAAAGATTAAAGAGTTTTTAAAGCAAAATTCACAAGCAATTGATACGAAAGAACTCTCAAGCGAAGCTTCAAAAGATTCGAGTGAAGAGCAAGAAGAGTTAGAAACTCCAGTTCAGGAAGAACAGGAAATTTCTGAAGAGGGATAATTTAAATCCAAAAGCTGTAAGGTAAAAATGGGTGCGTGCAATAATAAGCTAAAAGATAGTATTGAGAAAGAAACCATAACTTCTCCAAAGAAATCCTCAAAGAAGCGCAGTAAAAGTTTTACGATTGATTTAAGAATTCATACGCCAGCATCAATCGGTTATTTTGGTATAGAGGGTGTTGATACTGCACCTGCCATGGTTAGCCTAGCAAAGGTGAAAGGGATTGACTTAATTGCTGTTACAGATTTCTATACTGGTGAGTATATCGATAAGATTATGGATGCCGCAAAGGACACTCCTGTTACTATTATTCCGGGGGTTGATATCCGATGCTCGTTAAATAATTGTGATGACGTTGTGCTAACTTGTCTTTTTCCTGAGACATTTGGCTCAACTAATGTCCAAGATTATTTACACGCATTAGATATTCCTAAGTCGGTGGTGGGGAATAGAAAGTATCTGGTTCGTAAGAGCTTTGATACAATTTTGCAAACATTAGAAGATTTTGGAGGCGTTGCCTTGCCGAGTCGCATGGACAAAACCCCTCACAGATTAAGCGTCTTGCCGGCACTTATACAAGACTATGGTTTTAGAACATTTGATTTGGCTTATGCAGATTCAACTGAATATTTTAAAGCCAAGTGGCCAAAAATAAAATTCAATCTGTTTAGCTTTTCAAATGCGAATTCTTTAGCTCAGCTTGGTAGCCGTACTGCTAAGGTTAAAATGTCTGATGCTACGTTTCAAGGATTAGCTCAGCTCACTTCTAGAGTATAGAAAGGAGATTTTCCGAGTTCTACTTTACTTTCCTGTCTGATACGTTACAGTTACGAACTGTATATGCATCGTATTACAGGATCATAAATGAAAACCTTATCATTGATTTTTCTGACGCTTCTGCTTTTAAATCAATCTATTGCTCATGCTGAATTTCCAGAAAAACCGATTACGATAGTCGTCTATACAGCCCCAGGGGGCTTGATCGATGTTACTGCACGTTTTGTAGCAAATATAGCGAAGAAGAAATATACTGATGTACCGGTAATTGTCCAAAATAAAAAAGGGGCAGGTGGTGTAGTTGCAACTACTTATACGCTCTCAAAACCTAGTGATGGATATACCGTGCTAGGAATTACAAGCTCTCTAATCTCCAAGATGATTAAATCTGGTCAGGAAGACAAGCTTGATCAGCTACATTTTCTTTCTCGAATGGTCGTTGATTATGAAAGTTTGATAGTTAACCCGAAAAAGGGTTTAGCTGATTTTTCTGAATTGTTACAATCTGCGCAGAATATGCCTGGAAGCCAGATCTGGGTTGGTCCAGATGCTGGAGGTACTGATCATATTTTTGCCAAGAAATTTTGGGCAACTGCAAATATTAACGCCAAATGGATCCCGTATCGTAGTGGCGGAGAGGCTGTGGCAGCTTTACTAGGAGGCCATGGACAGGTTTATGTTGGAAATCCTCAGGATGTAAAGGGGCGCCCAGATCTAAAAGTTGCTGCAGTTGCAGCCCCTGAACGACTAGATAAGTTCCCTGAAGCCCCCACCTTTGCCGAGCTCGGTTTTGATAGATTAACTGGGGAATCGCTGTGGAGAGGATTTGCAGTTAAAGCTGACACGCCTGATTCTGTGGTTAAAGCATTAGAAGAGCTTTTCAGAAACGTAAGCCAGGATCCTGAATGGATTAAATTTTGTAAAAATGGCGATGTATTACCTGTATTTGATATTGGGCAAGAATTCAAACAGATTGTTTATGATCAACGTGAGCAAGATAGAAAGGCTCTAATGTAAATGGAGCTACTTTCTCTCGACCTATTCTCGCAGGGTATTGCAGTTGTCTCTAGTCCTTTTGGTTTTGGGATGCTGCTTGCAGGTGTCATAGTTGGGATTATCATTGGAGCGACACCGGGAATGTCTCCTTCTATGGGGGTCGCATTACTCGTTCCATTTAGTTATGGCATGGATACTTCTGTTGCGTTTCTTTTTTTTGTAGCAACCTACCAGGCCGCAAACTATGGTGGCTCGATAACAGCGATAGCTATCAACACTCCTGGTACCGCATCTTCCGTTGTTACCGCATTAGATGGTTACAAGCTAACCAAGCAAGGTCGGGCGAAAGAAGCTCTTGCTACTGCTGTAACCGCTAGTGCTGTAGGTGGTTTGATCGGAGCTGTGCTATTGATTCTATTTGCACTTCCTCTAGCTCAAGTTGGGCTGTCATTTGGACCAGCTGAGTTCTTTTCTTTGGCACTCCTGGGTTTAGCAACAGTTATTGGACTGGGCGGGTCCGCTTGGATCCTATCAAGCCTTGCTGTGCTTCTTGGGATTTCACTTAGCATGATCGGTACGGATCCTTTTAGTGGTGACACAAGGTTTACCTTCAATTTGGTTCAGTTGTATGATGGTTTTGCATTAATCCCCCTGATGATAGGTCTCTTCGCGGTTGCTGAAGTTTTTGATCAATTTCAAAAGTTAAAAACGAAAGGGGAGGTTGGCTCAGTTCTAACCAAGGGAGGATTTGAAATAAGGAGAATATTTTCTTATTGGAAAACGTTGATAACTTCATCGTTCATAGGTACAGCAGTTGGTATTATTCCAGGAGCTGGTGCTACAATTGCCTCATTTTTATCCTACGGAATTGCTAAAAAACGCTCTAAGGAAGCTCATTTATTTGGCGATGGATCACATGAAGGGATAATTGCCAGCGAAGCTGCAAATAGCAGCTCTGTTGGAGGAGCATTGGTTCCTCTTTTAGCGTTGGGAATTCCAGGTAGTGCTACTGATGCTGTATTACTTGGTGCATTAACTCTGCATGGTTTGGTTGCTGGGCCAGAGCTGTTTCAAACAGATCCAGAGGTCGTTTATGGAATGTTTGTCGCTGTACTTTTGGCAAATTTGTTTGTGTTTATCTTTGGTTTATTAGGAAATTCATTATGGTTAAGGATAATATCAATTCCCAGTAAGATTCTTTTGCCCCTTATCTTTGTTACTTGTATTTTTGGAAGTTATTTCGTTAAAAATTCTTACTTTGATGTGTACACCTGTCTTGGTTTTGGAGTTGTTGGATGGAGTTTAAAAAAAATCGGAGTACATCCAGCTATGGTTGTGCTTGGATTTGTGCTTGGTCCTCTTCTCGAGCTTAACTTTCGACGTGCATTGTTAATGGATGGATATTCTCTCTTCATTACTAAGCCGATTAGTCTTGCCTTTTTATTATTAGCGTTAGGCTTCTTTCTTTATCCACTGGTTGCGAGGTTTAGTGGGAAGGAGTCGAAGTAAAAGTCTGCGTTTTCTTGCTAATAAGCGGATTTTTAATGGTTAATGATCCTCTTCTCGCACCCCTTCAAGTATGTTAACCTACGCTGGTCGTTTTGATAGAATAAGTTGTTGAAACTATTGAGTTGTTCAGTTGACACCTTTTGCCCATTTACATCTTCACACCCAGTACAGTCTCCTTGATGGAGTGAATAAGCTACCTAATGTGATTGAGCAAGCTCACGCTTTGGGGCAGCCGGCTATCGCGATGACAGATCACGGTAACATGCATGGGGCAATTCAGTTTTACGATCAAGCTAGAAATGTCGGAATTAAGCCTATAATTGGCTGTGAGCTCTATGTAACACCAGGTTCACGACATGAACGTAAGACCAGAGCACAAGGTGGAGCCGGAACACATCATCTAACCGTGCTCGCTGCAAATAACCAAGGTTATCAAAACCTATGTAGACTCGTGACTCTTGCTTATCGTGAGGGGTTTTATTTCAAGCCACGTGTCGATCATGAGCTGCTTGAAGAATATAGCGAAGGGGTAATTGCTTTAAGTGGCTGTTTAGCCGGTGAGCTAAATAGACACGTTGAAATAGATGATTTCAAAAGCAGCAAAGCGTTGCTTGAATTTTATCTTAAGACTTTTGGAGATCGATTTTATCTTGAGGTACAGCCTCATATGATATCCGAACAGCAGCGTCTAAACACTGCATGTTTTGATTTAGCAAAGGATATGAGCATTCCTGTAGTTGCGACTAATGATTGTCACTATGGAAGCGCCGACGATCACTACGCTCAAGAGGTTCTAATGTGCGTCTCTACAGGAAAGCAGATTACCGACCCGGATAGAATTCGACATGAAGGGGTGCATCTACATCTCAAAAAAGGTGAGGAAGTACTTGAAGGATTGACTAGTTTTTCACGTGCTGAGGAGGCGCTTAGAAACACAGTAGAGATTGCTAACCGATGTAATGTCGAATTCGATTTTAACACCTATTACATGCCTCGCTTTCAAGGCAGGCCTAATGATGACCTCTCTGATGATTTACGAAAGGTTGCGCTACTCGGATTGGAAAAGAGAATTGAAGAGAAGCGCGCTAATAGTGAAAGTTTTACTCAAGCTAAAGAAAACGAGTATCGTGAAAGATTAGAGCTCGAGCTCGAAACTATTATCTCCATGGGCTTTCCTGGATATTTTCTAATTGTGTCTGATTTTATTGTTTGGGCTAAGGAAAATGGAATTCCCGTTGGTCCTGGTCGAGGTAGCTGTGCAGGCTCACTTGTTTCTTATGCTATGCGAATTACAGAGATCGATCCGATTGAAAATAAGCTTCTTTTTGAAAGATTCTTAAATCCAGAACGGGTTAGTCTTCCTGATATCGATGTTGATTTCTGTATATACGGAAGAGATAAAGTTATTCAATACGTTGTTGAGCAGTACGGAAAAGAGAAAGTTGCACAAATTGGAACTTTTGGAACGCTTAAAGCAAAAGCCGCGATAAAGGATGTTGGTCGGGCGCTTGGCATGAGCTATGCAGAAACGGATAGAATTGCAAAACTGATTCC
Source organism: Deltaproteobacteria bacterium (assembly GCA_020635175.1). Lineage (GTDB taxonomy): Bacteria > Bdellovibrionota_C > UBA2361 > UBA2361 > J135 > JACKAH01. The sequence goes on from JACKAH010000002.1 coordinate 59,587, forward strand.
AGCTCCTCGCCAAGGATTTGATTTCTCCCTGACTGAATCTTTAAAGATGGAAAAGCGTTTAGCAGATTACGCAAAAGGTGAAGGGCGTGAACTAATTGAATTGGCATTGAAGCTTGAGGGATTAGTAAGGCATACCTCTACGCACGCTGCTGGGGTTGTGATCGGGGACAGGCCGTTGATTGATATGTTGCCGTTGATGGTCGATAAAGACGGTAACGACGTAACTCAATTTGCAATGGGTTATGTCGAGAAGATAGGCCTTGTAAAATTTGATTTCTTAGGACTTAAAACTCTTACTGTTATTCATACCGCCTTGAAACTTATTGAGGAGAGCCAAGGTGTTAAGATAGACCTGGATAACTTGCCGCTGGACGATCCAAAAACATACGCACTTCTGTGTGCAGGAAATACAACAGGGGTTTTTCAGCTTGAATCCTCAGGTATTACTGACATGACAAAGCGGTTAAAGCCGAGTTGTTTTGATGATCTTACTGCGATTTTGGCTCTGTATCGTCCAGGCCCTCTGGATGCCGGTATGGTCGATCGTTACATCGGCCGTAAACACGGTTCCGAACGAGTTGATTATTTGCATCCACTAATGACGGATATCTTAGCTGATACATATGGAATTATTGTGTATCAAGAGCAGATCATGCAACTTGCGCGAACTCTTGCTGGATACTCTCTCGGAGAAGCGGATCTCCTTCGTCGTGCAATGGGTAAGAAAAAGCCAGAGGAGATGGCTAAGCAAAGAATTCGTTTTGTCGCTGGTGCAAAAGAGAAAGGCATAGATCAAAAACTTGCTACAGAGATCTTTGATCAAATGGAAACCTTTGCACGTTATGGTTTTAACCGAAGCCATTCTGCTGCATATGCCATGATTTCTTTCCAGACGGCTTACCTTAAAGCTCATTATAAGGTTGAGTTCATGGCGGCACTAATGTCGCATGAGATGGGTGATAGTGATAAGACTCTTAAGAATTTAACTGAATGTAGAGAGCAAAGTATTGAGGTTTTGCCTCCCGATGTTAATTACAGTTCAGCTGGATTTTCTGCGAATAAGGGAAGAATTCGCTTTGGGTTAGAGGCTGTTAAGGGAATAGGAGAAAAAGCTGTTCAGAAAATAATAGAAGCCCGTGAAGCTGAAGGGAAATTTAGCGACTTAGAAGATCTTTTAATGAGGGTAGATCCTCAATCTATAAATCGACGTGTGATTGAAAGTTTAGTTAAATGTGGAGCATTTGATTTTTCTGAAATCTCAAGATCTGAAATGTATGCAAGAGTTGAAGAGCTCTTAAAAGCATCTGCCTCATTTCATCGTGAAAAAGATACCAATCAGATAGGTCTTTTTGGAGGAGATGCAGGGCTTGAAGAGATCCCACGTAGAAGACTTAATCAACCTGAATGGCCGATAAATAAAAAACTTGCTTTTGAAAGAGAGGCATTAGGCTTTTATATCTCTGGACACCCGCTTGAGAAGTTTAAGAAGGAGTTAAAGCGGATTGGCGTTAGCTCAACTCGAGATGTGCTTCAAAAGAAACATGAGTGTAAAGTTCGTGTTAGTGGAGTTGTTACCGCTTTAAGATTGAAAAACACACGCAAGGGGGATCGATATGCCTCTTTCGTTTTAGAAGACTGGCTTGGAACTCTTGAGACTCTTGTATGGCCAGATGTTTACAGACAAATTGCTCATATTTTGGCAGCTGAAGATCCAGTTGTTTTAACTGGTAAGCTTGATGTGGGTGATGACCGACATGTGATAATTGCAGAAAATATCGAATCGTTGATTGATATCCGAGATACGACTGCGACGATTGGCATAATGGAGCTTGAGGAGGCGGAGTGTAATGAGCCTTCAATTGAAAAATTGTCAGGTTTATTAAAGAGTTATCCTGGAAGTTGTCCTGTTAAGATTCGAATAGATCATGTACCATATCCCGTGCAATTAAAAGACGATAGGGATGCTCCTATATGTGTGCAGCCTTCAGAAACTCTGTGCGAGGCTGTTGAACAGTTGTTTGGTAGGCCAGTGCTTTCCTTTTATTAAGTGAGCTTAATGACAAGTACTCATGATAGATTAATGCCGCCGCTTTGGGTCGTCACATTGATCTTTGTAGCGTGCTGTTCTTGGCTACTCTTTGAATTAAAAGAGATGGTAACTCTTCTAGTAGTTGGCTACTGTATTGCATATCTCTTTGACCCATTCTTAGATTTCTTAGAGAAAAGAAAAATTTCTCGTACGGTTGGATTCTTTTTGATTCTTGCTGTGCTTTTAATCGGTCTCGTAATAATTGCTATTACGGCTATTCCTACCTTAATTCAAGACTATCAGAAGTTAGTTACAAAGCTACCGACTTATACAGACTATATTAAAACAAAAATTTTACCGTTGCTTGTAAATGTTGAGGCCTATTTGCCTGCACATATGAAGATTGATCCTAAAAGTGTGCTGGATACAGTGATTCCTAACATTAATTTAGAAACGGTTGGTAAGATCTCGGATCACGTTCTCGGTGCGCTTTTAAAAGGCTATTCGGTAACATTAACCTTGATGAACTTCGTTCTACTGCCATTTATTGTTTTTTACATGGCAGTTGATATCGATGCGTTTCATCGGCAGACGCTGGCTCTTTTTCCTAAGAATGCTAGAGAGAGAGTTAGAAATATTTCTCAGACAATTAACGGATATGTTTCTGAGTTTGTGCGTGGCCAGTTGTTAGTCGGATTCATCTTGTTTGTTTTATATGCAATTGGCTTAGGCTTTATCGGAATTGAATTATGGTTCCTTTTGGCGTTGGTTGCAGGCTTTGCCAACATTGTGCCTTACTTGGGCTTATTGATAGGGATAGTATCTTCAACAGTAATGGCGCTTTTTACATTCGGTGATTTTACTCATGTCCTATATGTGTGGGGAGTCTTTATTATTGTTCAGGTATTGGAGGGTACATTCATTACTCCAAAAGTAATAGGAGATAAAGTTGGTATTCCGCCACTTGTAGTTATTTTATCTATTTTTGCCGGTGGTAAGCTTTTTGGGTTTATCGGAATTTTTCTCGCTGTACCAGGTGCGGCAATTCTGAAAGTTCTTGCCTCAGATACTCATGATTGGTTGATTACTAGAAACTCTGCAAAAGCTTGATAAATGCTCTTAAGTCGATCAACACAAGCAAAGGTCTGTATTCTTATTAATCCCCTATCAGGTGGCAGAAAAGGAGCGGCTCTCTCTCGAGTCATTCGTGAGTGGATAGACCAGACGAACCAGAGCATCGAAGTCGTAGATCTCGAATTGAATAGATTGAGGGAGCAGGTTGCAGAAGTTAGTAGCTTTGAGCGTTTGATAGTTGCAGGGGGAGATGGCACGGTTGCTTTAGTCGCCAGAGCGTTACGTGGAAGTCAAATACCAATCGGGATTTTGCCGCTTGGCACTGGGAATGATATGGCACGTGAGCTGGGTGTAAATTCGGCTGTTTCCCAAAGAAATTTTGAAGACTTAATACTAAAATGTCTTAATGCCAAATCCGTAACTTTTCATACTTGGAAAGTTTTATATGGACCTGAGCTTTCGTCTGAAGAATTCTTTATGAACTATATCTCTTTTGGATTTGATGCGAATGTTGTTGCTAGCTTTGGAAACACTAGATTGAAAAATTATTTTCTAATGCATCGATTCGGAATTTGGGGAAACCGCTTGAGTTATTTTAGTGCCGCACTAAAGAACTTGAGTTATAAATTCAATTCTACGCCATCTATTTCATCAGGTAGTGATTGCTATGAGTGTGCGGACAATATCAGAAGTCTAATTCTCCCCAACATTCGTTCAATTATGGGTCTTGGCAGTTCTGATCCCGGAGCCTCAGCTGAGGTTGACTCAATCTCGATGGTGCAGGTTGGGTCTATATCTCAGTATCTTTCTTTTCTAATAGATAACAGACTCTCGATGATTCGACCAAGGATTTTGCCTGCTCAGAAAAATTGGCATTTAAAGCAGATGCCTGAAGTTATGGTTCAGATTGACGGTGAGCCAAGACCTGACATGATCTCCTCTGAATACAAAATTGAGCTTGGGTGCCCGCTAAATTTCCTACATTTTTAGGCTATCCTGTCTATTTTATTCAATCTTATTAATAGTGTATACTTTCAGGATGCTTAAAATCAGTCCACAAATTGAGCGTCTTATAACTCTTGCATTAGAAGAGGATTTAGCATTTGGTGATGCAACAAGTGCTGCTTGCATCGATCCTCTGCTTGCTAAGAAAGCTCAATTTATTACACGACAGAACATGATACTTTGTGGGACAAGTTTGGTTCCGCATATCATATCACTTGCTGGCAGTTCATTGAAATTTTACACACAATATGACGATTCAGCTTTTGTAAGAAGAGGAGAGGCCTTTGCTGAGTTGCAAGGATCTGTTGCTGAGATTTTAGCTCTTGAAAGAACTATTTTGAATTTCTTGCAAAAACTTTGTGGGATATCTACATATGCGAATGAGTTAACAAAAAATTTAACTACACTGAAAATTTGCGACACACGAAAAACTACTCCTGGTTGGAGGGTTTTAGAGAAATATGCGGTTAAAGTTGGTGGTGCGAATAATCATAGATTTTCATTAAGTGATATGATTTTGGTGAAAGACAATCATATAGATGCGTGTGGAGATATTAGGTCTTGCCTAGAGCAGATCTATCTTAATAAAGCCCCATATATTCCAGTTGAAGTTGAAGTGAGAGATTATGAGGAGTTGCGTGTTGCATTAGAGTTTTCACCGAATGTGATTATGTTAGATAACATGACAAGCCAGCAGATCATAGAGAGTTTGCAGATAGTATCTGAAAGCGGTGTTGATTGTTTAATAGAAGTCTCAGGTGGTATTACCCCTGAGAGGCTGCAAGACCTAGAACAGATCGGAGTTAGTTTAGTTTCAATGGGGGCTTTAACACAAAAATCTGCCTGTATTGATATCTCACTCCAAATAGAAAGTTAATTTTAAAGCTTCTAATGAAAAATAGCTCAGATAAATTTGACGATTTTGATCCAGGCCGGATGCATGTTTGGGAAAGCCAGGTGCTGCAAGGCATAGAAGAAAATCTTTCTTCATTGCATCCTCTTAATAATGACTGGCTAGTTCGCTGTTATAGTACTGTGTCATCAACTATGGATGTTGGACACGAATTACTTGAAGATGTCTCTCCTGGTAGGCCAGGTTTAGTGCTTGCAAAAGAGCAAACTAAGGGGAGAGGACGACAGGGAAGAAGCTGGGAGTCTGCGGCTACAGGCTTTTATGCAACCTACTGCTTTGCCGTTCCTGACAATGTGCAGAATATATTTTCATTTCCATTGGTAGTTGCTTGTGCTTTGGCTGAGATGTTTGAATCATTTGGTTTAAAGGTCTGTGTTAAATGGCCCAACGACATCCTTTCGCGAGAGGGTGAAAAGCTTTCTGGAATATTAGTAGAGCTTGTTCAAGAGAAGGGATTTTACTATGTATTAGTAGGAGTTGGCGTAAATCTATTAGGAGAGCCGAAAAATCTACAATCTACAAGCTTGTTTTCACTGACAGGACGGCAGTTCTCTCCACCTCACATAGCTGTTGAATTAAGTGAGCGTCTCGCACTCTCATTGGCACGCCTAGAAGAGAATGGTTTTATTTATTTTAAAGAGAATTGGCTTGAACGTGCTTGGCATTTGAATGAGAAGCTTACAGTGCACGTTTCTGATGAATTAATAACTGGTACTTTTCGGGGTCTAAATGACCTTGGTCATCTTCTTTTAGAGATAGATGGTGAAGTTAAAGAGATCTCTTCGGGGATCGTTATGGGTGGAGGGGTCAATGTTGCTGACAGTTGATATTGGAAATTCAAACATTGTAATCGGTGTATTTGAACAGAATGAATTGCTGCATCAATTTCGACTTCGTACAGATAAAGAGCAAACAGAAGATGGTTACGCAGCGTTGCTTTTGTCTCTGTTGAGGAATTTTGTTGATAAAGATTTGAAGTTTACGAACGCTGTTGTTTGTAGCGTTGTGCCAGTCTTAACATCAGTTATCGTGAATACAATTGAAAAATTGCTCAATGTTACATGTTTAGTGGTCGGACCCGGCATAAAGTCAGGTATTTCAATTCATGTAGATGATCCACGTTCGGTTGGTGCTGATCGCATAGTAAATGCGATTGCGACTAAAAAACTTTATGGCACTCCAGCCTTGGTAATCGATTTTGGTACTGCGACTACTTTTGATTTTATTGGAGAGAAGGGCAGTTACGAAGGAGGGATTATTGCTCCAGGTCTTGTAATCTCAACAGCTGCGCTTGTTCAGGCAGCAGCAAAGCTTCCTCAGATTGAGTTTAACTGGCCTGAGACTGTTGTAGGTAGAAATACCGTAGCAGCGATGCAATCAGGAACAATGCTAGGCTACGCTTGTATGGTAGAGGGATTAGTAAAAGAGATAGAGAAAGAGCAAGGCAAGATAAAGTATATTATTGCAACGGGTGGTGTTGGAAACCTAATGAAGTCTCATATACCTTGTATTCAAACTTATGATCCAACTCTTACGCTTAAGGGCATGCAGATAATAGCTGAAATTAACTTCTGTGATTAAGAACTACATTAATGCATTTATGTGAGCAAAGACTGTTGCGGCTCCATCTAGGCTCGTTTGTCGAAAAATACCGTTTGCAGCGTCTGAGATCATTTTGAGATCTGAGAAATCTTCCTTATGTCCAATGCAGACTATGATTAGATTGATGTTGTTTCGACTGAATGTTTCACGCACAGTATCCAGAAGTCTTTTTAATGAGATATCAGAGTTCTTATCTCCACCGTCAGTTAGGAAGATGATTGTCTTTCTGTAACGCGGATCTGTCTGTCTTAGAGCAAATTGTATTGATTTGTTAATAGCATCGTAGACAGCACTTCCTCCCCTGGCATGCAATGTGTCTAAGGTTGGAATAATTTCGCCTGTATCTGAGACAAAATCGGAAACAACATGAAAATCAGAGGAGAAGGTTACCAGGGATTTAAGATCTCTCCATGAAGTTGAGGCCATTGAGTTTCTAAATAGAGTTCGGCCAACCCTAAGAGCAGGACCTTCCATACTTCCGGAAGTATCTAAAACATAGACAATGCTTGTTGGTCTCAGAATGTCAGGCCAGCGACTCATTAGAATATCGACAACCTCAGCTGAGACTGGCAAAAGAGCATTTGTACCTTTGCTAACGTTCACGCCATATTCTTGGCTCAATGGGGGAGAAAGTGGAACTGCTGAGGCAGATGGTCTGTATCCATATGCAGCAATTGCGCTTTGTGATTCCTCTTCGGTTAAGAAAGTTGAAAATAATTCAAGTGCTCTTTTGTGTGCTGGGGTCAGCCAGTCAGCATCGGAGATGCAAAAATTATAATCCATCCAATATGTACCTTCTTTAGGATAAAGGGCTTTAATTGGTGCAGCTTTTCCATCTTTGAGAAAACGTTGATTGAATAAGGCAACCTGTTGTTCGGTAGTAAAAGTAAAATGAACTTTTTCATTTTTTGCAGCTAGTACCTGACTTAGTAAAACAAAGTCGTCATCTCCGTATCCAGCAGCTCTGCTCTCATTTAATTCTAGTTGTTTCAAAACTTCAGGCTTTTGAAGTATTGCTCCAGTCAAAACATTCGGCGACCCAGCAGCTAGATAGCTAAGCTGTATCAGGCTTGAAAGACCGGTTATGCTTGATGTCGGTGAGGCGTGATTAAAATTAAGCTGTCTTTTTGATGTATCCTGAGTTGAGTTGGCAGAAAAGCCGATATCTTTCCAGGAGATCTGGTCGTCTACTATAGTAAAGCGTTCTAAGTGTTTTTCTCGTGTCGCTACAACAATTGGAGAAGCAAATAGTTGATTACATCCAACCTGTTTTGGCCCCAGATTTTGAAGTTTTGAGTTAGTGTAACTTACGAGGGAGGTAGAGGCAGCTAACCAACCGTGTACCTTGAGTTGTCCTAGGGCGATTTTATTTGCCGCAACAAATGGTTCTTCGCTGATTAGTGAGAAGCTAATCTGTGTTCCTTCAGGAAGAGAAATTCCCTTAGCATTAAAGAGCTGAATCATTCTCTTTAAATAACCAGTAAGCTTGTTATCAACAACTAGTTTGACATTGATTGAGTTTGATTTTGCATTGTTTTGTGATTTCTTTGAACAAGAACTCAGCAAACTAAGGCAGAGAATGAAGCTTAATATTAAACGTATCATTTTAAACTAAACAGGTTTAGGCTCTTTCATCATATACATCCTACCTGTTCCCACAAGTGATTCATTTTGCAAGAAATTTCTTGAATCTTTGTAGGATCTCTGGAAGTTTAGCTAATGCTGCAACCTGTCTTTTCCAGAGACTAGCAGGTATTGCTGGTATTCCTGCGTAATCTCCAGGTTCACGATAGGTTCCAAGTGCCCCAGATCTTCCAGCAAACCTACAGCCATCTGCAATTGTTGTATGATCCGCCACTCCAGCACCGCCACCTAAGGTAACTTGATTTCCGATTTTAGCGCTACCAGCTATGCCGGCTTGTCCACAAATGATAGTGGCCTGTCCGATCGTAACGTTATGTCCAACCTGCACAAGGTTATCAATCTTAGTCATTAGCCCGACTTTTGTGTTTCCGAGAGTAGCACGGTCAATACAGGTATTAGCGCCGATATCAACAAAATCTTCTAAGATAACCTTGCCAACTTGTGGTACGGGTAAAATACGATTGTTCTCTGCGTAGTAGCCAAATCCATCGGAGCCTATAACGGCGCCATTTTGTATAGTCACAAAATTTCCAAGAATAGTTCGTTCACGAATAGATGCGTGTGAATGGATAGTTGTGCCACTTCCTACTTCAACTTCAGAGTAGATCGAAACGTGTGCAAAAATTGTAGAGTTGTCACCAATCTTTACATTAGGACCGATATAAACAAATGGATCTATATGCACATTCTTGCCAATTTCAGCAGTTGGATCTATTTCAGCATTCTTACTAATGCTGCGCTCTTCTTGAACCGACTCTAAGAGATGAGGTACTAGCTTTGACATCGCTGCAATAGGGTCATCTACTATTATTAATGCTAGTTTATCTTTCGCACTCTCAGTATCTAGCTCTTTCTTTACAAATAGGGCTACAATTGCCTTTGAAGAGATTATCCTTTCTAATGTCTTAGGACTTGATTTTGTATATAGTGAGATAGCATTATCGACTGGTTCATCATTTGAACATATTGCAGAGACCGTAACTTCTCCTGAGCCTAGTACCTCGCCGTTGACGATTTTGGCTATCTCTTTAACTGAAAGTGACTTATTGCATGGTCTAAAGTACATATTTGGTTGCTAGTTTGATAAATTTGCTCAATAAAGTTCAAATATATATATTCACAGCTGCTAACTATATAATTTTAATAAAGTAAATACCAGTGTCATTGCCGATTTCATATAAAGATGTGACTGATGCTCTTGTTAGGATTCGTAAAGGATTACCCATAACTCCCGTCACTCAATCTCTGCTTTTTAGTGAGATTAGTGGTCGAGAGGTCTTTATCAAATGGGACAATAAGTTTCGTTCTGGAGCATTTAAAGAAAGGGGTGCGCTTAATTTTCTAAGTGCTCTTGAGCCTGAGCAAAGAAAGTCAGGGGTTTGTGCAGCAAGTGCTGGAAACCATGCGCAGGGTGTTAGTCTGCATGCCCAATCTCTTCAAATTCCCACAACAATTGTTATGCCGATATATGCTCCTTTAGTTAAGATACAGGCCGTCGAGCGAGCCGGTGCTGAGGTTGTTTTGGAAGGTGAGAATTTTGATGAGTCACTTGCTTACTGTTTAGAGGTCGAAAAGCCAAAAGGTAAAATCTTAATACATGCTTTTGATGATCCATGGATTATGGCGGGACAAGGCACATCAGCGCTTGAGATATTGGATCAAGTTCCTGATCTAGATTCGATTATAGTTCCGATAGGCGGTGGCGGTTTAATTTCAGGAATTGCTACAGCAATTAAACATCAAAAACCTGACGTATATGTCCTAGGTGTTCAGTCTCAATGGGCTAAATCTGGTGGCCCTAAGAAAAGCTCCAATAAGCTTGGTCCATTCACTACTACAATTGCTGACGGTATAGCTGTAAAAACTATAGGAAGCTTAAATCGACAGGTCATTGATGCACTGGTTGATGATGTTGTAACTGTCACAGAAGACGATATTGCTCGAGCAATTGTTAAGTATCTAGAAGCTGAAAAGACAGTTGTAGAGGGAGCAGGAGCTGCAGCTCTTGCTGCTTTGCTTGCAAATGCATTGCCTGCACGTTACAAACGAACTGTTTTGCTTGCGTGTGGTAGTAATATTGATATGAACCTTTTATCAACATTGATTCAAAGAGATCTAGTCGAACGAGGTCGATGGTTGCGTTACACGATCTCAGTGCCAGATCGTCCTGGACTTTTAAGTTCAATCTCAGGTTTGTTAGCTTCTGAATCTGCTAACATTATGGACGTTAGACATAATCGTTTTGCTGCAATTCCTGGTCATGTAGAGATGGAATTCCTTGTGGAAGTTCGAAATGCCGATCATGGTAAGAAGATCTTGAAGATGTTTGCAGATAAGGGCGTGACTGTAGTTGAATCGAATTAAAAAAAACGGCGCTTAGTTTCCCAAGCGCCCCATTCTTACAAGAAGTCAATTATGCATTCGCAAGTTACCTCAAACCGTGGGGAAGCTAAGTAAGGGGGAGGGGAGAGAGCACGATCTGAAGCTTCCGTTGTACACATAATCTCCCTTTCAATTAGGATCACGTGGAGCGGCTATTGTGTCAATATAACGAGGTTTTAGTAAAATTGCTTAAGGCTGAAAATCTATAGTTGTTTAAGGTGGTTATTCTGCTGATCCAAAAAATACTGAAGCTAAAATGTGGTATTTTCCTACGATGAATAGCTGTTTGGAGAGCTATGCAGTTTTCCTAAAAGTTACACGATAAAATATAGATAATAGATATCAAATTTCATGTTGAGCACGAGATGTTTACAATTCATGAACAACCTTCAAACATTGCTGATCTCAATCAGAGGATTAGTGAATTAACTTCTGAGATTTTTTCTGCTCTAAGCCCAAGGCAGGAGTCATTAGTCTTTCCAAGAGGGCACTGCTTTATTCCAAATGAGATTCATCAGGGCAAGTTCTATATCGTTAGAGAAGGTTTTCTCTGTTTCCAATTATCTGATCACACCTTGTTATTTTTTGAGAAGGGAGATGTTATCGGTTGGGGAGATAGTTTGCCCACAGCTTGTAAAATCGTTACCGACTGTGACGTAGTAGTTGATGAGTTTTCAAAAGTAGATTTTCTTTCTCATATTTCTAATGATGTAGAGTTGTCAGCTAAATGGGCTCAGTTTATTGATATAAATCATAGTCTTTTGTTCTCTTTCATCGCTGAGAAGTATCGTGATGAATTTGCTGCAGATCCTAAGACAAAGCATTTTAGAGCTGGAGATGTGATTATCCACGAAAAGGAAGCTGCAGCTGAAGTCTTTACGCTTTTGCACGGTACTGCTGATGTCTTCGTTGATGATGTTCAGGTTGGGGAGGTTTTATCAGGAGAGATCTTTGGTGCAATGGCTGCCGCTATAAATACCCCGAGATCTGCAACAGTTAAAGCAAGAACAGATTGCTTAGTTGCGGTAGTTGAAAAAGATGATTTCTTAAATTTAGTCAGAACACATCCAAAAACAATTCTAAAGATGTTTGAAGATATGTCGCGAGTTGTAATTTCACAAAATGAAAAGTTAGCCGCTAAGGGATAGTGGCGTTCGAAATATTACAGAATTAAAAATCACAAATAATTAGGCTTGGCGAGCGGGGGCCAGAGAGGTTTGCCTTAGCAAAAACCTATCTGACCCCCGCCCGCCTGCAGAAGCACTCCGAGAAGTCGTCGGTCAGGCGCTCGCGCCAGCTGTGACGGTATCCGGGTCCGCGTCGGGGATCGGATGCTCGACGCGCAGTCGCTCGACGAGCGGCATCCAGCTCTCAGCAGGCATGTAGATGATCTCGAAGTAGGTCCTCTTCTTCATGCCATCAGCGTCGCGGCTGAGATGCGCTCCTTGTTCGATCATGTCGGCGAGGCGACTGAGTTCGGTCGAGAGACGCCTGTCAGTTGCACAGAGCAGGACTCGACCACCGGCTCGCCAGGCCGAGATGACGCCTTCCGCGGTGTTCTCGAAGCAGAGACCGGGCAGATCTGCTCCCATCTTCTCGCAGGCCATCCGGAACGGTTTTCCGTGAGGCTTGCCGTATCCAGGCGGGATCTGATCGCCAGTGACCCGATGTGCGTGGAAGCTATCCAGGCCGAAGATCTTGAAGAAGTGACCGAGGTTCGTGCTGTCGGTGTTGGTCACCGTCGTGCTCTCGAACCCAAGCGCGTGCAGGTGTGCCATCAGTGGCAGAAAGCCATCGACCACTTCGAAGTCACCGCTTTCGCCTGTACGAGCCAGCTCCTCCAGGTGCTCGCTCAGGATCTGCTTCTTGAGCGCGACCAGCTCCTCGGGTTCGACTCCTTCGAACAGAGCGATCAGCTCCGGTGGCAGGTTGTCCTGTTGATGTCTGATGCGGTGCAGCACCTGACGGAAGGCGAGGATCTCCTGCCCCCCGAAACAGGATCCGAGAGTTCGCCACTCGGGTTCGTGAAGACGCTGTCGGATGCGTCGCTCCAGAGCGAGTCTCTGAAAACGAGCATGGATGTGCTCAGTAGCGACCTGACTTCCGTCGAAGTCCCAGCAACATCGTCTAGGTTGTCTTGCGATCAGGATGCTGCCAGTGAAGTCAGACAGCGCAAAGATTTGAGGTGTGGGTGTTACCACCTGTAGCCCTCCCGCCAGGTGTAGTGGTTTTGTGATCTCGTCGTTTGACGATTGCATGCAGGGGACATGCGGCTAGATATCTTGCTTTGGTTAAAAGAGATCTAGTCGCATGTCCTAAACTTGCATTTGTGCACTACATGAAAACGGGAGGAGAAAAACCAAATATAAATCTCTAGCCCTCAACTCATATTGATCTTGAAAATTTAGTTGAGGCAATTCAACTACTCAGGCCTACAGATCCAAAGAAACGTTAGCTAATTACTAATACATGAGTAAGGTTATTGCAATCATACCACAGGTAGCTGCCTTGGTTGTATTGCATAAAATTCTGCAGTATAAAGAGGCTCCTATGGAATGCGGTATCGACGAGTCTGATGGTTTAGATGATCAAGGATTGCCACTTAGTGGCGCTGACGATAGTGGTGTCTCAGGAGATTTGGAAATTGTTGCAGAAACTAGGAGAGAACTAGTGATTGACCATCCCCTTGCATTAACTGGAGTTTTACAGACCTACGGTTGGGGAAAGATAGGTGAGCTCTCAAAAGCAGCTCAACTGCACGGTGAATTCGATCAGGGAACACCTTACGCTGAGCTTTGGTTGGGGGTTCATCCAAATGGCCAAGCTATCACCACTCTGAATGGCCAGACTACAAACTTTGCAGATATCTGTGCAGCATCCCCTACACAAATTTTAGGTCCTCAAGTTCAAGAATTATACGGAGAGCTTCCGTTCCTCTTTAAAGTCTTAAGCATTGGACAACCACTTTCAATTCAGGCCCATCCCGACCCCGAGCTTGCTAAAGTTTTACATGCGGCTGATCCAGATCATTATCCCGATGATAGACACAAGCCTGAGATAGCGATTGCAATTACGTATCTAGAGTATCTACGTGGTTTTAGATCTATCTCAGAAATTTCGGAGAATTTTAAAAGGAGAGAACCCTTAAAAAAACTTTTAGGGCCAGATCTAGCACAACGTCTCCAAGATTATGCGAATCATGATTCAGAGCAACTTCTAAGAGATGTTTATCAAGCAGTTATGCGAGCTGATGCTGATCTTTTAGAAACAGTAACTACTGAAATGCTAAGCGCTATAGACGTTGAAGGCGAGGTATCACGCGAAGATGAATGGTTTAAAACTCTAGCTGAAGATTACCCAAAAGGTGATGTCGGTATGATTAGCTTTTATCTGCTAAATCTTGGGCGGATTGAAAAGGGTCAGGCTATCTTCACTGGTCCTGGTATCCCGCATGCTTATCTTGCTGGAGATATTGTCGAGGTGATGTCGAACTCTGATAATACTGTAAGAGGTGGCATTACTCCTAAGTTTATCGATGTTGAAAACCTCTTATCAATGCTGACCTATGAACAGGGCCAGATGCCTCTCGTTGAGACAACGCCTTTAAGTCAAAGTAAAGGAGTAAGATATGTTACTCCAGCCCCTGAATTTGTAGTCGATTTATTTGATAATGATTGTATTTCAGAGCAGCATTCAACTAATCAAGGTGTTCAGCTTGTTTTTTGCTTGTCTGGGAGTGCAAATTTAGAAGTGTCTGGATCTGCCTTTGAGCTAAAGCCTGGAGGCGCTTTAATTATACCAGCATCTTGTCCTGATTATACTTTAACCGTAAATGAAGGATCCATGTTTAGAGTTAGTGTTGCCGCGTAAGTTATGTTTAATCAAATTACCCATCCGTTAGTTCTTAAGTATCTGCCAGCTGCAAAACCTGAAAATTATGATGATCTATTTGATGAGCTGCTCGCTGCTGCTAAGAGGACTTCAACGGGAGAAGAAGGGCAAAAATTTGCTGCACTTCAAAGTTTTGTGCCGGTGGAGACGAGCGAAGCTCTATCTGAGCAGATCTTAGTAATTGATGTAGGTGGCACATACGTTCGAGTTGCACTTAGAGCAATTGATGCTGAGGGAAATTGTAATTGGCAAGCTCTGCTTAGGGCTAGAAATTATGAACTGATTAAGGAGGATATCTCTGGAACTCTATTTTCTCAGATGAGAGAGTGTGTGGTTCGTCAGGTTATAGATAAGCTTGAGGAACTTTCGATTGATAAAGCTTCTATTAGTGGTCTTGGTATAGTTTGGTCAAATGCACTTAATTGCTATGAGCTTAAGGAAAATGGATGCAGAGGTGTCTCTGGTCAAGTTGTAGGAAAAGATCACGGTAAGTTTTATGTTAAGGGAGAGCCTTGGAATCCAGATCTACATGATGGTGATGATATCGGTCTTGCTTTCTTAGAGACCTTCAAGGAATTTGGCTTTAAAATGAAAGCCTTTGTGATTTCAAACGATACTATCTTTACTCAAAAAACTGTACCAGAAGCAACTTCAGGTATGGTTGCTTCTACTGGAACAAACGTGACTTATATTGAGCCAGGAGAGAAGCTGCTTAGAAACTCAGAAGCTGGAAATGCTTTTATAGTTCCAGAAAAATTTCAGCACAAAGCAGATCAGATCTCAGAAGATCTTTTTAATATAGAATGTTTTATAGCAGGTCGAGCTATGCAACGTAGGTTTGCTTCTCATTTAGTTTATTTGGCTAAAGAGATTTGCTCAGATAATTCACAGTCTAAAGAGTTAAGAGGAAGATGTCAGAAGATCTTAGATAGATTATGTAGGGATAATTTTTATCTAACTGCATTTAAAGGTAAAGACTTAACAGCGCTCGTCTCAAAGGACTTTGAGCGTTTTCTTGAGCTGCGTGAAGACGATGCTGAGTTATATCGTGACGATGAGTTTCTAGAGTTACTACGACAAATTGCACTAAATATTGTGCTGCGAGGTGGAACACATGCCGCAATGTTAGCATACGTCTCTGTTTACAATCAGTTAGAGAACGGAGAAGATGGTTTAGTTATTGCCTTAGACAGTAGTCAAGCACATCTATTACCTTTTTATTATGACGCCTTTAAACAAGAGTTTAATCAGATTCTAAAATCTCGTTGCCCAGGTAAAGATATATCTGTTGAGCTTATTGATCAGGGTGAAGGTAGGGTGATAACAGTTCCTATGCGCGGTGCTGCTTCTGCAGTAAATGATTTTTTAGCAATGGGTGCATAAAAGTGATACTTACAAATCTTGAGTCTGTGCCAGGGAGAGTCATAGTTGAACACTACGGCTTAGTGCAAGGTAGTACTATTAGGGCAAAGCATATCGGTAGAGATATTGCTGCTGGCATTAAGAATATTTTTGGTGGTGAACTTAGAGGTTACACTGAATTGTTAAATGAATCTCGCGAGCAGTCAATTCAACGCATGGTTCAGCAGGCTCATTCGCTCGGAGCTAATGCTATTATTAATGTGCGATTTTCAACCTCTTCAATTACTGCTGGCGCTTCTGAGCTGTTTGTTTATGGTACAGCAGTAAGTGTGCAGTAAGCTATGGACTGGAGTGTCGTTTTATTAATCCTAGTCGGATACCTCTCTGGTAAAGCGATTGAGAAAAACCATTTAAAAAAACTTTCCCTTCAGGAACAGTCATTACGGGACGTGCCGGTACTTTCTACTAGAACTATTTCACCTGAATGGAAAATTACTAGGACACACCTCGTTTCAGGTTCAACGGTAATCTCGATTGATTATTTTAAACGCTTTGCCGCAGCGATTCGTAACATATTTGGAGGGAACGTTAGATCTTTTGAGCCTGTGCTAGATCGAGCCAGAAGAGATGCGTTAGTAAAGATGAGAAGCTCTGCCCGATCGTTAGGGGCCTCTTATGTAATTAACGTACGTATGGAAACTTCTCGAATTGGTGTCAACAAGCGCGGTAAGGGTGTTGGCTGTGCAGAGGTTCTTGCCTATGGCACAGCAATAATTCTTGAGAAGTAAAATCTGATGAAGATTAACTACACTGAACCTGATCATAAAGTAAATCAGGGAGCGCCAGAGGGGCTTTCAGGTGTGTTGCTGAATGTTGCATTGATTGCTCTGACAGTCTTTCTCTTTATCTTTGTTCTTCGTTACACAATTAGTTTGGCTGCACCACATATTCCATTTTCAGTTGAACTTAAGCTTAGAGGAATATTCTCGACTTTTGTCAGCGGATATACACTAAAAGATTCAGCTGAAGTTGAAGATTATCTCGAAAATCTGGTTGGCGATGTGAAGCGAAATTTTGCTTCTGAAGTTCCAGACGTTAGTGCCACAGCACTCTGCATAAAAGAGGAGAATGCATTTGCATTACCTGGCGCACAAATCGTGATAACTTCTGGATTGATCAATGAACTTGATTCAGAAGAGGAGCTTCTCTTCGTCTTGTCACATGAGGTAGGTCATATCGTTCATAGAGATAATATGAAGGGTTTAGGTGAGATGTTGTTGCAGGTAGGGCTGGCAGTTGTTTTAGGACCTTTTTTGCCTCAAGAGACAGGTTCGGTTTTTTCTAACACAAATATCTGGACCTCAAGGTCTTTCACTAGAGCTCAGGAGTACAAAGCTGATGATTTTGGAGTCATGGTGCTAGCAAAGGAAGTCGGCTCCGTTGCAGCAAGTCTTTCCGTTTTTGATAAATTCAACAAGATGGAGGAGAAAATGGGGATTAGAAAGGGCGACTTGGCACAGTCTCTTTCTGCGACTCATCCACATTCCTTAGATCGAAGTAAGCGGGTAAAATTAGGGGAATTTAAAAATCTACTTACAGAGATTCAGCGTAACAGCGCTTCCTTTAGTAACTTTAAGCAAGCTGTTAAAGAAAAATGTGCTCTTCAATTAGCTAAAGACTGAATTAGTTTTAGTTGCTCTTTTAGATCAAATAGCTGTTCATGCCAGTAGCGACTGGAATTAAAATCGATAAATGTTCTTTTGAAGGCAGGATCTTCCCAGCGTCGAGCAATCCAAGCGCTAAAATGGATGAAGCGAAGTGCTCTTAGAGGTTCGATTAGTTTAAGAGAGCGATGGTCAAATTCAAACATCTGCTCGTATGCATCAATCAAAATATCTCGTCGTAACTGAGACTCCTGATCTCTGCCTGGTACTACCAGCCAGATATCCTGGATGCCTGGACCAACCAACATGTCATCAAAATCCACCCAGAAGGGGCCACTATCACTCCAGATTAAATTGCCAAGGTGGCAATCTCCATGTATTCGATGAGTTTTAACTCCATTAAAAAGAGGGGTGCTTTCTTTACAGATCTCTCTAACGGTCAGTTCATATTCAGCTTTGATTTCTGGGAGTAAGAAATTATGTGTTAAAAGATATTCAAGATTTTGAATTCCATATGTTTCTGGGTTTATTCTCAATCGATCTGGCGCGTCTTTTGCTGCTCCAGTTCCATGCATTCTAGCTAGTAGTCTTCCAACTTGCTCAAGTTGTTGATCGTTGAATTCGTCAGGAGTTCGACCACCCTTTTTGGGAAAGACAGCAAAAAAGATTCCCGTGCCAGATTCAGTATGAACCGACATGCCTGATTCTAATTTTAGTGGAGCAACAACTGGGATTTCATTTTCAACCAAGTCAAACAAGAACTGATGCTCTTGTTCTATCTGCTCCCTGCTCCAACGACCAGGACGATAAAATTTTACAATCCGAAATCGCTCGCTTGGTGATTTAATCTTGTCAGAGTCAACTTCAACCTCAACCTCATAGACTCTATTTTCCATGCTATTTAAAGCTAGGCAGCGACCAGTGCACTCAAAGCCTAATGCTTCAACGGCCTCTAGGATTCTTTCTGGTGTTAGATCGTAGAAAAATTGTGTTTCGCCCTCAGGCTGATTCTTCATCACTACTCTTAGGTTCAGTCATTTTTACCACAACAATACTGAGACCGTATAGAATTAACAAGGGACCGGCCATTAATAGCTGAGTTACAACATCAGGAGGTGTTAAAATAGCACCAATTGCAAACGCGGCAACAATTGCATATCTAAATGCACCAATCAGCATCTTTGAATTGATTATCCTAAGTTTGCCAAGAAAGAATGCAACTATAGGCATTTCAAAAATTAGACCAAAAGCAATTAATGCTTTCGCGATAAACCCTACATGCTCAGCGATCCTAACAGTAGGAGTTACATTAATAGATTGATACTGCTGAAAGAAAAATTCAAAAGCAAAAGGCAAAACGACAGAATAGCAAAACCATAAACCTACTAGAAAAAGTAGGGTGGTAGATAATATAAAAGGTAAGGCTAACTTTTTCTCCTGCTCAAGTAGTCCAGGTTGAATAAAGAGCCAAAGTTGCAGAAATAAAATCGGTGATGAGATTACAACTCCACCAGCAACAGCCATTTTAAGTTTTAACAGAAATGCCTCGGCAGGGCCGGTGCCAATTAAAGAGCTGCCATTGAAGTTCCTATAGTAAGGGGCTGAGAGAAGATCGAAAATTTCTGTAGAAAATAGATATGCAACTCCGGCACAGATTAGAATTGAGCCAAAGGAGTAAATAAAACGTTTTCTTAACTCGTGCAGATGCTCAATTAAAGGCATCTCCCCAGAGTTTGGATCAGTGATCATTTTTTGCGAATCATTCATCTTCTGACTTTTCTTTGACAGGCTCTTTTTGTTCAATCTCTTCTTTTGCCGTTGTTAATTGTCTAACAGCCGATTTTTTTACCTCTTCTGCCGGAGTATAAACTGAATTGTAAAACTCTCTTCTAATAGAATCGGATCCTCTTTTAAACTCTCCAATGAATCTTCCAAGTTTTGAAGCCATCTCAGGAAGTTTTTCGGGACCAAAGACCAGCAGAATAACAATGAAAAGAAGCAAAATCTCAGGAATGCTGATACCAAACATCTATTTACTCAAATTTAAGGATTGAATCAGTCTTGTATTCGCTAATTTTATCTCTACCCTCTAACGAGCCAAGTTCAATTAGGAATAAGATCTTTTGAATATCAGCGCCACAAAGAGAGAGTAGCTTGCATGCAGCAGCTGCAGTTCCACCTGTGGCAAGTAGATCATCAACTAGCACTACTTTCTGTCCCTGTGTTACGGCACCATCGCAGATTTCAATTGCAGCGTGGCCATATTCAAGTGCGTAATCTAACTTATGAATAAATCCGGGCAGCTTGCCTTCTTTTCGAATTAAAACGAAACCTTTTTTTAGGCGATCTGCTAAAGCTGTACCAAAGATGAAACCTCTAGATTCGATTCCTGCGATCAGATCGAAATCCGTAGATTCGAGCCTTTCAGCCATCGCGCTCATGCATGCCTGAAGACCATCCCTGTCTCTTAGGACCGTAGAGATGTCATAATAGAGAATTCCCTTCTTTGGAAAATCAGGCACGAGTCTTAATAGCGACTTAATTCTTTCTTCGTTATTCATAATAGTTAAAACCAATTTTGAGATAGGTTAGAGTATAAGCGCTCTTTAAAAGGCTCGAAAAGGTTATAATCATATTAGGCGTTTTGCCGGAATAAGATTTGAGTTGGTTGGGGAGTTTTTCAAAAGTAAACTTCTGGTTTATTCTAATCCTCTGAAAATATTGCAGTTTTTTTATTAAAACTTCTCCGATTTAGGTTACAATTGATTTTTGAATAGCATAACTCTATACAGTTTTGTTTATAGATCCTCATAGTAGAGTATCTGATCTGGTTTTCTTAGATTTTCCCATTTAAATCAATCGGTTATCCTGACAGCGGCATTGCTGTAGGGAGAATTTGAACTTAAAGCGAGAATTTTATGACTAGAAGAAAACCAATCAGAGATAGAGTAGGTGTCGACTCCTTTGGTCGCAGAATCCCTCGCTGTAACTTTGCCGATATTAAAGCTGAAATAGAGGATTTTCATCGCATAGCCTTGCTAGAAGAGTTTGAGCCGGTTTCTGTAACGGATGAGATTCGTGAAGTGCGTAAGAGACCAGAAGCGCCTAAGAAAGAGGATTCCCATACCATTCTGCACTTTCGAGAGCCAAATGTTGTTGATTTTGAAAGAAGATACTAGCAACTACGCTTGATTGTAAGATTTTTGTTCAGGTACTTATCTTTTCTTCCCATATAGCCGTTGATTGGGTACAAATGTACAGATGGGTAACACCCTGTAATTTGTGACATCTTTCAATCAGGAGGCGAAGGTTCTAAGTATGAGCAAAAATCCCAATATTGCGGCATTGAATCAACTTGGCCAATCAATTTGGTACGACAATTTGTCTCGAGATGTTCTTGAAAGTGGAGAGCTTGAGCAGTTAATTGCCAGCGGTGTTTCTGGGCTAACAAGTAATCCAACCATATTTCATAAAGCGATTAGTGGCTCTAGTCTATATGACCAAGATTTAAAACAGCTCCATTCTCAAGGACTGACTGTAGAAGAGATTACAGATAAGTTGATGATAGCTGATGTTGCAAGCGCTGCGCGCTTACTTGAGCCAATTTATCGCGCTACTGGTGGAGCAGATGGTTATGCAAGTATAGAAGTTTCTCCATTACTCGCCGCTAATACCGAATCAACCTTAAACGAGGCTCGTAGGATTTGGTCAGAATTAGATCTACCTAATATTATGATTAAGGTTCCAGCTACGAGTGAAGGATTACCAGCAATTGAAGCACTTATTGCTGATGGCATAAATGTGAATGTCACGCTTATTTTTTCACCTGAGCGTTATATCGAGGTTGTTGATGCTTATTTACGAGGCCTTGAGAGACGTAAGGAGTTAGGCGAGCCGATGCAAGTAGCGTCTGTTGCCAGCTTTTTTATCTCTAGGGTTGATGCAATTGTTGAAAAAGCTTTTGAGCAAAAATTGCAGGAGGGGTTAGTCGACCATTCAAAACGCGATCTTATCTGGGGTAAGATTGGTATCGCAAACTCTAAAATTGCCTATGCTCAATTCGAAGAGATCTTTGGATCTGCTAGATTTGCTGGTTTAAGCGAAGCTGGCGCGTGGATACAACGTCCGCTTTGGGCAAGTACAAGCACTAAGAATCCTGATTTTCCGGAGCTACTTTATGTTGAAGAGCTTGCTGGCAAAGACACAGTTAATACTTTGCCGCCTGCTACTGTAACTACTTTATGCAAGGGAGCCACAATTGAGCCACGTTTGCATCAAGGATTGGATTCCGCACAACAGGCTGTTAAACATGTTCAAGAGATGGGAATTTCCCTTTCTGATCTCTTAGTTAAGCTCGAAGAGGATGGAGTTAGGTCATTTAGCGAGTCCTATCATGCTTTAAACAAAGCAATTGCTGATAAATGCGCTCAGCTTGAAAAGTAATTTTCATGGTAAATCCATTCTTAGAAACATTTGGTGAAAAGACTTCTAGTGCTCAGCCTACAGCTTTGGTTATCTGTGGTGCTACAGGCGACTTAACTCAGCGTAAGCTTATTCCTGCGCTTTGTAACTTGGCTGAAGATGGATACCTTCCTTCTCAATTTGTTGTAATTGGTGCTGCACGAAGGGAGCTTTCAGATAAGGAGTTCATTGCTCATCTTAAAGAAGGAGTTGATAAATTTTCGAGGCGAAAAATTAGCGATGAAGCATGGAAGAAATTTGCTAAGAACATCTTCTACCATCAGCTTAGGTTCGATCATCCTGATGACTATTTGGCACTAAAGGTTAAGCTAGAGGAACTTTCAGATACGAGAAAAGCCGATTTTAATTACCTCTATTATCTTGCTACTTCACCAAATTTCTTTGGTGTAATTGCTGAAAATTTTGATAGTGCCGGTTTAATTTCGTCAGATCAAAACTCGATTCATAAGACAGGCATTGTTGTTGAGAAGCCATTTGGGCACGATCTTGAAACGGCGCATGATTTGAATGAAAAGCTTAGAAAGCACTTTGCTGAAAAGCAAATTTTCCGAATTGATCATTACCTTGGGAAAGAAACTGTACAGAACATTTTAGCATTTAGATTTTCTAACGGAATTTTTGAGCCGCTTTGGAATTATCGTTATATCGATCATATTCAGATCTCTGTAGCGGAAACCGTCGGTGTTGGTTCTCGTGCCGAGTATTTTGATGCGACAGGAGTGGTTAGAGATATTATTCAGAACCATGTGTTGCAGGTTCTATCGCTACTGTGTATTGAGCCGCCAGTCAACTTAGATGCGGACTCAATACGTGATGAAAAGGTGAAAGTTCTTAAGAGTATTCGTCGCTTTTCTGCTGCCGATGTTACTAGAGAGACGGTGCGAGCACAGTACGTATCAGGCTTCATAGATGATAAACAGGTTGGAAGTTATCTTGACGAAAAGGGGGTTCCCACAGGTTCTCATACTGAAACCTATGCAGCTTTAGCTCTACACATTGATAACTGGAGATGGTCTGGAGTTCCAATTTACGTCAGAACTGGAAAGCGTTTACCGAAGCGGATCACTGAGATAACAGTCTATTTTAAACGACCACCGGAAGCTCTTTTTAGGGATTTAGGATTTCAGAGTATGGAGCAGAACGTGTTGGCTATACAGGTTCAACCAAAAGAGGGGATCTCTCTGAAGATGAACTCAAAACCTCCTGGACCTAAGATGAGGGTACAGCCAGTTGTAATGGAGTTTAACTATGGACATTCTTTTGGTGTTCCGTCCCCAGAAGCTTATGAACGGTTGCTGCTCGATGCAATGAGATCAGACTCTACTCTTTTTACTCGAGATGATGAGATAGAAGAATCTTGGGATATCCTCGATCCGATCTTGAATGTTTGGGAGAACGATAATGTTCCTCCATTGTATCGATACGATGCTGGAAGTTGGGGTCCAAAGGAGGCGGCAACATTGCTTCGAAAACGAGAACATAGATGGCGCCGGTTGTAGGAATGAAATCCAAGTCTACTGATACCTTTAAAGATGTGAGTGTTGAATCGATCGAATCGCAGATCGACAAACTGAAAAGTTCACTTGGTGAATCAAGCCATGTAGGGTTATCGTTTTCTAGTCAAAACATGGTTGTGATTGCTTCGGCACATAGTGATCAAGCTAAATTAGAACGATTAATGGGCTCGTTGGTTAAAGTTCACCCCGCTAGATTTTTTGTTCTGCTTTATGACACAAAGATACCTGAGATGACTTTGAATGTTGCGGTATCGTGTCAGCTTATTTCGCAGGAAGAGCATATCTGTTCTGAGATTATAAAGATAAGAGTCGGAAAAGATGAGGTTCTAAGAGCCGCTGGGCTTATACGTGCTCATCTTGTTTCAGGCGTAAGCACTGATTCCTTGCTCTTTTTTGATGATAGCTACGATGTTGCAATTGTCGATCAAATTGTGCCACTAACAGATAGAGTAGTTTTCGATTCAAAAAGGTATGACGATCTAGAGTGTGCTCTTCACTTGAGAAGTCTTACTAAGTCTTGTGTTGACATTGAATGGCTGCGTCTATCTATATGGCGAACAGCGATTAAGCAGGTATTCGATCTTAACTCTGTCGCATCCTCACTGAGCTGTTTAGATGAAATTGAGATTAAATCAGGCCATGCAACTAAGTCGTTTGCGGAACTCTTTTTAGCAGGTTGGTTGATTCACTGTTTACGTTTTGAGGTTGGAGCGTTGGGGCTAGGCTACTATGAACTTAAAACTCTGAAATCTGATACCGTTAAATTGCGTTTTGTTGACGAAAAAGAGGATGCTGATCTATTAGAGCTGAAGTTCACTATGGGAAGTACTAGCGATGCTTGCGAGGTCAGTAGTGTTCAAATATATAGAGAAGACAATAGGTTACGAACAGACGTCAATGGTACTTTCATACATCGTTCTGAAGCTTTACTTGAGGATCGAACTACAAGTGAGCAATTAAGTCAATTTTTTCTGGTCGGGGAATCCCTGAAGCATTATGATGAGGCGTTAAGTGTCGCTGTGGAATTAGAAACATTAAGGAAAGGATACACCTTCGCTCATTAGGTCTCATACACGTATGTCATTCCAATCTGAGATTATTGAAACCCCAAATTTCGCTAGAGTTGTTGCTGATGAAATTCATGCATCAATCAGTGATGTGTTAGATTCGAAAGATCAGTGCTCAATTGTTCTTTCGGGAGGTAAGACGCCAGCCTCGATTTATAGATTGTTAGGCCGTCCTCCAAGAGTAAACAGCATTGACTGGCCAAAGGTACATCTATTTTGGGGAGATGAAAGGTGGGTACCAAAAGATGACTTGCACAGCAACTATCGGCTTGTGCATGAAACTTTAATTGCACACATAGATAACAAACCGGTTGTGCATGCTGTTGATACAACTCTGGGAACTTCCGCTGCTGGAGCAAAAGCTTATCAAGAAGCAATTATTAACCAGTGTGGTGTAGAACCTGAGTTCGACATTGTCCTTTTGGGGGTCGGTACAGATGGTCATACTGCTTCTTTGTTTCCTGGAGCCGCAGAGCTTCATAATACTACAGATTTATGTTTTGCAGTTAGGCATGAGAACGTTGATGTGGATCGCATTACCTTAGGGCCAAAGGCTTTTCTAAAAGCAAAGAAGATTTTTTATATTGTCTCTGGGCAAGGAAAAGCAGAGATAGTTAAGAAAGTTTTCGAGGGTGAGGACGATTTGGATCATTTACCAGCGCAAATCTACAGAAAAGCTAAGGGAAGTGTTACGGTCTTTTTAGATTCTGCATCCGGGTCTCTTCTAAAAAAATCTTAAGGAGGTAGGTTGTTACAACTACAAGTTTCTGAAAGTGTAGAGAACTTTCGACAAGAATTCCGCAAATGGTTAGAGCTTAATCCACCAAAGAAGATAGAAGGTGACACCTC
The DNA here is from genome assembly GCA_020635175.1 of Deltaproteobacteria bacterium. Lineage (GTDB taxonomy): Bacteria > Bdellovibrionota_C > UBA2361 > UBA2361 > J135 > JACKAH01. The sequence continues at coordinate 85,068 of JACKAH010000002.1, forward strand.
ATTGGATGCCTTTGTTGATATGGGTAGAGCCTGGCACAAAAAATTAGCATCAGGGCGTTGGGTCGCTGTGCACTGGCCTGAGGAGTTTGGAGGAAGAGGTCTTTCGCTTGTTGAAGAGGCCGTAGTCCAAGAAGAATTAGTCAGAGTAGAGTCGCCACAGTTGTTGGGCCTATTTGGTTTGACTATGGTCGGACCAGTCTTAATTCAGCATGGAACACAGGCACAGAAAGAGAGTTATCTTGCTAAGATTTTATCAGGAGAGGAGATCTGGTGTCAGGGATTTTCCGAGCCAGGAGCTGGTAGTGACTTAGCGGCAATAAAAACCAAAGCTGAAAAAACAGAAGGTGGTTTTCTAATAACTGGACAGAAGGTTTGGACTAGCTTCGCTCATATTGCAGATTGGTGCTTTGTATTATGTCGCACATCTGAACACGAAAAGAAGCATCAAGGTTTGACTTATCTTTTAGTCGATATGAAAGCTGAAGGGATTCAAACGAGACCATTAAAGCAGATCAGTGGGGATGAAGAGTTTAACGAGGTTTTCTTTGATAATGTTTTTGTGCCTGAGAGTAATGTTGTTGGGGCTGTTGGAGATGGATGGAAAATAGCTATCTCAACACTGATGTACGAAAGGGTTGTTTTGACCTTTGCTAGACAGCTTCAATCTGAAGTTACGCTTAGAAAACTTATCTCAAAGATGAGCAGTGCGAGTGATCCAATCCGTCGAAGGGAACTCTCTAAGAATATTGCTACCGCTTGTGCAGTAAGAGCACTCGCCTATCAGCATCTTACAGATTATGCTGCCGGTAAAAGTCCTGGCCCAGAGGGGTCTCTCGATAAGCTTTTTTGGAGTGAGTCCTTTCAAGAGATATCAAAGTTGGCCTTAAAAATGATTGGCAAGAATGCTGCGCATAATGAATCAAACTCAGAATACGGTGAAGAGGTTCATCGCTATCTCTATTCAAGAGGAAGGACAATCGCAGCTGGTACCTCTGAAATTCAAAGAAGTATTATCGCTGAAAGGTTACTTGAGCTTCCTAGAAGTCGATGAGGAAAATAGTTACTTCACTTAATAGCGATTATTTTCTACTTTTTGCTCTAATTCTACTGGGCTTAGTCTTAAGAACTCTAGATATTGAGATCAGACCTCTTCATAACGATGAAGGAGTTAACTATTTTTTTCTCGGACAGATTGATCAAAAAGGGTATTACCCTTACTCGTATCTTAACTACCACGGACCTGCATATTTCTACTTAACTAGATTGTGCACCGCGATTTTTGGTGATGGCATTTTTGGTTTAAGGTTTTCAAGTATACTTTCTGGACTCTTGTTGCCAGTTTGTCTAATCCCATTTTTTAAACGCAATCAAGGTTTGTATGTTTTGATAGCTTCTGCCTTATTAATGCTTTCTCCTACGCATGTCTTTTTCTCTCGTTATGCAATTCATGAAAGCTTCTTTGTGTTGGTAACATTGTGGTTAGCTGTTTCCGTTTATTTTTGGTGGGAGGAGCGTAAGCCTTGTTATATCTATCAAGGTTTTGCTGCACTGGCTCTGTTGGTTTCTACTAAAGAGACCTTTATCATCACATTATTCTCTCTTTTTATTGGTATCTTGTTATTGGGCGATTATAAGGCTGTTTTTCGTGATTTGAGAGCTCAGTATGCTGTGATTGTTAAAGGACTATTGGGTTGTGTCGTCTCTATAATTTTTATCTTTACCGGAGCTTTTCGGTGGAGCGATGGTGTGCACGAAATGCTTCTTGCGGTACCCCAGTGGATTGCACGTAATGATTCTGATTTTGGTCACCATAAGCCATTTCAATATTATGCAGAATGTTTAGCTGTCGTTGAGCCAACATTAGAGATCCTCCTATTGGTATTTGTTGCTTTGATTTTTGTCTCTTTTCTGTTCCCTTTGAAGCTTGAGAAGTTCAGAAAAGATCTCTTTACTCAGAATCCATGGGTTAGATTTTTATTCGCTTGGTTTGTCTCGATATTTCTAGTTTATTCACTTGTTTCGTATAAGACTCCCTGGTTAATTCTTAATTTAAGCCTACCTCTTATCTTATTGATTTCATATTTTTTGACTTATTTGGTAAGTGCAGAATCATTAAAAGTAAGAGTCGTGTCGTTTGCAGTTGGAATTGCTGCGCTACTTTCAACAGTTGGATCCTCGTTTTATTTTAATTTTGATCATCCGTATGGGATTAAGAATCCGTACTCATATGTTCATACGGCTGAAGGAATGCTTAGGCTGTTGGATGACATTGCTATTTTAGCGAAACAAAAACCGAATCTTAATATCTTAGTTGGAATTAAACAGTATTGGCCGCTTCCGTATTACTTAAGAAGGTATGAGCCAAATGTTGGCTACAAAGATATTTCAAACCCGAACACCATTTCTGATAGATACGATGTGTTAATTCTTGATAAGAATGTGCTTTGGAATAAGTCAGGCTGGAGAGATAAATACTATCGATTGAGTGATGTTCAAGAATCAAGAACTTACTTTAAGCTTCATTGATTCCTCATAGTACTTTAAAAGATGGTATAAAGTCTTCATTATTGGTGTTTTGATCTGATTTGAATTTGCGATTCTAATTACTCGCCCTAAAAAATATTCTAGCTCTGTTTTGTTTCCATTTCTTAAGTCATAGAGAGTAGAGCATACGTTCTCTCTACTGTTTGATATCTTATCAAGTAGATCTTGATCTGAAAGTTGATCAAGGATAAAGCCCTCTGATTTAGCAACAAGACGAGCCTCTTTGACGATTCTTAGCGTGAGAGTTTCTAAGTCTTGGTTCTCAACTATTGCTTTGTTTTTTTTGTTTAGGATTGAGCAAAGTGGATTTACAGCTATATTAACTAAAACTTTCTCCCACTCGGCGAAAGCGATAGTCTCCTTTCTTTCAACCTTTCCTATCGTGCTAAGTATTTTAAAAACCGCCTCATGTCGTTCGTCTTTTTCTAATGGCGTGCTAAAGCTAAAATTTGGCTCTCCGCTTACTATAACGTTAGTTGGGTTTACTCTGTTCACGCCAATCGATGTTATTACTCTTGCTATCGCAACATCACGTCCTAAAATCTCTGCTGCTTGTTGATAAATACCTATGCCGTTTTGAGTTAAGATTAAGGAGCTTTTTTTTGATAGGTAGGGTTTTAAGCTACTAAGGGTTTTATCTAGGTCATACGCCTTTACGCAAATGAGATAGATTGTATCTTCAGGATTTTCAGTCAATTCATCTGTGGTGATTACGTTTATCTCAGATGTTTTGAGTCGAAGATTTATATCTCCTTTAAGCTGAAGATCTTGCTCTTGATAATCTTTTAGTGAACTGTTTTTTACCACTAAAGAGAGCTTATGATGTCTGGAAAGAAGTCCAGCAAATAAGAGTCCAATTGCTCCTGGACCAATGATTGAAATATTCTTTTGGCTCGAAGTCATGACAACCGCTATAGATCTTTCAATATTTTTTTAGCCTTGCTTCACATGCCTGCTTACAACTATCTTGAAATTTATGCGTTTCTCAGTTTTATCAAGTGGCAGTAAAGCGAACTCTACCTTTATCGAAGTAGGATCGCAAAGAATTCTGATTGATTGCGGACTTTCCGCAAAGCAAACATCGATACGATTGCTTGAATTAGGCATTGATCCAGAATCAATAAACGCCATGATTATTACGCATGAGCATTCTGATCATGTGAGAGGGATTTCCGTAATGAGTCGAAAATACTCAATCCCAGTTTTTGCAAACGAAGAAACTGCTCAATTCCTTGATAATATTTACGCCCTAGAGACTTTTGTTACTGGCCAAAAATTTTGTCTTAACGAAGTTGAGATTTCGCCCTTTAGTATAGTGCATGATGCCGTTGATCCTGTTGGTTTCGTACTGGAAGCTGAGGGGCTTAAATTTGCACAGGCTACAGATCTAGGGAGAGTTACGCCCTTAGTTCGAGAAAGTTTACGTGGTGCGCATGCGTTAGTTCTTGAGTCTAACCATGATCTTGATATGCTTCAGGAATCACAGTATCCATGGGAGCTCAAGCAGCGTATCGCCTCAAGCCATGGCCATTTAAGCAATGATACGGCTGGAAATCTCCTCTTTGAGCTGTTTCACCATGATATGTTTCAAGTAGTACTAGGTCATTTGAGTGAGAATTGTAATACCCCTCAACTTGCTGTTGATACAGTAAAAAGGTATGTTAACGACATAACTCACACGGTCCCAAACTTCGCATTGTATTGTGGAAGTGTGAATCGACAAACTGATCTATTTACAGTTGGGGAAGAGCAAAGCCAACAACAGTTGGTCGGGTAATTTTCTGATATAGTTAGGATTTCCATATGATTCCACGTTATACCCATCCTGAGATGGAAGCTATCTGGACAGATGAGTCACGGTGTAAGATCTGGCTTGAAGTAGAAACGCTTGCCCTAGAGGGAATGGTTAAAGCTGGTTTGGCTCCGGCAGAGGCTTATCAGGCTGTTAAAGATAAAGGGGCCTTTGATACCAAAAGAGTTTTGGAGATAGAGCAGGAAGTAAAGCATGACGTGATTGCTTTTTTAACTAACGTTGCAGAACATGTAGGTCCTCTATCAAGATATGTTCATCGTGGCATGACCTCTAATGACCTGCTCGATACAACATTTGCTGTACAGTTAAAGCATGCGGGTCAGATGATTTTAAATCATTTATCGAGGCTTCAAGGGGTCGTATTAAAACGAGCAGAAGAGTTTAAATACACTCCAACAATTGGACGTAGTCATGGAATTCATGCTGAACCTACCACTTTTGGTTTAAAGCTAATTGGATGGTATGCAGAAATCGCTCGAGCAACCAAAAGAGTTGAGGCTGCATTACAAGAGGTTTGCGTTGGTAAGTTAGCCGGTGCAGTAGGAACCTATTCATCACTTCCTCCTAGCATAGAAGAGCATGTGATGAAGGAGCTTGGTTTGGGAGTAGAGTCTGTTGCTACTCAAGTAGTTTCTCGAGACAGGCATGCGTTCTTCTTTGAGTCTTTGGCATTGCTTGCAACTTCAATCGAACGTTTTGTCGTAGAGATTCGGCATTTACAGCGTACTGAGGTGGCAGAAGCGGAGGAGAAGTTTACAAAGGGTCAGAAAGGATCTTCTGCAATGCCGCACAAGAGAAATCCTATTTTATCTGAGAACATTACTGGATTAGCAAGGCTTGTTAGAAGTTATGCAGATGCAGCGATGCAGAATGTTCCTTTATGGCATGAGCGGGATATTAGCCATAGCTCAGTTGAACGCGTCATCGGTCCTGATGCAACAATAACAATAGATTTTATTCTCAGACGTTTTATCTCATTGGTCGAAAATTTAGTTGTTTATCCTGAGAAGATGAAAGCAAACATGGAGATGACTCATGGGCTTTATATGTCTGGTACTTTATTGCTTGCATTAGTTGATAAGGGCGTCACCCGTGAAGATGCCTATAGATTGGTTCAAAAACACGCAATGCAGGCTTGGGAGCAGGGACAGAGTTTTCCTGATAAGGTTAAATCCGACCAGGAGATCTGTGATATTTTTAATGAGAAGGAGCTTGATGAAGTCTTCGATGCAAGTCGACATTTTGCTCATGTAGATTTTATTTTTGAAAGAGTAAAAAAGGCATCTGTATGAGAGTGCAAGTATTGGTGCGGCTAAAGCCTGGTGTGTTGGATGTGCAAGGCAAAGCAGTCGAGAAGGGACTACAAGGGCTTGGATTTTCTGATGTTGATAATGTCAGAGTTGGTCGATTGATAGAGCTCGACTTGGAAAGTGACAATCTGGATGATGCTAAAGCAAAAGTATCACAGATGTGCGAAAAACTTTTGGTCAATGGTGTTATTGAAAACTTTGAATTTTGTACTTTATGAATGTATCAGTAATTGAATTTCCAGGCTCAAACTGTGATCACGATGTCGTGCATCTTTACAGCTCAGTTTTAGATAGTAAGGTTGAGTTAATTTGGCATAGCGACAGAGATCTTAAGAATCCCGACTTAGTTATCTTGCCTGGTGGCTTTTCATATGGTGATTACCTGCGCTCGGGTGCAATAGCTAGACTTTCTCCGGTGATGGAGGAGGTCGTGTCTTTTGCAAATAAAGGAGGTCTTGTCGTTGGGATCTGCAATGGATTTCAGATTTTATGCGAAGCAAAGCTTCTTCCCGGCGCGTTGCTTAGGAACATAAATCGTAAATTTTTATCCCAATTCGTTCATATTAAGTTAGAAAATGATCAACTTCCATTTACTAAGAATATGAAAAGCGGTGATGTAATCACCTGCCCAATTGCACACGGTGAAGGTAACTATTTTGCTGATGCTGAAACGATTGAGCGAATTGAAAAAGACGGACATGTAGTTTTTAGATATTGTGATGCTGAGGGCAAGGTTGATTCTGAAAATAGAGTCTCTAACCCTAACGGTTCTATTAATTCAATCGCTGGCATCTGTAATCCTACCGGTAATGTTGTTGGTTTCATGCCGCACCCAGAACGCTCAGTTGAGGAAATTGTGGGTTTTGTTGGTAGTGCCTCAGGTTTGCCACTTTTCAAATGCAACTAAATTCTAAGTTGTATTTAAATCTTAAAGGCTAGAAAGACAGAGCTAAAAACTGTGTCACCATCTCTACTTCTATCTAAAGATAGAAGTGGTCGCCGCTCGGCATTCGTCGGGGAGACGAACGCCGAGCGGCTTCCAGCCGATCACTTGAAGATTCGCTTGATCAGGATCAGCAGGAGCAGTGCGCCGCCGATGCCGAGCAGGAGCGTCTCGATGGGGATCTCGTCCCAGTTGATGTCGAGCGCCCGCGACTTGTGCTTGTCCTGAAGGGACTGCGCTTGCGCCGCGGTCGTGCCGGCTTGAGCCTGCGAGGGCTCATCGACGACACGACGTTGTGCTGCGAGGACCTCGAAGGTGTCGTTCTGCCCGGTGTTGCTCGGATTGGGGATGACCCGGTTCTGAGCGAAGGGGCTTCCCGAACGTTCGATCTCGCCGACATCGTAGTAGGTCTGATTCGGATCGAGCGCGACGCCAGCCAGACGCGGATCGTCGTGCGGGATCGGTTCGAGTACGATCCGACCAGAGATCTCCGTATGGAACGCGAAGTCCCAGATACGGCTCTGATACGGACCGAAGCTGCGCTCGCAGTACACGAGAGCTTCCTCGAACGGAGGTAGCACGATCTGTCCGTCATCGCTCCGTGCGAGCGGGGCGATGACCTGCTCGAAGAAGAACGCCATGATCCCGTCCTCGACGTGGTGTCGTCGAGGCTCGGGCCAACGCAGGTAGGTCGCATCGGTGTCGATGTATTCGTGCTCGGCGCGGGTCACGCGACGATTCTCGAGGTTCTCGACGTAGCGGGCCTGCGCTGGCGTCAGGCGAGTCAGAAGCATGTGCTCCAGTGCAACGAAGACGTCGTTGGTCTGGTTGCTCCACTGCTCGGGGTCCTTGGTGATGTGCCCCGACTGAAGCTTGACGTGGATCACGTCCGGCACCAATCGGTAGAGCTCATACATGCCGAGCATCGCTTGCGATTGCTGCCAGCTTAGCCACGGCAAGGTTCCCTTGAAGTGAGCGACTCCGAGCGCATCGACGCGCAGACGCCACAGCGTCCGCGGCAGGTGGCTCGCGAGCAGGCTACCCTGACCGGTGTTGACCTGCAGCGGGTTCGCAGGGGTGAAGATCGCCGCAGCGAAGGCTTCTCCCTTATCCCAGTCGTTGACTGGGATCTCTTTCAGATCCCAGAGCAGGAACCAGGCCCAGTAGGGCAGTTGGATCTGCTCGGTGGTACCGAAGCACTGCTGTGCGATCTGATCTCGAGCGGCGCCAGCCTGGCGCAGCTTCAGGATCTGCTGAGCGGTGCTCCAGTCCTCCTCGTTCTGGGGAACGTACTGCGAGTTGTTGCTGTACTGCAGGAAGTCCTGCGCGACGCTGGCCGGAGCCAGCACGATGAGCATGGCGATCGCGACGACGATCGGAGCGAAGAAGCTCTTCATGGTGTGCTCTTCCTGGGGCGTGGCCCCGGCTATGAGAGTGGTGAGTTTGCCTTTGAAAAAACAGAGCCGATTTTCGGCTTGAACCTACGGCTCTGTCTTCCATAGAACTCAGAGCGGAATCAGGTAAGATCTACGGAAGACAAAGTTGCCTTTAATTACCCAGTATAATTTTTTGAGAGATCTAGGCGCAAAGACGCACTTGGCACTTTTGGCCTTATTATGGGTTATGAGTGCTTCATTTAATGGAGTGATGTTCCTTGTCGCTCTATTTTTTATAGAAAATTCAGTAGTTTGCCTTTGCTAGATCAGTGTGATATAAGCACTCACAAATTAACATTAAAACTCACCTGACTATCTAGTCTCGGTGTAACGTGCTTAAATAATTACGTTATTTCCCAGGATCGGTCAGGGTGGATTAACTGAGACGGAGAAAATAATATGAATCAAGCAGAAAATTCGGCTGCTAACACGCCAAATTCAACTGAATACCCAGTTGAAATTTCAATTCAATCGTTAATGAAGGCAGGTGCTCATTTCGGACACCAAACTGACAAGTGGAATCCACAAATGTCTAAGTACATTTACGCTGAGCGAAGCGGATTGCACATTATTAACCTTGATTTAACCCTCGACGCTTGGAAGCGTGCTAGAAAAGCTATTTTGAATGTAACTTCAACTGGTGGATCTGTTTTGTTTGTTGGAACTAAGAGACAAGCAAGAGAGGTAATTGAAGAGGAGTCAAAACGTTCGAACAGTTTCTTCGTTACGAACAGATGGTTAGGTGGAACTTTAACCAATTTTTCTACAATTAAAAAATCTATCGATCGAATTAAGAAGTTAACTGAACTTTTAGAAAAAGCTAACGACGCTGAATCAGAAGTACGTTTAAACAAAAAAGAGCAGTTAAAAATCACACGTGATTTAGAAAAACTTGAGGCAAGTCTTGGTGGTATCAAGGATCTAAAAGGATTACCTGGCGCGCTTTTTGTTACTGATATTAATCGTGAGTCCATCGCTATTGAAGAGGCAAAGAAGCTTCATATTCCAGTAATTGCACTTGCTGACACAAATTCAAATCCTGGAGTTGTTGATTACGCGATTCCATCAAACGATGATGGTGTACGTACATTAAGAATTTTCTCTGCAGCTGTAGCTGATGCTGCGATTGAAGGTGCTACAATTTTCAAGGAGCGATTTGAGTCTGCAAAAGAAACTAAAACTCAGGAAGCGTCTGAATCTAAGAAGAAGCCAAAAGCTGAAGTAAAAGAAACTGCAAGTGAAGAAGCTGCCCCAGCAGCTTAGTCGTAGTTTCAGGCTGTAACTAATAACATTTTTTGAAAGGAGATTTTAATGACTGCAATAAGTGCAAGCATGGTGAAGGAACTTCGCGAGAAGACCGGAGCAGGGATGATGGATTGTAAGAAGGCCCTAGCTGAAAGCAAAGGCTCAATGGATGAAGCTATCGAGTTCCTACGAAAAGCAGGACTAAAAGATATCGGCAAACGTGCTGGTAAAGTTGCTGCAGAGGGTACTATTGGTACTTACTCACATCATGGAGATCAGGTAGCAGTGTTAGTTGAGTTAAATTGTGAGACTGACTTTGTCGCACGTGGTGACGAATTCAAGAACGCTGCTCGAAACATTGCTATGCATGTTGCAGCGATGAGTCCAGTTTACCTGACTGAGGAAGAGGTTCCTGTAGAAGTTATCGAAAAAGAAAAAGAAATCCTATTGGAGCAACTTGATCCAAAGCAAAAGGCAATGGCTGATAAGATTATTCCCGGAAGACTTAAGAAGTTTTATGATGAAAATTGTTTGATGAATCAGATCTTTGTTAGAGATGAAGCTGGTAAGCAAACGATTAAGGACCTTGTTGAAGAGCTTAGCGTAAAATCTGGTGAGAAAATTGTCATTAGAAGATTTGAGCGATTTCAAGTAGGTGAAGGAATCGAAGTCAAGCAAGAGAACTTTGCTGATGAAGTAGCCGCAATTGTTGGAGGCAACTAAACTATGCCTGCATTTAAAAGAATTCTCTTAAAACTAAGTGGCGAGATTTTAGCCGGAAAGCATGGTTTTGGAATTGATCAAGAAACGATTAATTCTCTGGCTGAAGAGATTCTTGGAGTGCAGCAGCTAGGAATAGAGGTTGGTCTAGTAATCGGTGGTGGTAACATCTTTCGAGGTGTCCAAGCTGGTCCCAATGGTATTGACCGTGCCACAGGTGATTATATGGGAATGCTAGCAACCTCTATTAACGCACTCGCTCTACAAGATGCACTTGAGAGAAAGGGAATTGATACTCGGGTTCTCTCTGCAATTGAGATGCGTGAGATTGCTGAGCCATATATTAGAAGACGAGCCACACGCCACCTTGAGAAAGGTCGAGTATTAGTCTTTGCGTGTGGAACTGGTAATCCATATTTCACTACTGATACTGCCGCTAGTCTTAGGGCTATGGAGATAGGGGCTGATGTCTTACTAAAAGGCACAAAGGTAAATGGTGTTTTTGATAAGGATCCAGTTACAAACCCTGATGCTGTTCGTTATGATAGTGTAAGTTTTATGGATGTTCTACAGAAAAGATTGAAGGTCATGGATGCAGCGGCCATCTCTCTTTGCATGGACAACGATCTTCCAATCATTGTTTTTGATATTAATGAGAAGGGTAACCTTAAAAAGGTTATCTCTGGTGTTGAAGTTGGAACTTATGTCAGTGCCTCTGGAGAGAGGTAGATTAGGAGCTAAATTCTATGAATAAAGTTACTTCAGAGCTAAACCAAAGCTGCGATAAGACAATTGAGGCTTTTAAGAAAGATCTTAGTCGCATGCGTACAGGAAGAGCCAGTAGTAGTCTGCTTGAGAATATCAGTGTTGATTACTATGGTTCTCAGACGCCTCTTAAACAGCTTGGAACGATCTCTGTTCCTGAACCAAGAACGATTGCTATTCAAGTTTTTGATGCTTCCTCAACAGAAAGTATCGAGAAAGCTATCATGCAAGCTGATTTAGGATTAAACCCTTCACGCGACGGTAACTTAATAAGGGTCAACATTCCTGCTTTGACAGAAGAAAGAAGGAAAGAGCTGATCAAGAAATTGAAGGAAGTCGCAGAGGAATCCAGAATTTCAATTCGAAATCACAGACGTGACGCTATTGATAAAATTAAAAAGCTTCAGAAAGACAAAGAGCTAAGCGAGGATGACTCTAGACGTGAGCAAGAGAACGTTCAGACTGTAACTGATAGTTACATAAAGAAGATAGACAAAATGCTTTCAGAGAAAGAGCACGAAATGCTCGAGGTATAGTCGTGCTAGATATTCCTCAACATGTTGCGATTATCATGGACGGCAATGGTCGGTGGGCGCAATCAAAGCGGATGCCGCGCGTTGAGGGACATAGGCAGGGAGTAAAAAGAGTCAGAGATATTGTCGAAGAATCAAGAAAACTAGGTGTTCGGTATCTAACACTATTCTGCTTTTCTTCAGAGAACTGGAATCGACCGAAGGAAGAGGTTTCTGCTTTAATGAAGCTCTTTCTAAAGCATCTGACAAGTGAGATAGAAGATCTTCTCAAAAATGGTGTTCGACTTAGAGTTATTGGTGATAAATCTAAATTGCCTGGTTTTGTGCAGGAGGCAATTAACAGCGCTGAATCACAAACTGCAGAGTCAACTGATCTAGATCTGATTTTGGCAATGTCCTACGGAGCCAGAGAAGAAATCGTACATAGCTGCAAAGAGTTGTGCCAGAAAGTAAAGCTTGGGGAACTAGATCCTGAAGATGTTAACCAAGAAAGCTTTGCTAATTGTCTTTATGCTCCTGATGTGCCGGATCCCGATCTGCTAATCCGAACAAGTGGAGAGATGAGAATCTCTAATTTTCTTTTATGGCAACTTGCATATAGCGAAATTGTTCATACTGAAGTTTTTTGGCCCGATTTTAATCGTGATCAATACAATGCTTGTATTGATGAATATAGGCATCGTGATCGACGCTTTGGATTAACAGGCGAGCAGATAAGAGCACAAAGATGACATTTCAAAATCTACAGGTTCGAGTTAAGACAGCTCTTGTTTTAAGTGCTGTTTTGTTTGTCCTATACTTATTGTCATTGACGACTAATTATGCAAGCTGGTTATTTTTTCTTGTTACGTTGTTTTGCACGCTTGTTTGCTCATGGGAATATAGCCTGGTCTGTACTTCCGAAAAGAATGACGGTATTTATAGATACCTGCTTCTATCCGTTCTATTGTTTCCACTCCTATCTGTCTCTACCTCTCTGACTATCACAGCTGCTACAGTAGCTACTCAGACAGAACAGATTGTAGGTTTGTACAAAGATATTGCAATAATTAGCACACTTTGCTCAGTTGCGGGCTCGTTTTTAGTAACTTTTATTTACGGTGTTTATGTAGCCAGGGACGATCTATCTGAGCTTGGAAAAGTTATGCAGGACTTCATACCAGGTGTTTTTCAGATTGGGCTTGGCGGTTCCCTTTTAATAGCAATTACTATGTTATCTGGTTATCAATGGTTGCTTTTATGGCTTTTGTTGGTTGTTTTCTCTAACGATAGTGCAGCATATTTTGCGGGATCTAAATTTCAGGGCCCTAAACTTGCCCCAGCAATTTCACCAAATAAAACCTTATCTGGATCGGTTGGTGGAGTTGTTGGAGGAGTTATCGTTGGTGTTTTCTTTGGTCCACTACTACTCAAACAACAATTTTCTAATTCAATTTTGGATCTAGCTCTCTTAAGTACTAGCCTTGTAATATGCGGACAGTTAGGAGACCTGGTTAAATCATACGTAAAGCGTCTGCACGCTGTAAAAGATACAGGTTCAATATTACCAGGTCATGGTGGTCTGTTAGACAGAATTGATGGTCTCTTATTAGCTGCTCCATTCTTTTACATCGCTTTGTTATTAAATTGACAGATGTTAGTACCAATTGTTTCAAATAAGCATCAAGATTTTAGTTATCCAAGAAAAGTCATAGTTGCTGGCTCTACCGGTTCAATCGGAAAATCGACCTTAGAGATTATTAAGAATAACCCTGAGAAATTTGAACTGTTTGCAATTAGCGCTCATTCGAACCTTGCCTTACTTGAACAACAGATCGTTGAGCATAGTCCTAAATATGCTGTTGTTACAGACGCAGGTGCCCAGAATCAATTTAAATCAAAGCACACAGAGATTCTTTCAGGTATGCAAGAGCTTTGTTCGCTCTGTACCGAAGGCATTGTAGATACGGTAGTTGCTGGGATTGTTGGTATAGCAGGTCTTACCCCTGTACTTGCAGCATTAAAGGCAAATAAGCGTGTAGCACTGGCAAATAAAGAGAGTTTAGTTGCTGGGGGTGTTTTAGTTAGAGAGATTATAGAGAGTGGTAGCGGTGAAATAATTCCTGTTGATAGTGAACATAGCGCCATATTTCAATGCCTACAGGGAGAAAATGTAGAGAATTTGAAATCAATTATTTTGACTGCTTCTGGAGGACCTTTCCTGGGAAAGTCTCTTGATGAGTTAGGTTCCGTTACTTCAGAGATGGCAATCGCTCATCCCAATTGGAGCATGGGAGCTAAAATCTCCGTTGACTCAGCAACTATGATGAATAAGGCCTTAGAGGTTATTGAGGCACGTTGGTTATATAATCTGCCAGAGGAGCAGATTGAAGTCCTCATACATCCAGAAAGCATTGTGCACTCGCTTGTAAATTTTTATGATGGATCTCAGATTGCTCAGCTTTCTGTTCCGGATATGAAGGGAGCAATTGCCTACGCACTTTCATATCCTAACGGCAGGCTACGTGAGGTTGTAACGGAGCTTTCTTTAGCGAGGATTGGATCTTTGAACTTCGAATCTGTTGATCATCAAAGATTTCCAGCATTAGGCTTAGCTCGAAGATGCTTGAAGGCAGGAGCTGCTACTTCTGCTGTTTTTAATATAGCAAATGAATTAGCTGTAGATGCCTTTCTGAAGGGAACCATTGGCTTTTTAGATATAGTGCCTGTTGTTGAAGAGGCCCTTACGATTTGTGACGTTCAAGAGTATCGTACCCTTGATGAGTTATTAGCTTTGAACGAAGATGTTCGAACAGTATTAAAAGAGAGACTTTTTAGGAAAGAATAATGTATCTAGTTGCTTTATTTGTACTATGTATTTTGATTTTTGTGCATGAACTTGGCCATTTCTTGTTGGCGAAATGGAACAACGTTGGCGTTTTAGCTTTTTCAATAGGATTCGGGCCTGTTTTGTTTAAGAAACAATATGGTGAAACAACCTATACCTTCAGATTATTCCCGTTAGGTGGTTATGTCAGAATGGTTGGTGATGACCCTAGGTACCTAGAGCCTGATTTCTCCCCAGAGGAAGAGGAAGATCCAAGTCTAGAAAAGCTTCAGTACGATGATTTTACTGAAGTGCAGAAGTTGATGATAGAAGATCAGAATAGATGGTTTTTAAAGAAAGGCTATTGGCCAAAGTTTTGGATTGTTTTTGCTGGGCCTGCTTTTAATATTATCTTCGCTGTGATTTTGGCAATTGCGTCGGTGTATATATACGGTGAGGCTGAGGTTGTTGAAAAAGCGGTGATTGGAGATGTTATTCCGGATCATCCAGCAGAGCAGGCTGGAATTAGAGCAAAAGACTTAGTTCTAAGTATTGATTCTAATCCAATTAGTACATGGCAAGAATTGGCTGATACTGTCAGGACATCTGGAGGTAAAGAGCTAACCCTTCAGATTTTAAGAGACGATTCAGAAAGTGGTCAGCAGAAAGAGATTACTATTTTAGTTAAGCCTGAGGAAAATCGCTCGGGTTTAGTCACGGAAGAGGAGCGAGAAAAGGGTGATGTTTATAGAATAGGAATTAGTCCCGATTTCGTTCGCAATGCTGTTTCGTTCTCTGAAGCTGTGGTTTCTGGTTCTCAGTATTGTTGGTTTATTACATATCAAACAGTTATCGGCATTAAATCATTAATTGTAGGAACAGTTTCGTTAGATAATATTGCTGGACCTGTAAGAATATTCCAAGAGGCAGGACGTAGCGCTGAAAAAGGATTGGATTATCTTTTTGGCTTTATGGTCTTTTTAAGCATAAGTCTAGCTGTTCTTAACTTACTTCCGATTCCAGTGCTTGATGGTGGTCATATTGTCTTTTTTACGATTGAAGCGCTTAAGGGCTCACCAGTTAGCTTGAAAGTTCGAGAAGTTGCTACACAGGTTGGAATGGTTTTGCTATTAGGCCTAATGATATTCGCTGTTGGAAATGATCTCTTTAGGTAGAATTGATGATCTGTTTAGCAATCGATACTAGTGGGCCATTAGCATCTGTTGCTGTGATTAATTCCTTTGGTAAGATCTTTGAACAAGACAATGCCGATAGACTACCTGGATTAAGTCATAGTGAAGATTTAGTTAGATTAGTTCAGGCTTCTCTTACTCTTTCTGAGGTAAAGCCTTCGGAGTTAGAGCAACTTGTTATAGGTTCAGGTCCTGGATCGTTTACAGGTCTTAGAATCAGCTACAGCTTTGTTAAGGGATTATCCCTTGCTTTGAATCTTCCGTTGATTGGAGTCTCTTCGCTTAAAGCATATGCCTTTTCCCAATTAGAGCATGCTGAGTACGTTGCTTCATTATCTGATGCTAGAAGGGGGCAGTTTTTTTACGGCCTATATCGAAGGTGTGTTGGTAGCACAGCAATTGAAGTTGTTACACCACCATGTATTTTGAACGAAGACGAAATAGTAAGTGATATTGAAATCAACAATGGTCTTAGTTTAGAGCAGGTAAGCATTGTTGGCTATCAAGCTCCTGATCGAGTTTCTCGGTTTGAGATTTGCCAACCTTCTCAGATAGCCACCGCTCTGATTCGGCTAGGGGAACAAACCAATTTTGGACCATTCGAGCTTGGATACTTATCAGATATGGAACCTGATTATTTGAGGGGTATTAACGCAAAAACAATAGAGGAAAGAAGGGGATAAAGTTTTTTGATAGAGTTGACGAAAATTAAAAATGTAGCTATTATTGACTATCTTTTGAGTGTCTTCTCAGAAATCCCAGAAGAATTATAATCAGAGTTTTTTTATTTTTATAGATTTTTTTAAGACACTATTAACTACTAGGACCAATTTTTTAAGATTTCAATTCAAAATTTCTAACCCCTTTTTGGGGAACTTATACATAAACCGTTAAATATATCTGTATTGGAATTCATAAGATGAATCTAAACGACCTAAAAAAACTAAAACCAGCAGAACTTCATAAGTTGGCAAACGAATTTAAAATCGAAGGTGCTGCTGGATTAAAGAGACAGGAGTTAATCTTTAGTATCCTGACTGCGCAATCAGATTCAGATGGCAGTATTTATGGACAAGGAGTTCTTGAGACTTTACCAGATGGTTTTGGTTTTTTAAGAGCACCAGATTATAACTATCTGCCTGGCTCTGATGATATTTATGTTAGTCCTGCCCAAATCAGAAGATTTGGACTAAGAACTGGTGATACAGTTGAGGGGCAGATTCGGCCACCAAAAGAAGGCGAAAGATACTTCGCTCTTTTGAAAGTAAATTCAGTAAATGGTGATAGCTTAGATGTTCTTAGAACTAAAGTAGCTTTTGATGATCTTACTCCTCTTTACCCAGATGAAAAACTGCATTTAGAAACTAAGTCTGGTGAGATCTCTGCTAGAATTATTGACCTCTTTTCACCAATCGGAAAAGGACAGCGTGCTCTGATTGTTGCACCTCCTAAGACTGGTAAGACAATTCTTTTGCAAAAATTAGCGAATGCCATTACAGAAAATCATCCTGATATCGTTTTGATGGTCTTGTTGATTGATGAGAGACCTGAGGAAGTAACAGATATGCAAAGATCTGTTAAGGGTGAGGTTGTAAGCTCAACATTTGATGAGCCAGCACAACGCCACGTACAAGTTGCTGATATGGTAATTGAAAAAGCGAAGCGTTTAGTCGAACATGGAAAAGATGTTGTTATTTTACTCGATTCTATTACACGGTTAGCACGTGCTTATAATACAGTTGTCCCTGCCAGTGGAAAAATTCTATCTGGTGGTGTTGATTCTAACGCGCTTCATAAGCCAAAACGTTTCTTTGGAGCAGCTCGAAATATCGAAGAGGGTGGTAGTTTGACAATTATTGGTACTGCGCTGATTGATACCGGTTCCCGAATGGATGAAGTTATTTTCGAGGAATTTAAAGGTACTGGTAACATGGAGCTAGTACTGGATCGTAAACTCTCAGATAAGAGAACATACCCTGCGATTGATCTGAATAAATCAGGAACTCGTAAGGAAGATCTACTTTTAACTCCCGATACTCTTCAAAAAGTATGGCTATTAAGGAAAGTTTTATCTCCATTAAATACAGTCGAAGCAATGGAATGGTTGCTTGATAAAATGAGAAGTTCAAAAACTAACCAAGAATTCCTTGAGATGATGAAAGGTGGAGGCGGAGAATAACCTTAACTTTTGAGAGATCATGACAGACACTGTTCGTATATTAGCAACAGATGACGATCAAGATGCCCTGTTTGCCCTGGCAGAACTGTTATCTGGGGCAGGCTATGATGTCGTAACAGCTTCAAACGGAAATGATGCACTTGAAAAGTTACAAACCACGCTGCCGGACATCGCATTATTAGATGTCATGATGCCTGGACTAACAGGTTTTGAAATCATCGCCAAAGCTAAATCTGATCCAGCCTTAAAATACACTCCGCTGATTTTGCTTACGGCAAGAGACACTTTAGAAGATATTGTTCATGGTTTTGAGCAAGGGGCTGATGATTATATTAAAAAGCCCTATGACAGATCTGAGCTACTAGCTAGAGTTCAAGCTGCTCTCAGAACACGCGATCTATATAAGAAGCTATATTCGGTTACAGAAGATAATAAAGCTTTGCGCAAGACGTTAGAGGGAAGATCTGGATTTACCGAAATTGTGGGCAAAAGTCCATCGATACAAGATGTTCTTGGCATCATTGATAAGGTTGCAAAATCTACACTCCCAGTTTTGATTACTGGAGAATCAGGTACAGGTAAAGAGTTGATTGCAAGAGCAGTACATCAGAATAGTGATCGAGCTGATCAAGCATTTGTCGTACAAAATTGCTCAACGTTTAATGAGCAATTACTAGAATCAGAGCTTTTTGGTCACGTAAAAGGTGCCTTTACTGGCGCACAGGGCGCTAAAAAAGGTTTATTTGAAGTAGCAGATGGCGGAACTTTCTTTCTGGATGAACTAGGTGAAATGAGTCCACAGCTTCAAGCAAAACTACTTAGAGTCTTGCAGGATGGTAGTTTTATCCCAGTTGGTGATACTCGTGAAAAGAAAGTTGATGTCAGAATTGTTGCAGCAACTAATAAAGATCTAAAAAAGCTAATCCAAGAAGGTAAATTTCGAGAGGATCTTTACTATAGAATTTGTGTTGTACATGTTGCGTTGCCCTCGCTCAGAGAAAGGCGCTCTGATATCTCAACTTTAATTCAGCATTTTTTAGAGAAGTATGCTAAAAGTTCAGGTAAAGAAGTAAAGGTTTGCGCAGAATCAACTTTACAAAAACTAGTTGACTATAGCTGGCCGGGGAATATCCGACAGTTAGAAAATGAGATCTCTAGATTAGTTGTGCTCTCAGGGGAGAATCAAGTAATTCAGCCAGATCTTTTATCGCCTGAAATTAAAGGTGTAGATGCCCAAAGCGTAGGATTAAAACGAACCGCTGGTGATTTAAAAGATGCTATTGAGTCGTTAGAAAAAGATATGATAGCAGCAGCTCTCGAACAAGCGGCAGGTAACAAAAGTGAAGCTGCCAGAGAGTTAGGTATCTCTAGATCAAACTTGATCTCAAAAGTTCAAGCCTATGGCTTAGAATCCAAAGAGGTAGGGGAGTAACAAGAAGATTGTAACCATCGAAGAGATTGTTACTGCCAGACCCGTTTTTAGATAGTCAATGTTTCGATATCCCCCAGCGCTCATTACCAAGAGATGTGATCTATGGCTAAATGGAGTTAGAAATGCAATTGATGCTGCAATTGCAATAGTCATCATAAATAGATGTGGTTGGATCTTAAAACTATTTGCAGCTTCTATCGCGATTGGTCCTAATAAAATGACAGCTAAAGTTCCGTCAATTGCTTGAGACATTAGAGTGGCTAGTAAGAAAAGTGCTATCATGACGGCATAAAGACCATGCGAGCCTACAGCCGAGATTACAGAATTAGCTAATAGCTCGGCAGCTCCGCTTCTTTGCATGGCTATTCCAACTGGCAGTATGCAGGCAACAAGGAAAATAATTCGCCATTCAATTCTTCTATAGGCCTGTTCCATTGTAATCGTGCGAGTCAAGACGAGAAAAATAGCTGCAGCAAATGCGGCGGTGTGAACAGGCTGTATGTTTAAGGCAACCAAGCAAATCAAAATGAGAATGCTTATGATTGCAAATGGAATTTTCTTCTCGCGTTTGCTGAACTCTTTAGATGCTCCTGACAAGAGGACAAAGTCTGGATCTTCTTGAATTAAGTTAAATTGCTTCTTTGAGCCGAATAGCAATAAAGCGTCACCGAATTTAAAAGGAATATTCGCAAGACCTGTTCTAACTGGCTTTCCTTCTCGCCATAACGCTAGAACTTGAAGACCATATTTTTCTCTGAAATTAATGTCAGAAAGTGTTTTGCCTACCAACTCAGATCTAGGAGTAAGTGAAACTTCGCCGACACCGACGCCTTCAGCTTTAAGCGCTTTTTTAGGCGCGCGCGGATTTATTTCTAAGTTTTCTATTCGAGTTAACGTTTTTACTCTGAATTTTTCACTCGAAATAAGTAAGAGATCTCCCTTTTTAATGGTTAAGCCTGGGCTCTTTGTACTTAATAGAGAAGAATTTCGAATAACGCCGACGATAGTTACGCTTAGTAGGTTCTCAAGGTTCGAATCTTGAATTGTTTTGTTAACAACAGAAGAGCTTTCGGTGATTGCGACCGTGAATAACCTTGCACAGATCTTTTCAAGTTCATTTTCCTCAACTTTTTTGAGCGAGTTTTCTTCCATTAAAGTTTTAAAGGAATCATCTGAAGATTCACTTACTATAGTAATTATATCTCCAGCTTGAAGTGCTCTTGTTTTAAATGCTCCTGCTACAAATCTATCGTTTTTTCTTAGCGCAACTATTTCTGAGTTAGGTAATTTGTCGTCGACCTCATTTAGAGTTTGCCCTAACCATTTTGAATCTTCGTTCAGTTCTAATGAGAAGTAATGTCTGTCATTTAAGAGTTTACTAAGAATCTCAAATGGTAATTCTCTAATTAAGAAGCTTTTCAAATCTAATAAGCTTTTTAACTGTTCAAATTTGCCCCTGACTATTAACTGATCCCCATGATAGACCTTGTCCGTCGCACGCGGCACGATATAACCACTTTTTTCTCTGACTATCGCAACAACTGCTACCCCGAGAACTGAGCCAAATCTGAGAGATCCTAGAGTCTCTCCATCAAGGGAAGAGTCCTTAGGAATAGATATGGAAAACAACCTTTCATCAAGCTTGTAAACTTCGTAGATGTCGCTTTCTGTATGTAGGTTTTGCAGGTTTCCCTGGGGTAGTAGATGCCTACCGAATAAAAGCATCGTTGCTGTTCCCGTAGCAAAGATACAAAGTCCAATTGGCGAGAAGCTAAAGAGATCAAATGGCTCAAAGCCTCCCTCATGAAGCATCTGAGTCGCGATGATGTTTGGAGCAGTTCCAACCATAGTAATCGTACCACCTAAGACGGAGGCAAAAGAGAGAGGTATAAAAAGTCTTGCTGCAGGTATTTGCGCTCTCAGTGAAATTGAGGAGACCGCCGGCATTAAAATAGCTGTAACTGCGATGTTACTCAAAAATGCAGACAGTGTTCCAGCACAGATCATAATTGCTGTAACATTTAGAAATTCGTTAGTTTTGCAGAGCTTGAATAGAAGATTCGCAATTTTGTCAGAAAGGCCAGTTTGGTAGAAAGCTGCACCAATAAAAAAAGTGCTGAGTAAGGTAATAACGGCAGGTGAAGAGAATCCAGAAAATGCTTCATCAGCATGAACGTAGCCGGCAAAGGTCAAGATTATCAAAGTGGTCATCGCGGTGAGATCGACCGGCACTCTGCCACTAAGAAAACAGTACATCGCAACTGCAATTATGCTAAATAGGAATAGAATTTCTGGGGTCATAGAGAATATGTATCATTTTCAAGCTCTTAAGGCGAGGGATTGTCACTCTGTTGCTTGTACAAAAATCTTTCTCATTATAATCTTTGCCTCATGAGATACGGCATTCTACTACTATTACTTTCTTTCGGCATAATTGGATGTTCTGATGGTCCAGAACCTCTTCAGCTTGATGTCATTGATACCTCATACCAACAACGTGGCGAGTATCTAGTTAAGAGTGTTGCGGCATGTGGTTTTTGCCATGGACAAGCTGCTAGGCCTGATAGTCCGTTAGTCGGGGGCCGAACACAAACTGATTTTTATGGTCAAGCTGTTGCTCCTAATTTAACTTCAGCGAAGACTGGATTAGCTGAGTGGGATATGCGAGAAGTTGTGCGTGCTGTCCGGGGTTCGCATAGAAAAGATGAGGAGTTCTCCGTGTGGTTTCACCGAGGCTTTGAATGGATGTCTGATATTGATGTGCTTTCTGTCGCAGCCTATATCAAATCCTTGCCTGCACAGGAGAATCAAGTCGAAAGAAGAAGCATAGGGTTTATTGAGAAAAATACTACTGGACTATTTAGAGAATCTGCTCGAGATGTGCCTGGATATGTCCCACCTGTAGAAAAAGATGGGGTGCAGTATGGTAAGTACCTGGTTGATCACGTTGCACGTTGTGTACGTTGCCATAACTCTGAAGGTGGATTAATGACAACGGAGAAGTACTTAGGTGGTGGGCAGGAACTTAAGTTTAATGGAAAAGTTAAGGTTGCACCTGAGATTACAAACTCGCCAAGTTATGGAATTGGAAGTTGGAGCGAGAGAGATGTCGCATACTACCTAAGGACAGGAATTACACCAGATAAACGAGAAGTCGATTCGAGTTTTTGTCCGATTGCCTTTTATCAATTGGCAACTGATGAGGATTTGAATGCGATTGCTTCATATCTTAAAAGTTTGCCCGTTTCTTAACAGATAATGAAGATTCTAGGCATTGAAACAAGCTGTGATGAAACAGCGATTTCTATTATTGAATACTTTCAGGATAGTAAATTTAAGATCTTAGCTGAGCAAATATCATCACAAATTGAGGTGCATCAAAAATATGGCGGCGTTGTTCCTGAAGTTGCAGCGCGGGAGCATATGAGAAATTTACCACTAGTTCTAGATTGTGCACTGAAGCAGTCAGGGGTTAGTTTATCAGAAATTGATCGAATAGCCGTTACTGTTGGTCCTGGACTAAAAGGCTGCTTGCTGATGGGATTTCATTTTGCTCAAGCGCTCGCTTTTGCGCAGGGAATAGATTTAATTCCAGTTAATCATATTGAAGGACACTTAGTTGCTCCATTTTTAGATAATACAGATCTTAGCTTTCCGTTTTTATCCTTAATTGTTTCTGGTGGTCATACGGAGCTTCTCTTAGCGAATTCGTTTGGCGATTATAAGGTCTTAGCTAGAACCCTCGACGATGCTGCAGGTGAAGCTTTTGATAAATCAGCTCATCTATTAGGAATTGCATATCCAGGAGGTCCTGCTCTTGCCAAGCTCGCAGATCAGGTTGATCAAAGTAGGTTTAGCTTGCCTGCTGTTATGCAAGAAAGTGATGATTTTAGTTTTTCAGGTTTGAAAACAGCGATTGCTCTTCTAATTAGGCAGCAAGAACGTAATATGGATAGCGAAGTTAAAGCAGAGCTTGCTTTTGCCATTCAGGATTCAATTGTATCTAGTTTAGTTTCTAAGTTAAAGAAGGCGATTTTAAACTCTGGAGTAAAGAGTATTTGTCTTACAGGTGGGGTTGCCGCGAATAAATATTTAAGACAGAAGATATTAGAAATAGATGGCAGCTCGGTTTACTTTCCAAGCTTTTCGCATTGTACTGATAATGCTTCAATGATTGTTCATGCAGGAAAATTTCAAGTAGATAACAACCTGATTCCAGAACAGCAAAGTGTTGTTCCGCGTTGGCCAATTGAAAGGATCCGAGAGGAGCAAAAATGAGTGTAAAAAGTGATTTAGTCAGACTAGGAGTTAAGCCTTCAAAAGAGAGGGGTCAGAATTTTTTAATTGATAGTGGCGTAGTTGAGGAGATTATTCGCTTTGGACATCCTACTCAAGAAGATACGATTGTCGAGATTGGACCTGGACTAGGAGCACTTACTAAGGAATTGAGTAACTTCCCAAAGCTAACTTTAATTGAGATTGAAAGCAGCTTTTGCCTAGAACTAACTAAGAAATTTGAATCTGCAAAGATTGTTAATGAAGATGTAAGGTTTGTTGACTTTTCAAAATTAGGTGCCGATTTGCTAATCTTTGGAAATCTACCTTACTCGTTTTCAACTGATATCGTTTTTCATCTAATCGGTAGTTCGGATTCAATTTCACGAGCCGTGCTCTTACTCCAAAAGGAATTCGTTGAACGAATGGCTGCACAGCCTGGTAGTAAGGCATTTGGAACCCTTTCTATTGGGTGCCAGCTTTTTGCAAAAGTTAGAAGTGGCCCAGTCTTTGATGGCAGCTCTTTTCATCCTGCTGCAAATGTTGATTCTCAATTAGTAGAGCTTGATTTTTACAAAGAGTCTCGATTTGGGTTTGACGTAAGTGATAAGATGCTTCTAAGACAGATTGTTGAGTCGGCCTTTCATAAAAGAAGAAAAAAGATTGCTAATAGCATGAAGTTAGCTGCACAATTTTCGTCTGAAGTGATAGACCAAGCATTGGCAGAAGCAGGAGTTGATAGTGATGCTCGAGCAGAGCATATTTCGCTTCAGAGCTACGTTGATTTAACTAAGGCATTTAAGAAATTCTTGAACTAGTGCTGTTAAATCTACGAATTTTTACCAGAGGAATATACGAATTCTTAGGATGAAACTCTCGTAGAAATACATAATTTGCTGAAATTACTTCTAAAACAATAATCCTGGGTTAGGATTCCACCGATTGTATATTTACATAGAGCAGTTTTGGCTAAAATCATATTCTTAGGTGTTTGGTATGAAATCGAGAATATTCTCAGCTTACATAATATTTAGTTGTCTAGTGTGTTTTACGACAACCGCATATGCAATACCGATGGGGAGTGGTCCCAAGGGAAGTGATTCAGGGAATGAGAGCTCAGATGGATCAGGTGGTGATATAAATGAAAATTCTGATAGTGCTGAGCAAGGGTTCCAGTTCGTCTCGCTGGAAGAGCCAAAATGTGATAAGAAATCTGCACTGTATTTTAGTAGCTGTATTGATAACACTAAAACACCAGGTACAACTCTTGGTTCTGTCGACACTGTTGATAATGCTTATGTAGAGGCGCCCTACACTGAAACAGGAGAAGCTCCCCCTGGTGATGAAGGAGATCTTGATACTTCAGATTCATTTCAAGGTGGAACTTCAGATGGGGGCAAACTCACGCTGGTTCCAGGTGTGCTGAGTGGCGGTGTTGGTGATGCTAGTTTTGGTTCAGGAAGTGATAACAATCAGTTCGGACAAGTATTGGCAAGTTTATCTGATGCTCTAGTAAATTCATTTTTTAATTCAACCAATCAGGGCGGCGACACAGGACCTGATCTTCTTGGCGAGCCGGAAACTATGGGTGGTGGTGGAAGCCAAACAGGAGAAGGTAGCGACACTTCAGATTCTAGTGGGGGTGTATCAGGCGGATCCGGTGGCTTTGGTATAATGCATTGATTTTTAGGTCTACAAATCTCAAGCCAGTTGATATAGTCTAAAGACTAAACAAGAGTTTAAAATTGAAAGGATCTCATTGCCTGGATCTCAGTCTGGAGTCTCTATTCTTGGGCTAGCTATTGTCCTACCTTTTGTACTGCTATTAGTTTTAGCGGGGTATGATCTTTTACACGTTTATCAAGTTCGTGTTTTTGCTCAAGAGGTTTCTTTACTAACAGCTAAACTTTCACATTCAGCTTCGCCTGATGCGGATATACCCAGCAGTGCCGAATTTTTTGTTAATCCCACACCTGGAGAAGAAGAAAGCGTTACGCAACGTAGAAGAGATTATTGGGTAGAAAGAACAAGTCCTGAAAATGAAGAGTATCGAGGCGTGCCTTATTACACAGATAAGGAGCTACAGGTTTTAAACCTCGGGTACGGCTATCTAAGTTCTTTTAGTTCCAAGATTTCTTTTCCAATTCCAAATCGAGTTGTTGATGAGCGAAGGTTGTATAAGCGAACAAATTGTACGATTGATTTTACGATTAAAGAGATCCTTGCTGCTTCTATTGAGACTAATCATAACTATAGTCGCTTAGTTTATGTTGAATGTCATGTGCCACTGCTTGTTTTTGAGATCTTAAATTTTGTCGAGAAACCTTACATAGAGCTTACGCAAAGTGCCTTTGCGTTTGAGTCTGGTGATTTAAATCCGAGTAGCAGTGTGGTTGCACCGTGAGAACCGATAACGAAGAGGGAATCATATATTTAGAATTAATGATCGGATTAATTCTTGTGCTAGCGGTCGTCCTAGGAGTCGCCCAGCTTTATTTGATATCGTGGCATAGATTACAGCATGAAGTTATAGCAACTGAGATATTAATGGGTCCACAAGAGGGCTCAATCTACTTCGATGAGGTAAATAATACTTTTAAGAAGCTTGATTCGAGCGAAAGAAGCCCCGTTACTCCTGACAGCTACTTAGCACAGATGGCAAAGTTATTTAGGAGTCGAAAGCCTGACGAATCGTATGCAATGATTATCGGCCTAGAGTACCTTTTGATCGATCCTGAAACAGGCGTTGTCGTTGAAAATCCAAGCCCCGAATCATCGGTATATATTATTGAGTCAGGTTTAGAAGCGAGATGCAGTAGCGATGGACCAGAGTTAGAAAATACCATCCGTAACTTTGCAGCGAGCAAGCTTCAAGTAGCTTATGATTATTCAAATACTAATTATTCAGGTCAAGTAAGCAGTGATGCGGGGCGTGTTGGATCTAAGCTTTATGATGTTTATATTGGGGAGCAGCGTGTTAGGAAATACATTAATCTTTTCCCCGTTGTCTTTTTTAGAATCTGCTCGACTGTAGATCAGAAATTTATAAGATCAGACGTTACAACAAATCATTTTATTATACCAAGGATTCATCTTAAATAGCTTATGAAATCAATGACCCAAAATAGAAATAATGAAGGTGGCATAGTCCTACTATGGTTACTGTTTTCTATTATGGCATTGATGGTCGTTGGCTTAACGTTCCTGCTTTATGCTGAGGCTAATTTAAAGAAGTTCAAGGCTCAGTTTATCTCAATGAACTTAGTTGCGGCAGGCACGTTTAGTAGCGAGTTTTCGACAGATGAATCTCTTAATACTATGGCTATGGTTGCCAATATGAGTGGTTTTAATGGCGCAGTTGCCGCGCATGGTTATCAAACATTTGATAAAGCAAATTTGCAACTAGAGCATGAGCCTGACCCTGGAGATACTCAAGGTGTAAAAGCCTACGTTTCGATACGACAGGGAGCGATTTCTAATTTAGTAAATGGTATTGCTGATGTATCAACATCAGCATTTTCTCTCTCTAGGCCAAGGCCTCTCTATTTACATTTAGCTTTTGATTATTCGGCAAGTTTGATTGGTGGTGGTATCGAAGATCTACTTGAGGGATTTGAAGTAATAAAAGGAGACGGTTCGATAGGGCCAAATGGTGTGCTTGGACCTTCTGGGATTGAGCCAAATAAAATTATTCAGACGGCTATGCCTTTTGCCTGGGATGAGTCTCTAAGAATTATTAGACCTTGGTCGGGACGAACGACTGCTTGGCCAGTTACTACTTTGGATACTACCGGCTGTAACTCAACAAGCGAAACGCTTTGCTCTCAGTACGCAACTCGAATATTAGATCACCGTACAGTTATCGAAAAAAGAGCCTCAGATCTTTTTATGTCTTATAAAAAGGCAAGTGTTGTTCTAGCTGGAGTTGTTGGGAGAATAACTCCGTATTTAGATGTTAGTGTTTTTGGTGGCGTAATGACCGATGATTTCTCCACACTGCTGGCGAATTCTATCTCCTCAACACTGCCTGGTTTTCAGAATAATGGAGTCTATCCGGTTCATTTATACGATGAGGCTAGTTATGATCAATATAAGATTAACGCTCAGGGAAAGATTACTGCAAAGCTAGTTAAGCAACACTCCATTGAAAATCCTAAAGATATTATGCACCAAGGAATTTCAATGGCGCCTGATAGAGTGTTGCAACATTTTGCAGATCTAACGTTCTCAAGGAAGTTTTTAGCCTATGGCACCTTGACGGATATGCTTGGGAATGACCAACTGATCTCTAGATATCGTAAATTTTTGGACCCGCCGTTACCAGTAAGCAACCCTGAACTAGAGCTAGATGGTTTTACTTATTCACCAGGAGCATTAAAAGACGGAAAGTATCCTTCTATAACATCTGATCCTTACTATCCTTTTGGATGGCCTGGTAGGCCTAATTTATTAGACCAGGATGGAGACTCTCATCCAATCAATGCAGATCTACCACCTGAGATTCGATACCCACTTGAGTATAATTGTCAGACAGGTCCTCCCGTAAATATGAATGCTCTGCTTAGCTCTATTCAAGCTGGAGTTGGTAAGCCATTGTGTTTAATTTATAATCAGTGTGGTTTTGAACCCGCGCAAAATTGCTCAGCTGTGGTTGGAATTTCAGAACAGTATGCGTATTATAATAGTTCAGTTCCAACATCTCCGAGCTGCACAGATTATGGTCCTTATGTTCCTAGGTGTAAGAAAGGTGGGAATGTGATTGATGATCTGCATGCTGTTGTTTGTGTAAATGGAGTGCCACGTTGTTTTCCTGATGTTTCACTTTTTCCAAGATGTGTCACATTAACTGGTGATATTACACTTAACATACCAAAGTGCTGTAATTGGGAAGATGGTGATTGTTCAGGGGTTGAATACAATCCTGGAGCTAATCCTCCGGTGCCGACTGGTCATGGACTTCCTAATTTTAAACCACCATCTACTCCTCATCCAACCGCAACCCCAATTCAAAGAGGATTAGTTACATTTCCGGAAACCTCTCCCAATAATAGATACGCAACAGCATTCCATTTGTTAAATGACCTTAGTCCTTTATATGGAGGTACGTATACTCAAAATGTAATCCCTAACCAACGTTGCGACGATTTTAAGCAGGAATTAGGGGGCGAGCAGCCTGAATGCGCAGTTGTTATTGTCACTGATAATAGACCTCTCGGGATTGATGCTGCAGGGAATCAAGTTATTACAGATGAAGATATTTTTAATCAGTTAGAAACGAACGTTAATGCCTTTACAAATAACCAGGGTAAGATGTTCACTTGGTTTTTAGGCCATAGAGATAGTCAATATGAAGAGATGTCAACCATAATAGAAATTGAGATCTCTGCAGGAACAATAAATCCAAGCGTGCTTGCTATCTATACACACTATGTTACTTCCGAACTTCCAATTCCATTGGCTGACTGCGCTAGTTGGGACGCGAACAAGCCAGTAGGGGTGCCTGAATGTCTGGAGTATAATGATAGTGTACTTCCAGAATATTTAGCTGATAGAACTATGATGGATGATTTTAAGGGTTTGATGGATAGTCCAGATGATGGACGAATCTATGTAGAAACGGAGCTTAAAAACACGATTGAAGGACCAGATCTGGTAGAATCTTTCTTAAATGGACTGTCGCATCTGCTTGCAAAACTTAAACAATCAGTCAGATTTCAGAAATAATCCTGAAAAAACCAAACAAGACAAATGGTTTAGAATCAGTTATAGTTACGTTCTGCGGGGCTAGAGGAACCATGCATTGGGCTAAGCTCTTGAAGTAATTAAACAATTTTACCGTTAAGCTTCCATTGTGACCGAGAAGAGAATTGCTGTGGAGAAGTTAAAAAATCAATCTGAACTTGATGTTCGTGAGATTATGTCATCAATCAGAGAGCGAGTTAAGGAGCACGCGGCTGATCAAACTGATAGTCGTTTGCCTTTTGTTCCTCAAGCAACTGATTTCTCAGGTTCTGATAGGAAAGCTGGCGAGTTGTTGCATTCAGAAGAGCTTCGTTAT
This sequence comes from Deltaproteobacteria bacterium, assembly GCA_020635175.1. Classification (GTDB taxonomy): domain Bacteria; phylum Bdellovibrionota_C; class UBA2361; order UBA2361; family J135; genus JACKAH01. The sequence continues at coordinate 114,320 of JACKAH010000002.1, forward strand.
CTAAACCAACACCATACTTATTCGCTAGAGTCTTATCGTCCCGATAAGATAACTTCACATAGAAAATTTCTTGGTAAGTTTATCGTTAAGTTAAAACGGAAAATGCTCTCTTTCCTCTGGGAGAACTTACTGAAGGATTATTTTCAGGCAGAAAAAGAATTCCAATCTAATTTAGTCAAATACTTAAATGATTCAAGCAAGTATATTGATTCGAGAGATGCCTTTATTTTTTGGGATCTTATTAAGAAAGTTGATACTGATGTTAACAGGGCGCTTGAACGAATAGAGAGAATTAATGATGAGCAAACAGGGACATTAGTTTCTACTGAAAGGCGAGTAATTAATTCTGTAAATCATGCCTTGGAGCAGCTTACCAAGCTAGATACAGAGTATCGAGCTACTGCAGCTCAGGTTGAAACTCTTGAAAGTGTCTCTCGCGGATTAGAGCGAATTCTATCAAAGGTTACTAGGCCTTCAGATCAAGTTTCTCTTCCGAGCAACTCTGAGAAGAAAGAACAAACTTCATCTGATATCGATTACACTTACCTCATGTTGGAAAATCGTTATCGAGGAAGCGAGCAAAGTATCAAAGACAGAATGAGTGTATATCTTCCTTATTTTAAGAACTGTAACGCGAGTGTTGTTGAAATAGGACCTGGTAGAGGGGAGTTGCAAACCCTTTTTGTAGAAAACCAAATCCCTTCATACGGTGTTGAGATGGATCAAGCCATGGTTGAGGCTTGTAAAGAAAAGGGCTTGGATGTCAGGCTTGGTGATGGAATTGAGCATATAGTCTCTGCAGAAGAAGATAGTCTTGGTGGGGTCATAGCATGTCAAGTAATTGAGCATCTGACGCAAGACCAGCTAGTCAATCTAGCTAAAGCTTGTCTTAGAGCAGTTAAGCCAGGAGGTAAAATTATCTTTGAAACGATCAACACTGAATCAATGGTAGCTCTTGCCAGAAATTATTTCCGTGATCCAACACATGTCTTTCCTCTTCATCCTGAAACAATGCGTTTCTTCTTGGAGCTTTGTGGTCTCAAGGTATTGGAGGTGAAAAAACTCTCACCATATTCAGATGAGGCTGTTTTACAAGAATTGCCTGTTGAAGAGTATATGACCCCGAGATGGGCATATGCTATTGAAACACTGAATAGGAATATTAGGCGACTTAATGAGTTGCTCTATGGATACCAAGACTACTGCATCGTTGCAGAGGTTGAATAATGGCTACGATATTAGTATTAGGCGTTAAGGTTCCTTTTACAACTGGTGGCGCTGAAGCATTAGTAAAAACTCTAGTTCATGAGTTACGCCAGAGAAATCATGATGTTGATACCATTGATGTCCCGATTTCATTTCATCCAAAAGAGAAATTGCTAACTCAAGCAGCAATTTGGAGGAATCTAGAATTAACAGAGGTCGGTGGAAAAAAAATTGATCTTGTTATCGCAACTAAGTTTCCAACTTATTATGTTAGCCATCCTAATAAAAGTATTTGGTTAGTGCATCAACACAGACCTGCATACGATCTATATGGAACTCGCTTTAGTGATTTTTCAGATGATCCACGCGATGAAGCACTGCGAAGAATGATTGCAGAGGGAGATCGCAAGGCAATCGGTGAAGCAGCTTTTATCTCAGGGATAAGCAAGAATGTAACAGATCGTTTGCTAAGATATAACGGAATATCTGGTGTCCCTATTTATCCTCCTCTACCTCTGCGTGGTCGATATAAACAGGGTCGGTTTGATCACTACATATTGTCGGTTGGTAGGCTGTGCAATATCAAACGGGTCGATATGATGATTAAGGCACTACCTATAGTGCATAACTTCGTGAAGCTGAAAATAGTTGGAACTCCGGATGAATCTGGAGTTATGGAATACTATAGAAACGAGATTGATAAGCATCATCTTTGGGATAGAGTTGAATTTCTTGGAAGAGTAAGCGACGAAGAGCTGATAGATTTGTATTCAAATGCGCTAGGTGTTTATTACGCTCCTTACGATGAAGATTATGGATACGTAACACTTGAAGCGTTTGCTTCTGGTAAGCCTGTCATTACAGCTAAAGATAGCGGTGGCGTGCTTGAGTTTATGCAAGATGGAGAGAGAGGGTTTGTGCTTGAGCCGACATCAGATGCTATAGGCCATGGAGTTAACAAGTTAGTTGAGAATGTTTCGCTTGCTCAGACAATGGGAGAGAATGGCTTGAAGTATGTTAAGAACCTAGGGTTACTTGAGTCAGGTTGGGATCAAGTAATTGAACAATTGCTTTCACCCATTGGTAATAACGAGCAGCCGCAACCGATACATGCGCAGGTATAGTTATGTCATCGGGATCAAAGCCACGCATAGCTTGGTTTTCTCTGCTTTCTGACAGGGAAGGGCAGAATTCAATTAGCTCTTACTGCACTGATATATTTCTGCCTTACATCGCGGAAGAATTTGAAATTGATATTTTTTCTAATGGTGATGATCGGAGTTATAAGGGTCATCATGTATTTAACTACCTTTCGGCATTTAGTAGAGATGAGCAAAATCCATATGACTTCTTTTTTTACCAGTTAGAGGATTCTGATCAGTGTGATTTTGTTAAATTACATTTAGGACTTAAGCCTGGAATAGTTTTTTTTCATGACATCCTACTCAGAGAGGAGATGCCACCACCATTAACTTTTAGTATTTGGCCAGAGGTTTTAAATTGGGTAGATAGCCCTGAATGGCCAAAGCGTTACCCGCAGCCGGATCGTGGGCCGTTTGCTTATCGAGAATGCTCATTGAGCTTGTTGCCTATCTTTAGCTCTGAGAGGTTAGCTAACGAGTTTAAAAGAACTGTAGAAAAGACCTTAGGTGATTCATTCGAGCCAAAGGATTTGAGATTTTTCTATTTGCCGCTTCCAGTTGAGAGTTTTGAGAATTCTCCGCTTTCAAAAAATGAAACATGTATTGCATTTTCTGGTGAGGTAGGAATTGAGCACAGAGCTCATAAAGTCTTGCACGCAGTCAGAGATCTAAATGATAGATTCAAGCTTCTTTGGCTTGTTGCGCCAGATGAGGTTTCTCGTGCTAAAGAGCTAGCAAATGAGTTCTCTGTGCATAATTTAGAGATCATAACTGAACGAAGTGCAGAAAATTGGAAGAAGGTTTTAGATCGCTCTTCTGTTGCTATACATACGCACTTTAGTGTTTATGGAACGCTAGGTTTGAATCTGTCTATTTCTTTGGCTTCGAAAACGCCTGTTATCGTTACTGACTTTGCTGAAGGTGAGTTTCTCCCAGAGAGTGTGGTTTTCAAGGTTTCTCCAGGAAGGAATGAAGCTACGCAAATTAAATCCTTCATCGAAGAGATTAACAATCTCTCAGGTTCTTCTGAGCTAGGATTGATATTAGATAACGCTAAATCTTATGTCTTAGAGATTTCAGACAAAAAAACAGTTGCTCTTGAACTCTTGCAGATATTCTTATCCAATTTAGATTTTTTAAGAAATGCCCGCAGTACTTGGTCGACGTTGGAGCAGGAGGCGAGAAACTTTGTGCTACAAAAAAACCTAACATCTGCTTGGGCTGCTTTTTTTAAGCCAGCCTTTAATGAGATAGGGTGGGCAGATGAGTAGCGTTGTCGAGATTTCATCAACTTCTAGGTTTGTTAGTTCTTCCTACGCTTTTGTTGTGCCGAGATATGGGGCAACAATTGGAGGAGGTGCTGAAACTTTAGTCAGACTGATTGCTATGCATTTAGCAGCTAGGGGAGATCAAGTTGAGGTCCTGACAACATGCGCTAAAGATAATAGAACCTGGGAGAACGAGCTTGAACCAGGAGTTAGCGTCGAAGATGGCGTAATCGTAAAAAGATTTCTTGTAGATCCACGCGATCTAGAATGTTGGATTCCGTATCAATTACAGATTCATGATGGTGTGCGTCCTCCTATTGATAATCAGCTTGATTGGCTTGCTAATTCTGTTAATTCAGTAGAGCTTTATAAGTATATCTCAGATTACCAAGCTCAGTATCGTGCAATATTTTTTGCTCCGTATCTTTTTGGGACAACTTTTTGGGGATCACTTGTTGCCCCAGAAAAATCTATTTTAATTCCATGCTTGCACGATGAAAATTACGCATATTTAGAATCAATCCGATCCATGTTTAAGCTAGTTAAGGGCTGCATTTTTAATTCAGCTCCAGAGCGTGACTTAGCTTATCAGTTATATGGTCAGATTTCAGGCGATGAAGTTGGGATGGGTTATGATTTTAAGAGTTATGCTGGAGATTATGCAAAATATTTTGAAGATGATTTTCCCTATGTGCTTTATATAGGTAGAAAAGAAACAGGAAAAAATGTTCACCTCTTAATTGATAACTTCATTGCCTATAAAGAACAGCAAAATGCGAATCCAGATCTAAAACTAGTGATTGCTGGCGGAGGAGATTTTAGTGATCTTTTTCGAGATGCTGCGCTTACACGTGATGATGTCATTGATATTGGCTACATCTCGGAGGAGCAAAAGAGGTCATTAATGCAGCATGCCCTTTACTTCTGTCAGCCTTCAACCAATGAGTCATTTTCTATTGTCATTATGGAAGCATGGCTTCTTGGAACTCCTGTCGTAGTTTCTGGAAAGTGTACTGTTACGAGGCATCATGTTGTCGAATCTAATGGAGGACTATATTTTTCTAACGTAGATGATTTTATTGGGATAACTGAAGCTTTCCTAAACGACGAAGAGATGAGGCAGGAATTAGCTCATTCTGGACAGAATTATATTCACACAAGATATAATTGGGATGCGGTGCTTTCTCGTTTTGATCAAGTTTTAAATTCTATCTTTCCAGTTCAATGAAAGAAACAGGCGCTAGAATAAAGCAGTTATGTGAATTGCTAAACCAACATTCTTATCGTTATTACGTATTGGATGATCCAATTATTAGTGACGCTGAGTATGACAAGCTATTTAGAGAGCTTGAGCAGTTAGAAAATAAGTATCCAGAGCTGAAGCAAAGTGATTCTCCTACGCAACGTGTTGGTTCGATGCCCCTTGAGCATTTTACAAGCTTTAAGCATGAAGTTCCGATGCTATCTCTCTCCAATGCTATGAATGAAGATGAGATAGAAACATTTGATCAGCAGGTTTTAAAAAATCTAGAGGCCAATTCAGGTGAGATATTATATTCGGTTGAGGATAAATTCGATGGAGTGGCTGTCTCACTTAGATACGAAGAGGGAAAATTCATTCGTGGATTGACTCGTGGGGATGGGTTTACTGGAGAAGATATCACTCAAAACCTTAAAACAATACATGCAATACCTTTAAGTTTGGCTATTAATGCCGTTGAACAGATTCCAAATGTTGTAGAGATCAGAGGTGAAGTATTATTTCCCATAGAGAAATTCGATAAATTAAATGAAGATCGAGTAAAGTCAGGGCAGCCACCTTTTGCCAATCCTCGTAATGCAGCATCAGGTTCCTTGCGCCAACTTGATTCTCAGATTACTGCTCAGCGACCGCTTACTTTTTTTGCTTATGGTTTTGGTGTTCTTGAAGGTGTTCAATTTGAATCCCACTTTGATTCCCTCCATCAGGCTAAAGCTTGGGGATTTAAGGTCTCTCCTACCTTAAGTCGTGCACGTGGTGTGTCTGAACTGCTAGCTCTTTATCGAAAAGCAGAAGCAAATCGAGAGAACTTGCCATATGAAGTTGACGGGCTAGTTATAAAAGTTGACTCGCTGCAATTACAAGAGACTCTGGGGTTTCGTCAAAGATCTCCTAGATGGGCCATTGCTGCAAAGTTTGCACCGGTTGAGGAGATAACCAAACTGCTCGATATTCAGCTTCAAGTTGGTCGTACCGGCGCAGTTACTCCTGTTGCAGTGTTAGAGCCTAAACGGGTAGGTGGTGTAGTTGTTTCCAGAGCGACGCTACATAATGAAGACGAGATAAAGCGAAAGGGTGTGCTCATTGGTGACCAAGTTGTCATCCGTCGCCAGGGAGATGTCATACCAGCTGTGGTAGCGCCAATAGTTAGCGCTCGGAACGGAACTGAACAAGAGTTCGTTTTTCCGCAGACATGTCCCGTTTGTCAATCTGATTTAGATAAACCTGAAGGGGAGGCAGTAGCAAGATGTCCGAATCCGTCCTGTCCTGCGAAAAGTCATCAGCGTATAACTCACTTCGTTTCACGTAATGCAGCAGACATAGATGGACTTGGAGAGAAGGTTGTTAATCTATTGCTTGAACAAGATTTAATTCATGATATCTCTGATCTTTATGGGTTGACGACCGACAGGCTAGAAAACTTGCCAGGGATGGGGGAGCTTTCAGCAAAAAATTTAATTGAAGCGATTGATAAGAGTAAGAAGATTAGTTTTGATAAATTTCTCTATGCGCTTGGTATTAGGCATGTAGGTGAAAGAACCGCTAAGATTCTTGCTCAGCAGTTTTCTGACGTGAATGAGCTAAGATCTGTTACAGAAGAGCAGTTGTTAAAGATAGATGAAATCGGACCAGAGACAGCTAAGGCCGTAAGTAAGTTTTTTAGAGATCCAGAAGAGTTGCTTGTAATAGAACGTCTGCTGAATTTTGGCATAGAGATTACTCCATTAGAAAAGCCTACGGATACAAAATTAGCTGGGAAGATCTTCGTTTTAACAGGCACTCTTGAGAAGATGACTCGAGAAGGAGCTAAAGAAAAGATTGAGTCTTTGGCAGGGAAGGTTTCGAGCTCCGTAAGTAAAAAAACTGACTATCTTGTTGCTGGTGAAGCCGCAGGCTCAAAGTTAGTTAAAGCTCAGGCGCTTGGAGTAAAGATCCTTAGTGAGGATGATTTTCTGAGCTTACTTGAAGAACAATAAATAGGATTATATAGTTCCCCCAATAAATGGATTACTAAATGAAAGAGATAAGAACAAGATTTGCACCAAGTCCTACTGGATTCCTTCATGTTGGAGGAGTTCGGACAAATTTCTATGCCTGGCTATTAGCTCGACACCATGGTGGTAAGTTTATTCTTCGTATTGAAGATACAGACAGAGAGCGATTTGTGCCTGGCGCAATTAAAGCGATTTTAGATGATCTTAAGTGGTTAGGCCTTGATATAGATGAAGGGCCTTCGACTGAAGAATTGAAACTTTGTGACGAAGGGTTTGACGGAGATGAGGGAGTCGGTGGAGAGTTAGGTCCTTATGTTCAAAGCCAGAGGTTGCACTTATACCGAGAGGTCGCAGATAAATTAATTGAAAGTGGACATGCTTATCGATGCGATTGCACCGCCGAGATGCTTCAAAAAGAGCGCGAAGAGCAGATGGCTCGTCGTGAATCACCTGGGTATAGCGGATACTGTCGTAGTAGAAATGTATCTGCAGATACAAAACATGTTGTCAGGATAAAGATACCTGAGCGTGAATCTATGACTATAGATGATGCAGTAAAGGGCAAGATAACATGGGAAAAGCTCTCTTTGAGAGATACAGTTATACTTAAAAGTGACGGTTATCCAACCTATCACTTAGCAGTTGTTGTAGATGATCATCACATGAAAATCTCACATGTCATGCGTGGCGAAGAGTGGATTTCAACAACACCGGTTCATGTGCTTTTATATCGTGCTCTTGGTTGGGAAATGCCTATATTCTGCCATCTTCCAAGCGTATTAGGTCAGGATGGTAAAAAACTTTCTAAACGTCACGGTGCAACTCAGGTTGGAGCTTTTAAAGACGATGGATATTTGCCAGAGGCTCTTTTGAATTTTCTCTTGCTTATTGGTTGGAACCCCGGAGATGGAGAAGAGCAAGAGATATTTTCTAGAGAAGAGATGATCGAGAGATTTAATCTAGAGAATATAAACACAGCGAGTGGTGTATTTGCATATGATAAATTGAATTGGATGAACGGCGTTTATATTCGAAACCTAAGCGCAGATCAGTTCAAGGAACGGGTTTTGCCTTTCTGTAAGAAGGCTGGTTTAGAGCTGGAAGATTCAAAATTATCTGAAATATTGCCGCACGTTCAGGAGAGAACAAAGTTGCTGACAGAAGTTCCTGAGATGATCGAATTCTTGGCAGATAAACCTCTGGAAAGAGAGCTCGATCAGATGTTGAAAAAAGATATGGATGCTGAGAAGGCAATTTCAATTTTAGAGCTTGCGTATAATGAGTTATCGGAGCTTTCAGATTTTTCTGCAGACAATATCGAAGCGGCAATTAAGAAAATTCCAGAAGTACTTGATCTAAAAATGGGGCCTGCATTTATTGTCGTCCGTATTGCGGTCACCGGTAAAAAAGCTACACCACCTCTTTTCACTTCAATTCAGACGTTAGGAAAAGACTTAACTTTAGCCCGCCTAAGGGAGACGGTTGAGATATTAGCCAAAAAAAGTTAGTACTTTTAACCGAAAAAGGAGAGCGCTCGTTCATTAAGTTGAGCCGAGATTATTACGATTTAAATGGTAGCGCTATTATAAGGGGTTGCCGCAATTCTTCGGGTTTTCATGAGTAAATCGAATTTTAGCCATATTTTTACGATCGTCGATAACATGGTTGATGCAGCTATAACTGACATCGAAGCCGATGGTGAGCAGATATCATGTCGTAAAGGTTGTATGCACTGCTGTTATCTACTCGTTGAGATCTCATGGGAGGAAGCCTCTGAGCTTGCAAATTGGATAGTAGGACAGCCGGAGGCGTCGAGGAATCGATTGATTGGTTCTATAAAAGAGTCTGCCGCAGATGCTAAAGAGTTCTTTTTAAGTGATCCTAAGACCGCACATTATCTAGAAGGGTGGGCTGAGGATGAAGATCTTCCTGAAGAGATTTATGACAGATATTTTCAGGAAAAAGCTAGACCATGTCCGTTTTTGAGCTTTGGAAAATGTGAAGCCTATGTAGCTAGGCCAACCCCATGTCGTCTTCATATGGTTAGCTCTGAGCCTTCAATCTGCTCGCGTGAGGTTGAAGATGATGAGGATTACAATATTCCTGATAGAGTTGACGAGCTTAGAGAGGAGGTAGGTCCTGTAATTTCAGCTATGTGTAAAGATGGAAGATGGGGGCTTTTATCTCTGCTGGTACAGGAGGCATTAGTTGAAAAAGGTCTTTTAAAGCAAGATCTTGGCTCAGTTAAGGCTGTATCTTAGAGTAGAACTTATTGACATAACTGCCTGATCCTGTTAACTTCTCGCGATATCACGGTAAGTGCTTTACTGGGGTGGCTTGAGTTTGGAGTAACGATGCAATTGCTTTTTTTTCATTAAGAGAAATTGCATCGTTTCTTCCATCGACTTATAGCCAACTCGTGCTCTTATCAAAATATTAACCACGAAATTGGAGCATTAAGAATTAGTTAAGGAAGTTTTATGGATTCGATTGAGTCTGCGACAAAATCAGAGATTATTGAAAAGTTTCGTATCAACGAGAAAGATTGTGGTTCATCTGAAGTTCAGATCGCGCTTCTGACTCAAAGAATTAGCCAGCTTACTAAGCACTTTGCTAAACATAGCAAAGATGATCATTCTAGACGTGGAATGTTGGCATTAATTAATAGAAGAAAAAAACTTCTTCAGTACTTACGAACTGAAAATTTAGATCGTTATAAAAATACGATTACTGCTTTAGGGCTTCGTAAGTAACACTTACTATTTCTTTAATTTGTGCTCCTCGATTTTAATTAAATGAGGAGATACTCATGCATATAGTAAAACGAGACTTTCACGGTCGTGAATTCTCTTTAGAGTCAGGAAAGGTTGCGAAGCAAGCCAATGGGTCAATTATGGCTCGTATGGGTGATACTACTGTATTGATAACGGTAGGTATGGGCGATGAAAAAGACGCCGATTTCTTTCCACTCTCATGTGACTACATAGAAAAGACTTATGCTGCTGGAAAAATTCCAGGAGGATATTTTAAGCGTGAAGGTAAGCTTAGTGAGCACGAAACACTAACCTCACGTATTATTGATAGACCTATTCGACCATTATTCCCAGAAGGTATGCGTCGTGAAGTTCAGGTAATTGCAACCGTTCTTTCAGCAGATGCTAATAACGAGCCGGATGTAGTTGCACTTTGTGGTGCTTCAGCAGCTCTGACTGTTTCTGATATTCCATTCGAAGGACCTGTTGCAGGTGTCAGGGTTGGTCGAGTTAACGGAAAGCTCATCATAAATCCAAGCTTAGAGGAACGTGAGCAATCTGATATGAATTTCTTTGTGGCTGGATCACGAGACGCCATTGTTATGGTTGAAGGTGGAGCCAAGGAAGTTTCGGAAGATGAAGTTTTAGAAGCGCTCTACTATGCGCATTCTGAGATGCAAGCTTTGATTGATATGCAATCAGAACTTGGTGGTCAGTGTGGGCTTGCTAAAGTTGAGATCAAAGTTCCTCAGATTGCGCCTGAAGTATTAGAGAAAGTTCAACAGTTTTGTGCTGGTAAAATAGAAGCAGCCATGACTATTCAAGTTAAGCATGAGCGCAAAGAGGCGTTATCTAAGCTTAAAGAAGAGATGCTTGAGGCTTTAGTTAATCCTGAAGATGAAGAAGCAGATTCTAAAACTGCTGAGATAAAAGGAGCATTTTCTGAGTATCACTACGATGCTGTTAGAAATTACATGCTTAAAAATAAGATTAGGATTGATGGAAGAGATTCAAAAACTGTAAGAAAGATTGATATCGAGACGACGCTTTTACCGCGAGCTCATGGGTCTGCTCTCTTTACACGTGGAGAAACTCAAGCGATTGTTGTTGCTACTCTAGGCACTGCAACAGAAGCTCAGCGAATCGATAGCTTGCTTGGAGAAGAAGAGAAACACTTCATGCTTCATTATAACTTTCCTCCATTTAGTGTCGGTGAGGTTCGATTTCTCAGAGGTCCAGGCCGTAGAGAGATTGGACATGGTGCTTTAGCTGAAAGAGCTATTCGTGCAGTTGTGCCTAGTGCTGATGAATTTCCTTATGTAATTCGAGTTGTTTCTGAGATTACAGAAAGCAATGGTTCTAGCTCTATGGCTTCAGTTTGCGGAGCAAGTTTGTCGCTGATGGACGCAGGAGTTCCGATAAAGGCACCAGTAGCTGGTGTTGCTATGGGGCTTATTGAGAGTGGTAGCGATTATATGATCTTAACAGATATCCTTGGAGACGAGGATCATCTTGGTGATATGGACTTCAAAGTTTGTGGAACTGAAAAAGGTATCACCGCACTTCAGATGGACATTAAGATTAAGGGGCTTAAGAAAGAGATCATGGTTGAGGCCATGAACCAAGCTCGTGAGGGAAGGCTTCATATCTTAGAGAAAATGAATGAGGTTATCTCTAAGTCTCGAACAGAGTTGAGTGAGTTTGCTCCGAGAGTCACTACTTTTAAAATCAGCACCGATAAAATTCGCGATCTGATTGGGCCAGGTGGTAAGACTATTAGGTCAATTACTGAATCTTTTGGAGTTAAGATTGAAGTTCAAGATGATGGAACAGTAAGCCTGTTTAGCTCTGATCGTGATAAGACCGAAGAGGCTTTGAAAGTAATTAAGGCTCTGACTGAAGAAGCTGAGGTAGGTAAGATTTACACCGGAGTTGTGAAGAAAATAACTGACTTTGGTGCTTTTGTTGAGATTCTGCCAGGGACTTCAGGTCTGCTCCATATCTCTCAGATTAGTGATGATAGAGTGGAAGAGGTTACCGATGTGCTAAGCGAAGGTGAACAAGTGCCAGTTAAGGTGCTTGAAGTAGATAGGCAAGGTAAGATTCGCTTGTCTCGTAAAGAAGCCTTGGAAGAATTAGCGCATTAGAAAGCGTCTCATATCTCAAGATAATGGTGACTGGGCATCTCTGCCTAGTCACCTTAGACAGTCAAAATCTCAATCTTCTGTTAGGCAAGGGCTTGCGATAAGTCCTGAATCAGATCATCAACATCTTCAATTCCAACAGAAAGCCGAATGAGGCCATCAGCAATTCCGAGTGCTTCACGCTGAGCTTTTGGTATGGTTGCGTGAGTCATGATCGCAGGATGTTCAATTAGCGATTCAACTCCCCCTAAGGATTCAGCACATGAAAAGATTTTAACTTTTTCTAGGACAGATTTTGCTTTAGGCAAACCGCCTCTAACAATCATACTTATCATTCCACCAAAATCCTTCATCTGCTCTTTAGCTAAGCCATGTTGAGGGAAGCTTTCAAGGCCAGGATATATGGCTTTCTCGACCTCTGAATGACCTTCTAGAAAACTTGCAATCTGACGTGCGTTTTCGCAGTGCTGTTTCATTCGTACATGCAGTGTTTTTGTTGAGCGCAGGAGTAAAAAACAATCCCAAGGTGCAGGCACAGCACCAACAGCATTTTGAATATAGTGAAGTTTGTCAGCTAGTTCACTAGAGTTTGTTACTAAAACTCCTCCAACAACATCTGAGTGGCCACCAATATACTTTGTGCTTGAATGTGAAACGATATCAGCTCCTAGGGCTAATGGTGTCTGAAGGTAAGGAGTTGCAAAGGTGTTATCTACAGCCAGCAGCGCGCCATGTTTTTTTGCTAATTCTGAAGCTAAGCCAATATCTATTAGCTTCAACATCGGGTTTGTGGGAGTTTCAAGCCAGACAAGCTTTGTTTGTTTATTAAAACCAGCCTCAAATGATGCTCTATCTGTCATATCGACCATTGTGTAGTTGATTCCGAGCTGCTTGTAGACCATTTCAAATAATCTAAATGTCCCACCGTACACGTCGTCACCCAGCACGACGTGATCTCCCGCACTTAGAAGGTGCAGCGTCGCATCGAGAGCGGCACAACCTGATGAGAAGGCTATTCCGTATGATCCACCTTCGAGCGAGGCTATGTTTGCTTCAAGAGCTGTGCGAGTTGGGTTGGCGCTTCTAGAGTAATCGTAGTTTTTTATAAACTTACCAGGGCTCGATTGAGCATATGTTGAAGTCTGGTAAACCGGTGTCATGATAGCACCAGTTGCGCTATCTGGGCTTTGTCCAGCATGAATTGCTCTAGTTCCAAATTTAGAATTTTCTTTCATAGTTAGTGCTTTGCAAACGGTTAAAAATTAATCCTCTAGAGAAAACCCATTCTCAATCATCCATTCATTGGAGAGAAATTTGGAGATGTATCTAGTCGCAGAATCTGGCAGAACGGTTATCACTGTTTTCCCAGGTCCTAACCTTCTGGCAACCTCAATAGCAGCGCAAACATTTCCTCCACTTGAGCCACCACAGAACAGCCCTTCCTCTCTTACAAGTTTTCGTGCATGGCTAAAGCATTGTTGGTCAGTTACCTGTATGAAATCATCAAAGACACTAAAATCTAAAGCTTCACACTTAATGTCATCTCCCATTCCCTCAACTTTATAAGCTGCAGCTTCGATCAGCTTATCGTGATGAAAAAGATCGTAGTGCACACTACCTACAGGATCTGCACCGATCACTTTAATATTCGGATTGTTCTTCTTTATAAATCGTCCAATTCCTGAAGCTGTGCCACCTGTTCCAGTTCCAGCAATAAAGGCATCAAATTTTCCACCAGTTTCATTCCATATCTCTTGGCCTGTGATAATCTCATGAGCTTCAGTGTTCCATTGGTTGTGATATTGGTTTACGTAGTATGAGTTAGGGGTTTCTCGTGCGATGCGTTTTGCAGTCTGTACATAATGCTGTGGATCATCACCTGGAACCTGCGTTGGAGTAATAATTACCTCGGCTCCAAAGGCCTTCATCATGTCCTGTTTCTCTTTGCTCATCTTATCAGGCATCGTAAAGATACATTTATACCCTTTGACGGCAGCAGTCATCGCAAGTCCTAAGCCTGTGTTTCCTGATGTTCCCTCTACAATTGTGCCACCAGGTTTTAACAATCCCTCTTTTTCAGCTTTCTCTATGATATAGCAAGCCATGCGGTCCTTAATTGATCCGCATGGATTGAGATATTCACATTTTACAAGTACATCTGCATGATTCTCAGGAACTACCTTGTTTAACTTTACAAGCGGTATATCTCCGATTGCCTCTAGGATGGAATTCAAATAACGCACAATGATCTCCAGAATTTTTCCAAAACTTATTGAATATTAAGAGATTTCCATGAAACTACCAAGTATAAAACATCATTTCTAAAGAAGGATCCTTTTGCCAACCTTACATCTCATTACGACATCTAATAGAACGCTTATCTATGTTAGGAAGAAGCATGCTAAATCATAATCTTTTCAAGATCTTAGTCTTTTTTTGCATCTTTGCCAGTTGTTCTGCCGTAACACTTGCTCAGGAGAGTAGTGGAGATGATAAACAAAAACTTCAAGTTGATGATCCGCAAGAAGCTGAGGAGCAAGAGACTGAAAATGAGGTTTCAGTATTTCAAGGCGAAGAAGTTCGGATAAGTTTTAATAACTACGAACTAAAAGATCTGTTTGTTGCCATTTTTGAAGATGGTCGTTTAGAGACTCTTAATAAGATTAACGAAGAGCTGTTTGATACATATATTGATAAATGTAGCGCCTGCACAGCTTTTTTCAAAAAGCTATCACGGACAAGTTCTAAAGTTTTGGATCGTCAAATTAAAAAGACAGAGAAGGATGTTGGTTTGTTAAAAGCAAAATGGAAAGAAACTTTACATTTAGCAGAAGATGCGACTGATGAAGAGATGCTTGCTGCTGAAAAGGAGCTTGATCCAAATAGTGATGACTTTGAACTTATTCAAAAGATAAAGAAGAGGCTTTCTAGGCTTCAAACAGATGTGAAGGAGCGTGAGCCTAACATAAGTGTTGTGCAAGGTTCTATTGATCTCGGAAGAAGATTTAGTGAAAGCTTGCACGCAGAAAAAATCTTAGAGCCCCTTGATATCTACATGAATGCGATAACGACTCATGAGGGGTTAACTCAAGGAGAAAAAGAGTATTTCGAGCTTTTTGGATATTACTTAAATCAGCCTATGGAGCCAGTTCGTAAGGAGTTAAAAAAGAAGATACAGGCTGGGCAGATCGTACTACCTAAAAAACCAGAAAATGAGCTTAATTTTAGCAGCTGAGAGAGCTAAGAATAGGAATTATCTACTCTTGTAAAATCCATTTTATGTAAATATTGTAATGATTATGTCTGATATTATCCGAAGATTTGGCTTTATCTGTTGTATGCTCTCACTCTTACTTGCGTTTGATCTGCAAGCAGAGGAGGCAAGCGATCCCTTTGAAGGTTTTAATAGATCTGTATACGAGTTTAACGATGTCGTGGACAGAAATCTGTTGGAGCCTGTAGCTCGTAGGTATTCTGATAATATGCCACCTCCTTTTAAGAAAGGAATCTCCAATTTCTTAGATAACCTTCTTTTTCCCAGACGTTTTGTTAGCTCCTTGGTTCAATTTAAAATTGGCCAAGCTTTTACGTTTCTAGGTCGATTCGTTGTTAATACGGCAACTGGGTTTGGTGGGTTATTAGAGGTTGCTGATTCGGTTGGATTGAAGGCTCCTGATGATGAAGATTTTGGATTGATGCTTGCATATTACGATCTGCCAGCAGGGCCTTATCTTGTCTTACCTTTCCTGGGTCCTTCTAATTTTAGAGATGCATTTGGTAGAGCTGTAGACTTCTTTCTTTCGCCAACATATTGGCTAGATTTTGCAGAGTGGGATATGTCCACGACTGACAGGCTTGTGTATGGTTATAACACAATCAACGTAATTTCAGGACGTGCCTCATTATTGGAGGCTGTTGAAGCCGGAAAGGAGGCTTCTTTAGATTTCTATTCATTCTCAAAATCAAGCTATTATCAGCATAGAGATGGATTGTTGTATGACGGTTTTCCACCAGATGATGACTTTGACTCTGAATTTGAAGATGAATTTGATGATGAGAATTAGTAATCATCATGCTTAAAGTCGAGTAAGAAGAATCCACCGACAAAATCAATTAATTCATCCACGCATACCCCAGCATAACCGCCTGCAATCAGATCTACACCTACGCCGATCTCTCCAACGCAGACCTCTCGAGATTTCGACCCAATGTAACCTGGAGAGATGCCGATTTCACTGGAATTCTCTACCATAAGAGGCATTTTGCGGCCAAAAAGACCGGCACGTACAGAAAATGGAGAGATGTCTCTGTATGCAGCTTGAGCATATCTTGTAACTCGCACGTTGGCGCCAACCGCAGGACCCACGCCTACGTCTGCTCGAAATATGTCGATAAAATCTAATACTCTATTAGGTAGCCACATAAGTGCTGTATGTTGCCAATCTTCTGCGGCGGGCGGGGCTGCTTTAAAATCTCCCCATCCAGATTTTGGACTTACAGGGACCTGTGTTTCCGGACCCGTTTGGCAATAACATACTGATCCTACAACTAACAGTTGTAAGATTAATCTTCCAAGCGTCTTCATGCTTAAATTTTATGATGAAATGCTAAATAGCAACAGGTGCTAAATTTAAGCTATACATTGAATCTAAAGTGAACGATATCACCATCTTGCACTAAGTATTCTTTGCCCTCGACTCTCATTTTTCCAGCCTCTTTTGCTTTTACTTCAGAGCCACAGGTGATGTAGTCGTTATATGAAATTACTTCTGCCCTGATGAAACCTCTTTCGAAGTCGGTGTGGATTTTACCTGCTGCCTTTGGCGCTGTGCCGCCCCTGTTAATGCTCCAGGCGTGTGCCTCTTTTGGGCCAACAGTGAAGAAAGTAATCAAGCCTAATAGCTCATACCCTGCAAGTGTAAGTCGATCGAGTCCAGACATCTCCAAGCCAAGTTCCTGCAGATACTCTGCTCGTTCTTCATTGTTAAGCTCTGCTAGTTCACTTTCTACCTTGCCCGAAATTACAACTACTCGGCTGTCTATTCCTTGTGCATGTTTGCACACTTTATCAATGGCTCTGCTGCCACTAGCATCTGGGATTAGCGCAGAATCATTCTCTGCAACGTTACAGACAAAAAGAGTTGGCTTTGCTGAGAGGAGTTGGTTGTAGATCTCTCGAGCTCTTAATGCTGTATCTGGCACAGCAAACATTCGTGCTGGTTTACCAGCGCCCAAATGAGATTCTAAATTTTTTAATATCTCAACGTTAGTTAGTACTTCTTTGTCTCCTGACTTTGCTGCCTTTGATAGCTTTTCAAGCTGTTTTGAAATGGTTTCTAGATCGGAGAGGATTAGCTCTGTGTCGATAGTTTCAATATCTCTAATTGGGTCAATGTTGCCATCAACATGAACTACGTTTTCGTCTTCAAAACACCTAACAACATGTGCGATTGCATCAACGCTTCTAATGTGGCCTAAGAATTGATTACCTAAACCTTCACCCTGTGATGCTCCCTTTATTAGCCCTGCGATGTCTACAAATGTGACCTGGGTAGGAATCAGCTTCTGTGAGCCTGCCAGCTGTGCTAATTTCTCAATGCGGGGATCTGGAACAGGGACAGCACCAGTATTCGGATCTATCGTGCAGAATGGAAAATTCTCTGCTGCGGCTTTAGCGTTTGTTAATGCGTTAAAGATTGTAGACTTTCCCACATTTGGTAGTCCTACAATCCCACATGTAAATCCCATAGTTGGGTCTCCGTACAATTGATTACATTGTTTTAATTCGGCAGATTACCTTGATTTATAGCCCCTGGCAAGCATGGGCAATTCGATTAATAGTGTGAATTCTAGCTGTTTGAACAGCTAAAAGATCGATATCCTTACCTGCATGGATAAGCATATTATAATTGGTCTAGCCGCAGTGTTACTTTTGGGGCTTTTTGCTCAATGGGTTGCCTGGCGCTATAGATTCCCCTCAATTTTACTCTTGCTGATAGTTGGATTTGTTGCAGGTCCAATCAGTGGTTTTTTGGATCCAAATCTGCTTTTTGGCGATCTACTTTTTCCAATTGTTTCAATCTGTGTTGCAATTATTCTTTTTGAAGGTGGTTTAAACTTACAGTTCAAAGAGCTTGGAAATGTTGGAACAATAGTTCTGCGTCTTGTGACTGTAGGCGTATTAGTCACTGCTATTTTTGGAACTGTAGCAGCTAGGGCATTTCTTGGGCTAGATTTGGAGCTTGCTCTTTTACTTGGGGCGATATTAACAGTCTCAGGACCAACTGTAATTTTACCTTTGCTAAGACACATTAGGCCGAAAGCACCACTTAACGAGATCTTAAAATGGGAGGGGATCTTAATTGACCCAGTAGGTGCTTTGCTTGCAGTGATTATATTTGAAGCAATAATCGCGCGTGGTACAGCGAGCACATCAATGCATATTGTTACGGGTGTGTTTCAGGCTGTTTTTGTTGGAACGGTCACAGGAACGCTCGGCGCTTTCTTTATGGGCACGGTTCTTAAAAAGCATCTGCTTACCTGGATTTTTACAAACCCATCTCACACTTGGAATTGCTCTAGGATCTTTTTAAGGTTCTATTCAACTCATTTTATCCTTGAGTCAGGGCTTGTTAGCTTCCACGTTAATAGTATTGCTCTTGCAAATATGAAAGAGGTTAGTGTTCAGCACTTACTTGAGTTCAATGAAGATTTAAGAGTGCTAATCATATCCCTGTTGTTTATCGGTTTCAGCGAGATTACGCTAGTCAGCTTGATCTCAACATACTGAAGTCTCGGTTTTCGGGTGGTTATGTTCGCATTGGCTAGGGCCAATTGCTGCAATTACTCAATTATTGCAACACGTATCTCTCTAAAAAGAGGGCTCTTTTCTTTCTTGGTTGTTCATGGAATTGTAGCTGCTGCTGTTTCATCTCTGTTTTCTGAACTTGTTAAAGCTGGCTATCCGAATGCAGAGTTGCTAGTTCCGTACGTTTTTAATGATTGTAAGAACAGTCACAATTTATGGATTAACCGTATCCTGTTGTAAAGTTTTTAGGACTAACTCAGGCATCCTCAAGGCGTATTAAGGTTCTTAGTGAATCAGATATTCTAGGCTATCGCCAACAGTTACACTCCCTAGAGTTGGCGTTCTTTAGTTTCATTACAAATTACGATAATATCTCATTAGCTAAAAAGAGATGGGTTGCCGAATTATTTTCATAATATTCTCAGGTGAGTTTAAATGCTCTTGCTGCCTGATGGAATTGTAGTTGCTTACATGACTAGAATGATGATGCTAATTTTATTAGCTGCATTGCACATGGCCTAGAGATTTTTGAAAGGGCTGATATTTATCAACTTGCTCCATCTCCTGAAAAGATTGCCAGAAATAGCAAAGTATTATCCTTTACACCTGCGCGGTAGGCTGCTTTTGGGCCAGAGCTACCAATAAAGTTTTGCTCAAAAGGTGGATGAAGTGGTAGTAAAACAATAAATATCACAGACGAATATACTGAAAATTGGTATATTTGCGGATCACAAAGAGACAGTAGTTCCGCTGTTGTCGATTTCGAAGATAAGCAGCTCAAGATATTTACAGACAATAAGCATTATTGTTCAAAGAGTGGAGAAAACCTTGTTTCGCTCTTTTTATGTCCGATAAAGCCTACCTAGGGTATTGATTTGTGAAGTTTTAAAAATCGTTAATTCTCTTTAAAGCTGCCGCGTAAATCAAAATCTTTTTAGCTCTTCAGGAGCTCCATTTTTCGGCGATCATCCAGACAACCTCAGTTTCAACAGCCGCTGTAGAGTTTGTCGCCAGCCGTTCCTGAAGCTCCAGGATAGTCTTTGTTTAAAATTGAACCATGTGGACTGGGATAAAGACATTTCAGTTGGTCGAAACTCACAAAACGCATTAGCTAACAAAGTTGTAACATCATAGGCATGTGGCGCTCTAATTCAAAAATCATGTCCATAGCAGCACGAAACTTCAAAACCAGTTCTCGGGTCTAAACATCATCACAAAGGTGATCATTTGCATAGTGGTTTATCTCTTCAACAGGCAGATCGTTAAACATCCCAAATAGAAGTGTCTTTGGCTTCATAGTGCTAGCTTTTTTTAGAGCGAGCTGAATATTTGTGGAAAACATCCAAAAAACAAGTATACCGCTTTGGAATTAATCGCATTGAAAAGCAAAAGAATTAAAATTATTATCAAGCCCAGGAAATAGCTTTTAAAAACTACTTTTACACCATTTGCATTAGCGAGAGCTTCCATCCATCACTTGCGACACTGACACTCTTCTCTTTCCATTCCTAAAATCGCCAGCGATTCTATACCACCGATTTTAGTAGCTTTATCTGCTGTTCACTGACGACGGTGTGATAGGGTACTTTCGATAGTAAATGAATACTCTGTACTTTTCTGCAATGGCTGGATTCCAACGTATCGCAAGGTGAGGATCTGGTGCTGCTCTGCTGTACAGCTACTAAATTCGCCATGTCCCAAAGGCTTACTAGAGCTTCTGAACCTTAACCTGCTCAACAATCCTTTTAAGGCAGCTACAGCTTTCGTTGGAGGAACTGGATCATCTCTAAAAATGAGAGCTTCATTCTTGACTTTGCTATTATCAAAATCTTTAACAGATAAAAGCGCCGCCGTTTTGAATGTCGCCTTAACATGCGCTAATCCACCACTTAGTGGAAGGAACAGCTCCTGATCTGAAATGCCAGGGCTAGAATGAGTAATAATTTTATGAAGCAAAATATGGAGAGGAGTATTCAGGAAAGGTTTTTATTTACAGCTCTTAAACTGAAAGAGAGAGTCGTGGTGGCCCCGGCCCGACTTGGAACGGCGACCCATCGGTTATGAGCCGTCGGGTTTCTAACCAACTGAGCTACACAGGGCCAAATCAAAGCTAAAATATCGCTGAATTAGCGCTAAATCGTCAACTTCGAGGTTTATTGAACTTGAAGGCCATGCTGCTTTGGCAAAAAAATAATATATGACTGAAAACAGTAGTCAATCTCAACATTCTTAACCCTACAAGGTTGACCTCAATTGCGAGAAATGTTGCTGATTCAAGGAAGCTTGAGCTGAGCTAGATAAGAAAACCACAGAACTCAAAGATTTCACGGTTAACCCAGTCCATAACAATTTCAAATCCCTCAAGCAGAAGTATACAAAGAAGAAAAGTTGTTTCAGGAAGAATAAGATAAACTTGTTAATTTGAAGAAAAGGCTGACGTTAGGATCTTCAGAAGCAGTTTGCAGGAACTCGTGAGATTGAAGCAGCTCAAACAGCTCTCAATGAGGAAGAGCATCTGATTGAATCAATGATTGAAGTTGATGATGCAGAAAAGAATCTAATCAGGATTGAAGAGCAGATCAGTATTAAATGAAGAGGTTCTTCGTCAAGAAAGATATTGACGCTCAGCTTCTGGCGACTTACGCTGAAAGAATCAGAGAAAGGAAAGCATGAGCTGGCCTAGTCAGGTGATGTTGAGCCCTGATAATTTTACTAAATACAGTGTCATTCACCAGAAATACCTGATAGATCCTGTTGTTCCAATACAAGAGGCTTTCTAGTGATAAAGGCGTAAAGTTAACCCCACAGATCTATGCTTAGAATTGCAGAATTGTACACGTCTCTGGATGCTAGAATTTTATCTTACAGAGGAAGCCTCAGCTGAGCTTGAGTTTTCGAGAGTTGAGCAGGTGGATGCTTCCTTTTTTGAATAGGAGGCAATCTCGCTGATTAACATGGAGACATGTATTCAGGTCAGAGAAACGCTGCCTCTATTCAAAAAGGGGAGAGAGAAATGGGGCTTGTAGGCGAACCACAGTTAACGACAGCCTAGGTGACTAGAGAAAGTGCCACAGAAAGGAAAACCACTTGTTATGGCTTAGGCTGCATGAGAACGGTGAAAGGTGGAGGTGTGCCTCACCAAAGCAGGGAGGTGACTCTGGCCAGGTAAACCAGCTGAAGCAAGGCCAAATAGGAAAGTGTTATGTGGTCTGCAAAGCTGGTAGTGTTGGAGCCATTCATACAGAGGCTTAGAAGAATGATCACACACGATGAACCCTCATGGTCGCTCGACTCTTTCTGAGAACTCTCTCTTGCATTTTGCTTAGATTCACCAGAATTATTCTTAACTCCTTTATATATACAAAACTTTTAGGTACCAAACATGGCGTTAGTAAAAATTGCTAAAATGGTCTATAATTAAATTTTATGCTATACATACTAGGTGGCCGCTAAATGCCTTTATAATATTTAGTTTAGTTAATGTGTTGATGAAGTTCAAGTGCTTCCAAAGGTGCAACGATGAAAGGGCTTAATTTCTAAACTTCAGTCTCAGTTCTACTATAGCACTGGAACAGGTTGTGGTGGACACCGCCAAGGTACTAATACATGCTTCAGGGTCGCCCAACAATCATAGAGATCTGGAAACTACAGGCCAAGCTATTCCATTTGCAAATGTAACCAACCTTCGCTCTGGTTTTCAAACAGTTCAGCAGATGAGTTAAGGTATGTTTGTGCCTCAGATAATAAAACTGGAGGCTGGCCAAGTGGATTTAGGTAATCGAGTCTGACGATTTTAGTGTTGTTGCATCTGTAGCCGATTCCTTGAAGATGGTGAAATTGTAGGGAATTACTTTAAGAAGCCGATACTAAAATGGCGAGGTTGATGTAGCAGTCTAATAAATCCTGATGATACTTGCCGAAAGGATATCAACCAGAAATCAGCTCAGGATCCTGTGACAGGAGGTGATGCTAGCTCTGCTGATGAGATTAGCTCTGATAAAAAAGATAGTAAGAAGAGCGATCAGAAAGATTCAAAAGATAGCAAAGATTCTAGTGATGATAAGAAGGATTTTGGAACAGGAGGTGAAGCAACACCTGTTCCTTATACTGCTACTAAGACTGATGGTCCCGATACGGACGGAGATGGAGAAGGATACAAGGCAGCAACTCCAAGTCCCTATACTCCACCGAGCGTAGGTGACTACGGAAGTACTTCCGGTGCTTCAGGAAATCTTGGTCAAGCTAGCTCAAGCCAAGGATCAAGCGCTAATCAAGGAGCTGATGATTTTACATCACTACACGGCGATGAAGCTGATAAGAAAAATGAAGTGAATGATTCAAAAGGAGACAGCACTTCAGGAGCTGACAAATCAGCACAGGCAAGTTCAAGTGATGATACATCTGATGATACAACTAGTTCTGTGGTTGTAATTGGCCCGTCGCATTCCTCATTGCATGGTGGTTTTAATCAAGCCGGATTTTAAAAGATTATTCGCAAAAATGGATGGAATTTGTCAGGGGGAGCTTATTTGCTTCCCTTTTTTTTGTGTTGTACGTGGTCTTTCTGTTAAGTTACCAATCCAAACAAAATTACTTGCGTAGCAATTCATGGTAGAGATTTTATTCATTAGCTAAATTGAAAATGAGAAGATTTATATTTTCAGTCTTTATTCTCGTTTCTCTTGTCGCTGCTACATATCTTTTTAAAACACATCTGGATAACTTAGCGCTGCGAAAAAAGGGTATCTACTATTACAATCCAGTAAAAACATCCCCAGGCTTCAACCTTTATCATGCAAGACGAGATAATAACGTCTTTTTAATTCAGAATGATGGAGAAGTCGTAAATAAGTGGCACTTAGGGTCCGTTGGTAAGGAGGGAATTCATCATGCCGAACTTGATCAGATTGGAAATTTGTATGCCATAATTCAGATTAGGAGATTAGAGAAAATTGATAAAGATTCAAATGTAATCTGGTCGTCAAAATTTAACGTGCATCACGATCTAGATTATGATCAGAGCGGTTTGATTATTACTTTTGATTTGAAAGAACGAAACATCGAGGCCTTTAATCAAAATTTTAAGGTTTATGCCGACAACCTGGTATTTATAAACCCGCTCAATGGAGAGATAGTGAGAAGTGTTGATCTTCTTGAAGTCCTAAGACCAGTCCTCGATAAGAGGGCTTTGCTTCAGGCTGCTGTCTATTATAAGGAAAACAACAAGATCAGTGACTTTCTACATCTGAATTCTATTCAATTTATAAAGGAAGACCATCCTGGATTATGCCCAAAAGGATCGATTCTTATCTCAGCAAGAAATTTAAGCCAGATTTTCATCCTTGATCCAAGCATTAGCAAAGTCTTATGGCAAGGTGGGGTAGAGCATTTAGATAACCAGCATGAGCCAATCTTGCTTAAGAATGGAAATATTCTAGTTTTTGATAACGGAAGAGAAACTAGGGATTTTTCACGAGTAATCGAATTTCGAACAGATACAAAAGAGATAGTTTGGGAATATAAATCGAAACCAGCGCAGAAGATGTATTCATATAGACATGGTGGTGTGCAGCGTTTGCCAAATGGAAATACTTTAATTGCAGTAGCAAATCAAGGTCTGGTATTTGAGGTTGCTATGAATAGAGAGATAATCTGGAAATTTCAAAATCCACTTTTAGAGCCTGATAGTAATGAGCCTGCGAATCTTTATAGGATGCATCGTTATACAAAAGAGTTCTTTAGGAATTTCCCATTTAAAATTGCCACTACACCTTAAGCTGAATTACATTTAGCTTTGATCTATCCTTAACTGAATTGGAATTATCGTCGCATTTTGCTTGCTGATCAGTAAGTGTTGAAACTTCTTGAGTAAGTGTGCTGTGCTTAGATTTGCTAAAAATTGACTTAACCTTAATCGCTTTCTCAAGTGCGTCCCTATCCCTTTCGGACAAGTGTTCATTTAAGCTGTTTCTTGAAACGATAATTGGAGAATAACACTCAAGGCATGGAGTAAGGTATAGTCCCAAATTGCTTTGAGAACAAACAATTGGAAAAGAATAGTCACACTGTTTACAGTCAATATAGTTACTGATCCAGCCATGGTTTGGAATTGCCTTGCTTTCTGCAACCGAAGCTCGAAAACAATCAACCTGAAGCAATATTTTTCTAAAGTCATTGTCAGGTGATTTAATCCATTCATTTATAGCTTTTAAATATCCATTTTGTACTTCATGATGAATTGGTCTGTTTTGTATCGCCTCGTAGTCTCCAGCTAGGGCATAGGAGGCAAGAATCAATACCTCAATTTCGGTCTTATGATTTGCAGATGAGGTATCAAGTTTATGAGCAAGCTCACTTGCTGGTTGGTAGTGTTGACTTAGAAGCATGGAGACGAGTGCCTTATAGAGATAGTTGATCTCAAATTCCGCTTGGGCTAACTGAATAAATTTCTCAGCTACAGTTGCGTAGTCACATACATTTATTAAATCTTTAATCTCTTGTGAATAATTCATGCTTAGCGCCTAGTTGCAATAAATGAGCCTTCTATCTGATCGAATGCCTTCCAGTTTTCTTGACGACAGATTACACTTTCATAGATAGCGTTTGTCGCACCTGCCATTTCTCCACAGGCTCCATAATCGTGAAACATCATTACACCGCCTGGTTTTAGATGCTTCTCCCATGACTGGATATCTTTTAGAACGAAATCATAAGCGTGATTTCCATCGATATGTAGGCATGTAATCTGTGGCATATCTTCAGCTTGCCAAAAGACCTCTCCATCAACACTCGTCAGATCAATAAATGCAATTTGATTATCAACGCCATAAAGTTTGGCATATCGTTGACAGTAAGGTTGAGGCACAGGATCGAATGAAAACAAAACATTTTTAGAGCCAGAGTCTTTGAGCCCGAGTGCAAACAAAACAGCTGATCCGCCGTAAAGTCTTCCCACCTCAACAAATGCGCCCTTATCACCATGTTGGTAACCTTGGTCAACTAGAAATTGCTTTGTTCGTTCTTGCATAAATGCAGAGACCTCTACAATTTTGCCGCTACCAGGAAGCCTGACGCTTGAGACCATATAAAAGTCTCTCCAGTCTTTCCAATGTTGATTCTGATCAATAAATGCAACATTTATGCATGGATTAGTTTGAGAGGCGCGATAAAGGTCTTCGTAGATATCGATTAAAAAATACCATGGAATACTTTGTTCCTCTTCGAGGTACTTAAACTGACCAGCAGAGTTATATATAAAGACAATTCCCGTTGATTCATCTAATTCATTGAATAAATCTTTATCCAAGTACTCTGAAAATGGCTTAGTTGTTCTCAATGGACGTGAATGAACCCCCCACAAGTTAGGTGCTTGTGTTAGGATTGAATCTTTAAATAGCACTATTTCAGTTTGAATTTGAAAATCGTCAAATCTACGCATTGTTGAAGTAAAGAAGGAATCGCTGCAAAGTTGCACAGCAATTATTCTCTTTATATGCTGAGGAGGTTTGAAATCGTGAACGAAGATATGGCCTTGGTGCTTCATTTAAAGGTCTTGATCGTTAAGAATTAATCTTTAGGTTAGATGAGCTGCTAACTGGCAAAGATGCAGCTGATAATTGCTTAAATTTCAGTAGCTTAGAATATGTTTGCGTAGTAGCTTATAGGGTTTGTACGATACCTAATAACCCAGCTATTTGGGCGGTAGTGATAGGCCTTGTAGTATTCCCTAATTGTAAGACCTGCTGCTTCTTCAAGTGGCACTTCATAATCCACTCTAAGTACAACATCTTCTTTGAATGAAAACGAAAGGAGGGGGCCTTGAGCACTGATTTGTTTAATCTCTACACCGTTTGCTAATGCGCTAACCTTTTGTTGATCAATTTTTCCAGATTTCACTGAGTCTGAAACGTCATCTACCAGTAGATCGTTAAGCAGGTATTGCAAGTGATCTTTAACTACTTTTTCAAGTTCGGGATCGTTGACCTCATGGTTTAATCCGCTTCTGAAAGCAATTACTGAGCATAGGAGTATGCAGCAAACAACTGACATGATGCCGCTAGTCTTAAAATTCATTATTTCAAACTCATGCCACATAGGTATTACTATCGGCAGAAAATAGATGATTTTTTAGCCTTTAAGGCGAGGCTTTAAGTCTTTGTAAAGATACCTAAAACGACTCTTTCTCCGCCCTCTTTTTCAGGCTGAGGGTTGATGTCAAGGTCATGTTGAGCTAGGTATTTTTCAACTTTTGATTGGAATTGAGAGCATTGTTTCATAAACCACTTTCTGATTTTAGGTACATCATCTTTGGAGATGTTGTCGTAGATACTCTTTGCGTGATAATTCGGAAGCTCTTCTTCTTGAGATTCGATGTTTTCAAAGACTGCATCCATCAAATCTTCAACGTCTTCAGAGACTAGTCTAATTCCTTCTGCGGGGTTGTTGCGAGGAACATAGGCTGCTGCCTTAAGCTTTAGCCCCGTCTTCGTTTTCTCCACAGCATCTAGCTGCTCTAATGCAAAAAGTATCGCTCCAGGTCTGATATCAGTGCTTGCTGCCGCTACAAGTTTTGTGAACTCGCTATCCTCGCCCTTGAAAGTTAGAGTACGGGGCCGCTTGTTCTTAGTTGTGTATTCAGGCAGCTCTCGCCAAAGTCCAATAACGCGTGAGGTGATGTTTCCAGTTGGATCCCGCCTTTCTCCATTTTTATAAATCCTAGCGGTATCTTTTCTATGCACCCCAGTTATTGCAGACAGGCGACTCATGTTTATCTTTTCACCTTTGGAGGTGAGCTCCTCTTCCGCAACTTCTAAGAAGACCGATTTCGATGCTTCTAATAGATCTTGGAGGTTCATCTGATGCTTAACGCAAAACCTAATAATAGGCTTCATCATGACCTTCAGATTTTTATAAACCGTTAATTTGAGCTCGTTTTGCATAAAAACAGTGGGAAAATATCACACAGTTAAACTATCGAAACTAGAAAGCTTTTCCTTGAGAATCTATTCCACTCTAAGTTGTATTAATAGAGCTTAAAAATGAAAAAAATACTAAAAATCACGTACTTATCTGTAATTATTAGCTAAAATATATCTCAAAAGCGGTCATTTTTCCCACTTTTTGTCGCAACCAAGGTCTTGATCACGGAATTTTCAAAGGATTGGTCAACTAGTCGAATTCCTGCTATATATTTCGGACTTCGGCGGTATTTTTTGAATTTCTTACTAATATTAATGGCTTATGAAACTTACGATAGTTATTCCCTGTTACAACGAAAAAGAGACCATCAGGTCTATTGTTGATGCTGTTAAGGCGAGTCCAGTAAAAGATCAAGAGATTATAGTTGTTGATGATTTCTCAACTGATGGCACTAAGGACATTTTAAAGTCTGAGATTGAACCTCTAGTGGATAAGGTTCTGTATCATCCAAAGAACATGGGCAAAGGGGCCGCTCTGAGAACTGGCTTCCGTGAGGCAACAGGGGATTATGTTGTTATTCAGGATGCCGATCTTGAGTACGATCCTCAAGAGTATCCAATTTTGCTTGAGCCTGTATTAAAGGGCAGGGCTGATGTCGTTTACGGTTCTCGTTTTATGGGTGCTGGTGCTCATCGTGTGGTTTATTTTTGGCACATGATAGGAAACAAGTTCTTAACCTTACTTTCGAATATGTTTACGAACATAAACTTAACTGACATGGAAACATGTTATAAGTTGTTTAAGCGTGAAATTATTCAATCAATTGAAATCGAAGAGGATCGGTTTGGATTCGAACCGGAGATTACTGCAAAAGTAGCTCGAAAAAACTGCATCATCTATGAGGTAGGTATCTCTTACTATGGTCGCACCTATGCTGAAGGTAAAAAGATAGGGTGGCGAGATGGATTCCGCGCAATTTTTGCGATTGTTAAATACAATACCTGGGCTGTTAAAGCTTAAGAATAGTTCTCTCTTTAGCGTCGATTTAACCAGCTGAGTGGATCTTTTTGCGCTCGCCAGCATTTGAATAGGTGCATGTATCGATATAACCCCTCATGTAGTAGGTTAAAATGGCTTCTGCGAGTATCTTCGCAATCTATTCCAACCTGAACAATCTTTGCATCTTGGTTTTTGAGATACAGAACTAACTCAAAGATGTATCCAGTCCAATTATCAATCTGATCTACAACATCTTCAATATTGGCTTTCTTGAATGCTTTGCAGCCCATGGAGTAATCAGTAACCGTTAATCCAAACAAGAGCTGGGTGATTAAAATATAAAATTGACTACCTAATACGCGAATTGGGCCACGACGCTGAGAGCCCAATGATTTTGATCCTACAACCATTTCAGAGTATTGAAGAAGGTTTAAGGCGTAGTCGATAAAAATTAGATCTGAGGAGAGATCGGCATCTAAAGTAATAATTGAGTCACCTTTGCTTTCTATGACTCCTTTCCTAAAAGCAGCCCCTACGCTTTTTTGACTAAGCTCAAAGAATTTGACCTGCTCATATTGATTGCTAAGTCGATTGCCAATCTCAGCAGTTGTGTCTGTTGAGCCATTACTGACAAGAATTATCTCGTAGCTCTTACAGCGATCTGGAATGTATCCTAACAATCTTTCAACTGTTGATTGTAGTATCTCTGCTTCGTTGTATAGCGGTATATAAAAAGAGATCATGTTGTTATCTATTGCTGTATCCCAGACCTTTTATTTGGATGCATTTGATTAGTATCTAGTGCTGAGTTAGTATTTATCAAAATTTGTATCGTATTATTAATTGCTTATGAAAAAAGCGCTACTTCTGATTTTAAGTTTTGTAATAATTTCAGGTGTTTCAGTTGCTGATGACATGACTGGGCGAACCTTTGGGTATGAGAGCCAGAATAGTCTCGATTATTACAAACCTAAAAGTCATTATACAAAGTCGGCTGGTATTAAGTGGGCTCTACCTAGATTTGGTGGTCGCTACAGCATGCAGCGCTTAACAGGTGTCAGGACTAGGAATAATCGTAATAGAAGCCTCTTCGGGGTTAGTACTCGCAAGATTCAAAACACCCTTCGCTATAGTCGTGGGAACACAAGACGAAAACTTTTTGGCGCACAACGCAATCGCATCTTCAGTGGCAAGCGCCGTATCTCAGGTTTTGTCAGAGATAAAGCTGACTACTAATTGCGTAGTCTTATAACAAGATTTAGTTAATCTTCGTACACATCTTCTTAAATCGGCTCAAAAAGATTAGAGATTTCCAAAGGTATGTTTTTTGCTAATAATAATTAGCATGAAGCTAAAATATGCCTTTGTATTCAACGTCTGTTTAGTATCTTCAACATATGCTGTTCCATTAGATTTTAATGGTGACGGTGTTTCTGAGTTATTTGGGATTGAGAACCAAACTGATGGCTCGCCTAATGAGAAGGTTTTTCATATCCACGATCTAAGTACTAGCGCAACTGACGACAGTAATGAATTCGGAAAGAGAACCACACTTGAAGTTCCTGCTGACTATGATGGTGATGGGGTAACTGATTTAGCTATCGTCCAGCAGAAAGAGGGAGAGGGTGAGACTGCACTTACCTGGAGGATAAAGTTAAGTTCTGCAGGTGGAAGTGACGTAACAGAAGTTGATTTTGGAACTGTTGAAGACAGGGTTCTCTCAGGTTGCGACCGCGATGGGGATGGTCGAGCTGACCTTACAGTCATTAGAAAAAAGCAGATTATATCTCAAAACTATGACAGTGAATCTTCGACCACTGATCAGATTGGGTTTAAACCAAAATACGCTGCATGTGGTGATTACGATGGAGATGCTGAGTCGGTAGGAGATGAGCTTATTGCGGTTCGAAAACTAAAGAATAGCAAGCCTAAGATTAGAGTGATTAAGGCAGGAAGTTTGTTGCAACAAAGAAACGCCAAAAAAGCTCAAGGAGTTCTAGCCATTGATATCGATGGTGATGGTATCAAAGAGGTAGGTTACTACCGGCACAAAGGATCGAATAATTCTCAAATTATCGTATATGATGCTAATGGAAACAAGCAAAAGTATCTTGTCTCTAGAATCGAAGAGATTACTGTTGGTGCCTACGATGAATCTTCAACTATTGATGGAGTGTTTATCAAAGTTAACTCTAACGATTCCTTTCGACTTCACAGAAATATTAACTCTGAAGCAGAGAATATAAATATCTCTGATACAGAGGGATTAGTCGCTGTAAATCAGTTACAAAAGGTAGGTCAAACATCTAGTAACGAATCTGGATGTGACGTTGATAGAGAAGCTCCTGATGGTGGTGGTGGATTTTTATGGAAGCCTGTTTCTGATAGCAATGGAAAAGTTGTGGTATTAACACCAGGTGGTGAATTTCACGAAAACTTGCGTATCGTTAAAGATGAACAGGTACTAGAAACGCTTGATTACGTTGGTAACTCAGATAACTCTGATAGTAATGGATTAAGAAACCATTTTAGAGGTGACCTTCCAGGAGGAAGTTATCCAAACAACATTACTGTTATCACAACTCTAAATGGTCAGAACCATTGCTGGTTGATCTCTGATCCAGGAGAAAGGGTGGATTAACAGTTTGCATTTGAGGATATCTTATTCCGGAGTGCCGTAAACCATCTCCTGTGAGTATCCACCAATGAGAGCTAGCGCATCGAAATCTAAAGTATGAAGTCCATCGTCATAAGAACATAGCTCTGGAATACATGGTTCTGAGAGTTCTCTGTAAATAGTTTCCCCATATTCTCTTGGTCGGTTTATGCATTCGCTAGTTACGATGGCTCTGAATTGATTATTTTCCTCATCAAATGGAAGCCACTTTGTTTTCTTGACGCAAACATAGCCCTCAAGCAATGGACTCATCTTTAGATCAGGTTGATACGGATTTGTGTATGGCTTGACAGGTCTTTTACTACTACTTGCTTCTCTACTAGTTACAGGATCGAGCAATTCCTCGGCCTTGATCGTAGAGTTTGTAAGAAAGATAAAAATTGATAAGAAAAAAATGAAAGATGAAGGCTTTATATACATGACAACCCCTAAACCCAAAAACATAAAAAACTAACCAGGAGTCTAGAATGCAAGCAACGTACCAGCAATGTCTGCTGAGCTGATTGGTTTCGTATCTAAATCCTACGAAAGTTGCTAAAATTTAATGCTTTTTTGCAGAGAATATCGGCTAATGATCAAGGCTAAAAGTTTGTGACATTTGGATTGGAGCTAGTCATAACCATCTTGTAATTTGTGTGTTATGGGGGCCTATCTTTTGGATCTCGCCTTAGAACAAGAAATAATCGATAAATTAGCTGCTGGCTCAAAATCTGAAAGACTTACGCCTGATGAAATAGAAAGCTTAGCAGACATTACTTTTGCATTTACTGTTACTGCTGTTGAAGACCAGCCTAATCAACCTGTAACTTCTTACCTTGCTGCAAGGGGTTCCAATGGTTGTACACATCTAGTTGTAGATTTACCAATACAGGACCAGTTAGTTGACGCTACGCTAGGAAGAGTTAATCCTAAAGGGACTGTTTATAATTTTGAGACGATCAGGGATCTTGCAAATGAAGATGTGTTCAGAGATCGATGTTTCGGCTTAATAATACGTTCAAAACCAACTGTTGATTCGGCTATGCTAGCATTGAGCCCAGGACAGATCTGGTCTCTTCGCGAGTTTGGGCAGCTAAATCCAACATTTGATCTTGATCTTAGTAAAGCAAGCTCGGAAAAAGTAGAATGTAGCATGCAAGACAGAGAAGGTACGTCTCGGATTTACTTAGTTGGTAGACCAAGTGATGAAGTTTTGCCACCAAATTTGCGTCCTGATTTAGCAGCTCAGATTAAAGCATTTTTTGAAATTGAGACAGTGAAAGCTTGCGTACTTCAAGATGCGAGGAGTGGTAGCAAAGCACTCCTAACCTATAACGTCTTTTTCAAAGACCCTGCTGAAATTCAAAGGTCTGCAGCATTTTTAAGAGCATTACATCCACCAAATTATCGGCTTGCTCTTTTGGATGAGGCAGATAGAGCTCTAGAGCAGTATATGTTTAAGCTCTAGAGCTTGTGTCACTATTTCTGAAGATCTCTTAATAACATTATAAGTTAGGCACTGTTTGTTGTTGGTTTGAATTAGTTAAGGGGTTGTTTTGATACGACTTTTCGTATTTGTTTGTGCCTTCCTAAGTCTTGTTATAGCTGCAGATCTAGCAGCCGAAGAGATTACTTATCTAGAAGCTCTCAAGGGAAGTAAGAAATTAACATGTAGCGCAGAGGCAGATAAGCCTGCACAACTCTTTGCCACCAAAGGTTCTGTATTAAAAGAAATCAATCCAAACAAGAAGCTTAAAAAGATTAAGCTGCAGATTAAGAAGTACAAAAAGATCTTAAAGCTCGGGATTGCTACAAGTAAGATTCAAAAGAAATATCAAAAAGCTAAGCAGTTAAAAAAATCAATTCAAGCCTGCTTAAAGATTGTTGGTCCGCCATTAGACCTTCCAGGACCTCCTAATCAAGATGATGATGGTGGCACCATTGGCGATGGTGATAGCGGCGAAAGCGATAATCCAGGTGATAATGACACTGGTGTTGTGCAACCTGGAGATGATACTCAAGGCTCTGGAGATCCAGGTTCAGGAGAGCAAGGTGGACAAACACCACCGGTTGAAGCACTTAAAAAGCCAATTATTGTAGCGCTTGCTCCAAACCCCGTAGTCTTTGATCTTGGGCAAAGTACAAATACTCTGTATTTCCAAGTTGAAAATCTTTTGCCACAAAGCGCACAATTACCGACATCTCAACTTTACGCACAGGTAAAAGGCACTAGTTCACCAATACTCTTGCCGTATTCGCTATTTTATCAAGACAGCAGTCTCTCGGTTTATAGTACCGTCTTGCCTGCATTCAATGGTGAGGTTGATTTCTTTTTTGTTAATCTCTCAGATGCTGGAGATGGAATTCAATACGCAATCTCGGATCCACAGACAGTTACTTTGATGATTAATAGCACACAAGTGCCGACTGAGCCTGAGCCAGAAACAGGTACAATCCTTTTTACTGCCGTTGAACCAACTCCCAAGGGGCAGGGAACTATGCTTTCAGCGTTTGGAAATCATTTGCCACAAAAGTCGCCACTGTGTGCTCTGTTCTTACAATACGAAGATAAGACTCTTAGAGACTTAACTAAGGAAGCTGGAATTGGAAACTTTGGTAATGACGTTTACTGCGTTCGTGATCCGGTTGTGCATTGGAGTGGTACTAAGGCGCTTGTAAGTATGTCAATAAACAAAAACCCTTACCAACTTTATGAAGTTAATTTACCACTTCAAGGAGATTCTACTCCCGTTGTTTTTAAATATGTGACAGGTCAGCCTGCAGGATACAACAACTTAGGTCCAATATACGACTCGTATGATAACTATGTCTTTATGACAGATAGGCCAGCTAGAACAGATATGCCAGATGTAAGCCATCTATATCCAGCTTTAGATGAATATGAAGCAGTTCCTACACCAACAGGTTTAGTTAAACTATTAAAAGGAACTAATCAATTTAAGTATCTCACACAATCACCATCAGGAGATTTCTTCCCGATATTAGATAGTTTTGGACGGATTTGTTACACCCGTTGGGATCACTTAATTCAAGATCAAGCGAATTATGCTAATTTTGGATCGATTACCTTTGATGATGAAAGTCCAGGTTCAAATTATGTTCCATCTGATTACGGAAATGATCTCTTCCCCGAAAAATTTGGAGACCATGGGCTCTCAATTTTTCAAACTTGGTGTAACAATCAGGATGGAACAGAGAATGAGACATTAAATCACTTTGGGAGACATGAGTCAGCCACTTACATACAGTTTGGACAGCAATCATATGAAAATGGAGCGCCAAATTTAGCCTCATTTAGCTTTAATAATCAGACTGGTAAGATTGGGTATTCAACTGGTGTAAACAACACTAAGGAGCAGAGATATCGTAATTTCTTTGATATCTCTATAGATCCTAATGATCCAACTGTCTTATATGGAATAGACGCTGAGGAGTTTGGAGCACAACGTGCAGGTAGAATTGTAAAGATAACTAATGCAGACCCGGGGAAAAATCCTGAAGTAATGGAGATAGTGGGATTAACTCATCCATCAACAGCGACATTAACTTCAGCTCCAGACCCGGAAGATAGCGGTAGATCTAGAACTCCTTGCTTCATCAATGGTAGCTTAGTGGTTTCTCATTCCGACTTTACTAATGAAGATACTACTGGAAATAATCATAACTTTAGGCTGAGAGTTATGAATCCACCTGAATTTGGGCAAAAGTATTATACCCCAGGTGCATTTCTTACAGATGGAATTGTTAGAAACATTAAAGGACAGACTAAACAGCTCTGGGAGATGGAGTGTACGGAGGTCAAGGCTCGTACTGTTCCACCTTATACGACTAAGCTAAGCACAGCATTTCAACTTGAAGCACCTGAGCAGCAGATTCTACAGCAGGCAGGAGTTAGTTTAGTTCAGCTTCAGACCTTTTTGAATCAAAATGATTTAGCTCTTTTAGTTAGTCGCGACGTTACTAAACGTGACGATGCAGATAAGCAGCAAACAAGGGATCTTATGATTGAAGGAGGTTTTGCTCAGGGAATCTCTAAGCCAGGGACAGAGCCGATAGCAATTAGTTTGCTGAGATTGTTTAAGTCTGACTATAGGCGTTCCTATCTTAACTATTTTGCTGCACAAAATGGTAGAAGGGGTATTGCAACTCACTTGTCACAAGATGTTATGAATTTTAATCTTCACCCAGATCCAGATCAGCCTCCCTCAACAGTTAAGCTTGGTCCTGATGGATCAATGGCGGCATTTGTGCCTGCGAACAAGGCAATCAGTTATTCGTTGGTTGATAAAAATAACACTCCATTTGTGCATGAACGATATTGGATAACAGCACAAAAGGGAGAGATAAGAGTTTGCGCATCATGTCATGGTATTAATGATAAAGATCAAACAGGAGCTGGGGTTCCTCAAAATCCTCCTCTCGCATTGTTGGATCTTTTGAATCAGACATTCTAACTTGGTGTGTGGTAAAATTTTGTATTTTATGATCTGCAGTATTCGCTAGACTAAAATCTTGCATAACTTGTATCAGGTCACAAAAGCAATTGTATTGGGTTTTGATTGGTTAGGGGGTAATATGATTTGTAGAGATCTCTTCTATAAGACTACGCTTGTTCTTTGTGTGGTTTTTCTAAGTTCGAACATTTATGCAGAAGAAGCAAAAAGCTGTGGCACAACCACAGATGATTGCATAAAGAACTGCGATGACGCGCTTGCTGCATGCATTGATGGTAAAGAGATTGATGATGAGATTAGTCAAAAGAAGGCTGAAATTGAAAAGCTTAAGCAGCAGATAGAGGATGCGAATCTGCTGGTAAATGAACTTGATCAAAGCTGCGACCTGAGCATTGCTGACTGTGATGACTACAAGGATCAAATTGCGGAGAAAGAGAGTAAGATTGGCGAATTAGAAGATGAGATTGAAGGGCTAGAAGATAAGAAAGCTAACGAGGATTTAGGTCCAGAATGTAAAGCCAAGCATGAGGCCTGCCTCTTAGCTGCAGGAATATCAAAGAAAGCAATTGTAATAGAGGTCTCAGACACATGCGAGTCAGAGTACTATACAGCCAGGGTCTTTGTTTCTGGACACGCTGGGGCTGTTAGTACGGATGAGTCAAAAGCTGAAAATGATGCAATCAAACAATGCCAAGAGCAGGTTGAAACATTCTCTGCGGTCGTAGATCCTACAACTGCTACAGCTGCATTCTTTTGTCAGACATACGGACCAGGTTGTATGTTAGACCATATTGCATATAATTCAGACGCTTGTTCGGTAAAAGCAGGTTCAACTACTACTCCTTCAGCTAAGAACTGGAGGACGCCTGTGAAGTATTCCAAGGTAGCATCAGGATATCAGTCGATTGCTGTTTACTGTAAGCTGCTAGATGAAAGTGCTCCTGCGATTACGATCGATATTGAAGGATTAACAGATGTCGATTTTGGCACAACGGATAGTAGAGACGAACCGGTCATGCCTGATGAAGATACTGAAGTTGCACGACATGATCAGGTTATTCCTGATGGGGGTATTAACGAGAGATAGGCTTAAGCTTATAAACAGTAAAGATGCTTATAACACCATTGTAAGCATCTTTTTTACTTTCAAAGACCTGCTCATATCTTTGATCTATCGCATTAAACACTTCGCTCTGAGCTTTTGAATCTAGTTCTAATTCATCTCTTTCCTTGTGCAATGCCGTCACAAAATATGTTGGCGGATTTTTAGCAAGTTTATCCAAAAACATATCTTCATATTTAGGATAGATATGTTTCTCTCTATCCTCGCCGATGACCTGTCTATCAGGGTGAATCATAATGTAGTTAACGTGAGGAAAGTGAGATAGTTTATGAATTGCTACATAAAGATCCATGCGGTAACCCCAAACATAGACTGTATCATCTGCACTTAGATTTCTATTCAAATACTCGCTTACTTCAGTAAATCCATCTCCAGTATATCTTTGTAGCATATCAGATCGCATAAAACCCGCTGCGGCCACTAGCGGAAAGAGTAGCGATAAGAAGAGCAAGAGGGCATAAATCAGCTTGAGAGCTTCACGCTGCTTGCTAATATAGTCGTAGCCAAATGCAACGCAGATCCCAAAAAATGGGAGCCAGGTGATGGTATAATAGTCAAAATCTCGCCCACCTACACTTGGCATAAGTAGCAGAGGAATTAAAATTACAGTGAAAAGTCTTTTTTCCTTAACAGAAAGTGGTGATGCGTTAGCAGCATTGAAATAAAGTGCAATAGAGCCAATTAAGGCCGAGCCAAAAAACCATACATTCATATGACTGAAAAGATGTTTATGTATACAGATAGCATTCCAAATCAGATCAATCATTGAACGGCTACCAATTCTATAAATGCTTGGGTACAGAAAAGTCTGCTCATAAAAAGGAACGAGAGCACCATTTTTATAAAGATAATAGAGAGAAGCTAGTATAGGTGTTAAATAGAACGTTAGTGATTTTGTAGCGCCTTTAAAGCTTGGAAATCCTATTATTTGGAATGAGGCTACAATTGGGATTAGCACTAATGCCAAGCAGCGTTGATCATAAACAAATGCTACACTTGATAAAAAATATGCTAGCAATAAGTAGCTTGAGTTTTGTTTTCTAATCGCAAGAAGTGAAAAGTAGAGTAGGAAATACAGATAAAAGTTAATCATGTACTGAATTTGGAAACCTAGAACAAATGGCTCACGAGCTACTATCGTTAAAAGACCTGCAATGAGTGCGACATGGTTAGCAAAGTATAGTCTTGAAACTAGAAAAACTGCTATCGAAACTAAAACTTGATTTAGAAACGCAACGTTCTTTATTAGAAAAAGATTAAGCCCAAAAATCTTCTCTCCTAATAGAAAATGAATCACATAACCTAGGAAATGGTGTGAATGATCTTCCAGATAAGGAATTCCACCATGTAGTATATTGAATACATGATAAAGTGATTCTCCATCATCGTAATATGTAATTGGAATATTATGAATCGGTAGTTTTACGATGTAGTAGATAACAGCAAAAACAATTGCTGCGATTAGAACCTCTAAAAATTGCTCTAATTTTGTCTTAATCATTACAGGATATCATCACCGAGATCTGGAAACTCAAATCCAGCGTCTTCGATCTCAGCAGGTATTCCTACATCATCCCGTTCAATTAGATCGTCAAAGCGAGTAGATTCAGAAGCAAAAGCTAATCGGGCTGTGCCTGTTGGTCCGTTACGTTGCTTAGCGATAATAAGCTCTGCCACGCCCTTATCTTCAGATTCTTTATTATAAAACTCATCTCTATAGATAAAGCAGATAACGTCCGCGTCTTGCTCAATCGCGCCAGATTCACGCAGGTCACTCATCATCGGTCGTTTATCTGTCCTAGCTTCGACAGAGCGGTTTAGCTGAGAAAGCGCTATCACAGGAACGCTGAGTTCTTTTGCTAATGCTTTTAAAGAACGCGAGATATCGGAGATCTCTTGTTCACGACTTGTTGAGGCATAGGCTGGGCTTCTCATAAGTTGCAGATAGTCAACTACAATTAGGGAGAGCTTATGCTCTCTATGGAGCCTGCGGCATTTTGCTCTCATCTCTGTTATCGTTAGCGCCGGAGTGTCATCTATAAAGATAGGGGTCTCAGCAATTTTACTTGCAGCTTCTACAAGTCTTGGGAAATCCCTTTCACCGAGGTGTCCAGTTCTCACCCTCGAGCTATCAACGCGTGCCTCGCAACATAACATCCTTAGAACTAGTTGCTCTTTTGACATCTCTAATGAAAATACTGCAACTCCGCGATTTTGCCGAATCCCTACGTTCTGAGCAATTCCTAATGCTAAAGAGGTCTTACCCATCGATGGTCGAGCAGCTAAGATGATAAGATCTGAAGCTTGAAACCCGGCAGTGAGCTTATCTACATCTCTTAAACCCGATGCAACGCCTGTAACGAGTTCCTTTTGATCATACAGCTTTTCTACGTGTTTAATCGAGTCTTTAACGATATCTCCAACTTTGTGAAAAGAAGGGTTGATTCTATAATCTGATACACTAAGTATTCTTTGTTCAACCGAATCTAGATAGTCTTCAATTTCGTTATCTTCTGAATACGAATTGCTAATAATCTCTGTAGCTTCGTGGATAAGTCTTCTTCTAAGCGCTGTCTCTTTAACTATTCTTGCATAGTAGGCAACGTTAGAAGCGGTTGGTACCATCGTAGAAAGCTTAGTGATGTATTCAACACCTCCACAGTCATCTAGGGCATTCATTGTTTTTAGCTGAGAGCTCAATGTTACTATATCAATCGGCTCACGCTTGTCTGTTAAATCAATCATGGCCTGAAAGATCATCTTATGAGCCGCGCGATAGAAATCTTCGGCACGTATGATCTCCAACGCTGCGTTGATCGCTTCATTGTCAATTAGGATACCGCCTAAGACTGATTCCTCAGCGTCTTTCGAATTAGGTGGGACTCTGCCTGTGATGCTGTCTGTAGAAGGCTCACTTGCGACAGTCTTAAGCTTTGTGTTGGATTTGTATCCCATAGAACTACTGCTTGCGATTAGCTTTCAGATTTTAAGATTGAAGCAGGCATTTAACAATGAAAAGCTTTGTAAGGCAAACACCCTACAAAACTAGATCCGCAGACCTAAGTTATCGACCTAAAAGGAAAAGAGGTAGGTGCACGCTTGGGGTAACTTCGGCCCGGCTCGACTCAGTCTGGGTCTCGGCCTACAGAGCTTTTCACGTAGATTGGGTTATGAGCCCGTTACGAGAAATGCTTGCTTCCAACCCGCGTCTGCCTATATTACCCCAAGCGTGCACTCTAAGTACGCTAGCCTGTGGAAAACATCAGTAACTTACTTACAATGCACACTTAAGGTAATAAATAGAACCTCTTATAGAACACTCAAGTTATAGATCTGCATGATCTAAGCATGATTATAATAGATGCAGGACTTGCTCTTCAATCAAAATCTTTTTTATTAGATTTTGTAACTCGAAATGCAAAAAATGTAGGAGCTATTGAGATAGTGGAAGATTTTAGAATGTCGGGTTTGTCGAGGAGGTGATAGATTGCTGTTAGGTTTGAATTTTTAGAAATTGCATAGAAAATGACTGCTGACGAATCAAAATACGATACGATAGTTGAGCGGCTTGGTAGAGGTCGTCATTTACATAGAATTATACCTATCATTGATAATTCAGGTAAGGTCATTGAGCGTATCGTTAAGCCGCTGATGGTAGAAGTTCGTGCACACGATGTTGTGCAGATAATAGTCGGTTCTACTTTGTTAG
Source organism: Deltaproteobacteria bacterium (assembly GCA_020635175.1). Taxonomy (GTDB): domain Bacteria; phylum Bdellovibrionota_C; class UBA2361; order UBA2361; family J135; genus JACKAH01. The sequence goes on from JACKAH010000002.1 coordinate 154,777, forward strand.
CTTTTCCTGTCGGGTTTACAGAAGAGACCTGGAATCTTGGTGCTAAATTGCCACTAGAAAATGTTCTCTTGTTAGCTTTTATCTCTGTCGCTTTTATTGCGCTCTTCGTGTACCTGAATTTCTATCGATACTATTTTAAAGACTACTTTCTCGATTATTTTAAACGGGTATTTATGATCTATTTTTTGTCGTTGCTACTCGTTGCTTTTCTGATGACGGTCATACAACAGTGCCCCTGGGGTGTAGATAATCTTTTAGCAATAAAAAGGATTTTAATAGTTGGATTTCCAGCTTCGCTGAGCGCAACGATAACTGATTCGATTAAGTAGCTATTCGCGCCAGATTGTCTCTGAATCTGATAGATCTATCCACTTAGCAGCAGATTTTAAGATGTCACCTGAGTTAAATTGGCCGAAATCAGCTGTGGCAGTTTCAGCACCAAGTTCTCGAGCAAGTGCAATTGGATAGCTTATCTCTCTACTGGGACAGACTACGGTCACAATTCGCTTAATGTTCTCTTCTTCTTGCTTATTTGAGAGTGTGATCTTTCTAGGTTTAAGATCGTTGCCATTCGAGTGATTTTTTCTCGCCTTTGGATTGCTATCCATAAAAGGTAATGCTGTTGGAAGTGCACTGCCTTGAGCTGGGGCTATGAAGTCTTTAGGATCGTAAGCGCTTAGATCACTGAAATCTGTGTGACCTTGTGCAAAGGCAACAATGTCAGCTGCCATCTCTACATCAACTGAAACTTGGCGAGATACTCCCTTTGGTGGAAGCCTTTTTACGATAACTGTAAGGCCTGCTTTATGAACTGCATCTAAGAATGCACGTTGTCTCGAATCATCTTCGTAGGGGATTAATGTGTAGTAGCGTGCAACAATCGGAACCGATCCGGATGTAACACCACGTACAAGTCTTGAGAGATCCACTTTTCGTTTTAATCTACGAGTAGCTCTATCAAGGCCAGTACCATCTATGAACAATCCTAAAACTCTACGTTCTCTGCGCTTTAGAACACCACTACCGATTGATTCGTACTTCGTACCCATAATTCAATTGTCGCTTTTTTTAAGGCCCTACATACTGCATAATTGCAAGCAGAGGATCAAGCTTCCCAAGACTACAATTTATATAATAGTTATAGCGATCGTGACAGGATCTGTTTCACACTATTCTATCGGATCTCAATTAATGAGCCTGTTTCTAAGTGCTTGTATATATTGACTAAATCAGATTCTGATACCCGTAGCCCGCCAACATCAGGATCCGAAAGGGCAGCGCTGTGAATGGCGAAGTCTTTAGAAATAAAAATCGCCTGATTTCCAAGTGCTCCTTTTCTAAAGCGAAGCGGATCTCCCTTGGAGGGTACATTATGATTCCTTGCCAAAAAGTAGGTGTCGGGGGCATACCACAAAGGATTTTCCTGTTTAAGGATGACTTTGTACTCTCCGGGTATAAGCTCAGGGGAATCTACTATAGAGATATCGTTAACCAACTTTTCGCCGTCGAAGATTCGCACTACCTTTGACTTAGTATCTATTTGAGCCCAACTTTGTGAACGCAAAATTCCTCTAGAAACAGGCATAAAAGAGAACATCTGTGAATTGTTTGAAGCCTTAACTTTTGGAGCAGGTCTGGAGAGTTGAATTGAGCCAGATTGAAGCCAATCGGCATTTAGATCTTTCGGTGGCTCGGGTTGTACGGCACAAGATGTAAACATTAATGCCGCAGCGCTAAAGGTGAATGTTGCTAAGCTTTTCATAGTATTTGTCTTTCAACAAAAAATAGGTCAGTACTCTTATATACTTAACTTTAAGTGATTTAAACAAATCTTGTAAGTTATGGCAATGTTAAAAGTTTTTATTTTTCCCTCTAGACAGATAAAAAAAACCATTGTTTTCTTTCAGTTATGAAATTGTTCCCCAACATATTATTAGGGTTGGTAGTTACATTTGTAGCTAGTGGATGCTCGACAGTGAAGCGTGAGCTTGGCTTTCGTGGCCCGGAGTATTCGCCTTGGTATGCGCATCATTTTACACCTGAAGAGATCAAGCCGATAGTAACTTCTTTTGAGAGAGAGCACTCAGAAGTTCCAATGCTGCCAAAACCTAAACTTGTGCTGACGCCTGAAGTTACAAGACAGATTAAAAAGTTTTCTGAAAATAATAGAGTCTTTATTGAGAGATCTGTTGAGCGACGCGAAGAATTTTATCCTGAGTTCGCAGCGCTTTTTATTCGTGAAGGAGTTCCACTGGAGCTCTTAAATGTTGCTCTAATTGAGAGTGGGTTTAAATCGAATGCCGTTAGCGTAAGTGGAGCAACAGGTGTTTGGCAATTTATGAAACCTACAGGGCGGAGTTACGGTTTGAAGATTAATTGGCTTAGCGATGAACGTAAGGATCCAATTAGATCTACCTGGGCTGCTGCAAGGCATTTAAAAGATCTCTATGAAATGTTTGGTGATTGGTATTTGGCTTTAGCTGCGTACAATGCTGGTCAAGGAGCGATACGTCGAGCAATTGAGCGTTCAGGCACAAGAGATTTTTGGCAGTTAGCTAGAAAAGGTTATATTCGAAAGCAAACTGCTGACTATGTTCCGAAATTTATAGCCGCCACTATTATTACTGAGAATTTACATGATTATGGCTTCATAGAGTTAGCTAAACTTTACGCAAAGACATCGACCTTGCCAGGATAGTTTCAATTCCATTCTCTTTATTGTATTTGTAGAGATATGAAATCAGTCGAAGTGATCATTCCAGCCTGGAATGAGGAGAAAAATATTCACAGGGTCATAGATAAGCTACTGGAAACGAAATCAAGTTTTGCAGAGATTCGTTCAATTATTGTGGTTGATAACAATAGCACAGACAACACGGCAGATGTTGCGCTTAGAGCTGGGGCCTCTGTAGTTAGAGAAGGGAAGCGTGGATACGGTCAAGCTTGTCTAACTGGTATTGCTAACCTTAGTAAACCAGATGTCGTTTTGTTTATAGATGGAGATGGAAGCGATTTTCCAGAAGAGTGGCCAGATATAGTTAAGCTTATAGCTGATGATAAATGTGATTTAGTTGTTGGTTCGAGGAATCTTGGAAAAGCTGAGTCTGATGCTTTGCTACCGCAGGCACGGTTTGGAAACTTACTGGCTACTTCGCTTATGAAGTTCATCTATAATTCTCCTTTTAGTGATTTAGGTCCGTTTCGAGCAATATCATACGAGAAGCTAGAATATCTGCAGATGGCAGATCTAGACTTTGGTTGGACTGTCGAAATGCAGCTTAAGGCCTTAAGGTATAATCTAAGATGCTCAGAGGTGTCGGTTTCGTATAGGAAACGACATAGTGGTAAATCAAAAGTAACAGGTACTTTGACGGGGACATTTTTTGCTGCCAAAAAAATCCTTTCATTAGTTGGTCTTGAATATCTTTATAAGCTTAAAAAATTCTTTTCATCTAACATAACGGAACAAAGCTATGCCAAAAAGTAAGCTGGGGCTCAGAAAACTTAAACATTCTTCTCCTCCGAAACTGCAGTACGAACTTTTAGAGCATAAGTTAAATGACTTAGTAGGTGCGGAGATTAAGTTCACATATACTGGCCAGATTAGCTGTATTAATTGCGAAAGAAAGATTAAGAAAACGTTTAATCAAGGTTATTGCTATCCCTGCTTCCAAACACTAGCACGCTGCGATACCTGTTTAGTAAAACCTGAGCTTTGTCATTATTCTAAAGGCACATGTCGTGAGCCAAAGTGGGGTGAAGAGCATTGTCTAATTCCTCATTATGTTTATTTGGCAAACACTACTGGATTAAAAGTCGGAGTAACGAGAGGGTATCAGCTCTTTACACGCTGGGGAGATCAGGGTGCCATTTCGGCGGTTGTCTTAGCAAAGGTACCTGAACGACTAGTTGCAGGAGAGCTTGAAGTTGCTATTAAAGAACACCTTAACGATAAAACAAACTGGCGAAAATTACTCAAAGGAGAGTTTGAAGAGCTAGATCTCTTGACAGAAAAAACAAATCTCTTGAGTAAGATACCAAGTGAGTTTAAGGATTATCTGATTCTAGATGGAGAGGAATCCGATGTTTATGGTTTCCAATATCCAGTAGAATCCTACCTTGATAAAGCTAAGACCCATAACTTTGACAAGACTCCAGTCATAGAAGGTATTCTTCACGGCATACATGGCCAGTATCTTTTTATTGGAGATGCCGGGCTAAATATCAGAAAATTTCAGGGGTATGAAGTAGAGTTTACTTATTAAGCCGCTTCAGGTTCTTCAGGATATTCTCCGTAAACACTGATTAAAAGCTCCCTAAATTTCACAAAAGCATCAGTAATTGTGAAGATGCCAGCAAGTTTATGGGATTTCATAACAATTGCAGAGCCGATCTTGCGCTTAGTCATTTCATCAAGCACAAAATCTATAGGTGTATTTACATCAACAATGTAAGGCTCAGGGGTGTAAGCAGCCTCTACAGAGATCTTCTCATTTTCAGGAAGATCAGTGCTCAGATTTAAAGCAAGCGTTAAGTCTCTTTCAGTAATAATTCCGACGATCTGATCCTCTGAACGGACAGGAATGTGGTGAATGTTGTGCTCCTGCATCAGTTTTGCAGCTGCCTCAAGTGGCGCCTCTATATCTATACTGTACGGAAAAGGGCTCATCATATTTTTTACAAGAGGCATCTGCTTCATTTGCTATCCAACTGCTTGTAAGGTTTCCGTACTTGCTTCAGCACTAAAATATCTCTCTTTAATTAATTCAGCAGCTCTCTGTGCTCCTGCCTTGAGCTCATCGATTACTCGTTTCTGTTTCTGATGTAACGTTTCTCGCTCATTCCAGGCAGACACAATGGCGGTCTTAAGTGACTCCCTAGAGAGTTCCGCTAATTCGAGACTATATTTCTGACATTCTAATAAATGCATGAAGCTTCTAACTTTAGGTGCATACACTAATCCTATAATCGGAGTTTCAACTGCAGAGGCTAGAATAAGTGAATGGAAACGCATCCCCATCAATACGCCACAATGTTTCATCATGGCCATGATGTCATGGCTTGAGTATTTTGTATTGCTTATCACTTTGCCTTCGGTTTTTTCAGCTACCCTTATAGCAAATTCTTCATCCATAGGGTGGGTTGAGAACAAGATAGGAGTAAAGCCACACGCAGCTTTCGCGTCATTTATCGCGGCAGCAATTGTCTCAAAGTAAGCATCTTTGTCAGTTACCTTTTCAGAGGATTTAAGCCATCTATCAACATAGCTCGTAACATTTACTCCAAACATTGGTGAATCAAGGTCTATTTTTTGAGATGCAGCAATTGTGCTTGCTCGTTTTTCATCTGATACATAATTCAGAAATGCTGCGTCACCAGTTAGCAACACATCCCTTTTTACACCGACGGCCTTGGCTAACTTTCTGCTGTCTTCTTCTCGCATCATGATTAAATCACAGTTGTCAATCACGTAGCGTGCGAAGAGCCTTCCAAAAAAGGAATCTAGTGGTCCGATGCCAGTGTTATAGCAGATAAGCTTTGTATTAAATAGTTTGCAAAATGGCACTAAGAAGATCAGCGTTATAAGAAAATTAAAGGCTGGATTGAAAAGTTTAACGTCAAAAATAATCCCATCACAAATAAGTGCAATGTCACTTTTCTTCAAACACTGAATAGTTGGGATTCCTGCCAAGCGAATGCTGCCAGTCCAAGGCATAACATCAACTGCCTCGACGTTGTACTGATGGCCATAACTCTCTTCGACAAATTTTGTGTTAGTTGTTGGAACGTAGAACTTTGGATTGTCCAGTTGCTTTGTTAGGATATCCAATACGCTTGCTAGGATTGCAGCGTCTCCTGCATTGTTACCTGAATTTGATCCCAAAAGGGTTACTACTGGGTTTGAACCTTTCATGCGCGTCTCACAGCTTGTATTAAATTTTGAGCGTTATATTAGTAGCTTATTGAATAATTATCAATAAAGCGTCTTAAATAGTGTGACTTTGTCCCGGCTCTAAAGCTAATGTTTCAACGCTATACTCTGAGCATGCTTCAGAAAATTGTTCTGGGGTACCTGTTAGTAGATCGAATGGTCCAAAATGTATCGGAATGTTCAATTCGGCACCTATTTTCTTAGCACAATATGCAGCTTCCTTAGGGCCCATGGTATAGGTATCCCCAATTGGAAGAAGCGCTATGTTAGGTCTATATTGTTTTCCGATTGATTTCATCTCCTTAAAAAAGCAGGTATCACCAGCGTGATAAATCGTGTTGCTACCATCGCTAATGATTGCACCACAGGCCTCACCGGCGTAAACAGTGCCTCTGTCTTTAGTATCATACGAGTTAGAGTGAAGCGCATGAGTTAACGTAACTTTCACATCACCGATAGTAACTGTACCACCTTTATTCATAAATTGAATTTGTGACTCGGCAACTCCTTCCTGTACTAGAGTAGCAGCTAACTCGTATGTCGCTGCAATAGTCGCACCAAATTTATTAGCCAGTCTTACTGCATCACCAGCATGATCTGCATGTCCATGAGTTAAAACTATTAGATCAAGTTTTTCAGGATTCTTAAGTGTCTCAGGGCATCTTGGGTTGCCCTCAAGCCATGGATCAATGCCGATTACTTGGGTATCGGTATGAAGTAAAACTGCTGAGTGACCTGCAAAAGTTAGTTTATTAATTGCCATTTTGCTCTCCAAGCTTGATTTTAAAATTCATCTCTTTAGCTGACTCTAACGCTTTTTTTGAATAGGTAACGTTTCGCTCATTAATTTGGATATCGCCAGAGGCCACAAGATTCATAGCCCAGGGATAGATCAGGTGTTCTTTTGTTAGAACTTTTTGTTGTAAAGAAGCAACTGTTTCATCATTTAAAACCTCCACAGAGCTTTGAGCAATAATAGGCCCAGTATCCATGCCACTATCAACAAAGTGTACAGTGCAGCCATGCTCTTTCTGTTGATCTTCAAGAGCACGCTGATGTGTATCAAGGCCAGGATACAGTGGTAGCAGAGAGGGATGAATATTTAAAAGTCGGCCAAAATAATGTTCAACAAACTTAGGTTGCAGAATCTGCATAAATCCCGCCAGTGCGACAAAATCAGGAGCGGTCTTTTGAACTGCTTTAAAAATAGCGTCTTTACAGTCAGTTAAGGAGCTAAAATCCTTTCGATCCCTAATCTCTACAGGGATATTAAACTCAGATCCGAATGCTATTCCTGGAGCATCTAAGCTATTTGTAACAATTGAGGTAACTTGGTAGGACTCAGCGTGGCGAATTAAGCTTTCTAAGTTTGAGCCGCGTCCAGAGATTAAAACAGTAAGTCGCTTTTTCATAAGTCGTGGTATGATAGGCCTGCAGTATTAAGAAATCAATCGGTGAATATTATGTATAAGTTAGCTCTAGCTGTTTTCTTTATCCCATCAGTACTTTTAGCTGATGGAGAAGTTGAGGTCTACGATACCTATAAAGATCCTGAGCCTGTTGTGCAGCATCGATCTACGGACACTCAGGGTTCAGTTGCCGATTATGACAAACGTTTGCCTCCTGTGGTTCCTGGTGAGCAATTGGTTCGAAATGGACGAAAAGTAAAAGTTTGGTCAACTTCAGGTCCTGTACCGGTAAGTCCGGCTCCTCGTCCATTTGATACAGGGAATCAGGAAGCTCAAGAGCTGCTTAAAAATGGTGGAGTGATTGTTGATACGAGGGGTAAGTAAGAACTGAAGAGAGGGTTAGGGCAAGATTTCACCAAGCCTTTTCCCGTGAATTTTGATTGTTATACCAACTGATCTATCTTGAATACCTGATGCATATACATATTCGTCGCATTGTTCAGCAGCAAGTCCGATCGATTCTGCTAAGGAAAGAAATGCTATGATCTGATTATCTATAACACCTTCTGTTTCATTTAATAATCCGTTTAGGTTTTCTCGAAGCCACCTAACTCGTTCCTGATCTGATTCAAAGCTGTCTTTAAGAGTTGGTAGAGTGCCATCATCAAGAATTACGAATGCATAGACTAAGCCTTTAGATTCAGGGCAAACATACCCAATTGCCACATCAGTGCATTGCGACGCGATGATTGCAATTAAGGTTGAAGCAAATACTTCACTTCTCTTAAGTGGACAGATTTTTAGAGCATTATGTGTAAACAGTTCAAGTGCAGAGGCTTGCCCCTGAGCTCGAATGCGCTCAACAAATGCTTGATTCTCCCCTGGCAAATCGCCAAAGTTATCTTGAGTATTTGCCCAGGTAAACACGGGCTCCTCCTCAGGCTCAAGCCCTTCATATCTACCACAACCTAAATAGTAGCAGGGAATTGTGAGAGGTGGTCTTCCATCTTCATATTTAAAGGTCATCACTCCACTGCCAGTTTCCTGGTCAATTTTCCAGCTTACAATATCTATCAAAAGTCTCTGTTGTGATATTGCAGGTAAGACACAGTAGTCTAATGCCATCTGATCAGATCGAAATGTCAGCATCTGTGGAACAAAGCGTCGTTCGTATCCACCTACTGAAAGCAGGGGGTCTTCTTCTGGAGCGAGCTCTCTTTCAGGGTCAGCCTGAGCAGGCTTCTGTATTGGCTGTTCTTCGAACTCAGTTCCCATAAAATGTAACTTGTTTAATTTACAAGTATTAAATCGGAATGATTTCTCGATATGCTAAGCTAATTTAGAAAGCCGTTTTATTTAAGGGTCGATAAGAGCCAGCTCTCGTAACCCTTTGATATCGCATCAGGAAGTAAAGCGATGAATTCTGGTGTTTCGTATGGGTGGATCTCGTGTAGACGATGCTCAAGATCTGTAATCTTGTTCAGTGTTGTTTTTATCAACATCAAACATTCTTTCTCATCCTCAATTTTTCCCTGCCAGGAGTAAATTGAGCGAATATTTGGGACTATGTTCACACAGGCTGCAAGTGTTTCAGTAACTAAAGTTGTCGCTATCTGGCTGGCGATCTCTTCTGATGGTGTAGTTACAAGTACTATTCTCGTTTCCATCTCAATCCCGAATTGACATTGGCTTAGCGCTAACATTTAATGCCTAAGAATATTTACTTATTAAGCGTGAAAAGCAAATGAAGTATGTAATTGCAGTTGTCTCTGGAAAGGGTGGAGTTGGTAAGTCCACTGTAGCGGTTAATTTAGCAGTTTCGATTGCTAACACAGGAGCAAAAGTAGCTCTTATAGATTGTGATTTTTATGGCCCGAGCATTCCAACTCTGATGGGCCCTGGTGAAGTTGCAGTTGATCACGAAAGGAGACTTATTCCACCAGTTAAGTATGGTGTTAAGTACATCTCCATAGGGTTTTTCCTGCAGAACCCGGATGATCCGGTCATATGGAGAGGTCCAATGTTTCAAACCGCGATGCGTCAGATGTTTGAAGATGTTAGTTGGGGAGAGGTTGATTTTTGTATCGTCGACATGCCACCGGGAACAGGTGATGCGCAGCTTTCACTAGCTCAGAACTTCCCATTATCTGGCGCCGTTGTTGTAACAACGCCTCAGGAAGTTGCATTAGCAGATGTGCGTAAAGCTGTGAACATGCTTGCTAAGGTGAATGTGCCGATATTGGGAGTAGTAGAGAACATGGCTGGATTTGTTACTCCAGATGGGCAGAGTTTTGATATCTTTGGCACAGGTGGTGGAGAAAAACTCGCGAATATGTTTCAATTTCCACTGCTAGCTACATTTCCACTTGAGATGAGCATCAGAGAGGGGGGTGATAGTGGAGAGCCAGTAGCTACTAACGATTCTTCGGCAATGTACCCACTTTTTAGGGACTTAGCAGAAGCGGTAATCTCTAGAGCAGAGGAAATTACAGCAGATCAACCTCAATTGACAGTTGTTAATTAGGTGTGTAACCTCTCAAATTCTTAATAAGAACTCAGTTATTACGGAGCATTACTGGTGTTTCAGCTTGTATTGACATTTCATTTAGCTCTCTGTGTTGCAATGATTTTTTTAGTCCTGCTTCAACAGGGAAAAGGCGCTGATGCTGGAGCAACATTCGGTGGAAGCAGTAGCACAACTGTATTTGGTGCCTCTGGTGCTAGTACGCTTTTAACGAAAGCTACTACATTAGGTGCAATATTGTTTATGGTTAGTTCTATTGTGCTTGTTAAAATGTATCCTGCAGGTGTAGTTCAATCACAGTCCAGTCAAGATATCTTATCTGACTCAGTTTTAAATACTGAAGCCGCATCAGAAACTGTAGATAGTTCTGCTAGTGAAGTTCCAGTCGCTAATGATGCAGTAGAAGAGACTTCTAAGCAGTAACAAGATCTTATGACTAATTCATGCCCAGGTGGTGGAATGGTAGACACGCTAGCTTGAGGGGCTAGTGGGCGTAAGCCCGTGGACGTTCAAATCGTCTCCTGGGCACCATGTTTTGATTTAAAACAAGATGTGGTGCATTTGGTTTTTGGTTGGTTTAGAAAATTAGAGTGCTATTAGGTCTTTTAGAAAGAAAAACACGACAGTCATTCCAAAACCTATCCATAAGTATAAGATAAGAACCTTTTCATCCATTTGCAGTTATCCCCCTCCGCTTTGAGCCCCTAAAAAACCTATTCTTTAATTCTAGCAGTTCTAAAATTCTTAAGCACATGAGATAGCAGGAATATTCCCTAAACCAGAAATTTTGTGTTAGGGTGATGTCAAGCTTCACATGAGAAGCTAATTGCTTGAAAATAAACAAACTTTTGGAGATGAAAAATGGCTTATCAACTACCAAGCTTACCCTATGATTACAATGCGCTTGAGCCACATATCGACGCTAAAACTATGGAGATTCACCATACAAAGCACCATCAGGCATACATCAACAACGTAAATGCTGCTCTCGAAGGAACTGAGTGGGCAGATAAGCCAATTGAAGATCTATTAAGAAGTTTTAACGATCTGCCAGCTGATAAAAAAGGAGCAGTTCAGAATAATGGTGGTGGGCATGCAAACCATTCACTTTTTTGGTCGATAATGGGGCCAAAATGCGGTGGTGCTCCAACAGGTTCTCTTGAAAAAGCAATTGATTCAGAACTTGGTGGTTTTGATTCATTCAAGGATGCTTTTTCAAAAGCTGCTGCAACTCGTTTTGGAAGTGGTTGGGCTTGGTTATGTGTAGATAATGGTAAGCTAGTCGTTGAAAGCACTGCGAACCAAGATTCTCCATTGATGACAGGAAAAACTCCGATTTTGGGTTTGGATGTTTGGGAGCATGCTTACTACTTGAATTATCAAAATAGAAGACCAGATTATGTTTCTGCCTGGTGGAATGTTGTTAACTGGGACGAAGTTAATAAACGTTATGAAGCGGCTAAGTAAGTTTTAAGGAGCGATTTATGAAAAAGATTTTACTATTCACATCTCTTGTTGCAATTGCGTCTACTGCTTTTGCTGATGTCTCTGTGACTTTTACTACCAAAGATTTCGGATCTGGTAAGCAAGAGAATCAGACAATGTATATCAAGGGAGATAACCTTGCGATTAGTGAGAAAAATAACATTCAGCAGCCTGACATGATCTTTAAAAGTACTGCTAAAGAGGCCGTAGCAATTGATCATTCGCGTCGTGAATACTTTGTAATGAACAAAGAGACAATGCAAAAAATTGGTGGTCAAATGAGTGCTGCAATGAAACAGATGCAGGCACAAATGGCAACAATGCCACCTGAGCAAAGACGTATGATGGAAAGCATGATGAGTGGTAAACTAGGAAATATGGGAGCTGCTCAGAAAGCCAAGATAGAAGTTAGAAAAACTGGTGAAACTGACAAGATAGACGGAAAGCCAGTTGTAAAATATGAGATTGTTAAAAATGGTAGAAAAACAACTGAATATTGGGTAACTCCGATTTCAAATGTTAAAAACGGTCAACAGGTTTATACCGCTTTCTCTAGTTTGGGGAGCTTTATGAGTGATCTGATTGATTCCATGAAAGACTTTCCGCTTGCATCATCAATTGAAACTCCTTTTTCTGAGTTTACCTCAATTAATGGCATTCCTGTTTTAACTAGACAATTTGACCAGAATGGAAAAGTTACTCAGGAAACTCGCTTTGGTGAGATAGTTGAGGCACAGTTTGCAATGAGTTCATTTGAGCCACCAGCAGGATACAAAGCGAATAATCCGACTCAATTTTAGTTAGTGAATAACGAAAATTGTAGCGAAAAAGAGCTAACTGAGTGGGGAAAGGCAACCTGCTCGAATGAAGAAAGGCTATTCCTAGAAGGCCCTAAAACTCGCCGTTTCGAATTCTTTAGGGCCTTACGTATTTTTTTCGAATGCATCTCTGGTTTCAGGAGATTACACTTCATAGGCCCATGCATAACTGTCTTTGGTTCAGCTAGATTTAGGGAAGATCACCGTTATTATCAGTTAGCTCGTGAAGTTGGAAGTAATATAGCAAAACTTGGTCTCACGGTTATCACTGGTGGTGGCCCAGGCATTATGGAGGCTGCCAATAGAGGAGCCAAGGAAGCGGGGGGATATTCCGTTGGTTGTAATATCGTACTGCCTTCCGAGCAGAAACCTAATCCTTATTTAGATCTCTGGGTAGATTTTAGATACTTCTTTGTGCGTAAGTTTATGCTTACTAAGTATTCTTTTGCATTTATTGTAATGCCTGGTGGGTATGGAACTTTAGATGAGGTTTTTGAAACGTTAACACTAATTCAGACAAAGAAGATTAAACACTTTCCTGTTGTCTTAATGGGCAAGGATTATTGGGAGCCTCTCTTAAGTTTTCTTAGTAAAAGTTTGGTTGCTAATAAAACTATTAGTGACTCTGACCTAGACCTCTTTTATTTAACTGATTCAGTTGACGAGGCTATCGAGGTTGTAACTCAATCCATGATTCAGCGCTTTGGATTTAAGTGGCAATCCAAAGTTGCAGATAAATCAAGACCTTGGAAATGGTCAATGGTAGAACACTACTTTAATTCATAAATCTAGTATGATATCTTTTCACGAGGAGGATTCTCTATGACAAAAGCTAAGAAATCATTGCAAGTTGCACTTCTTTGTGGAGGACCATCCTTAGAGAGAGGTATATCTCTTAACTCAGCTAGATCTGCCTGTGACCATTTGCATTCAGAACAGGTAACAGTTAATCCGATCTACTTTGATCACCAAAAGAAAGCCTATAAGATTTCACGTGGTCAGCTTTACTCGAACACCCCATCTGATTTTGACTTTAAGCTTGCTAGCTCTGCAACTCCATTAACCAGAAAGGAGTTGAGGGATTATCTTAGCACTATGGATCTTGCTCTCCCTGCCATACATGGCCCTTTTGGTGAAGATGGTGAGCTTCAAACATGGCTTGAAAAGTGGAAGATCCCATTTGTTGGTTCAACTAGTGAGTCTTGCCACAATGCATTTGATAAACATACAGCTAATCAGTTTATTGCAGAGAACGGTTTTTTCACGCTTCCTTCTGCTGTTTTACAAAAGGACAAGCGTGATCACCGAAAAATCGTAGAGCAATTTTTTAGTGATCATAAGTTAGCCCGGGCGATTGTTAAGCCTGCAACGGGGGGATCCAGTATCGCTGTTTACTCGGTATCGAGCGTAGAAGAAGCACTAGAGAAGTCTAAGATTATTTTTCGAGATAGAGTAGATGAGAGAGTTGTACTTGAGCCTTTTTGTGAAGGAAAAGAGTTTACAGTTATCTTGCTCGAAAATCGTTATGGCATGCCTGTAGCTATTATGCCCACTGAGATAGAATTAGATTATACAGATCATCAGATTTTTGATTACAGACGTAAGTATCTCGCCACAAGGCAGGTTACATATCATTGTCCTCCTAGGTTTGATGATAATGTTGTCGAGCGGATACAGATTCAATCTGAACAGCTCTATACCTTGTTTGGAATGAAAGACTTTGCTCGCTTTGATGGTTGGTTGCTTCCTGATGGAAATCTATGGTTCTCTGATTTCAATCCAATTAGCGGGATGGAACAAAATAGTTTCCTCTTTATGCAATCTGCGCGAATTGGAATGAGTCACAGAAATGTGCTCGAGTTCGTTGTTCAGAGCGCTTGTCGGCGTTATCAGATTAATTTTCCGAAACCAAGAACAGAAGCTTCTGAAGCTAAAAAACCTATAAATGTAATTTTTGGAGGAGACACTGCCGAGCGTCAGGTCTCATTAATGAGTGGCACTAATGTGTGGTTGAAACTTAGAAATTCTAAGAAATATGAACCTCAACCGTATATCTTAGATTCAAAGATGCAGGTATGGCGCTTGCCTTATCCGTTCGCACTTAATCATACTTGTGAAGAGATAATCGATATGTGCCATTCTGCAGAGCAGGATGATAAACGTCTCAGTGTTTTGAAGCGTAGAGTTCTAGATAAATTAGCGCCTGAGCCTGACCAGATAAGTGAAAAATGGTTCCTGCCAGAAAAAATGAGCTTAGAGCAATTCTTGGATACGTCAGAAGCTGTTTTCATCGGATTACATGGTGGAATGGGAGAGGATGGTCGTATTCAGGCGATGCTTGAGGAGCGTGGAGTCCCATTTAACGGACCAAGTTCAAAAGCCTCTCATCTTTGTGCGGACAAGCATGCGACTGGACTAGCTGTAGCTAAGTTAGAGGAACATGACATTTATACTGCTAAGAAGAGAAAAGTTAGCATTGATAGCTTCAAAGGGTACTCGATGCTGGAATACAATGCTTACTGGGATGACCTTACAAGTTATTTGGGGACGGGTAGCATAATTGTTAAGCCCGTTGATGATGGTTGTTCAGCAGGTGTTGTGCGTCTCTTTACTCCCGAAGATCTTCGTACCTATATTCATTTTGCACAAAATGGATCGAGCTGTATTCCTGCAGACTGTCTAACAAATCAGCACGGCATTATTGAGATGCCTACTCAAAAAGTGAACTTTCTGCTTTTTGAAGAATTTATTACTACAGATAAAGTTGAAGTCGTTGGTAAGAAGCTGAAGTGGCAGACTGTTAGCGGCTGGATTGAGGTAACGGTTGGGATTTTAGAGGAGAATGGCAAAATCAGATCGCTAAATCCTAGTATTACCGTTGCAAGTGGAAATATATTGAGTCTTGAGGAGAAATTTCAGGGTGGTACAGGAGTAAATATTACTCCTCCTCCTCAGAAATATGTGAGTGCGCTCGCATTAAAACAAGCAAAAAAGAGGATCGAAATTGTAGCTTCAGAATTGGGGTTACAAGGATACTCACGAATAGATGCTTTTATGAATGTAAAAACAGGTAAACTGGTGATCATTGAAGTAAATACTCTGCCTGGTTTAACAGCTTCAACTGTAATTTTCCACCAAGCATTAGCAGAAAAGACTTCACTTTCTCCAGTTCAGTTTGTCGAGAAGATTTGCGATAGTATGTATACGCGCTTTGATAAGCATCTAGAAGAAAAGAGAAATGTTAACAAGCATCCTGGGGTTTTAAAGCTTGTTTCCTCAAAATAGATAGGTTTTGTTTCTAGCTTGAAAAAGAAAAATTTAATACCTGGTTTAAGTAAATTTGAGAGCTTGACACTGCGTGGAGGTGAAGAGCTTGAGAAGGCACTCAAATGGGTTGCCACACAGATTGAACAGTTTGTTCACTACCAGCATGTAAGAGATTTTGATTTTGCTTCACTTCAAAATTGGTTGGATTTTTACTCACAGAAGAAATGGATTGAACAGCCAGAGAGTTTTTATCCACATCCAAAGACACTTCCAAAGGTAACTCGTACAACTATGCATCATCTACAAGATGGTGAGGTTTTCGATCTTAGCTTCAAAAGCTCATATAAGCCTATTAACAAGGAGTATGCTAAGGAGTTTAAAGCGTATAAAGAGAATCAAACTTTTTATGCGAGAGTTTGGAAACACCAAGAACCCGCCAAAGCAACAATAGTTGCTGTGCATGGCTGGACAATGGGTGACCAGCGTATTAATTCTCTCGCTTTCTTGCCGGGTCTCTTTTACCAACTTGGGCTTGATATGGTGATAATCGAGCTCCCATTTCATGGCAGACGCGTATGTAAAGATGAGCGTGAAAAACGCGTTATTTTTCCAGGCGCTCATGTTGCTAGAACAAACGAAGGAATTGCACAGACTATTTGGGATCTCCGTATGCTCAATACCTGGCTTGAATCTCAAGGCGCACAAAATATAGGTTGCATGGGGATGAGTCTAGGGGGCTATATTTCAGCTCTTTGGTCTTCCCTTGATGAGCTTCAGTTTTGTATTCCAATTGTACCCGTTGCTAATATGGGAACATTAGCTTGGGAGATAATTAGCAAGAAAAGTGAATTTAGCGTAATCGAAAAACAAGGGATTACGGTTGACGACTTAGAACTGGCATTTCGTGTTCATTGTCCGTTAGCCTATACCCCGAAGCTTCCTCTGCACAGGCGAATGATAATAGCTGGTTTAGCTGATCATATCGTTCCGCCAAGACACCCTCATTTACTTTGGGAGCATTGGCAACATCCAGAAATACATTGGCTGTCAGGTGGTCATATGGCTCACTTTAGAAGATCCAAGGCTGTTACGAAGATGACAGAGTTTTTTCAACGAAATGGTCTTACTTCTAAGAATTAAGGTGTTTTATAAACGCGGCCACTACCAAGTTTGACCATCTGCAAATAGTCCGATCTCTTCGGACTAGAAATCTCTGATAACGAAGAAATAGAACCATACAGATACATTACCCTGGACTGATTTTGCTTATAATCTTAGTATCCAAGCATTAAGATACTGTGAGCAAGAATTATTATTGATGGTATCGGAGAGTTTAGATAGATTAAGACTTAGCTAAATAATTGATTTAACATGAAAGAATTGAATTCTTTAGATATTAAAATCCTTAGAGAGTTGGACAGAGATTCTAAGGCCACATATTCAGACATAGCAAAGTTAGTAAAAGCTACGCATGATACTGTTCGGTATCGAATCCAGAAGTTAGTTAAGGATCAGGTAATATTCAAATTTCAGACTGGGCTTGATTGGACAAAGCTAGGGTATCAAGTTTACCAGATGTTATTACGAGTGCCCGCCGCGAACGAAGCCACACTTAACTCTATCTCTGATTTCTTAGTAGGTCGTGATGAGGTTGTTTGGGTTGCAAAATCAGACGGTCCTTTTGAGATTGCAATTGCAGTTCACACAACGTCTATCTCAGACTTCTCAATGTTTGTTGATAATTTACTTGGTGAGTTTAGTAACGTTATTTCAGAACGTGTTCTAATGTTAAATACATTTCATGAGTATTTGCCTCGAGACTTTTTAACTGATTCGAAAAGGCAACCTAAGAAAACTAAATTCTTTAGCACTCATCCTGAAAATGTATATGAACTTGAGGAAGAGGATAGGGCTATTCTTTTAATCTTAGGGGAAAATAGCCGCTATTCGGCAAGTGATATTGAGAAGATCTTGAAGAAGAGATCTAAGATAAATTTAAATCAGGCCCAGATTTCATACAGGATTAAGAAACTTCTTAATGATGAAATTATAGTCGGAAGTCCTTTAGCAATTCGTCATTCAAAAATGGGCCTTCTTCAGTATAAAGTTCTTTTTAGGTTCGGAAGAAGCGATTCTGCCGACTGGGAAAAATTACTCCAAGAATGTCGGAAGTTGCCACAGTGCGTGTTTTTAGTTAAGCAGCTTGGTGCTTGGGATTACGAGATTGATTTAGAAGTTAGGGATGCGGGTGAGATAAGAGCTATCTTATCAAAGCTTTTTTCAAAGTATCCTGGTGTTGTTAGAGAGCACCTAACTCTTCCCATTAGAGAAGTCGTTAAGTTTGGAGCTCATACTCCTTTGAATCTCTAGTTTAAATGGCGCGAACAACAAACCTAAATTCGTACACGAGAGCTTGAGTTTGTCAGCTCATGCTCTCGTGTTTTGATGAACCTCTGCTACATGTGCGAGAGTGGCGCGTGTTGAATCGTGAGATCCTCGAGCAACGTGAAGATGCGAAGGGGGTTGTCTTTCGTTGCTGCACGAAGTTCTCCTCTAAGGTGCTCTGGCCGCAAATTGAACGCCAGTTCCGCATTTGTTTTATCCCCGAGGACTTTCTTGAGAGCTTGCTGTAGCTCAAGCATAGGAGAGTTCAAGCTTCTGCTTCTCTCGAACTCTTCAAAGCCAAGCTTGGTGAGCAGTCCTGAGACTAGTACGGATAGGGTTACATCGCCCCTGGTTTCGCTCCGAAGTTTGACCTGGAGCAGCTTTGAGAAGCTGCGCTCAACAGGCCTTGCTCTTCCGTTCCTCACGAATATTGAGACATCCTCGATCTCTACGAGCTTGGTTGGGTGTCCCAGTCGATAGCGCTCGATTGCGGCAAAGTGACCTCTTGGAATGTAGCTTCCAAGCAGCCGTGTTGCCATCACGAAGGAGCAGATCCAGATGGCGATCACCAAGAGTGCTCCTTGAGCTTTGATTGACACATCGCCAGGCTCGTACGCTGCGACTGTCGCCGCATAGGTACTGAAGCTAGAAACCGCGAAGCAGAGAAAGAGGAGCAGGGAACGCATCTCGATGTTGCTTTCTTAAAATTGAATTCGGGTGTTTATAGGTCTGGCAGAAAACCTAACATTCGCTGCCATTTTGCATTGATTTCGCGATGTAAAATGGCAGTTTTAAATAGAATCTTGTTCCCGATGAGTTTTGAAAATGAGCGCGTTACGTAGTTTATGCGTATATTTCACATATATTTAAAATCAATTAAGCCGCTAGTCAAGAGATACGCAATTTTGCAGGCTGGTATCCAATTAAATGCCATAAGATCGCAGAAAATTCGGTAACATTGTTGATTATTAACTGATTTATCACTGGCATAGAAATTGCGAGATATGCCTATAGCGTATGGGTAATTGCGTAGAGTGGTCTAATTAGTAGGTTTTTTACTGAATTGTATGTGTGCTCTATGGTTAAAATTACTCAAAGATCTCTGCTGGTTTTTCTTCTCTCCCAAATTCTAGGTGTGACAGCTGTTTTTGCTGATAATCCAGATATAAACCCGATCATTGAAGGTCCAAGTGTGATTGACTTTTCTAAGCTAGAGAAAGGTCCATCAGGTTACGAATTCGCAATCTCTGGTAAAAATTTTCTGCCACCATTTAAGAAGATTTCAGCTACGCAGTCTGCGGGAATGCTTCTAGCTTACTATATTAACGATAAGTGGCATCCACATCCATTTGAATATAAGAGTTCATCGGTCATCACGATTAGCACTGACGTGCCGTTTACAGCTACACTTCCAGTGATTGTTGTAAATATCTACGAGGGTAAATTTTATCCCTCGAATCTGTTTAATTTAGCGTTTATTGAAGATCAATCAGAAGACATCTGTAGTGGCTACAATTCAGGAAGTCTGAATAGGCCAGAAGGATTTCCAAGTTATAAATCGCTACTTGAAGATCCGGTCTTTTTTAGACGTGATCTGAGTAAGGTTGATACAATAACAGTCTGCCCGGCAGGGTGTGACTACACCTTAATTAAGGATGCCGTAAAGAACGCTCCTGCAGGTGGAACAATTGATGTCCAAGCAGTTAGTGGCTCTGAAACAAAAAACGTTGGTATTGATTGGGCTCATTTCCCTGATGATAAACCATTGCATATCTACTTCACAAAACCTGTTACGATTGGACCGATGGGCTTTGGCGGTGGATGGACATTTCAGATCTGGAACTCGTCGAACATAGTCGTAGATGGAATGAACAATCTTAGAATTGTTGGATCTAGCATTGGTGATACTTACATGGTTTCAGCTTTGCTCGGGATTGGACCTGAAAATTTCGATGCTGAAGCTGGTGGCAAAAAAGCTAGAAGTTGGAGGGTTATAGTAAAAAACACAGAGATGGATGGACGCTTTGTGGATGGATCTCAGGGAGCAGAAGAAACAAAGTCAGGATCGAAGTGGGGCTACAGAGGTGGCCAAACAAAAGATATCGCATTTTGTAATAACCACGTACACAACATTGCTGAAGAACATGCCTTCTATCAAGGTAGAAATTACGGCTCAGTTGAATTTGTCAGAAATACAATGTCAGTTGTTGGTAGGACGTGTATACAAGCAAGAAACAGTGGTTTTAACCCAGAGGAAAGTTTATATATCCTCGCTGATAACTACTGCTCAGATTCGTCCGATGCATCAGCGCTAACCATATCAGATCTAAGTGGGACTGTTATCGCACATGGAAACCTTGTCGAGAGAAGTGTGGGTGGATTTGCTTCTGAAGATTCTCCAAAATCAGAGGGTTCAGAGCCTGCTCAGAAGGATCATAGTACAGGTAAAATCTACTTGTATAATAACGTCTTCAATATTAATGAAGCACCTGTTCAAACAACTGACGCTTGGGAAGTGCCTAGTGGTTTTGTTGGTCCTTACCGCGAGGTAATAAACACTAACTACAGCGGCGTGGGAGTTAAAGGTCCAAGTCTGTTTATTGAGAACAACTATATCTTCTCAGTCGGTAAAAGTGGAAAAGCTATTTACAAGAACTACTGCGGAGATAATCCAGCAAAATATGTTTCGTTAAACAATAACTTAATCGGAGCAAAACTTGATTATATGATTGCGAAGGGTGAATTTAAAGGTAATTGTGTTCAGAGCTCCTCTTCGATCAATGCGACAGATTGGAAGAACCTTTATCAAAATGATTTAGGTTCGGACTTTATGTTTGGACAAGAAGCACAGAGCTGTTCAGATGAGTTATGTTTCTTGGAGTAGTTCTAAACATTCTGACCAGGTAAGAAAGGTGGAAGTGGTACGTCTAATGACTCGCAAACTGCTCGTAGCAATTCGCCTTCATTAATCGTTACCTTTCCATCAGAAGAGATCGATTCAGTTGCTCCTGCGATGATAATCTCTTTTAAGGGGTGTGAGCAGTGGGCAAGTTCTGTCAGGGCGGCATCGACTTGGTCTAATGTAAACTCCTCAGGTCTTAAATATGAAATTCTGCCACTTGTGTCGGTTTTACGCGCGGCAGCGGCAAATGCATTAATTCCTAGCTCTTCATGGTCTAAGTGCCCAAAATGAGCTAGTGCCGAATACACGATCTGGAGTTCATGTAGGATCGAGTTTATGTCAGTATGTTTTTCTTGATAATCATTTGAGATGTTAAAGTTTACTTCCACTGAGTGAAGAAGTATTCGTACTAAAACAAACTCAAATAAAGAAACTTTCCCGTCTGAATGAATTAAGTTAACAAGTTCTGTTTGAAATTTTAGATATTCTGATTCTGTTAATTGCTTCAAGGCAGGGATTGAAAGATCCAGTAAAGGCAATCTAAACTCTTCTCCCAGCTTCGCATATGTAGAGTAGATATTCTGTATAGTCGAAACAACCTCTTTGCTTTCGCTTAAAAACAGAGTCTCAAGTTGTTTATCACGTATCTCAGGGCTCTGATCGAGTAGAAGTAAATATACGATACACTTTGCACCAAGCTTATTATGTGCCATGTCTTTCAACGTTTCAGGAAGTGCCCAAAGCAATGATGAAGCATAGGAAAGATGGTTGCTGCTAGGGGCGCCAATTTTGGAGATAACATCTTCTGTTGTTGCTGAAAGTTCTGCTTTAGACTCGTGAGGATGGTATTCCGAGCTGTAGTTGAATTGGTAAACATCCTCTTTCTGGGCATATTCGCCTGGAAACTTAGAAATTCTTCCCTCGGTTGCGAATTTAAAAATGTAAAAATCTCCATCAAAAGAGGGATCAATTCGTTTAATCCTTTCGGTAAGTGGGGGGTGAGTTGAAAATAAATGCGAAATACTGCCCCTTAGTGCATTCCCAAAAAACATATGACTAGCTTCCTCCGCACCTGGACTTAATACGGTGGACCCTAAGTCAAATCCTCCAATCTTCTTCAGTGCACCAGCGATGCCATCTGGGTTTCTGGTAAATTGAACAGCTGAAGCGTCAGCTAAAAATTCTCTTTGTCTTGAAACAGCACTTTTTATAAGTTTTCCAAAAAAGACACCTATGTATCCAATCGCCATTAAGCCGATTCCTAAAAAGATCAGCATTCCCCCTGAGTTTTTTTCTCTGCTTCGAGAACTTACTGTTTGGGTTGAATAAGAGAAGCCTCTGACAAGTGAGTATCCTATAAGGGCAATTACTAAGATTCCGTGTAGGATTCCCATCAGTCTAATGTTCAGGCGCATATCCCCATTGAAAATATGGCTAAACTCGTGTGCTATTACTCCCTGAAGTTCATCTCTTGAAAGCTGCTCAATGCAGCCCTGAGTTACACCGATTACCGCATCTGCTGGAGTGTATCCTGCAGCAAATGCATTTATTCCACTTTCGTGTTGGAGTAGGTAAACATCGGGAACTTGAATTCCAGATGCAATGGCCATCTCTTCAACGATGTTAAGAAGTCTTCGCTGCAAGGGATCTTGCGTGTCAGGTTGAATTAGCACACCCCCGAGAGTTCTTGCTACGGCACTTCCACCTCTTCGCAAACTAAGGGTTTTGTAGGTGCTCCCAACTAGGACTATAAATATTGTGACAAATGCGACGAGAGCAAAAAGTTCTGGTTGCCAAGCTTGATAGCCAATTTCTCTTTCAAAACCAGACCAAACTCCAACAACTACTACGACGACGTAGACGCCGATAATAATTGCAGCAACAGCCAACGCAAATAGTAGAACTAGTTTTTTTGTGTTGCTTCGAGCAGTGTCTTGGCTTTCAAAGAAATTCATATCAATTTCTTTGTCTTGCTATTAATTAGTTGAAAGAGATCTTAATAGATTCTTTTTCTTCGTCGTTTGTAATCTGATAAAGTTCCGCTTCATTAAAACCAAAGCTGTTTGCGATGATATTATTTGGGAATTGTTCTCGCGAAGTGTTAAAAATCATGACAGCGTCATTGTATCCCTGACGTGCAAATGCGATTTTGTTCTCAGTTGAGGTAAGTTCTTCTGATAGTTGTTGCATGTTCTGATCAGCTTTTAGCTCTGGATAGCTTTCTGAAAGAGCGAATAATTTTCCAAGAGCTCCCGTTAATGCGCCCTCAGCACCAAGCAGTTGCTGCATGGCTTGTGGGTCGCCTGGCTTGCTTGCTGCAGCATTCCCAGCCTTTACAGCAATATTTCGAGCCTCAATCACGGCAGTTAATGTTTCTCTTTCGTGTTGCATATAAACACGAGCAGTTTCAACTAAGTTCGGAATTAAATCGTAGCGACGTTTTAGTTGGACATCTATTTGAGCATACGCATTTTTAAATCTGTTACGAAGTTTTACAAGATTGTTGAATATCCCAATCCCGTAAAATAGTATCAGTAAACCAATTACAACGATTGCTAAGAGTATAATCGTAGCGATGTTCATTATACAGTTCCTTTGAGATAACTCGTTTAGATTGCTACACTAAAAGGCTACTAAGCTCTAGTGAATTTAAAGATAAGATTAACAACGGCTCCTGATTACTGCAAGATAAGCCTTTTCTAGATAAAGTTAGTTACTCTGCTCTCAAAGCATTGCAGGATAGCTCTCAGGTAACTATAATCACTCATTAATTTTGAAGTATACCTAATTCGGAGAGGAGCAGGTGGTTAAAAGAAGTGAGCAGGAAGAGGTTCGATTTGAAAAGTTGGCTGAGTTAAGACAGCAGGGATATCCATATCCCAATGACGTTAAGGTGACAGCGTCATCTAGTGAAATTCATAAACTAGAAGTAACAAATGAACCTGATAAGACAAAAGAGTTTACAATTGCTGGAAGGATTGTTGGCCTTAGAGATATGGGAAAGGCAGCTTTTGTCCATATTCTAGATGCTCATGGTAAGGTTCAATCTTATCTTAGGAAGGATGAAATTGGGGAAGATGCTTTTGCAGCATTTAAGAAGTTCGATATTGGGGACATCGTTTCGATTACTGGAAATCCATTCTCGACAAAAACAGGCGAAAAATCTTTACATGCTTCAAGCATTCGACTGTTAGCAAAAGGGTTGATTCCATTGCCTGAGAAGTGGCACGGATTAACTGATATCGAAGCTAGGTATAGACAACGTTATGTAGATTTAATTGCGAACCCTGAGGTTCGAGATGTTTTTAGAAAAAGAGCACAGATAATCTCTGAAATTCGAAGGTTTATGGAAGAGAAGGGGTTTTTGGAGGTTGAGACTCCAGTGCTCCAATCAGTTCCTGGAGGGGCGGATGCCAGACCATTTAATACCCATCATAATGCGCTTGACCTTGACATGCATCTGAGGATCTCGCTGGAGTTGCCTCTGAAGAAGCTTATAGTCGGTGGGCTTGAGAGAGTATTTGAGATAGGTCGTGTCTTTAGGAATGAGGGCATCTCTACTAAGCACAATCCTGAGTTCACAATGATTGAATTCTACATGGCTTACGCTACATTTGAAGACCTAATGAACTTAACTGAAGAGCTCTTTGTTAGGTTAGTTAAAAAAGTTTGTGGTGAGTTGAAAATTTCGTACGGTGAGAAGGAGATTGATTTTACTCCTCCATGGCCAAGAATCTCAATGGTCAATTCTGTTTATGAAATTGGTGGGGTCTCTAAAGATTTTGATCTAAACACTTTGGAAGGTGTAGTTGCTGCTGCAAAATCACACCGTGTTGAGCTTGAGGAGCCAGGTGATTGGGGGAGATCTTTGGCAGCATTATGGGACGAGTTGGTAGAAGACAAGCTAATTAATCCTACCTTTATTACTCATCATCCATTCTCGATTTCTCCACTAGCTAGAGCAAACCAAACTGATGCAAAGATTACAGATAGGTTTGAGTTGATTATTTGCGGAATGGAAGCCTCTAATGCATTCTCTGAGTTAAATGATCCAGTAGATCAGCGGGAACGCTTTGAAAGCCAGGCTCAGCGAAAAGAAGCTGGCGATGAGGAAGCGCATGAAGTTGATGAGGACTTTTTACGAGCTCTTGAATATGGAATGTGTCCTACTGCTGGTCAAGGTATTGGAATAGACAGATTGGTTATGCTTTTAACAAATTCTCAATCAATTCGTGATGTAATCTTGTTCCCGCAGATGAAACCAAGAGATGAAAGTGTCGAAGAGTCAGATTTAGCAGTTGGAGAGTAGAGGCTATTTTTAGATGTCATTTAATCCATCAAAGCAGATAGCCGCACGTTACCTTTTTTCACGTAGAAAAGAAGCTTTCATCTTTATCATAACATTAATTTCAATTCTTGGTGTTGCGATTGGTGTCATCGTTATCAACATGGCAATGGCAATCATGACGGGATTTGAATATGAGCTGCGTAATAAAATTTTAGATGCTGAAGCTCACGTCACTATTAAAAAGCTTGGCGGTAAAATCTCGGAATGGAGGGAACTAGAACAAGAAGTACACAGACTTCCTGAAGTAAGTGCTGTCTCTGCGTTTACCTATAATCAAGCGATGATACGCTCAAATAATAGTGCAACCGGTGTTCTGGTGAGAGGGATTGAGCAGGGAAGTTCTACCGCTACTCAGCTTCGTAAGTATCTTGATGATGATCCTGATAGTGAGTCTATGCTTTATGAGCCTCAGATGGTTAAAACTGTTAGGCCAAATGGAAAAGAAGATCAGGTTTTATTACCAAGTATTATCATTGGAAAAGAACTTTCAATGACCTTGAATATCCTACCAGGTGATTTAATCGCTCTTATTTCCCCACAGGTTGGCTCAACACCGCTTGGTTTGGTGCCAAAGTATAAACGTTTTGTTGTAGCAGGGGTCTACTCCTCTGGTTTAGTTAATTATGAGAACACCTTGATGTACATGGGACTTGAAGCTGCGCAAAGCTTCTTTAGACTTGGCGACAATGTTACTGGAATTGAAGTTCGATTGAACGACATAGATAGAGCACCACAGGTTGCTCAGACAATTTTAGGAGATATAGGAGCTAATGCTGGTTTCTATACACAAGATTGGACAACTGTTAACAAGCCTCTTTGGGACGCTATTCAGCTTGAGAAAAAAGTATACTTCTTAGTCTTGTTGTTAATTGTTGTAATGGCAAGTTTCTCAATTGTTAGCACGTTAGTTCTTCTTGTCTTAGAGAAGAGAGGAGACATTGCCATTTTGAGAACTCTTGGAGCTAGTACTAAGGATGTCGCCAAGATTTTCATTTATCAGGGAGGAATGATTGGTGGCGTGGGGACGCTTTTGGGATTGTTGCTTGGATATATCGCGTGCATTTTGCTTGATATTTATGGTTTTCCGCTAGACGAAAGGATCTTTCCGATTTCGCAAGTACCTGTAAGGATTGAATTTATTAACTTTGCGGTGGTGGGAATTGCATCATTCCTCATTTGTTTGTTAGCTACAATATATCCAGCGCGTAAGGCCAGTCGTTTGGACCCAGCATCTGTTTTAAGATACGAGTAATTAATTTGATTGTACGTTTATCACACCTCAGTAAGTCTTATTTTGATGCTAGTAATAAGCTTACTGTTATTAATGATATTAATTTTGAATTTCCAGAATCTGGCTCAGTTGCGATCGTTGGGAGATCGGGTGTTGGAAAATCCACTTTATTACATATGATAGGTGGGCTTGACTCTGTTACGCGGGGCTCTGTCTTTTTTGATGAGCATAATATTACGGAGATGTCACAGGATGAAATTAGCCGTTTTCGTGGTAAGAACATAAGCTTTATCTTTCAGTTTCATCATTTGTTGGGGGATTTTACAGCTCTTGAAAACGTAGCAATGCCGTTGTTGCTACAAAGGGTTGATCAGAAGGCAGCTTTCAGTTCTGCTACTGAAATGCTTGCTCGGGTTGGTTTGTCTGACCGAATCCATCATACTCCTGGAGAGTTGTCGGGCGGTGAACAGCAACGCGTTGCAATTGCTCGCGCACTTGTTACAAAACCTGCTGTTTTATTAGCAGATGAGCCCACTGGCAATTTAGATCACCAGACAGCAGTCGAAGTTCAGGGATTGCTTTACGAATTGCAACGCGAGCAAAAAATGCTTTGTATCGTTGTGACGCACAGTTTAGAGCTAGCAAAGAGTTTTGACCAAACCTATGAAATGCTGCCAGGGGGAGAGTTGAAACTAGCTGCTTGATTTTTTGTTTATCAGGGATGAGTACATGAAGATTTTTCGTTTTTTAGTGTTTGTTTTAGCCGTTGGCTTTAGTTGTAATCTCTATGCGCAACAGCATACCGTATCCTCAGTCGACATCGCTGGTAACAAGAAAGTAGATAAGTCTGCTTTGTTGTTACAGATAGAGTCCAAAGCTGGAGTTGTCGATCGAGCGAAAGTTACCGAGGACATTAAGACATTATTTGGAACCGGTTTTTTTGAGCAGGTTCAAGCAAAGATAGTGCGGGATGCTGGTAGAGAAGTATTAGTTTTTGATGTTGTTGAGAAACCTGTTGTTCGAAGAATCTTTGTTACAGGTAATGATGCGGTTGATAGTGAAGATATAAACACAGCACTTGATTTTAAACCTGGAGGATTTTTGGATGATCTGAAAGTAAAGACGGCTATGAAAAGGGCTGCTTCTTATTATCAAGGTAGAGGGTTTTATGACGCAGAGCTTGATTACTCTGTTGTGCCAGTCAGTTCAAACCAAGTTGATATTACCTTTAAAGTTACTGAAGGTGAAAAATATAAGATTAAGGATATCTCAGTAGAAGGGCTAGATAAACTTGATGAAGACGATCTTTTGGATCCGATTCAAACAGCAACTTACAAATGGTGGAGCTCATGGATCTTAGGTACGGGTAGGCTGAATATTGACATGTTGCGTAATGATCGCAACATCATGCGCCAAGAGTTGCTGAATCGAGGTTTTCTAGAAGCCACAGTTTCTGAGCCTCAGATTACAAAAAAAGATAAAGGACTCTATATCACTTTTGTAG
>JACKAH010000020.1 GCA_020635175.1 Deltaproteobacteria bacterium
AAAGAGCAGGAGCTAAGAGAGTTTTGCAGAACAAATCCTTACGTCCTGCATTTTATTCAGCAGATAGGGGATTGTAAGATAGAGCTTGAGTTAGAAGTTAAAGATTTTGATCAATACAATTCCGTTGTGGATCAGATGCGACAGAAATTTAAGAAATATATTCGAAATATAGAAGTAATCGTGATCAAGAAACAGCGCTTCAAAGGTGTGCCGTTTGATATAGGTTATATTGAGCACTAGTTTTGCTGGTGCATTGGTTATGTGGTGAGAGATCATAGGCAACAAACCTATTTCCATAGCCGACCTCTCAAAGCTATGTGTTTGGCAGAATCTTGTACAGCTAACCTTTATCTCTTCCTCGTTAGAAAGAACTTGAAAGTCGTGAAAAGTATTACTGCTTTCGCATTCCCTGCACCGGTCTGATCACTTTCCACGACTGACTTACCTAAGGAGAGCTTGGATGAAATTTTCCGGACGCACTTAATGCATCTTCACTCACTCATCCAAGCTCTGAGAGTTTCGAATTCGTAAAATGTGTTGAAGGAGCTTGAAAGCAATGGGATGGCCGCATTTTCATGCAACGCCTTGCACGCTTTCAAGCTCCTGCCGTGTGTTTCAAGCAGCCGTTTTTTGTGCCTGCTGCTCCTCGAATTTCTTCCAGTCCGAATAGA
Organism: Deltaproteobacteria bacterium; assembly: GCA_020635175.1. Classification (GTDB taxonomy): domain Bacteria; phylum Bdellovibrionota_C; class UBA2361; order UBA2361; family J135; genus JACKAH01. Next base: position 672 of record JACKAH010000020.1, read on the forward strand.
TGCGCCGCGCAACCCGAGTGATCAGTCGCCAGCAGGCCATCTTATGGATGTGCGAATCGCTGTAGCGCTTTTTCCCGTCAGCGATGATGACCTCAGGGTGAAGTGCACGCATCTTCTGCTTGATTTCGCGAAGTTCGATCCCGAGTGATGACTTCGGTCTCTTGTTGGCTTGGTCCATCAAGAGGTAGAGCGCCTGTCGAGCTTGGCCCTTCCAAGCAGTACCTGTCTGACCACGCCGATATCGCGCAAAGCGACCATTGTCGACATGCACGCCGATGTAGCGAACGAACTTGTCGACATTGGGAAAGCGTCTGATGTCGAGAACTTCAGAGATGATTCGAGCAGCGATTGCCGGACCCAATCCCTCGATAGGCTTGAAGACCTCTCGATAGAGGGGAGATTTCTCAAGCGCAGCAAGCAACGAGCTGTCGGTACGCTTCTCGCTTGCACGAAGCCTCTGGTAGAGCTCATCGTTTGCGAGCATAGCTTCACGAGCAGCGGCGATTGAGCCTGCGGGGAATTCACCATCCTCGGAGAGAAAGATCGATCCTACGACTCGAGCTTGAAGTCTGAGTGAGCACTTGATCCGCTCGTGTTGATCAAGCATGCGCTGCTCCCAGAGCACGCAAATTCGGAGAATGTCGGCGTGACGTGGAAGCAGTATGTGAAAGAGCTGGTTTCTGCCACCTTCAAGCTCTGCTGCCAAGAGTTCAGCCAGCACACCGGCATCAGCACTCTTGTCGTAATTCGGACGCACCTCAAGCAGAGTGGCGGGTGCAATCGTGAAGACCGTGGCGCCGATACGATTGCCACGATTCGTCATTGCGCAGAGCAGTCGCATGCCGCTGCCACCAGAGATAGCTGCTACGTTGTCTCCTTCACAAAGTCCGTCGAACTCAGCGGGAACCTTGCTCAGGTATTGCAAACGCTCTTTCTGCTTTCCGATATCTCGAATCTGAAACTCAGGAATTCCCTCCGGCACGCTTTCATCGCCACTGAGATTCTTCCAGACAAGTTGATGAGCTTGGAAATCAGCCGGGTTGTCTTCAGTAGTTGCTTCACGCATCCTGAGCGGGAAGACTCCCTTGACGAAATCAAGCTCCGCCTGTTCGTCTTCGAGCTTGATCATGCGCAGAGGTTTCCCTCGCTCATGAATCGCAACCATTGTCGGTCGCGCTTCTCCTTGAGCTGTCTTCTTACGACGGTGCTGGAGTCCGATGAATCGCATGGCCAACTCCTAAGCATTTGGCGCTCTTTAAGCGCATTTTTCTGTGGTTTCGCGTCTAAGAGTAATTCTCGGAACGCAGTAAGTGAATGTACTAGGAGGTAGCAATTGAATAGGTGGAACTTAGAAGCGAGTGATCTGAACAGCTAAGTTCAAAAGATCACTAGCAACTAAGTTCCAAAGTTGAGGCTATAATCCGCACACATTCCTTCGCTTTTCAGCACGTTGTTCTTCGCGAATTATAAGCGACAACCAGATTGAACTTGGGGCGCTGATAGCGCCTGGCAAATCTCAGTTGAAGATGCCTCAGCGTACGAACATGTTCGCAATTACTGCACATTGTCAATCACGCTAAAGCATCATGATCGAATATGATTTCACGGCAAGTTTAATGGGATTTCTCAAGCAAGTTCATCAGCGCGTATATAAACGCATTCCGGCAGACGCTTTCGAAATCCCGTGTTTTACACAACCGATTCAAACCGAAGTGGAGATGACGATATAAGCTCGCCAGCTCCTAAATGATTCTGCTCTGTACTAACGTTGAAAGAACTGAGAAATAGAGGAGGGTACCCGAGCTGAAGCTGAAAGAATCAGTGATTGGTAACATGCCTCTGGATGTGTAAAACACACTTTCGCCTATCGGCAAGCTTATGCTTGATTTTTGAGTTACTCAAACTAGATTGCAGACAAATGCTAGTTTTTAAGACTTCTAGCTCGATTTATCTAAAAATTGTATAATCTATCAAGATGAACATGTTTAGTATTTTCAAACTCTCTCTGCTTGCTCAACTTTTATTGCTAAGTCTCACTAGCTTTTCTGAGCAATGTAGTTACACCCAACATACAGATAAAGAAGTTGGTGAAGTTCAGATTATTGAGGGGTTTTATACTTCAAGTTTTGAACTCAGTGGTTTTACTCCATGTGGTGAATCTGAAACAGTCTCATGGTGGCTTGAGCCAAGGTCTGCTCAAAGTAGATTAAGTAGTGAGATAAAGAAACTTGGTGGAACAGGATTTAATCCGCCTGATAAACGTTTGTATCTCAAAGCTAAAGCATGCGTTTCCCCTGATGGTACTTATGGGCATCTCGGAATGTTTCCACGGCATGTTGAGATAATTCAGTTGATTGCTGTGCATCCAGAAGAAAGTAGTGATTGCGGTAATTAACCAAGAGCAAGAATAAAGCTCCAATTTCCTGAACAATTGAAAGAAAAAAGGAATGATCTCCACCGACCCAGAGGGTCGATGGAGATCGGTGTTGCAGAACCTTCGTTCATTCGAGTTGCGGCGGATGCTTCAGCCGCAAAGCGTGAAGCTCTGTCGACTACTGCATCATCGCCACCCGCGCCATGGTGGCGGCAGCGAAGCCGCGGGTCTTGCCGGCCATCAGCTTCTCGATCGATCCGGCGATGTCGAGGTGAGCCAGGGTCGCACTCCGCACGAAGCGGTGCAGGAAGTGCGCCGCCGTGATCGCTCCGCCAGCCCTGGGCTCCTTGGCGAGGTTCGCCATGTTGGCGACCGGGCTGTTGAGCCGCTCGTCGTAGCGCCGATCGAGCGGCATCCGCCAGAAGGCCTCGCCCGCGGAGATGCTCGCAGCCATGATCTGATCGTGCAGCCCCTCGCTGTGGGTGAAGAGCGCACCGTAGTGGTGACCCAGCGCGAAGACGGCCGATCCGGTCAGGGTGGCGGCATCGATGATCCGCTGACAGCCCTGATTCTCGGCGTACCAGATCGCGTCGGCCAGGATCAGGCGCCCCTCGGCGTCGGTGTTCAGCACCTCGACCGTCTTGCCGGAGAGCATCGTGATGACGTCACCCGGTCGCGTCGCGTCGCCGCCGGTCATGTTCTCGGTGACCGGGATGAAGGCCTTCACGATGCGCGGAGCTCCGAGCTTGGCGATGCTCATCATCGCGCCGATGACCGCAGCGCCACCGCCCTTGTCGCCCTTCATGTCGGTGATCCCCTCGGTCGGCTTGAGGTTGATGCCGCCCGAGTCGAAGATCACGGCCTTGCCGACGAGGCCGATGATGTCGTCCTCGCTGCCGCCATCCTCCGGGATGTAGGTCAGCTCGATCATCACGGCCGGGCGTCTGCTGCCGGCGTTCACGGCGAGGAGTCCTCCCCATCCGTTCTCGCGCAGCCAGTCGATGTCGCGAACCGTGACCTTGACCCGGGTGCCGTCGAACCACTCCCTGACCATCTCGCCGAGACGTTCCGGAGCCAGCAGGTTCGGTGGCGTGAGGATCACCTCGCGCGCCAGGTTCACGCTCTTGCCGAAGCCGAGACCGCGGTTCATGTGATCCATGTAGCGATCCGTCGCTCCACCACCGAGCAGAGCGAACTCCTCGACGCCAGGGGGGCGCTTGCTCGTATCGCCGTACCCGAAGTCGAAGTTGCTGAAGGCTCCGCCCTGCAGCAGGTTCTCGAGCAGGAAGCTGGCGCCGTTGGGAACGACGGTGTCGCACACCGCCACCTTTCGAAGCCGCATCGTACGCGCGCCCTTGACCGCAGTGCAGCCGAGAGCGTGCATCGCCGCGGTCGTATCCAGCAGCGAGTGACCCGGATCGTAGGGCGCGACCAGCACCATGCGGTTGTTGGTCATGGAAGGGATGAAGTAGGGATCGCTCCCCGCAGGGTCGAACCGACCCGGAGTCTCTCGAAGGTGATCGAGCAGACCTCCCCCAACCAAACCATCCACCTCTCTGAAGATCCCCGAGGCACCACCGAGGTTGCCGTCGAGGTGTGCCTGGGTAACCGGAACCACCACCATGGTTCCGTCCAGGCTACCGAACGAACTAGAACTTGAGACCCGCATCGAATGTCCTCCATGCTCTGGGCCAAATTGGGAACCGGCAAACTACCTACTCAGGGCAGCGCCGGAGAAACCGTTGCTTGCAGGTTTTAACATACAATTAGGAGTTAAAAAAACTGTGAGATAGATCCTCTAATCCCGCTTGTAGATATCGGGACGGAACTGAGTTAAGCCTTTTGCATCAACCCAAGCTGTATTGTAAATCAGGAAGATAGGGATAGGGGTTTTTAAATTAACCGTTTGGTTTTCCTCTGATTTTAGCGCTGCTTTAAATTCTCTCTTAGTCCAGTTACCGGAGTCGTTTGAGACAAGATACAAAGCTAAATCAAGTGCTTTTTGAACTCTGATACATCCATGACTAAATGATCTTCGAGCTGCTTTGAAAAAATCTTTTTGAGGAGTGTCATGTAAGTAGACGTCGTACTGGTTTGGAAAAATAATCTTCACCTCACCCAATGCGTTCCATGGGCCAGGCTCTTGGCGCATTCTAAATTTATAAGCTTCACCTGGTGCAAGTTTTGACCAGTTATAATCTTGATAACTAACTTTTTGATACAGGCCATTGTCCTGTACTTTTGATAACTGCATATGGTTATAGTCCAGATAATCTGGATATTGCGCCATAAGCGGGATCAACTCTTTAGCTGAGATTGAAGTTGGTACGTTCCAGTAGGGATTAAGCTCAATTAATCTAATTTTATCATTGAAGATAGGTGTCTGATTTTCTGTTGTCCCTACGACAACACGTGAATGAATTTGTACTTTGTTATCTTTAACAGCCACAAGCTCATAGCCAGCAACATTAACTAAGACGTAGTTCTCGGGCAGTCTCGTCCTAAGTGTTTTAGCTCGAGCAAGATTTGATTTTAAAATAGAGATCTTTTGTGCAACCGGTTTGTTTAACTCTTTTAATGTTGCAGGGCCAATCAGTCCATCAGGATCAAGACCGTTTCTAGTTTGAAAATGTTTAACTCCCCTTACGAGACTTCCAACATAAAGAGAGCTTCTAAAAAAACTTCCTTTGAAATCTCCCGTTTTGATCAAGCGCTGTGTGACTGCCTCAACTCTGTCGCTTCTATCTCCAGGCTCAATTAGCGGTCCATCAGGTATAACTTCCCAACCCCCAGCTTGATCGATCTGTTCATACTTTTCTATCGCATTTTGTAATAGAGCAACTTGATCAAGCAGATTATGGTCTGAATCCGCAGTAGTTTGTGCGAGTAGTGTGGAGGGGATTACAAGTGCAATGAGAGGAGCAAGGCAGACTAGCCGCAGTTTTTTAAATATGGGGACTCCTGTTTCCACTCGCTGTCTGGATAGTAAACAAATAAAAATGCGTCATCTTTTAAGGTGTTAATTACATCTGTAGAGACCTCTTGTCTTAGTGCTGGACATCCCCAGCTTCTGCCAAGTCGTCCATAATGCTGCACGAAATCTTTACTGACATATGATGCACCGTGCATAACAATCGCTCTATCTAAAGCAGCATTATTTATACCAGGTTCAAGACCGTGTAGGTGCATGGAGTATCCATTTCTACCTACGTATGTATCACCTGTTCTAAATAAACCGAGACTTGATTGTAAACTGCCAACCTTGTTTGAAAATGCAGTAGCATAATTATCACCGCTATTTTTCCCGTGAGCAATTAGCTCTTCCCAGAGGAGTTGCGGATGTTTCAAATCAAAGACCCAAAAACGTTTTTTTGTAGATGGCAGCGAATAATCAACTACACCTAGGTAGTTTGCATCTTGAGCAGCACCACTAGCGACGGCGCATTCAGTAGCATGCAATGCCATCTGTAAAACATCACGAGAAAGTTTAGGGGCGAGAGATGAGAGTCTGTTGCTTAAGCTTTCAGCTCTAAGCGCAGTGGGCTTACAAATAGAGACAAGGCAGACAAACGCTGCAAGCATGGTGATTCGAAATAGGTCAGCAATCCTTGCCATACAAACTCCAGATGATAACCGATTCATCTTTTACTATATTATAAGGTGCTATTTTGACCAGAGTAGATGCGCGAGCGCAAACAAATCCGAGCAGTAAAGATAAGAATTAATGATTTTAAGAGGTTAGAAGTTGGTTTGATCTAGTCTTCAACTTAATGGATGACCTGATCAGCAAGACTGAACGCCATATGCCTAGACCTATGCTACAAACTTGTAGATAACCATTTATATAAAGAGGTACCGCCCCCTGAGGCCGTTGCGGGCGCTCAGGGGGCGGTGGAGTTCGAGCTTGCGCGTCAGACGAGCACGGGGACCTCGTCGACGACCGGATCCGCCAGCGCCTCGAACTGCGCGAGCAGCTCGTTGATCACGGGGTCGATCACGTCGCTCAGCTGCGTGAGCATCGCCTCGTTCTCGGCGGTGATGCGCGTGCGGGCGGCCTGGAGTCGCTGGCGCACGGCCCCGCGGCCCTCGACGTGCGGCAGCGCGAGCTGCGGCCTGTAGGCGCGGATGATGCTCTCGGCGCCCTCGGGGAGCCGCACGAGCGTTCCGACCTGCTGCCAGTTGCCGTAGCCACCGCGCATGATCTTGATGCCGCCCGCGTACTCGAACGCAGAACCGACGAACTTGCCTGTGAGCGGCAGACGGCCGCCTGGATCTCTGAGAGCCCTCTGCAGGGCACTGAGGATCGTTTCCCTCTCGTTCATATCTCCTCCCGGAGTTTAGGGGGGTTGTGGGCTGATCTTCACGTCCTCTCACATCAGACGTCAACCAAAAGACCTGCCCAGTTACCGAACTTAACCTACCATTGGCATAATGGCGCTCAAGTCGGAGATAAGACTAAATAGTTAGTCCTTTTTCCGCTTGAACGAACTGTTTTAACTACTCAAATGTTATAATCTTAGAAATTAAGAATGGATAAAAGATCGGATACTTTTATGATCTGCTCAGAGCAGTTTCCGATAATTACATTTCTTGACAGAATTAAGCAAGCTGCTATCGACTAGCTTTCATTAAAGATTTGTCAACATGTCCCTTTTCGAAGTGCATTTTTGCCGGCTTTACTCAAAACGGCCCTGATGAACTTTCCTGCTTTTATTAGACGGCGTTTGCCAATTCGTTTTCTTTTGCTCGCCTTAAGCGCTTTGCAAAGTCTTCGAATCTTTACAGTTTTATTAATGACTGTATTGCTTTGACACAGTGTGATTGAAGCAAGTGCTCCAGAATCCCTCAAAGACATTACTAAACGGGCATTATTTTTCTCGCTCGAGTTCAAAAGGTTTATGGTTACAACGTCATTATCTTCCGACTCTGAAACTTCAGAGGTAAATGTCGGTTCGTTACTAGCATTAAAACCACTGATTGTTAGACCTGATTCAACATCTACAAAAACAAGTTCTTTGATTTGTGAGAGCTTCGTAAAGTTAAAAACAATATCTCCTCCACTTGACTCATCGTCTGGATTATCAATCAAGCCATCACTATCAGCATCAGTGCTATCTTCTGAGATGATTAAGAGGTTTCCTAAAGAAGTATTATTGTTTGCGCCGTTTCCTATCCCTGGACCTCCGTTAGATTGATTTGGAGTTCCAAGATCTAAGTCACCCCCCGACGGGTTTGAACTATCAAAAATTAGAGCGAGATCTGGGTGCGCAGAGTTCGCATTTAAAGTTGAGATTAAAGAGATCCCACTTGAGCTAAATTGATCAGAGACGACAGTGCCTGCTGCTAAACTATTAAAATTAATTGTGACTTCATTAGCGCACTCTTGTGCATTAGAAGTAATGGGGAACAAGAGGATCAGCGAGAGCAGGGCAGTAATTTTCATATGCAATACCGTAAAAACTAAATATCAATTAGCTCGATTACTTGTATTAACCAACTACCCCAAATTGTACAGATAACCACCTGTTAGACCTGCAGAGTGCAGATCGATACATAGATTTACACATCAGAAACGATTTGTAACTGTGTATTTGAACAGAGCTCGGAGATGCGATTCTTTGTAACCATTTATATTTATACAATAATTTGATGTTACTTAAGACCTAATTATAGTAATAATAATAGAAGTAGGGGTACTTTGATTAATTGTTTGAATCGTTGGTCATAAAACATGAGCGAATTAAAAGAAGAAACACCCCAAGAAATCCAAGATCCGTCTGAACCATTAGAGCCTGCAATCGATGAGATCGATACTCAACTAGGAATAGAACCACTAGAACTAGAGCAACCATTAGCAAATGTTTTTGCTGGTCCAGGTAACGCTGAATTTGATGCTGCAAGATACGCAGTTGAAACCCCAAGAGAATATCGACTTGCTGCCGGTGGTGAGCACACACCTGGTGCTAACGATGTCTTTGGATCTGGAATTCCTCCCATTCCACCTATAGGTAACATACCACCAGAGCTTCCACGCTATAGAAGAGAGCATGGAGCAGGCGGACGCCCAAGCCCAAGTGATGATGGGACTAGATTTGCTAGAATGCTTAGGAACATTTCTTCGGGACTTCAGCGAGGAGGACCAACAAAACCTAAAATAGAAATGCCTGATTATCCAGTGACAGATCCGACTCATCCAAATGCAGTTAAGCTGGATAGAATCTTAGCCAAACTTGAACCACTACTGATTAAAGAAGATGGAACGCTTCGTAGGAGATTTTCAGAGCTACGTGACTTTCGAGATGAGTTAGAAGCAGTTGCTGCTGAGTGTAAGAGTGCAGATTTAGACATGCTCAATGGTGTAAGTCCGAAGTCGATGATGGATGGTTTAAGAATCTTAACAGCCGTACGAACAATAGTTCATGATATCGATACCACAAGTTATGGTGATATACTTGGAGAGAGCTATGTTCAAACTATTGCAGGCTTAGCCGAACATTCAAGACAGGTCCGATTAGCATTAGGTGTGACCCCATTAGAGCAGTTATCTCCTGAAGCACGAGTTACTGCGCAGCACAAACCATTAGAGAGAAAGGTTTCAAACTCTGCAGAGACTTTATCTGCAGTTCTTGATTACTTTGATGGTAAGCGCAGTTATAGAGGGCTGGATCTTGAAACTCTTAGAGGGTTCTGCTTGCCTTTAGATGATCTCTATAACGAAGTTCGAGGTGCTTTGCCTGGGGGTGCCGGATTTGAAGCTGCTGCTAAAGTTGAGTGTATGCTAGAAGGAGTTCAGGAACTGATAATTGGCACAAGAGAAAGGGAGCATAATCCATATGGTGGTGCTTTTGCTAGGTCTCCAATAGAGAGAATTGTTGAATATGCTGGACAAGTTCAATCTGCACTAAGTTCAAAATAGTTTATTAGTATTGTGTTTGTATCTATTTACTTTGAATATTTTCAAGTTTGAGATATCTAAGGGATTAGATTTTAGATTGGCTTTTTGATTAGGCCTTTCTTGCATCCTGTTTATATCTAATTTGGAGAGATACATGCATAAGTTTTCAATGCTCTTGCTGAGCTCACTAACTATTGTGAGCGTTAGTTTCGCAGCGCCAGAGAAGTTTACAATTGATACCACAAGTAGTGTTTTAGAGTGGACTGGGAAAAAGGTCACAGGATCTCATACTGGGGTGCTCAAACTAAGTGATGGAAGCATCACTATGGAAAATGGCATGCCTGTAGCAGGTGAGTTCACGCTTAACATGGGCACTATTAAAAACAAAGATTTAGCTGATACTAAAGATGCAGCTAAGCTTGAGAGACATCTAAAGTCAGATGATTTCTTTAATGTTCCTGAATATCCAGTTGGTAAATTTACCCTTAATAGTGCTGAAAAGACATCTGAGACTAATTACACCATTACCGGTGAGCTTGAGATTAAAGGGATCAAAAAAGCGATTACTTTCCCTGCAACAATCACACAGAAAGATGGTGTTTATACAGCAAATGCTGATGTAGTTATCAATCGTGCTGACTGGGGTATTAAGTATAACTCAGGATCCTTTTTCGACATTAAAAAGCTTGGCGATAAGCTTATTTATGATGAAATTGAGATCGGTTTAAATATCACAACTGAACCACACGCTGGTTAGTTGTGCTTCTTCGGTCTGGGCATAAAGGGCCCAGACCAAATTACCTAAAAAATTAGTATGAGAAATGGTGTAGTGCTGAAAAGTTACTACAGTATTGGTATGAGTATCGCTGAGCACGTGCGATTCTACTAGTTCCATTATATTGCCAGACGATCTCGTTATTAGGCGTTACTTCAAAGACACTGTATCCTTCGTCCTCTGAGATCAAAGTGTTGCCGTTTGGTAGGCGTTGTACAGAGCCAGCACCTTCACTAAAGAATTCTTTGCCGTTTTCATAAATCCAAACAGGTTTTTTGCTAATTGGATTTAGCTCCATGATTTTTGAAGATCCGCTTTTTGTTTTCTTAAATGGATTTACATTATTGTTAAAGACAAGGATGTTTCCTGCACCAGCAAGTCCTTTTGGAATCATATGCGCTTCATGTCCACTTCTCAGTTTGTAATCGTCATCGCCACGATATTCCCAAACGGCCTGCTTTGTTTCCTTATCCAATATAAAAATTGTTGACCAATTTCGTGCGATAATTACTAAATTGCCTGGTTTAAAGCGTGCATCTCCAGAATCGTACCACTTGTTTTCAGGTAAAGGCTGCACAGTGTTTAGATGCGTCCAATCAAACGTCACACGTTTCGCTCCAGGCGGAGGAGTTAGTCCTGAAGGCTTACATGGCCCTGCTCCGCAACGGTTTGCATCAAATGTTTCGTAAAACTTCCATTCCCAAACGATTTCACCAGAAGGGCTGATCTCCTCAATTCCATCCGTTAGAATTCTTGCATCCAGGCGAACAGGGTCTGTGATGTTAGTTCTATATTCTGTTGGAACTCTTGCACGGGTAATCACAAGAGTGTTCCCGTTTTCTAGGCGTTGAATATCATGGTGTGGTCTCTGAGGGATCTTGTGCTCCCAGACAACTTCGCCACTCCATGAGTACTCTCTTACTTTGCTACGTAGATGCATCCATGGTTCATTTTGTAATCCCCACTTGCTTCCGTGAATTACCAATAGATTGCAGTTAGGAAGTAATCTAGCGCGCTCAACATCAACATTCCATTTATGCTTTGTTTCACCTAGTTGATTTATAAGTTTGACCTCTGCAGATCCGTTTTCAGCAATGAGTGTTAAACCAGGAAACGATAAAGCTTGATTGTAGACAGAGATTCCGTTCTCAGGTTTTGTAATAAAGCTACTGTTTTTTTTAACAAGTGCATTTGCAACTGCTGGGCTTGTCTTTCTCTCGGTCCCACCAAGATACAAAAACCCAATACATAGCAGGATAATAAAAAGGAATTCAGATACAAGCCTGATCGGTGATTTCATTAGTTTCGAAATGAAGCTTTATTTTTATCATTATTACTATATTGTATATTCAACTAGATCAAACCGTAATTAGTATTAGTTCAAATGACTTCGATAAAAGCAGTTTTATTCGATTACGATGACACGCTCGTTCAGACTCGAGCCTCTAAATATTTAGCTATTCAGGCCTTAGCCAGAGATTTTTATAATTATGAACTTACAAGTGAGGTCATCTCTAAAGATTGGGGAAAATCCTTTGACCTTCTTTTTAAAAATTTGTTTGGAGAGATTGATTCAGATCATGAACAGGTCGTTAGTAGATACAAATCTATTACAGATAATTTTCCAATGGAGTCTTATCCCGATGCCGTTGATACAGTAATGGCATTAATTGCTGATAAGCATGTGGGTGTCGTTACCTCGACTAGTCGTGCTTTGATTATGCCAGATCTTGAAAGATTAGGATTCCCTGTTTCAGATTTTTTGTTAATTCAAACATGCGAAGATACCGATATTCACAAACCGAACCCTGAAGTTTTTAAGCCGGCATTGTTAACACTTGCAAATCACTCAATTGCTCCTGAAGAGATTCTTTATGTGGGAGATTCGCATATCGACTTTCTTGCAGCTAATGGAGCAGGTTTGAAATTCGCTGGGATTCCAAGAGAAGAGAAAGCTTTTGAAAAGTTTAAAACTGAGAAAATAACAGCCCTGGATTCGTTAAGCGCCTTGCTAGACTCTAACATTATTGGCTGAATTGACTTGACATTTGCACTCTTATATCGTGTCGCATCATTCTCAAAAGGCTAGAGAAACTCTCTTACATTCTCAGATAGGGTAGTCGCTAAAACTCTAGGAACTCTTTCTAGAAGTACAATCACTTTATAACCAGTTTGTTTTTATGGTTGTAAAGTGATTGTGCTTCGAGAAAGTTCTACCTATTAGTTAGCGCTGATAAGTTCAGCTGAGATTAACTTACCATCCAGATTTGTCGGAAACTTTAGTTTGAGAATTGACGCAACTGTTGGAGCGAGATCCACTGTAGCTATTCTTTGTTGATAGATTCCTTTTTCAATATTATTGCCCATGAAAAAAGCAGGAACATGGCTATCGTAATCATATGGAGTTCCATGGCTCGTACCTGAGATTTGGCTAGGCAGGGCATTTCTCTCAAGTTCAATAAAATAATCAGGACTCCTTTCAGGATGGTAACTGTTTTTAAACAGGTAATTCTCAGCCTCTAAGAGATCTTTCGTTGAGATCAATGCTTTAACAGATCTACAACTTTGAATCTCGGATTTTAAAAGGTCTTCTAACTTATCGAGCGGGATTTTGTTATGAGCGATAGTTTCGCTATTCAAATAGAGATTTGCCTTAAAGAGATCTTTAACATTTAGTAGTGCCTCAATCTTTTTGGCGGAGTTTTGAATACAAAGGACATCCTCTGTATCTCTTCTAAATGCATCAATCCCTCTATGGTGTTGGTATTCCGGAAAAGCCTGCACCCCATGATCTGATGAAACCACGACTAGGACATTTTTTAATCCTATCGTTTGGTCAATAAAATCTAAGAGCTCCCCAATTTGCAGGTCTACCTTTCTAAAAGCATCTAAAACTTCCGGACTGTTTGGTCCATACTTATGACCAACTAAATCTAATGCAGAGAGAGAAACTGAGAGGTAATCAAGGTTGCTATCTTGGCCTAACTCTTCACCACGGATTAACGCTTTTGTAAACTGAATAGTGTATTGATCTAAAAATGGAGTTTGGTAGATCTCTTCGTAGAAACTCAGATCGGGAACTACAGATGCATCACCTAAACTGTGTGGAAAATTATCTGGAAAAAGCCCTCTATCTAAAATGGTTATCTCTGCCTTTTTTAGCATTAGAGGGTCTACTGGTAAGCTCTCCCAGGCCACTCCAAAAAATTGATTGATAGGTTTCGGTTTATGAAACTGCTCAAACCATTTAGGGCTTTTAAGTAGATTATAATACTTCGAAGTCGTAAAATTCCCGCTTTTCTTGTCATACCAAAATGCTGCATCCGCACTTTTTCCACCCATCATGATAGCAGCTCTGTCTTTGCCACTGACGGAGAAGACCTTAGAACTATGATTATCGTTTTTTATCCAATCAGGAAGTGCACTAACGAGCAGCTGTTTTGGTGAGCTCTTATAAATTGGATCATCAACACAGTAGATCTGCTTACCAGTGTTTCTATCATTCCACCAATTTTGAACTATACCAGAATGGCTCGGATACATTCCTGTAGAGAGCGCGGCATGTCCTGGACAGGTTGAAGTGTCTGCATGCTCGTGAAATGTGTTCGGAAAGTAAGCCCCGTTATCTTTTAGCTTTTTAAAACCACCTTCAATGAATGAATCAAATCTTTCAATATAGTTTGCTGCAAGCTGGTCAACAACGACGTAGAGCACTAGTTTTGTTTTATGCTTATTTGCTGGTAGCAAAAACGATCTTGCAAGTATTGTTGTAATCAAGATTACTGCAAGTAGAGTTATCTTTCTTTTCAAAATTTACCTCGGAATAAGTTCAGCAAATTATCTAATGTTTGCTCAACAGAATTATATACAAGCATTGAAATGTTAGGAACGTTTGAGATTTTATGCTAAGAAAGATGCATGGATCAAATTAATTGGAATGATTTTGAAAAAGTTGAGCTTCGCGTTGGTACTATCCAAGAAGTAGAGGATTTTCCAGAAGCTCGTAAACCAGCATATAAGCTTTGGGTTGATTTTGGTGAACTTGGAGTCAAAAAATCAAGTGCGCAGATTACTAAGCTTTATTCAAAGGACGAGCTGATTGGAAGACAGGTCGTGGCAGTTGTTAATTTTCCGCCCAGACAGGTTGCAAACTTTATGTCTGAAGTTTTGGTAACAGGCTTTGTGCTTGAAGATGGTGAAGTTGTACTAACTGCTCCGGAGCGGGCTGTTCCAAACGGAACTAAGCTTGCTTGATTTATTTGTAATTTCAGTGCCTTAAGGTGTTAAATCTATTGATTCTAATTGCCTTACCAATGAGACAAAGAACTTCAAGTATGTTATTTTTCTAGCTGAAAAAAGTTTTATCTAAATAATTTCATGGCCGATTTCGCATACAATAAAGATTACTCAAGCGAAGAGTTAAAAGAGCTAATCGAGAAAGAGCTTAGCTTTGTAATTGAAGCTGCCTCCTTAGTTGAGCCGCTAAAGTCCGCCGTAAAGCATGCAGTTTTCCCTCCAGGTAAGTTAATTAGGCCATTACTCTGTGTGACTTTATGCCAGGATTTAGGTGGCGATATTCATCGACTATTGCGTGCGGCTGTCTCTCTAGAACTTTTGCATGCATCATCTCTTGTTCACGATGATCTTCCGGCGATGGACGATGACGATATTCGCCGTGGTAAGCCCAGCTGTCACAAGGCCTTTGGAGAGGCTACCGCAATTTTAGTTGGAGATTATCTTGTAGGATTAGCTCATCAGGTACTATGCCAAGCTGATTATCCCGCAGTCTTGCAGCAGATGTTTGTCAGTGAGCTAAGTAATACCTATATGTCTCTCTGTAATGGGCAGCAATTAGATATGTTAGATGATCGTAGCGTTTCATTAGATACGGTACATCAGCTAAAGACAGGCGCGTTGTTTGGAGCAGCATTTAAATTTGGTGCAATCGCTTCAGGCTGCTCCCAAAGACAAATTGATACCTGTAAAGAACTTGGACTTTGGGTAGGGCTTTCATTTCAGATTATAGATGACTACCTCGATATTATCGGAGAGGAGAAGGGTCGGCCTGCGGGTAGCGATCAAAAAAATAACAAGGTTACTTTTCTTGATCGAAAACATGAAATTCATTCTGAAATCGAAGATGTTAGAGAGCGCATAGAAACGTGTCTCGACCAACTTTATCAATTGTGCAGTAATGAGGGCAGGATAGATGATAACTTCGTAAACCTACGACCGATCATCAATTCAGTTTTTGATAAAGTAATATCCTAAAGTGCAAGTCGATTTTATATCAGATATCGAAGAGCTTGTTCGCAACACTGGCGAGGAGTTGTTGCGTCTTTGGCCTGGTGCTGGCAACAAGAATCTTGAGATTAAGTACAAACCTGATGGTAGCCCTGTTACAGAAGCCGATCTACTTGCAAATGATTTAATAGTTTCCAAGATAAGAGAACTTTTTCCTGATGATGGAATTATCTCAGAGGAGTTAGAGTTCAGTGCTGCTGAAGCAAGCAAGGAAAGGGTTTGGGTAATGGATCCGCTTGATGGAACGAATTCGTTTATTAGTGGCAGAGACGATTTCTCAATCCTTATCTCCTGTTGTGTGGCTGGAGAAGCTCAGTTTGGAGTGATGTATTTTCCTGCACGTAATTTATTTGCTCATGGCACGAAAGGCCGAGGTGCCGAGCTCAATGGTCAAAAACTAGCAGTCTCAGGTGAAGCTGACTTAAAGCCAAGCAAGGTTTATCACCGCTGGGTTGATTTAGTTCCAGGTGATTATCTTTTTGAAGGTAAGCTTGATTCAGGCATGGCGTTTTTAATGCTTGCACAGGGCGAGTTAGATGCAACCGTTATGCAGTATAGTAGGTTTGGAGCGCATGATTTTGCTGCGCCCGCTGTAATTATTCGTGAAGCAGGTGGTAAGTTTACTGATGAAAAGGGCAATGACGCGACATTTAACCTAGGCTCAATCACAGCTGAGTATTTTGTTGCATCTAATGGAAAGGTTCATCAAAAAACCTTAGAGCTGATTCTTCCTGCATAAAAATTACTGTATTTCTACTGATCTAAAAATCACAGAATCTACTCGCCCATTGCTTATCTAATGAATTGAACTAATTATCGGAATAGCTTCAAGATTTTACTAAGCTAGCCAAAAGAGTTATCTTTCATCCGAAACGCCTTGTTGGGTTGGGCGTTATTAACATATTGTATTTTACGAGGTCTGTATGTTCACGCTGTTGTTTGGGGGTAATCGAACTCCATTCATTTTATTTGTTCTTATTCCTTTCCTAGCGCTAAATTCTGTTCATGCTCAAAATTGCTCCAGTGGTGATATTGGAGGGATTGTTTTTAACGATCTCAATGCAAACGGTGCGCAAGGTTTAGTTGAGACAGGAGTAGCTGGAGTTACTCTTCAACTGACTGATGCAAATGGACAGATTGTAGGTAGTACTACAACAGCAGCTAATGGATCATATCTTTTCTCTGCAGTAGGTGATGCCGCATATCGATTAGAGGTTATCGCTCCTACAGGCGCTGCTCACGGTGCTATTGGTACAGGCTCTCTTTCTTCTGTTGCCTTTCCTAGTCAAGCTAATTGTAGTCTTAACTTCGGATTAAGTTTTCCTAAAGAATTTTGTCAGGACGACCCAGATTTAGCTACTCCATGCTTCGTTTCTGGTGACCCACTTGGCTCAGGTACAGCGGCTCAGGGTGATGTTATCGTTTCATTTCCATATTCATCATCAGGACAGTGGAGTCTTGGCCAGGCTGCTATGCCAAACCACTTAGCGTTTAACAGTGAAGTTGGTACAACTTGGGGACTTGCATATCAAAGAAGTACAAAGACACTTTTTGCCTCTGCTGCAATGAAGCGTCACACAGGCTTTGGACCACTTGGCACCGGTGGTATTTATCGCATCGATTATACTGATCCAAGCTCACCGATTGTGACAGGATTTTTTGACCTTAATACTGTTGGAGATACTGGAGTTGATCCAAGAACATTGCCAGGGGATCCAGGATTGCCAGCTGATGCAACTGATCTGAGTGTTGATGCAAATGCATATAGTCAACCAGGAAAGATTGCTTTCGGAGATATGGATATCTCTGATGATGAAGGCACATTGTATGTCGTAAGTTTGAATGATCGAAAGCTATATCAGTTAGAGATAGGCGTTCCAGCTGTTACACCAACTGCTGCTCAGGTAAGCTCATTTGAGATTCCAAATCCTGGATGTTCGAATGATGATTATCGACCATGGGCTGTTAAGTTTCATCGTAGCGAAATTTATGTTGGAGTAGTCTGTACTGCAGAAACTTCACTTAGCTTGAGCGATTTAAAAGCTTCAGTGCTTAAGTTAGATGGTAATAACTTTGTTTCAGTTTATGAATTCCCTCTTACTTATCAAAAGGGATATTCAATACATCCGGGCTTTAATCCTTTTCCAACCCCTGGAGCGCAATACATCCCTTGGGTTGATGACTTTACGCTATTAGTTGGCGGCATTACCTCAGGATTTCTATTTGTTACAGGACCTCAACCTATACTTGCAAACATAGAATTCGATAATGACGGATCGATGATGCTTGGGTTCTCAGACAGAAATGGTTTTCAGACTGGACCATTTCAAGCATCACCAATTGGTGAAGATCTGATTATTAATGGACCAAGTGGTGGAGATCTAAATCGTGTCTGTATGGTTAATGGAAGCTTTGTTTTAGAAGGAGATCCAAGCTGTACAACAGGTCAGAATAATAACGAGGGACCAAATGGTCAGGAATTTTATTACCAAGATAACCTTGCACTGCCTTATCAGGGCCAGATTGTTGATGTTCACCAAGAACTAACAATTGGTGGCTTAGCATTTCTACCGCAGTCTGGTGAAGTTGCAACTGGTGCGTACGATCCGTATGAGTTTGAAGGTGGTGGAATTATGTGGATGAGCAACACTACAGGTGAGCGTGTTCGTTCATATGAAGTTTATCCTCCATTTCTACCAGGATCAGCTGGAAAAGCTGTGGGCTTAGGAGATTTAGAACTCCTGTGTGAAGCTGCCCCAACTCAGGTCGGAAACAGAGTCTGGTTTGATGATAACGCTGATGGCGTTCAGGGCGCTGGAGAGTTTCCAGTTGTTGGAGTTACAGTTAATCTCTACAACTCAAGTTCAGAGTTAGTTGCTTCTAAGGTAACAGATGCAAACGGTGAATATTACTTCACCGAAGCTGATGGATTATTGCCAAACACTGCCTTTAGAGTTTGTGTAAACAATTCTGCAGATTTTGCTAACGGTGGAGCTCTCTTCGGATATTCTCCAACAGCGACAGCTAGCGGCTCTAATACTGAAATCGACTCAAATGGTGCTCTAACGAGTGGAGAAGTTTGTGCCGACTTTACTGTTGGTGGACCTGGCGCAAACGATTACTCGATTGATTTTGGATTTTTTGTTGATGTAAACGATCAGTGTCAACAGCAGGAGCTAGTTAGTTCGCAGTTTACTCTTGATGGAAATGCATTGCAGTTGTTTAGACTGACTAAACAAGCAGGTGGCAAGAAGTTCTTGAAGTCTTGCAGCAAGAATCGACGCAAACAAATTAAGAACATCATTGCAGATGCGGAGTTTATTTATAACTCTGTCTGGCAAGAAACGTGGGCAGCTGGAACTGTAACCTTTGCTTGTAACGTTACTCCGCCTAACTGTTTTGATGTTGACAGAACACAAGCATATAACACTATTCTTTCTGGTAATGAGCAGTTACGTAAGCTTGTAGTGAAAGCTACACGTAAGACCTGTGCTAGTCTTAGCAAAGCTCAACGTAAAGCATATCGGAATGAAGCTAAGCAACTAGTTGAGGAAAGCTCACTTCTAATAGCGGGTGCGCCAAATCCAGTAGTTAATTGCTTTTAATTGTCATCACGAGGAGTTCGTCATTTGACGAACGACGTGGTGATCTGTTCTATCCTGATTGACTTTCAAATTTGAACAGATTGCCACGCTTCGCCCAAGTTGCGCTCGCTCGCAATGACATTATTTGCTTTTTACGATTGAGATCTTGAATTGCCCCTTGGCATCAAGATATTTCTTAAAGTTAGTGACACCATCGAGGAGTATACGCCCCTCGCTGGTGTCTACAATCCAACTTGGTGAACGAGTTAACTCATAAGGAGCTTCTTCAATCACCTTAATCGTTCCGTGATGAGAAACAAGCTGAATCCACGACTGAGATATTGATGTCATGTTTTCAAGGCCTCCAACGCTATAAATTGGCCCTGGTGTAAGTTTGTAACGTTTGATGTAGCCTAAAAAGCTTTCCAGATAATTGTTGAAATGATCCTTATCTTCACCGTTTAACACTAACGATAAAGTTTCAATTTTTATCGGTTTCTCGTTTATATCGCTTTCTTGTTGATCTTCATCCTCACTTTCCTGCTCTGCTGAAATCTCAACAAATTCCTTTTCGGTAGGAGATGGTATCTCATTTTGTTCAACTTGATTGATCGCTTCAACTTGCTTTGGCTTAGCCTGCTTTTGAGGTTTCTGTGTGGTTACATATCCAGAGGGATAAAAGCTCTTTGGGGTTTCCTCGGCATATGAATAACTGCTTATAAGCAGTGTTAGAATTATAAATCCTATCCTGGTGGCCATGCTTTTTTTCCTTCTTGTTTTGGTCTTGGCCCGATCCATACTGTTCCTTCACAGCATCTTAATCCTGACCATTGTCGCTGCTGTGCATATTCAGGGATCTCATCATCAACTACGGGACTATAGTTGCCATCTCTAAAATCTCCGTAGTCTCCTATGTCAGTTTTACATGACTTTGGCATTGATTTTGGATAACGATACTGAACTGTATCGTGCTTAAGATTTCCTATCCCATATTTCTTTACATCAAATGTAGGGTTTGGAAGTCCAGGAATCTTTTGCAGTAGATCAAAAAACAGATTGTTACCTCTATTTAGAGCAATTGCTGAAGCTTTGTTAAAATCACGTGTAGGTAAATAAGTAGTTGTTGGATAGTCTGGTCCTACGTGTAGTGTGCAAAGCTTCTTTGCAAGCTTTAGAGGCATCATGGGTCCAGGAAATAGTGATTGCAGGTTTAAAGGAGCATTAATCGGTGTTGCGCCTTCTTTCATGTTGAACTGTGTGCAAAGTTGCATCACATTATAGCCCTTCATCTCCTTTGAAAGACCTCTAAGCTGTAACATCTCTTTTGGATGTAGAAAGTAACTCAATTGTGAAAGTCTACTCATGTCAATCATCAGTGGCATCTCTGAAGTTAGTGTGAATGGTGCAGCTGAGCCTTTATGACATGGACCAAATGGAACTAAAGTTCCAAAGACTTTTGTTAAAATATCTAAAACATCTTCAAACTCATCCACATCTTCAAAGATGTCACCTAGAGATAGTCCAGCATAAAACATCTGCAACAGAGTGTTAATTGAGTGAAACTCTTTATGCACTGCTGCATTTTTAATGGGTGAGTTAATGTTTTCTGATAACGAACTTATATCGATATTTGCTTCGCGCTCTTCACCCTCAGAAAGGCCTATTGTTTTTCTCAAAGTATTAACGCTTGTGTGAGCGTATTTTTTGGCATTTGGATGCCAATACTCTTTTGGATCTCCGTATAAATCAAATTGCTGAGAGAGGGTTAACATGCTTTGAAACATATCTGCTGTTTCATGTAGTGCAGTTGGAAAGTGATAAGCAATATATGGAGTAATCCAGCAGAACGGGCCTTCACATTTAATACAGTATCCAATTAGCTCCCAGCGAACACAGCCAGCCCACTGGCTCAGTGTTTCAAAGAAATCCAAGACTAAATTTTTGGCTAAAATTGGCAGTTCTACTCCACCTTTAAATGGAATATCACCGGAGGTAGCTCCACTGTAGTTGCCTGCATCTTTGTAAGTATTGATATGGTTGATGATCTCTTGCTTTGAGAGGTTGTCTGCTAGCACCAGAGCAGGGTTTAAAAGTATTAGCGTGAGTACTAAGGAGATAATTCTATTCATTCTTTACTCCTTTACCATCAGGATCCTGATCGTAGTTTAGCAGAGCGTCTTTGCCATAATGTTTGTAGGTATACTTCTCGGTAACTCTATAGCGGTAAGGTAAGCAGGGAACCTGCAGAGCTCTCGCTGTGTGAGATCCATATGAAGGTTTCTCAGAGTTGTATCTTCTAATTAAGACCTGCTTTCCAAGGTGATAAGCTCTATCTTCAGGAATATAAAAATCATGCTTTACAAAAAGTATATCAAGTAGAACTTTCTTTTCCGGCTTGTCGATGAATTTTGGATTTTTCTCTTTCTCAGTTTTGTCATGCAAGCAACTTGTTAGCGGTTTTAGTTGATTGAGTTCAGAGAATTTTTTAAGTCCCTTCTCAAGCATTCGCTCCACATGTGGCTGAAGCTCTTCTTTGGTGAGTTTGAATTTTTTTGAGTAATCAACTGGCTCTGGGAAAGGAATGCCTGATTTCGAACGGATATGAGCAATCACTTCTTTTGCTTTGGGAGTTGATTGAGCTGGTTGATTATCCCAATCAGCTGGTCTTTCGTCTGTTGAGTTTAGTTGTCTGATTAGCTTTTGAAACTCATATGAATTTTCTTGAAATCCAAGCGCAGTCGCAAGATCTTCGCGCTTAATCTGAACACCATATTTTGGCTGCGCTTCAGCTGAAGTAAGTGAAGTCATTATTAACAACCCAATTATAAAAGAACAAAACCTAATCATAACTATAATAGTGCTTCTATTTCATGAAGCCTCTCTTCAAATGATCTGTTTAAACCTAGTGGATCAAGTGGCCTTGAAAGCTCTTGATACGTAAGCCATGGATCTTGTGAATATTGATACTCAATTTTTTTAGCTTCACACTTTACAAGCTTCTTTTGTTGTTTTTTGCTTATCTTTCTTCCTAAGGCATAACGCTTCTCAGCCTTAGTGCTAAGCCTTTCACACTTCTGTGCTTGCTTTTTAAGTTTTTTAGAATTCTTCGCACTTGCTGTGGCTGGAGCCTTGGCGCTGAATAGATCAAAAAGCGGTCCAAATATGTCTTTAATTGGTCCAAGCAGATCTCCAAGCGGTCCACTATCAATGAACGATGTTACTTGAGAGAGTGCTTGATCAACTAAGCCAGAGCCAAGAACTTGATCTATAAGTTGATCAAGCTGCCCATCGATGAAGCCGAAATTGCCTAAAATATCTCCAAATGCAGATTGAATTGGATCAAGTAATCCACCAATCTGTCCAGTGACTGAATCGATTAATCCATTGAGTGAACCAATTTGACTAGTGATTGCTCCTAGTTGTCCCGCAATTCCTCCCTGAAGCACACCGATTTGAGAAGTTAGATTATTCAGATCAACTAATCCAGCTATTCCGTTTATGTTAAGCGACCCAATAACATTTCCAAGATCTGCTTGAAATGTCTGTAAGATGCCATCAAATGAGACTAGTCCTTTTAGCTCGCCAGTTATCGATGCGATAGTTCCATCAATCTCTCCAGTTATACTTAGCAGCCCTACTAAATCCTCTGAAGAAAGAGAGAGTGGATCGATAGCCCCGTTCAATATGCCAGATATGTTTTGAAATTGGCTTTGTAGTGAAGAGAGTTCTGAAATTTGTGAAGTTATCTGGCTAATGCCGGCCTGAAAAATAGCGTTCTCTCCAATCACTGAACTTTGAGTTTGACTTAATAGATCAAGCAATTGCTGTGGTGCAGCTGCAGGCAGTGATTGTGCAGTCTGGATAAAGCTATTAACTGAATTCAGCTGTCCAGTTAAATGACCTGTTAGCGTAGATATCTCTAGCTGTTGTGTAGTTAGTGCATCGATCTGATTTTGAATTGTAGTGATCTCAGTCGGTGTTAAGCTTGCAGATTGTGCATTTAAAATTGCTTGTAATGAGCCAATTTGACCTATTAGCGAATTTGATTGAGCTGATAAGCTATTTATCTCGGCGTTTAGTGAGCCTTGAAGATTAAAAAGCTCTGTTACTCCAGAATTTATACCTTGGGTAGATACTATAGCTTCAACATTACTTAAGGCGCCTGAGAATTGGTTATTGTACTGACTAAGTTCTGTTAGTGAATTTACATGCACTATTAGATTTCCAACTTGACCGCCTGTAATTCCTGTAGCTTGCTGTAGTAGCATGTCCAGTTGAGCTTGATTGATTGCTCCAGAATTAAGCATCGACTCAATTTGATTTGAAATATTACTTAGGCTGTTTACGTCTAATGGATCGTTTTGAATATTTCCTAGGATGTCAGTAACTGATGTAATGCCATTTTGCTGTAAATTTAAAAGAGTTGTGGCATAACCAGCTCCATACATTTGAGCCAAAGCATTAATATCTGTGAACTGAGAGATGTTAAAACTTGAGTATTGATCGGCAAAGTTTAGTACACCTTGCAATGATTGAAGCTCTGAAAGCTGTTCTAGATTGCCTAGGATACTATCTTGTAGTTGTAAGATAGCTTGAATATTGCTTGGTATCGGTAGACTTCCGAGTAGACCACTTAAGTCGCCACTTTGAAGATTGTTTGTAACCTGGTCTATCTGGGCAATCATCTGTAAAACCGAAGGTTCTAGAATTTGAGAAATTGTTTCGGAGGCCGCTATAAGTACAGGTACGAGTGCCGAACTAATAAGCTTTTCGGTTTGAGGCTTTTCTGCTGCATACAGAGTAGATGAGCAGCAAGCAGTGACAATAACGACTATTGCAGAGATAAGACGTGCTCTTACTTTCATGCTGAAACCTATAACGAAAACAACCTTATAATGTGTTATATGCACATTGAAGCTAGCTGTGACCTTGGCAGCACAAAGCTTATGCTCCTCCTTCTAACTATCTGTAATTACTTATGATAAATTGCTGTGTTCGTAGACTGACCGGATGCTATTCTCTTTAGTTATATGTACAAAGTTTATAGCACAAGACAACCGGTTCAGAGCGCCTATCTCATAGCGAAGGATCCCGTATATGTGAGTTTCCTTGATGAGAGTCCAAAACAGATAAAGGCAAAAAATGCAATTGTTGGAACTGTTGAATATTTTCTAAGAGATCATTTCCTAAAAGGCGACAAACGTTTGTTTAACTTGTTCGCTGAAGATGGTGAGAGCGTTAAGATCATTCCCTTTGACGTTTTTGAGGAGATGATTTTAGAGTACGATTTTGGATACAATACAAATATATTCTTGGCGAGAGCACTGGAGCTATCAAATCAATTCTACACGAGTAAGGTTGATAATCTGAGCAAGGGTGCCAATGATTACAAGCGACGTGCTGAGGTATTTGCTAGATTCGTTTCTGAGATTGAGAAACTTTCAAAAACACTAAAGCTCTCAGAGATGGTTCCTTTTATTGAAAAACACAAGGCAACACAGATCTTTGAAGATGGGGATATCCTTAATGCTGATTCTGACTTTTTGCGTGTTCAGCTAGAAAATAAGGTAACAAAATTTATTCATCGTTACGAAAAAGATAAGTTTGTCTTTGAACAAAATGACAAAGCTTATTGTATGTACATTCTCTTGAAGGGCAGAGTAAGTGTCATTATTGATGGTGAAGATGTAGCAACGATAGATCAGCCAGGTGAGGCTTTTGGAGAGATGTCTCTGTTTTTAGATGGTAAGCGAACAGCAACTATCCACACAGAGGAGCCTACAGATCTATATGTAATTGAAAAGGAAACGATACGTAGCTGTCATGCAGATCATCCGCATCTATTTCGAGCAATCGCTAGCACCTTGGCACATCGACTAGGTGATAATTATCTGCGTCTGAGTAAAATTGAAGAGGAATTCTTACTGAAAGAGCTGAGCAATGATTACCAGACAAAAGGTAAAGCTGAATTGCAGGAGTTAGTACAGGATTTCAATCTGCTAAAAGGTGAAGTTAACGTTCTTTACCTTGAAAAGATTTGGCAAAAATATTCTCACCGTTTTACTAGGCTTGGAATTAACTAAATGCAGCGGCAGAAATATGATCTAATCATAGTCGGAACAGGCTTTGCATCTACATTCTTTCTACATAACTATCTCAATAAACTCTCTGACTCTGCAAGAATTTTAATTCTTGAGCGCGGCAAACGAGGATCTCATCAGTGGAGAATCAAGAGTCGCAAACGCATGCAAAAGCATGGGGTAGTTTCGTCGATTGATTATGCCAAGACATATATAAACACAAATCGTTCTAAAGATTGGGTTTACTCTCCTGCTTTTGGAGGAGGTTCAAATTGTTGGTGGGCAGCTACTCCTAGATTTCACCCCTCAGATTTCAGGCTAAAAACTAAGTACAATGTCGGCGTTGATTGGCCGATTGATTACGATGAGCTTGAAGCTTATTACGACCAAGCCGAAAGAATCATGTCGATATCTGGAGAATCAAATACATTTTTTAAAAGATCCAGGGCATATCCTCAAGAGCCTCATAACATAAGCAAATTTGATCAATTATTACGGGATCGTTTTGGAGATCTTTATTTTGCTCAGCCGTGCGCTAGGCCAACAGAAGCTACAGATAATAGAAAAAGCTGTTGTGCCTCAGGTGTTTGTAACCTTTGCCCGGTGGATGCCAAGTTTACAATTGAAAATGAGCTATCCACGCTTTATGACGATCAAAGAATAGAACTGCTTACCTCTGCATATGTATCAAAGCTTGAAACCAAAAATGAGATCGTAACAGGTGTTGTTTTCCAACAAGAAGGAAAGACAATTGAAGCTGAAGCGGAACTCGTCGTTCTTGGCGCTAATGCAATTTTTAATCCATATATTATGCAAAGATCTGGCATGGCTCATCCATTGCTTGGAAAGGGTCTAACAGAGCAGATCTCTGTAACAGCAGAGGTGTTGTTAGATGGAGTTGATAATTTCCAGGGAAGCACCTCACATACAGCTCACGGTTATATGTTGTATGATGGTAGACACCGTGAAGAAGCAGGAGCATGTTTAATAGAGTCTTCAAACATACCTAAACTAAGGCTTGAAAAGGGCAAACATCGTCAAATTGCCTACTTTAAGCTAATAGTTGAAAACCTACCTGAAGCAAAGAATCAAATTTCATCAACTCGTCGAAAACCAAAGTTGATATATGAGTCACACTCTGAGTATGGGTTAAAGGGTATTGAGCGGGCGAAGCTTGAGTTTGAAAAATTGTTGCAGCGATTCCCCATTGAAAAAGTTAGCTTTAGCTCTGAAATTGCCCCGACGGAATCTCATATTTTAGGAACGACAATAATGGGGGACGATCCAAAATCAAGTGTAATAGATAAGGATCTAGTTCATCATAAATATCGAAATCTGCTAGTCTTAGGTGGAGGCGCTTTCCCCACAATTAGCCCAGCCAATCCAACTTTAACTATCTGCGCCTTATCATTAAGAGCTGCCAAAAAATTGGGAGGCATTGCGTAATGCTAACTCGCAGAAAATTCATACGCTCCTTTGGAATCACGATAGTTGCACTAACAGGTGCTAAGTATTTTTGGCAGGTCTTTCGGTATAGGGACAAGCATTCAGTCATAGAAGATGCGATTAGTTTAAAGCTTCCGTACCTAGATCTTGAGCAGGCAGAAATACGACGATTTGCGCAGGATTTCATTTCAGAATATGGAGATGAGTATCAGAAGAGCTTTGAGCAGATTCGCTTTCAAGTTTTTCCATTTGGGCGTATTTCAAGGGCCACGGATGACTTTAAAGACCATGTAGCACAGGTCTTTATTCAGAGTTCAAATCTCTGGACGGTCCCTTTTGATGATTCTAAAAAAGTAAAGTATATTGCGCTCTACGATCCATACATAGCTGGATGTAACAATATTTTTGCTGAATTTATATGAAAATAGCGCTAGCCCAGATCAATACAGATCCTGGTAAGTTTAAAGAAAACGCAGACAAAGTCATCGACTATATTAGACAAGCTCGTGAGCAGGGTGCTGATATAGTTGTTTTTCCAGAGATGACACTTCCTGGTTATGCTTCGTTAGATCTCATTCTAAGTGACAATTATATTGAGGAGAATAGAGAGCAGCTTAGACGAATTATTAAAGAGACCGATCAGATCTGTGCAGTCGTTGGATTTATAGATATCGATCGAGCAATTAGAAGACCAAATGACAATTTGTTTTTGAGATATAACTCTGCTGCTGTCATTCAAAACCAGAAGCTTCTAGCGATACGAGATAAAACACTTCTACCTGAATACGATATCTTTTCAGAGAAGCGCTACTTTGCAACTGCTCGTAGTCGAGACTTAGTTGAGATTAACGGAGTAAAGGTCGGAATACAGATCTGTGAAGATCTATGGGATGAGAACTATAGAGTTAGTGTATCTAGTGAATTTGGCGAGCTTGGTGCTGAGCTGATGATTAATATTTCAGCATCACCATTTGAGCTTGAAAAGCCTTTGGTGCGCCGGGGTTTAGTTGAGAATGTAGTAAATAGATTCAAGATACCGATGGTTTATGTAAATGCCATTGGTTCACATGATGGCTACGAAGGTGAAATAGTCTTTGATGGTAATAGCTTCGTGCTTGATTCTGAAGCTTCATGTATTGGAGCTGCTAAATCTTTCAAAGAAGAGCTTCTGATAGTTGATCTTGAATCACAGAGCAAAGTTAAATTTCCAGCCACCTCAGAATCACAAGACATTTACGATGCTATTTCTCTAGGAGTGAAAGACTACGTTAGGCGTTGTGGTTTTCAAAAAGTTTGCTTGGGAATCAGTGGCGGAATTGACTCAGCGCTTGTAGCTGCCGTTGCCACAAATGCGCTTGGATCTCAGAATGTAATTGGCATTACTATGCCTACTAGGTACTCAAGTAAAGAAACTCAGCAAGATGCCGAGCTTTTAGCAAAAAATTTAGGTATTGAGTTTCATCGGATTGAGATAGAGCAGATCTTCAACGCCTATGAGCATACATTAGCACCAACATTAAAAGATGTTGAAGCTAGCGCAGGGGATGTTACTTACGAGAATATTCAGTCTCGCATCCGAGGGGCCATTTTGATGGCGCATGCTAATAGAAGAGGTGCAATATTACTTAATACAGGGAATAAAACTGAGACAGCGCTTGGTTACTGCACGCTTTACGGCGATATGAATGGTGGCTTATCAGTAATTAATGATCTGAGTAAAGATAGGGTTTACTCAGTTTCACGTTATATTAATCAAATTTCAAAAAGAGAGCTTATTCCTAATTCTATTATTGAACGAGATCCAAGTGCTGAGTTGCGCGAGAATCAAACAGATGAAGATGGTTTAGGGGCTTCCTATGAAATTCTATCACCATTAGTTGAAGAGGTTGTTGAAAGAAATCCAAGTTTCAACGACTTGGTTGAACGGTATCCAAGCGATGTCGTCGCTAACGTTTTGCGCCTTGTTAAAATTAACGAGTTTAAACGTCGTCAAGCACCACCTGGAATAAGAGTCACGTCAAAGGCCTTTGGTATAGGTCGTAGGGTTCCGATCAGTTATTAGATGAAAGCTCAAATTTTAAAAGCTTTTGAGAAACGAGAAAATCTTTCAAAACAGACCCTGGCTTATCGAATCTTTGATGGCGTTGCAGATGGAAAAGAGGGCTTATATATCGATAGATTTGGTGATTTAGTCATTGCTCATTGGTTAGGCAGTAAACACTTCAAACAAGAATTAGTTACCACAATAGATTGGAAGCAATTAGGAATAGAGTCTGTCTATTTTAGAGCTCATCAAAAAGATCCTAAGCAAACGGTAGAGCATGGCGCACAATTAATTCTAGGCGAGAAACGAGAACAGATAACAATACTAGAGCATGGAATTAGCTATCTTATCAGACCAGAACGTGCTGTAAGTGGAGGATTGTTTCTTGATACTCGAGACATTCGAGGACAAATTAAAAAAACTTCAGAGTATAAAAAAGTTCTTAACACATTTTGCTATACGGGATCTCTTGGCATAGCTGCGGCAAGTGGTGCTGCTAGAGAGGTAGTGCAGGTTGATAGTAATAAATCAGTGCTGAGCTGGGCTCGTGAGAATTATGAAATTAACCAGCTAAGTACTGAGATGCGCTTTATTCCTGAAGATTCCTTTACGTTTATGCAGCGAGAGGCAAAACGTATCGAGAAAGGAGCAGAGCCATACGACCTAGTGATTTTAGATCCTCCAACATTTGGTAGAAGTAAAAAAGGAGCCTATCGCTTAGAAGAGAAGCTTGAAGAGCTCGTATTGCTAGCTTTTCAGATACTTTCAGAAAAAGCTGAGCTTATCTTCACAGCTAATTATTCAGAGATGACCCCTGAGCTTTTAGAGCAAATCATAACTATCAACGCAAATAGAGTTGGAATCGAGTTTGCATCTATAGAAAGATTGTTGCCACCAGAG
>JACKAH010000021.1 GCA_020635175.1 Deltaproteobacteria bacterium
AGTTGGAACGTATACTGAAGCGATGGTAGCAGGGCCTGTTTTTGAAAATGCACAGATACCATTAGTTAACATATGGGACTCCGCTCCAGAGATTGAAGCACTCGGGAATTATGTTTTTGGAATTGGTGTTTGGACTCCTAGTTCGTCAGAGGTTTCTGCAAAGTATGCTCGAGAAAATATCAAAGCAAAAACCGCTGTTACAATTTGCAATAATGGCGAATGGTCACTTGAGGTAGCAAAAGCATTTAGAGAAAATTTCGAAAAGGATGGTGGAAAAGTTTTAGATCATTTTGAAATTAATCCCGGAGAGTCCGATTTTAGAACAATTCTACTAAAAGTTAAATCGCTAAACCCTGATGTTATATATGCTCCTGTAACTGACAACATCTCAGCTTTTTGGCTTCAACTTGGTAGATCTGGGTATACAAAAACTGTAATTACCTCTGATATTTTAAACCAAGAGATCCTAAACCAAGTTGGCTCATCAGCGGAAGGCGTTTATCAAACACAAGCAGCAGATCCTAGCTCCCCTGCTACAATTGAGATGCTTGATGCTTATAAAGCTAAGCATGGCAAAGACTGCACCCAAGTATTCTTTACAAGCCTTGGTTATGATTCTGTAATGTTTTTGGCTAAAGCAATGCAGACAAAAGGTCTTAAGCGTAACCTAATAAAAGATGGTCTCTATGAAATCGCTAACTATCCTGGAGCATCAGGAGTTGCAACGATGACCCCTGAGGGTTCAGTAAAGAGAATAGTAAGTGTCTTTCAGGTCAAAGATAGTAAATTAGTACCTGTAAGTTAGTTATGCATTCAAACAACAAGCGTAATTCATCACACTAGTACTACTTGACCAACTTACTGTCCTAGCATCAGGTTGATCTGTCGGTGGTCCAGTACATAAATCATCTGCACGCCTGTATGTGCCAAGTGCTTGATAAACTACTCCAAAAGATTCATGCATATTACCAATACCTGTCCACATCCAGACCCGATTTGGATAATCTATTCCTAATGCTTCACGGTTTGAACATGCATATGCGAGATCTTGCAGATCGCAGATTTTAGCTCCCATCTGATAACAGTCAGCCAATGCTTGCTCCAAGGTTCCTTTCGAATCGAAACTAGGCTCCATGCATTTTGGTCCCAGCATAATCCAACCTTCTGGGCATCGAGGCCCTGAATCATTTTCTAAGCCATCTAGTTTTGCTTGCACCACAGCATCAATATTGGTGATCGTTACAATATTGGAATCTTTCTCGATACGTCTATTATGATAAACAACTGATGTTCTCGCTCTTAGTTTTAATGTTGAAGAGCTGTAATCTGCAGGCCACTGTATCTTTGTATCTATTTGACCTGAATTACTAAAGACACCCTCTTCCAGCATAGTTTGATTTTCTCCATCATTATCTAAGATCCAGAGTTGATAACGATGCATTGGAAACCAGCTTATAGAAATATCTATAGATTCATTTGGATCTGCTAAGATATTACTCGAAACCCTGATCACAGGATTCATGCGTGGATCTGCTAAGAGATCTGTTGATGTAAATATCAATGAGAAAAGAGAGACGATAGATAAACCACTTCTAAATACTAACCGCATTGGTGACCTCGCTACTACACACCCACAAAGAAGGCCCGTCCCTAATATGATAAGTATCGAACAGATTTCATACGGGCTTTACTTATTGAGCCGAAAATTACCCCTTATACAAAATTGGTAATAATTCTTAGCTAAGTCACGAAGAGCTTATAAATCAAACTAATTGCTAAAACTGACCCAACGCATTTCAGCAAAACTAAAATTTTGTCTGTTTTTACTTTGTGAACAATAGCGCCAACAATTACTCCAGACAACGCAGCAGAGCAAAACATAGGAATCAGAAAATCAAGATTTATAAACCCAAATTGATAGTATCTAAAAGCAGCTAAAGCTCGACCAAAAACAAGGGAAAATGAAAGAAGAAATAATGCATTATGATATCTAAAATGAAACAGATAAATTAATCCTAACAATCCAAAGATAAAATCTCCGATTGAAAGAAGCGCATTATAAATGCCTATTAACAAACCAAACAAGGACAACAAAAGTACATTTCTGAGCGTTACTTCAAATGAATCATTAAATTTTGGCTCTTTGTTGTAAAAAAGAATCTTCGCTAGAACTATGACAACGACTAAAGTAAAGATAACTTCCAAAGTTTCTCTTGGAATAATAAGTAGGATCTCAGCACCAATATAAGATCCAAGCAAACAAGCTAAAATATAAACAAAATGAAATCGTTCTATCTGTTGCGTTCTAAGTAGCATTAAAAAGAGGCCTAGCTCACTTCCCAAAACAGCTGCATTATCTAACGCAATCGCTGATTTAACATCAAATGAGAGTATATTCTGTAAGAAAAATTGAGTAACGATGCTGCCACCCCCAACAAAGTTGCCATAGAACTCTCCAATGAAAATTCCTATGCACGCGACAATGATTGAGAGTGAAAGTGACACAGAGGACCTCTAATTAAAATCAGCTACCTTAAATGAATTATCTCTCTTCAAGACATAATCCATAATAAAATAAACGCTGATCCCTCCAAATAGATGCCAAAGAAAATGTGTACCCATCGGGAATATATCTTTTAGCACAGAATCGAATTGGCGCATAGTGATTGCCAGCAAAAAACTCCCAAGGGCTATAATTATGCTAAAAACATCTGTTAGTTTTCTTTTAAAACAATCAAGGAAAATTGGCGTTAGTATAATTAATGCTAATGTTGAATACCCTATCCCAATCCGTAGATGTATCGGTATGCTTAGCTGTGAACGAATTAAACCAATAATAAAAAATGGAATTAAAGTTACGGCAAGTGCCTTGATATGTGAACCTAGAAACTGTTTCCAAAAATAGCCAGCAGCGATAAGGCTAATAAGCATAATCGGAACAAAATCTAAAATAAGCCAAATACTATGACTTCTTGTTGCATGATAAACCGTTCTCCAATAAACCCGAGACTAAGGATGGGCAAAATCGTAACTAATAGCGGATGAGATTGATATCTCAAGCGGGTTTGATATGTAAAATACAAAATCATCAGTAAGAAGATAACGTTACTTACTGTATTAAATGGCTCAACAGGAAACTGCGTCATATCAGTTTCTGCATAAATTGGACCGAAATCATTAGGGCTCACAGTAGAAACTCTTTTAAAATTCTCTAAATTTCATGCATAAATTTACCGGATTAGTCAGTATTTGAAAATCAAGGAAGCAAATTTGTGAATCTCAGCCATAACGTGTAAACTACACATTATAAATTTCAATAGTGCGTACCCTCGCTCTTTCTCAATTACATTGCGTATTAATTTATAGCCATAGGCTAAGTAAAAGGTTCTGCTCAGAAATGAGCACTAACGGAGAGACTGATGAATGAATTCGGAAGAGTGGTGCTTTTAGGAGCTCCACCTGCAACGGGCAAGAGTACCGTTGCAACCGAGCTAGCAGAGGAGCTACTCGAGTGCACCGGCAGGCCCTGGAGGACCATCGACAACGAGACGCTCTTTACCCCGCAGGCGAGAGTTATCTTCGCCGAGGCGAGCGGGCTCGAGCTCGGAAGCCCCGAGTTCGCGCGCACCTTCAACCGGCACATGCAGCTCTGCCACCAGGAGATGTGCCGCCTGGTTGCCAGCCATGGCGTGAACGTGGTGATGCAGGGCCCCTTCGAGGATCTGACCTGCGAGGTCGACGGCGAGCCTCTCTGGCTCAAGATGGTCAACCACGACTTCAAGGGCTTCGGACTCATCGGGGTGTACATGCTCCTCTGGCCCGAGAACAACCCTGAGATCACCTCGACTGGGATCCTCAAGTGCGAGGACTTCATCCCGGTCGAGCGCGAGATCCAGGCTCGTCTGCAGAAGCGCGGAGAGGGCAACCAGATCCAGACAACCCTCGATGCCGACAAGCACGAGCCCGACTACTACCGAGTCCGGGCGAAGAAGGTCCTTCACACCGCTGAGACCTTCCGTATCCCGGTCGTGCGGCAGCGATGGACTGACGCGAGTCAGGACGTCATCGAGGAACTGACCAACGCCATCCTCGAGCAGCTCTGAGATGTTTACCGGCGGATCGACCAACCTACCGATCCGCCGGTCCATTTTTTATCTTAGCCTAGGCTTACCTTTTTAGATCTATACGAACAAAAACTGATGTGATACGCTTAAAGCATGCAACAACCACAACACAGCTTACAAACACTACGCATCATTTGGGGTGCTTTCCTATTTTCTGCCTGCATCATGTTCCCAATGATTATAACGTTAACCATAACAGAACCGCGGCCTTTTGATTCTTCGGAAACAATACCTATGATTTTATGCGGGATAGGCCTAATCAACATGTTGATAATACCACAAGTGATGTCTGCAATACTTTTAAAAGGAAAACCTTCTCAAAGAGGAGAAGAAGAGAAATTTAGAGCAAGTTCTAATTTTACTATCTTTCTGATAAGCATAGTTCTAACTGAAAGTGGAGCAATCATGGGATTTGCTTCAAGTTATATGTCATCAATGAGAGAATGGTCTTACATAATGTCGACGATTGCGTTTGCATTATTTTTGAGATTCTTCCCAAAATAATTACATCCGAGCACCGTAGCCCTGCAATAGCTTAATCACTTTCTTATGATGGAAATCATTTGCCAATTTCAAAGGAGTAGATCCCTTGTTTGTTAGAGCATTAAC
Source organism: Deltaproteobacteria bacterium (assembly GCA_020635175.1). GTDB lineage: Bacteria > Bdellovibrionota_C > UBA2361 > UBA2361 > J135 > JACKAH01. Next base: position 4,734 of record JACKAH010000021.1, read on the forward strand.
ATTTGCTCCATGTCTAACTAAATACTCAACAATGTCTTCATGCCCCTTTGACGCAGCCCAGTGCAGAGCGGTTGCTCCCTGCTTGTTAACACCATTTACACTAGCACCTTCTTTAATAAGCTGTTTAACCTTTTTAATGCTACCCCTCATTGCCGCAGCATGAAGTGGTGGTTCGTCGTAATATTGATTTTGACAACCAAATACAAAAGCAAAGATTAAAACAAAGAATATTTTTACAAGTTTATGCATCCTCTTTCTCAATTAATGATAAAGCAACTGGAACCTCATCTCTACCTGGGATAAACAGAGATAAGGACTGATCTTGCGAACTCTCACCATTGTATTTTATGTACATCTGAGCAGAGCCACCACCATCGAGGTTTAATGCATCCTTACACTGAATTTCCGGTCTTAAAAGTAACTTTTGCAGCTGCTCGAGTGATAACCCGATAAATCCTGAGTTGGTGCAAAAAAACACTACTCTTCCAATATTATCAATACATACTCCAGCACGTCTTGAGGTTTCCTGCGACTGCTTGAGCCCATCAACTTCCCTACCGTTGTAGATCAACCTTGGCCCAGACTGAACCGCTTCTAAAATACCCTCTAAAGAGAACTTATTTCTAGGAATGATTGATAAACCAGTGTCCTTTACCTGAAAGACCCCTGTTAAAACATTACCTCCTCGATGAAGATTATTAAAAACAATGCCACGATGGACTACTATTCCAAGTGGATTAGACTTAGGGTCAAAGAAATTTGCATTTATTGTAAGGACTGCATTTTGCTTTTTTGCCAATGCTCGCACTGTAGCTTTTTGGAATGAAAAGTCCTTAGCTCTAGTTACAACTACACGGTGTTGCTTGAGTGCACTTCTTAAAAAAAGAACCTTAGATGAAAAAATACCAGACTCATCAGTACCAAGCTCTAAGATCTCTAGATCTTGACTGAGAGCTCTCCATTCGTGCTGAGCGGGCGGGCGTAAAAGATTCTCTTGAGCAAAAGCACTAAATGAAAAGAGAAAAACAAGGATAGAAAATAGAAACTTCATAAGGAGTGTTTTATAACAACTATAGACGGAACAACAGGAGATACTAAGTATCTTCAAGATATTATTTTCAATAGATTATTTGTTTCAGATAGAAATTTGGCAAAAAAATAGCCGGCCCTAAGGGCCGGCCTGAGTGACAGCTGTCCTACCTCGCAACTGCGGTTTTGTATCCCCGCTACGAAAGAGACGACAGAGGATCTGCATATACTTTATATTGTAACGAGCAGAAGGCTGAATGTGTGTGGTTCAAGGAGGTGCTCATTACCATATACACAGACGATCTCTAACAACTCTCACGTTTAGGTGAGGAAACCGTCATAGCAGTAAAGAGCAAGCTGTGTGCCAAGGCTCAATTCTGGGTAATCACCTAGAAATATTAAGTTTCTTTAAAACGACAGAGACTGAGCTATGGCATATTCTGCCGTTTTTGCTGGTAATTTTTTTCCCCAGGCAGATAAAACCAACTCTAACGAAACGCTATTTGTTTTTAGCATTTCGATATCACTTGTCTTTTTGTGCAACAACTTACCTAGGTTAAAATAATGTAGACTTTTTTGTTCTTAATCAGTTAGGTTACCTTTCCCATTTTTTTGATTTTTTATTTTGTGTTTATGAACGACCAAACTTTTCATTCTCGGTTAGTAGAGCTTTTAAAGAAAAGTAGAAAAGCTACTAGATTATATAGTGGTGTAAGCAAATCAAAGCGTGGAACCGCATATGCTGAATCACAAGTAACAGAATGGAAGAATGTAAACCATCAACTAGTCACTAGTCTCTCCGCTGCATTAGATCAACCAAACGCAAACAAAACAAACAAGCTTGCTAACGAAGTTGCATTAATTCTTGATAGATTTCTGAAGGAAGAGCAGTCTTCTGAACTTGAGCTAAAGCAAAAGCAGAAGAAACTTATTCAATCTGCTGAAAACTCAAGCTTCGTACAAGCCGCAACACTTAGCCAAGAACTAGTTACACTCAAAGCAAGAGTGCAAGCACTACAGGCAGTTCATCACGAACTAAAAAGTGTGATTAGAAAAAGTAGAGTTACTTTAGAACCTATTGCTCACACTCCTAAAACTACAGAGCCAGAACAGAAGGTCTTCGCTCAAGTTATACCAATGAGAAAGAAGGTCCAGGTTAGCTAGGCTCATTACTTTTAAAGCTAAAAAAGAGTTGCTTAGTTCATAAGAGCCGTGCTCTTCCGTAAAATTTTTGATTTTTCAAAATTAAACAACTTTGTCTTACTTTTCTCTTGATTTTCTTACTTTAAATAGGTTAAACCTAATCTGTTTTCCGGTTGAGGCAATTTGTGGCGACAGTATTAAAATTAGTTAGCAACAATACCCAGATTAGATCTGGCTCAGAGCAAAGCTTGAGGGACAAAGAACATCAGGTGCAAAAAGTTAAACAGCTTCTAGCACGTGCTTCTGAGATCTTATCTGAGCTTGGTGTTGAGTATTCAGAAACTCAGCTCATAGTTGATGAATGCGCGGAACTTATTGATGGCGACTATTCAGATCAGATAGCTTACAGAGCCCTACCTTAACTAGACCCTTCTAAAAGTAGAATCTCTTTAATCCTTACTAATCTACCCGAGCTGAGTCAGAACTCTTACAGGAGCACCAGTGAAAGCAGAAGTAACTGGCACAGGTCCCGGTCCAAAAGTCCGATCAATCAGAGCTGCCCAACACATTATGTTTATACCCTTAAGAGTAGCTTTGGTATGAGCTTCTAAGCTTGAACGTGCAGTAGTGATAACATCAGTAACTAAAATTGTTGGTACAGATCTAAATCTATCTCCATAGCCATTTGAAAATTTACTTTCCAAATATTGCTCTAATTGAACTTCCTTACCCGCAGGATTTAACTCAGAGAATACAGCAGAAAGTCTCTCAGCAAAGAAGCTATATCCACCTGGAAGTTTGAGAATCAGCTCAGGAAAGACAGGGGCACAGACCTCTAGAATTCTGTCTGCAACATACCTGGCACATGTATTTAATTCATCCTCAGAAAGATCTTCGACTCGATAATAGACATGGCTTTCACACCTTGAGCCAATTCGAACTGTCTCATCGAACTCTTCAGTTATTCTTGCAAAAATTTCGTTAACGTCGTCTATTCCAATCATAATTAATTCTCAGGCTTTAAATTAGCGATCTCCCAATAGATTCAACTGTGCGCTATTTACTAATAACGAGAATCGGGCATTTCGATTCTCTTGCTTCTGGTAGAGTTGATCAATTTCCTTAACAATTGATGAGGAACTTAAACCCCTTGAAGTGTATAACTTATCTACCTTATCTAAGCTCTGAATAGCTTTCTCAGGATTACTCTGCACATACTCTTTAGTAATCTGTAATACTTCTCTGGTGTCCTCTAAAGCCTGGAGATATCCAGCAATAAACTGTTGCTTGTCGCTATAAGAGAGGTGTTTCCAAACTGGATAGAAAGTATCAGGCTCAGAGGCGTTTACAATGGGTGCGAGAAAAGCAACCGACAACAAGATTTTAACAAATATCTTCACCTATCTCTCTCACTGACTGATATATCTAAACCGTCCCCGAAATTAACATATGCCATCTGATGAACACAGTAGTGTTAACAACTTTCGTCCAAATAAATTAGGCACGTAACCAAGGCCTGTATTATACCAAAAAAATCAAGAATTTATGAAGCAAATGAATCAGTTATTCAGACATGAGGATGCGTGGAAAGGTATAAGTCTTAAATTTTTTATTAGCAATAACAAGATCTTAGCAAGTTGACGAGATCTGCTCTGATGAATATCGAGCTATTTGGATGAAGAACACCAAAAAACAACATCTAGAACTTGTTTCTAGGCCTGAGGCAAGCACCTATCAAAAACAGGTAGTTGGTGTTGAAAATCTATCTTCGGCTCAACGTAAGGCAATCGAACGTTACTCGCTATCGATTCAGCCCGAGGGCACCTTTGTCGGCGCACTGGAAGGGAAAGACCCTTGGGACGTTAGACCAATTTACCTTCACGAGCATCAACTTTATTTAATTAGACTTAGCGATCCAAGCTGGGCACTGAACCGTAAAAAGTTGAATACTATACGGAGTCTCTATTTTCACAGTTTAGCCGATCAAGATTCACCATTACGTGTTGAAGCGTATGGGGAACTTGAGGGGCAGCTTTGGATAAAACGAAAATTCTATCCATATACGTTAAGTGATCTTCCACTTGATCAAGAAGGCTTCCTCTCATTTCATCCTGTCTACCAAGCGGAGAAGATAATTGCGCTTGTAGAGAACATGCATCGAACTGGTGTCATTCATGGTCATCTCTCATTATCAAATATCGCAATTGAGGATGAACCTATATTTCTAGATCACGGTTTTGGTGCTCTATCTGGAGAAAACTTCTCAGATCTCGCTCCAGAGATTCATGGAGGATCACCAGCAACTATTGCAGCTGATATCTACGGACTTGGAATGATTTTGAAATCGTTACTTGAAGGTTATCTTGGTAAAGAACATCAAGATTTCCTGCAAAGAATGCTCTCTTATGAACCTCAGCTAAGACCAAACATACTTAGTGTAAAGGAGATGTTCACAACTGCTCGAGAAAACAGATCCGTTGTGACGCAATTTGAGGCAACACAACAAAAAACAATCAAACACGGCTCAATAATTAACGTTACTAAAAATGAGCCTGTGCAAGAATTCGCCTTAAACACAAGAAGTACAATTGAATTCGTAGCGAATCACACACCAACAATCGACAAAACTGAGCCTGTTCCAGAGCAGACAGTACAAGCTCCGGAAAAACAATCTCTGCCATTAAGCTTTATCAGGATTGGCACTTTTACTGCGCTCGTTTCTCTCTTTGTAGGCTTAGGCATTTACTATGTGCAGAATGATTATAAGACAGAAGACACATCGCACTATTCTTCATACTGGTTAAGTAAACAAACACCTTTGATGAAAGAGGTCTTTGATGCTGCTGTAATAGAAAACTCAGTCAGTGCTCAGAGTGTTATCATAAGAGCAGCACTAGACAATCAGAAACTTCCAAAAGTTAAGAATACTTTTCTAAAGATTGCGTTTCACCCACTTTGGAGCGAAGAACTTAGCCCACAAGATAGAAAAATTGCGATTGCTTTAAGTAGTTCATTAACTTCGCCAGAAGTTCTGCAAACACTTCCACCATTAAGTGAGGTACATCCAGGAATTCTTTTTGGTCTTCTAACAGAGGTTAAATCGGATTCTAGCGCGCTCTCTAAAGTTCCTATAGAAGCGCTAGCAGACCTTAAGTCTCCCTTTGGAGAAACATTTGCACGACTAGCAAAGCTAGGTGTCAAAAATCTTGGAGAACCAGAAGTTAGAGGCTTAGCACAGTTACTAATTGGATCTGTAACTGGACAATCTGTGAAGTTATACCTATCTAGCACTACATATAGAAAGATAGACATCCTTTTGCCTTATATAGAAGCACAAGACAAAGAGTTTTCAGATAAACTATTTTCAATCTTAACAAAGGCAGATTCATTAAAGATTCCATCAATTGAATGGTATCAAGATAGTCCAAGTGTCGTGTCTTGGGATAAAGTGAATTCAAAAACTAAGCTTTTACTTGTTGGGGGAAAATTTCCAACTGGATTATCCTTAGAGCAATATCTTGACCTGCTTTCTTATCCGATTGCTTCAATTAGAATAGAAGCTGCAAAAATTATCGAGCGGACTATACCTAAAGCATCAAGGCCGATCTTGAGTATTTTGGCCGAAACAGGAGCTCATCTAGATCGTGAACAGATACTTACACTTGTCTCTGCTTTATCTCTAGATGGCAAAAAAGCCTATCTATACATTGATAAATGGTTCTCTGATAAGCCTGGAGCAGAGATCGTTCTTGAGTTGTTGCTTGCCAGAAACAAAGCTTCAAGTAACGATTATTTTAATCTTCAAGCAGCACGATATCTTGCTTACCAAGATCTAAATATTGAGACAAAGAAGCTTAAACAGATGATGACACACCCTGAGCAATTAGCTCGAGCGTTAGCCTATTCCAAACTTGCTATCTCCGATCCTGAGCATATGAGACTATTAGATAGACTTGTCGATATCGAACCTAGCGCAAAACTTAGAAAGCAGATGGTCGAAAAGCTCGAAGAAGCTGGCTATAGATAGCTTACTTTACTCTCGCAGTACTTTACTCTAATAATCATAGCATGAATGCTTTAGTCCTCTTTTCAGAAGAGATTGATAACGATACTGCTATTTTGAATGGCTCACGAGCTGAATATGCCTTGACTCATCACACTCTTAAAGTGGGCTCCGAAATCTCTTATGCTATTTGGGAAGGCACTTTAGGGGAAGCAATAGTTGAAGAGATTAAAGTTAATGAAGTTAGCTTACGTTTACTAAGTAAGCGAGAACCAATAGCGCAACAAGAATTAACATTAATTGTTTCTGTACCAAGACCTCAAACACAAAAGAAGGTGATACACCTTGCTACTGTACTAGGCGTAAAAGAACTGCACTTCATAAGAAGCGCCTATACTGAAAAAAGCTATCTAATGTCACATACTTTAAAATCTGAATCGATAAATTATCATATACTAAGAGCCCTTGAGCAGTGCAAGAACTCACTACCACCGAAAGTAGAAATTTTTGATAGATTTAAACCCTACATCGAAGATACTCTTTCAAGCAGATTTTTGCCCTCTGATACTGGATTTCTGCTAAGCACCTGCACTGAAATGCAATCCTTTCCTACTTTAAAACATCAGGAAAATACTAATATCTATTTAGCCATAGGACCTGAATCGGGGTGGAATGATTTTGAAACGGAAACCTTTATAAACTTAGGGTTTAATGAACTTTCGCTTGGCAAACAAATCTTACGCGTAGAGACCGCTACTGCGGTAGCCTTAGGTCAAATATCTCTTTTGAAAAAATTGGACATGTTATAACCTCGCAATCATATGAATATTTTTGGAATGGTTACAACAAAGAAATCTGAAAGCTATACGGCTCCAGCCCTAGAGAGTTTTTTCAAGAACACCAAACTAGAAGCTAAAGATAGATTTCTACTAATAGACAATGACAACTCATACGAACCTCAAGCAAGCTACCCTCAGTTAGAGATCATCAAAAACGAGACACCTCAAAGCTTTGCAACTAACGGAAACACATTAATTGATGTTGCACTACTTGAAAGCGCAAATTTGTTTTTCATGAATAATGATCTGATCTTTACTCCGGGCTGGTCAGAGCCAATTAGAAATTGCTCGGATTCGATATGTACTCCTCTTTCAAACGCTGAGGTTCAATATGCACTTGGTGTCTCGGTTGTTGCAAATCAAAACAATGTCAGTACATACGTAACAAATCGACACATGCAACTTAGTGAATATGAGGGTCACCAATATGACGTAGCTGCAATCGGGGCTGCGCATGCGCGAACATCCAAGGGAAGCTTGCCCGTACTTTATTTCCCTTTCTTTTGTGTATACATACCACTTTCTGTAATGCAGCAGATTGGCCACTTTGATACCCGTTTTGGAATAGCGGGTGGCGAGGATTTTGATTACTGCCTACGAGCGTGCTTAGCTGGCACAACATTATCTTACAAACTTAGCTCCTGGATTGTGCACTTTGGAGGGAAATCGACCTGGTCTGCAGAGGAGCAAGTGGCCAAAACTGAAAGAGAGCAGAAGCTACTTGAGGAATTCGAAAAGAAGTGGGGCCGTGAGATCTTTGAATTAGTACTTTTAGAAAAAGCAGAGATTTTAAAGGCAAACGCTGATGAGTCTAAGCAACACACTGGCGAATATTTCACCGGTGCTTTGAAAAAGATATTAGGCGGTCGACAGATTGAGACTAAGCTCTAAAAAAGTGTTCATATACAGCTATATAGAGGTCTAATCTGTCCTCTTTCGTGAAGTTCGTTATTTATCTACTATGTCATATAGATTAACCAATAAAATTTATAACTTATGAGTAAAAAATCTCTAAATGAGAAGATTTATTTTATCTCCTCAGTCCTGCTGCTAGGGTTTATCGTATCTGGACCTAACGCCTGTCAGGAAGACTACGAACTTGGAACTAAGACTTCCTTAACTCCTACTCAAACCTCTACTGCGACCGCGACAGCAACCCCAACTGCAACACCAACAGAAACACCAACTGCGACTCCTACTCCTACTGCGACACCAACTAGTGGTTCTTTGACATTATCTAATCAACAACAATTTGCTACATTAAATTCAAATTCTACAATCGGTGCTGAGAATGCCGCTTTTCCACAAACCCAATTTGCAAGAAAAGGAACTCCAAATGCTTGGCTTGGAAAGAAATATACTAACAGCGAAATTGTCCCTGGCTTAATTACCGACACAGACGGTGATGGGTACGCAGATGACTTAGAGCGACTCTTTAAATCTGACCCTTCTGACCAAGACAGCATTCCCAAGAACGTAACCACAACTTCTCTTCAAAAAAGACTCAACGGAGTTGACAATGATGGTGATGGGATTCCAAATAGCATGGAACTTACAATGGGGACCAACCCTTCAAATGCTGACTCAGATGGTGATAATGTCCGAGACGGTGCAGAAAAACTTTCAGGCTCAGATCCTTTGAATAAGCATATCGTACCAAAAGACAACGACGGCGACGGGCTAGGAACTGAATTCGAAACTCATGCAGGCACAAACCCATTCGATCCTGATACTGATAACGATCTGCTAAGGGACGACCTTGAAATAGCGCTTGGATGTGACCCGTTCGATCAAGACACTGATAAGGACGGCATCACTGATGGCGAAGAGGTGCGGATCGGGTCAGACCCTCTTAACAAAGAAGGCATTTAGATAAGTTACTGTTTTAGAAAGCTCTTCAACGCAGATACGTCAACAATTACCGATAGATCATCTCGATAAGGCATGTATGGAAATTTCTCAAGATCAACCTCTCGAGGAAGTTTTTTGTATGCGTAGTCCATATAGTCGCGTGAGGCTAACTGTCTAACTTCAGTTCCTATCGGCTCAAAGTAATCAGCTTTCGCTAATGCTTCTGGATAAAACTCTTTACGCTTAAAGATGAAATAATCAATTCCCTCAGGCTCTAGAATTGAAACAAGCTCATCTAGATCTTCCGCATAATGAGCTTTAAACGAAACAATCAATCTGCGTTTAATCTCTTGATAATATTTATCATAGAAGGGATGAGCAGTTTCAGTTGTGGCATAGCCGATACGTTTTCCAAACAATTCAACCGCATCAATATGAGTTGGGTGACCAGCAATCACTGCATCCTTTGGCGTATTCTCAGAGACCCATTTCCAAACATCACCTTGAAAATAACTTACTTTGTTAAAATTAGCATCTCCATAGAGACCAGTTCCTGAAGAACTCCAGAGGAAAATACTTAAAAGCAAGAGAAAGAAAAGGCTATGTCTTGAAGCAGAAAAACTAGTATCACGAAAATCTCTGGAACTGCTATGAAATAACTTCCAAACTGCAACTGGAAGAAACGTCACAAAAAACATTGCTAATGGTATCTGTATATACCGCTGCGGCACAAAGAGATGAAATGCAAAGACTCTCGCAGCAAAATAGGTAACGAAAATCGCAACAAGAAGTGCAAATGTTTCAAACTTAAAGACGTTGCGCTTGATTAACAACGAAAAACCTAAAAGCGCTGCTAAGAATCCAAGAACAATATGAGGAGTATACGATTCCAAAAAAGGACTAGCTTTTGACAAGGACGTATTAAATGCTTGAAAGCCAAAAAGTTTTATCTCAGTCCAAGCGTCAAGCAAAGGAACCATTTTAAACCTACCAACCTCACGTGAGAATTCCGGCATCAACTTAGCTTGAGCATAAGATGCCATCTGGCCAAGATCTTCAGATTTTTTTGTTGCCAGATAAGCGGATAGGGCAAAAATTGGATTAAGTATCAAGAAAGTTAGTGCTACTTTCTTAGTCTTGGCGCGCGTCTGAGGCTTTAACAATCTATATAACAAGACTAACCAATAGCTTCCTGCAATTGCTAAAGTCGTCGGTGGATGCAACAAGCATCCAATTAAAAATAGAATCCAAATAGATTTGTGTTTCTCCTTAGCTAATAAGTAGAAGTAGGCGGCAAACAACATCGGCGCCCAGCCACGTTGTAATCCACCTGTCACTCGCTGCATCGAATTTCTAGCAAACAACATCCAAGTTGCACTAAAAAAAGCTGGTGCAATTCCAGCTAACTCCTTAACTGCTAAAAATAGAAAGACTAAAACTCCGACAAATTGTATTAGCATGATCCAGTGACCTGTCATCATCGGATCTGCGGTAAAATATGTAATGGCTTGCCCAACCCACAGATGTATTGGAGTTAGGTATTGTGTCATCATCTCTGTAATTAGATCGTTCCTAAAAAGATCTGGATCATTGACTTGGTAAAAAACGAATGCTTGCTGAAGAGCATCATCAGTAGTCCAACGTGGATCAAACCAACGACCTTGCAAACTTGCAATAAATGCATACAGGTAAACAAAAAAGAGGATCGCCATTAAGAAATTTGGGATCGTAAGTAACTTATGGCTCTGATGAGCTTGGCCAAGTTCAGCTTTGCGTTCTGCACGCGGAAGCTCTGATTCTCGATGTTGTTGTCTAACTAGTTGCATAACAGAAATTGAATTTTAAGTTGTGAACATCGACGAGTCAATTACTACCAATCAATGATATACAAGAAAAAACCAAATAAAATCAGTACTGCGAGAGCAAGCGCTAAATAATGATATATCCAGGTTACTGCGATTGAGGCTATCCCTACCCCAGCAAAGCTCAAACTCGCACTTTCTCTTCTAATCCACCCAAAGGTTCCAAAGAATATAGAGAAGAGCGCTAAAGTAATTCCTATCTTAGCAGGTGATAATCCACTTACGCTAAAAAACTCAAAGAGATCATTATAGAATCTTCCTAATAGAATCTGCGCTGATCTCGAGCCTAATCCGTAAACAGGATCTATGGGGAGTAATACAAGACCAAGAGCAAGTAATGCAACGATTATCGAAAGTGAACTAAAAAAACTCACTACAAAAAAGTTTCTTGTCATTGAGCTTCTAGAGCGTGGGTTTTTTCGTACTCTTTCCAGTGCGCATTTGATTCTTCGTTAGCACCCTCCTGTTGCAACTTACGTGAGAGGTAAAACCAAACCGGAGCAAAGCTACTGTGCGATTTAGATATGTCTTTAAGGACATCCAGATCATTATAATCGAGTTTATACCAACCCTTAGGAGCTCTCTGTAATAATTCTTGTGATTTCTTAATCAACTCTTCGTCGAATAGCAGACCCATACCATGCTTGACTCTCTCAACGGTAAAAGGATCAAACACCAAATCTCCACTGCAATCTGTCACCAATTGAGCTAAGGTGTAATTTTGGAAAACCACCTGCTCCTGCTCGAGCGCATCAACAGAAACCGCTCCCTCAACTCTAGCCTCGCAATCAAGCACAATACCCCAACCCTTATGGCAAGCTCTGGTAAAGAGTTCGCGCATCATAAAGGCAGAAAGGGTGTAGCCTTCCGATAAGAGTCCCATATCCTGCAACGCTATTTTCCTAATAGCTATTGAGATTCCTTGAAATGGAGCAAATAGTAATCCCTCTAAGTTGAGTGAACCATTCTCTGCTTTTAAACTTTCTGCAACACTCGTCATCACACCCTGCGGGACAATTAGTGCAGCTTTATCTTCAGAAAAAGAATTACAAACCTGAAGACAGAATTCTGGATTAACAATCAATCCAGGAGTAAGGAAAGCCTGGTAGAGTGAGCAAGCGGCATGTACACCAGAAGACATTGCAGCAGTAACATTTTTATCCTGAGCTTTAACGTACCTCAATGGAGTTTGCCCAGAGGTGTGGGCTTCGAGTACAAAGTTTTTGATTGATTTTGAATCTTGCTTATTATCAGCATAGTCAACAAGCAAAACTTCATAATCGGTATTTGATTGTACGAAGATACTGCCAAGTGTGGATTCCAGATCCAGATCAATTTTCTTACATGGGATGACAAACGAAAGTGAGTTCTCAATCAGCGCAGATCTATATGAATTACGCCTAAAGATACGAGACATTTCAGGCTCGGCAGATTGCATCTGACTTGTTTTATTATCCTCATACATCCTGTAGTAAGAGAAAAGCTGAGGAACTCGCTTGATTTTACTCCTTAACCAGAGCCGCATCCAAAGATCGTAATCCATACAAAAGTTGAGATCTTGATCTAGATAGTAGTCCTGGCCTAAAGCGGCTTGATCTAAAATTTCCCTTCTAAAGAAAATAGATGGCTGAGTTGGGATTGAATATGGAACCCAATACTTAAGTAAATCAAACCAATTTCGTTCAACGTTCGGTACAATGTAGTCAGGGTTACCGTTTCTATCTGTAATCTGACAGGTCCCCATTACTATGTCATAACCCTGCATCTCCTGTGCAACTGTATGCAGGACATTCTCTGCATACCAATCATCAGAGTTCAGCCAGGTAACTATCTCACCGGTTGCTTTTGCAAAGCCTTTATTCAAGGCATCGGTCTGCCCGTTATCAGGCTCTGAAGTCCAGTCTAAATCAGAATAGGATTTTAAGACGTCTAGTGTTGAATCAGTAGAACCACCATCAACAACAATATGCTCAATGTTCGGATAATTTTGGGCCCGAATTGATTCGATTGTATCTTTAATAAACTCCCCCTGGTTAAAAGAGGGAGTTATAATCGAGATCTTAGGATGCTTCATTCTGTTGGAGGTCAGGCTCAGCTACATCTGGCCAGAGGCAAACAACATCCTCACTATCAAGGTGGTATACCCCTAACTCATCTCCATAACGCTGAAAACCGTATCTAACAGCTCCACCGTTATCTCTCAATAGGTCGCGGCACTCCTTTTCTTCGCCATTAAACCATAGGTCTTGGTAACGTCTGAGTAGATCCTCATCATCTAACAATTCACGATCGATCATTGCTAAACAGCGAGTATCTATAAAAACTCGACCCTTTGAATTATCGGTCTTTGAGGTAATCTCCTCTGTATCAATATCTTCACCATCTGGGTGAATAACAATTGTGAACGCAAATGGATCACGTTCAATTCTGTAAGTTCCTGGTTCAAGTGAAACTACGCAACCGCCAAACTGTTTGACGATATCATCTCTTTTTTCTGGTTCATCAATTGAACCGACAACTGCATCGACGAATTGTGGGTTCGCAAGCATAAACTGATCGATAAAAACTAGCTGCCCACTCTCTACAGAGATACGCTCTCTCTTGTTACCACTAATTGAGGCATCACGTGGGTTTCTGGAACGGTGTCCTCTATTATTATTGTTATTGTTACGTCTGAAGTTTCTACCTCCCCTACCACGCTGATTATTTCTGTTACGATTATTGTTTCTATGGAATCTAGCACCCATTACTTATTTTCCTTTACTTCTATATATGTTTTGTAGAATTGGCCCTGCCTAAATCTAAACTAGTAAAATGCTGCAAAGCCGAATATTTAGGTACTCCTAACGGAGAATATTCCTATCATATAACCTAATCCCAAGACTACTTATCAAAGAAAATAGGCTAAAATTTCAAAGTTAAATAAATGCCTGTTTTTTCTATTTTTTTCAAGTGCTAAGGACAACTTCAGGCATTTAGCAGCAACTAACTTTATGACTTCAGTAGCTTAACAAACCACAAAACTGAGAGCACCTCCTTATTAAGCAAGAGAGAAATCAAGCCGATAACTTATTATAAGGCTGCAGAAGCTTTTATACTGTTATTTCAAAGGGTTATTGTTATGCAGATCGGTTTTGAGCCCCCGTTGCATCAAGACGAGCGCAACGCAGGTGTGTGCTTTGATGCCAACAACATAGTACTTCAGGGCATATACTTTGATGAAATTTCTCTATTTCGAGCTCGTAGGAAGTGGGTCACAACTTTTGAAAATAGCTTCATGCTACAGCATGATAAAGATTTCACATTAGAGACTTCAAAGAACTATGATGACCACAGTTTTTCACTTCTTTGTAGCTTTCATACAGCCTGTGGACGCTACGCATTTTGGCGCATAACAAATTACCAAGCACCAGAAGCGCAATATGAGATTGAAACAGCTCATATTCCTTACTGTGAGTCGCGTAAAGATGACATCTTTATGGCACCTGATCTAATGCCGATAGAGCAATCTCCGCTTGTCCTTTCTGGCGTAAAAAGAGAACGCAAAGATTCGATGCTTGAAAAGCTGATGGATGCGATTCTACAGGTTCGTAAAAATATTTCGTAGAGCCTGTACGTAATTCTCAGATTTAGACCTTAAAAGACACTTAAAACAATATTTGAGTCATAACTAATTTAGGGCACATTACGTGTCCATTTTGATCTTTTTTAGTCTTGAATTAGTTATGGCTAGACTCTCAAAATCAGGAAGACAGATCATCTCGGCCAGTGAAGTCGGTGCCTATACAGTATGTCCAGAAAGTTGGCGCTTACGCACAGTTGAAAAAGTCTCTCAAAACCTCTCCTCTCGCGTGATCAAAGGTCAGAAGATGCATGACCAATGGACTGAAAAATACGACGAATCGATTTTTGTTTATAAACTAGCACGACTTGTGATCTCTCTATTAGTTCTAGTTTTAGCCACATTTTTACTACTTGGAAAATTCTCAATTTTAAAATGATAGAGCAGGCACTAAGAGATTTTTTTGGAACACTAGTAGAGGTATCATCTCTAGATACAGATCTATTACTTTTTGCAATGTTAGTAGCTGTCTGCATCATTACCTTTGATAGTCTTCAGATTATAGCTACTAGAAAAAGGCGAGAAGCTGGCCTAGAAAAGAAATCTATCACTCTCGGACTAGATGGAAGTAAAATGCTTCCTGTTAAAAATTACGTTTCAGAATCGCAAGGGCTAGCCGGACGACCAGACGCTATAATTATTGAAAACGGATTTATCATTCCTGTTGAAAGAAAGCCTTTAGCTAGAAAGTTAAGAGACCGTTATGTTGCTCAACTACTTGTATATATGCGATTGATTGAAGAGGTAGAGGGCAAAAAGCCTCCTTATGGATATCTTATTTTAGGTTCAAACTGCAGACGCGTTAAGATAACAAACACTGACAATCGCCAAGCCTGGCTTCAAAAAATGATTGATGAAATGCATGAAATTTTAGATGGTGCTCAGGCCATGGCCACACCACGTGTATCAAAATGTAAACGTTGCGATGTAAGCTCTGCCTGTAGTTTTAAAGCAGAAGAAGCTAGCGAGCAGTTAGTAAAGGTTGGACAAAGATAAATGCAATAGTACTAGGCGGCTTCCTTGCCCCGGAAATAATCTGCAATTGCTATAAATCGATATGAGTGAGCTTGGTCCTTAGCAACGATGGCACCCATCATAAGCATTGCATATATATGAGTGTGCTGATCAGGTGTAAATTGAGTGTGAAGTAACGCTGCCTTAACGACTGCTAAATCTGGAGCGATGCCTGCTTTATGGCAACTCTTTATCCCTGTAATAAATGCGTCAGCCGATACAGAGTCCTGTTCAGGCAACTGCTTGCAAAAATGTTTAGCTTGAGTCTCCTGTGAGATTCCTGGATGAATAGCCCTACTATCAGTAGCACCTCTCAATAAGGCATTTAGATCTCCTGCTAATTCAATATAGTGCTTTGCACTTGCTCTATCACTAGACCAAAGCATAACTGCAACTTGAGCACTTAGATCTCGAATCGCTACAATGTTTCTATTTGGAATGACCTTCCAAATTGCATTCTCAATTCGGTCTGCACCTTCTCTATCAAGAGGCTTGGAATCTCTTATGTGATGCAAAACAACAAAATGCGCAACTTCAGGGCGCAATCTATGTTGTGGAGTTAACTCATTAATCGAAAGAAAAGAGGCTTGGTGCACGTAAAGCTCTCGTAAAGTCTCTCTCGAAAGTAATCTATAATTATCAGGAAGACCACAAGTTAAAATTCCAATCTTTGCTACTTCAATTAATTCCGCATAATGAATTGATTCTAGGTTAGCTTTTTGCGCTAAACTCACTAGGGACATAACAGGTGCCGTTTCACCGCTATATGCATATGCTCGAAATATTTCGAGTAAATCTTCAGGAGACTCAATTGTTAAGTTTCTGACCTCTTCTGGAGTTGATAAATTTGAAGCTAATAATGGGTCTGCAACTATCCTATACTCTCCTGCTCTATCATTTAAGAAATTAGCAAAGTCTTGGTAGTTTTTTGCAAAATTTTCATCACTACAATAAATGGCACAGTCAAGAGCAGCATCTCTAAGAAACGCAATAGCATCAGCCTCAAGAGCTGGATTAGATCCGATAATTCGTTCTTTTAAAACAGTGAGAGCCGTTGCATCAAAATTAGATTCTATCTTGTCACGATCAATACACTCAGCTGTATGATGCTCAAAGGCTTTGAGCAACTCATCTGTTGTTACAGGTTCACCGACAGTATACTCTTTTACACAAGATATGATCTCTTCCAAGCTAGGGCTTGGAGATGAGCCTCGATGCTCTAAACTTTCTCTAGACATTTTTCCTAACCAACCAAGAAATTCAACACTCTGTGATTGTTATGCTAAAAATTGAAAATTAATAGCACTTAAGATTCAAAACATAAGATGCTGTTGTTGTTAGATAAAATAAGAATTCTATCGGGCTTCAACTAAGCCTTGGGCCTTTAAAAGAAAAACCCTGTTAGCTTTAAGCTTGGCAGCTAAGTGAAGGTTGGATTTTGAAAACTCCATCAGATCATCATTTGATTCAATTTCATTTGCTTTTAAGAAAGCAATCCAAAACTCTTTTGCATCTTTCTCAGTTTCAAAGGCGAGGCCCCAATAGATCATAAAGCTATTATCTGAGAGTTGATAAAGCTTAACTAAATCGCCGAGCCAACCTTTACCAGCAAGTATCGCGTCTGATCTTGAATTATGATCAGCGACTAGAAGTCTAGCTGCATACTGACCAAGTCTGTCCTTATAGATCTCTCGTACAGATTTTACTTTTAGTTTGATTAGAAATTTCTGAAGTAAATCATCGGGGAGCTCTATCTCTAGCTTGCGTTGCTCAGGATATCTATCGCTTTGTAAAATAGCAGAAGTTGACTCTGGGATATTTTCATATGCTTGTGTCAGAGCTTGAGGACCAAAGCGTCTGAATAGCTTTTCAATAAAGATGGGTCCAAATCTATATGGAAACAGGGATAGCTCTTCGAACTTCAGCTGTCTCTTGCAGTCATTTGAACCTAATTCAGAACTTGATCCAGAAGGCTCAGGATGAGCAGCTAAAACCTCCTCGGGTATCTTATTTTGAAAAAATACTGCTTCTCCTTCTGTTAAAGCAGCAACTGCAATTGCTGAATCGGTCTTATTCGCCCTAGGAGCTGTAATTTTATCAAGGTTAAAGTACTGATCTTGAATGGCATGAATTACTTCGTGAACTAAAACCACAAAACTTGTTGGCTTCCAACTAGGAACAATTACCTTTCCACTACCAACCTTATAGAAAGCAGCCGTCTGATTAAGCGCTTCATTTAAATAACAGCTTTTATAATCGTAATCGCTGTCAAGGATTCCTAAGAGTTTAAAGATAGCCTCCTCGTGCTGCATCGTTTTAGGAGTAATGTGTTTAAAGATCTCTTCCTGTTGAGATTTTGCAAATTCAGCTTTATTTAATTCAAGACAATCAATTTTGTGAATTAGATCTAATCCTCTAATCTTTGTCGCTACCTCAGTTGCTAGCGCAAACTCAGCGCATGGATTTACATTATTATCTTCTGCTTTCAGACAATTTGATAAAGCAAAGAAACTAAGAATAAGAGCCATAAATCGATTCATAGATTAGATCTAGCATTTTTTGACTAAGCAAAGGAGGCAAAAACTGATTTGTATTGATTTAAATCTACTAGCTATAAAACTTAATTGGCTGGTTTGGGGCTATACCGAGAAATGAAGAAATAGAGATTCTATTTATACCACTTACAGCGTGTGGCAAACGTGTATTGATAAAAATTGCATCACCTCGCCTTGGATGAATTATACGAGGTGAATAATCTTCGACACGAAAATCATGCTCCGGACCAACAGCAGCAACTTCCTGTGCAGAAAGTGGTTTACCTGTTAATACTTCTAGCTCCCCACCCTTTGTGGAAGCACGTAAGTACACATTTACTGAAAGGTGAGCAGTGTATTCCTTCCACGGCCCATCCACATGTGGCAATTTAGTTAGCACACTCCCCTTATCTGCGTTAGTGATTCGACCAATTCCAACAAAGGCTTCGCGATCAAATATTCGTTCACGCTCTGCACCATCTATGTAAACTTCATTAGCATGGGCAATTACTCTTTCAATCGGGTGAACTCCACCACAAATCTCTCGGACCTGATCCATAAGAATTTCGGACCCTGCGAAATATCTCTCTGCTTCCAACGAATCAGCACATTTTCCAATCAAAGTATTACGCGGGACCCCAACCTTATCTACATCAAAGTTTAAGTACCTAACACCACCTGGAGCTGAGGGATCTGCAACGTTTTGTCCATACAGATCTCTATTTGGATGACAGTTAAAAAATTTTGCTAAGTCTCGACATTTTTGCTTGCCCAAAAATTTAGGAATTCTAATTGCAACTAGATCTCCACTCGCTAGAGCTTCTAGATCTCCGGGATAGAGTCTATCTGTGGTTAACACACCATCTTCAATATATCTAGGGGATGGCTCGTGAAGTAGAGTTGCAGATCTCGGACCAGCTGAACCGACATGCCAGCCCTGCCAGTCTACACAGACTTCCGAGGGTACTTCAACGGGTTCAGAGAGTTCCACCAACATAATTGATTATACAATGACGTATATTACTAAGCAATCTTACGTAAATATGTATAAATCAGGTATTATTTGGCATGAAATTGAAAAGAAATGATCTAAAAAGGCTTGCAAAAACCTAAAGGTTAGTGGAGCTCTCGCTTAAATAAGCTAACAACTCAGCAGGGGAATCAATCAATCTATCACTGCCTGCCTCAGCTAGCTCCACAGCAGTTCCATAGCCCCATAGTACCCCGATGCAGTGTGCGCCAACCATCTTACCCGCCTGCATATCATGCGATCTATCGCCTACCATGACCAAAGGCTTTTGAGGATCTTCGAGTTTTTTAATCTCAACTAAAAGCTCATCTTTAGTTTTATCAGTACCACAACCAAACACTGCCTTAAAATATTGAGCCAAATTGAAATGCTCGATTACATCTTTTGCAATCTCCTGCTTTTTAGCAGTAGCAACATAAAGACACATATTCAGATCGCTTAGTGATTCTAAAAGTGTCTCGATACCTGGGTACAGAGTATTTTGCTTATAGCCTATAGCTCCGTAATGCTCTCTATAGTAAGCAACACCATCAGTAATTATTGATTGCTCTTGAGTTGATAACAGATCAGCAAAAACAAGATCTAATCTTGGGCCGATGTATTTTAGTAACAAATGCGAATCTCTTGTCTCATGACCCAATTTTTGCAGCGAATAATTGATCGATGCAGCGATCCCCTCTGCTGGGTCACTAATCGTACCGTCTAAGTCAAAAGCGATAATTGTCATAGCGCATATATATACTACCTAAGCTCATTCTCGAACCCGTTAGTCAAATGAGTATCTCGAAATCTCACCTATTTAAGCTGCGCTGTAAGCTCCTCAATCTGAAGCCTAAGATCATCTATCTCTGCGTCTTTTTCTTCTCTGAGTTCACGCAAAGCTTCAACAATCAATGCTTCAAATCCCTTAACTGAAACTCTCTTATATCCATCAGCACCTTCAAGTACCCACTCTGGGAATACACGCTCTACTTCTTGAGCAATCATCCCGGTCTGCACACCAGGTAACTCATGAACCTCTTCAGGATTAATATACTCAAAAGTTACGCCCCTAAGCGCTAACACCTTATCTAAGGAATTCTCTAGCGATGCCACATTCTTTTTAAGCCTAGCATCAGAAGCAACTGCCCATGAACCACCACCTGGCTTAGCGGCTGTTCCATTTACTTCAAAATCGAAGCTTGGATTATCTGTCTTGATTCCAGTATTTCCTGTTTCGAGCACAGTAATGCCTGCATTATTACGTCCATAAAGTCGTAACTTACTATTCTGTGGAATGGCTTTGACTGTAAAGAAATTAGTTGCGTTATCGTACCAGATCTCTCCAGCGCCTGAACCCGTGCTTGTTTCAAAACGAATATTAGCAGTGCCCGCTACGTCAGTAGTTTGAAGAAGGAATCTAACATTTGGTTCACTTCCTTCTATATCTAGCATTCCTCCTGGATTAGCAGTTCCGAGACCAAGGTAACCATTTTCATAGAAAGCATCGTTGCCACTTAACATAAATGGAGAAGCTCCATCTGCACCAGTTGGTCCAACAGGTCCGACTGGCCCTTGAGGACCATCTACACCTTGAGGTCCCTGAGCTCCATCTGCACCGGTATCACCCTTTGGACCTTGAGGTCCAACAGTCGTTGGAGCAAGAGAGGTTACGTTATCTTTGGTAAAATCAGAAAAGCCTTTTTCAGGTTTGCATTTCTTTTGGATCAGCAACTCTCCAGTTGCCTCCTTTAAACAGACTCGCTTCGGTTTAGCAAACGTCACAGAAGGTAAAATAGCGATTGATAGTAAAATCAAAAGAGAAGAGCCAAAGTACTTATGCATAGTTTCCTCCAACAGTTATGAGCAAGAGAGGGGTTCTCTCTTAAACGAAATCGTTGAGGAATATAACCATAGGGCCGACATTTGAGTCAATTGTATAGGAGAAAAACTAAACTATCTCGCCCTTCGCATCGATCAATTTTGCCGATTTTATCAATAAAAAAGCAGTTCCAAAGAAAAACAAGCCAAGCACTAACGGTACAGTTGTAGACCACTGCATGCCATTACTGATAACAGCAGAGGTAGGTGAGTTAGGATCATAAAAAATAGTTATGGCTTTACCTTGTGGGTAAATTTCTTTTCTCTCTACATCAGCCTCTTCTCTTTCATTAAACATACTAGAAGCCGTATAACCGGTCCCTAGTGAATACCTACTTGATGTGTATGGAATACCATCTACATTATAGCTGTAGGTCACTTCATAATAATACTGTTTATCAGAATCTGTCTTAATCCGATTACGAGCACCATCTATATAGCGCCACCTAACTACACTAGAGACAACCTGAGCATCAGCCTGTGGCCAACTAACGCTCTCCATAGCTGACTTAATAAAAAAGACACCAAACACTACAAGGGCCACACCTAGCACCCCTAAGACATAACCAGAAATTCGCAAAATCTTAGAATTTCCCTCTGCTGCTTGAGTACTCATTTAAAAAATCTCCTATACAACATATAAACTAGAAAAATAATCACTGGTATAATCAGTGGAGAAACACCACTAATAGCTATAGCGATTAGGGCTGCAGAAAATAACACTCCAAGTAAAACAACGACCGCAAATAGCCCTAAAAATATAAGCCAAGGCTTCTCCCTTATAAGCTTCTCAACTCGAGACGGTGATATAACCTTACGAGTCCTATATCTTTCACTTGCCTCAGCAAGTGTAAGCATTGATTCAAGTGTTGACTTACAGAACTCAAGTGTAATTGTTGATAAAGGCATACGACAGCTAAATGTTGCTGTGCCGTTAGAGTCTGTACCTGGGAAAAATCCAAAAACTATACTGCTAGCATTTTTAAGTGCTAAAAAATCGCCACTGAGCACTCTTTGAGCTTCTAGATCAGAAGCAAACTCTCTGGCCCATTCCTTATCGCAGGTAAAAAGAGATAACTCTTGGGGCAAACCACTGCCAACATCAAGCGGTTCTAAAGAAACAAGACTTCTAAGTTTTTGAGCAAACTTAGAGCTAACATCATCTCTAGTAGCTGAAAAACGAGTTGAGATTTTAGTTCCAACTTCTATCACAACCTGATGACCGACATACTGACGAGTTCTAACGTCCTGATTATGATACTTAGCTCGTGTACGTTTAGAAAATAGCACCGAGATCTCTCGCCCCTGAGACTTCCCCTTCCACTTCTGATTATATCCACCACTACTAACTGGCTCTAAACCGATCTCACGGAGGTAATGATCTACTTCTTTAATATTATCTGGCTTTTCCATCAATAACGTCTTTACGGATATTTTTAGATAAAGTGACGCTAGCACAGAAGGCTATTGCTTTAGAATGGTCAATTAGTCCCCGTCCCGGAGCTAGTGCTTCACTTCACACACATACTCAACCATTTTCCCAGCCCGTAACCAATTGATCCAAGTAGAGATCCTCTTGTCAGGGTAGATAGCAGCAAGCATTTTTCTATAGCTGTCTAACTGTGAAATGTATTGCTTGCCATTCTCCAAAAAATCATCCCCTTTGCATATTCCCGACTTGTGATCAATTACGACTAATTCATCGTCTGTCTCTAAAAGCAAGTCTATCTCTCCCTCATAGCGAGTCTCTCCTAAAATGGCCTTAGCATGGACCTCAGTGCCAATCTTAGAATTAGCCCAACGCGTCTGAAGCACCTCTCGAATACTACTCGCAGACGCGCAAAGCTCATCTGTATCTATCTCTTCACTGAATTTCCAATCACGAAGTAGCAACGTTGCGTTCTTATGTAGTTCTTGGGGATCTAAAAAGCTAAACATTGAAGCATAAAATACATGCAAAAGATCCCCCACTTTCTGAGGATCTAGTTCAGAAGAAAAACATAACTTAACTGGAACATCAACTATCTCACCCACTGACCAGTGTTTAATTTGCTCCGCATCTAACGTCGCAGCACTTGGAGAAATTGCAAACGGAGCAGGAGAAAAATCACTAGCCATAGGCTGTGGCCATAAAACATCCTTATTTACAACCTGGACGGCTGGACTATCAGCCCCCTCTAAATCAAGTTCTACTTCCCTGTAAGCGCACTGAAACTCTTTACTGCCAATTTTTAAGGGCTCTCCCTCACTAGAAGGAAATTGAAGTAGTACTTCGCCAGATTCATCACTTAAAGCGCCAAGAAACTGATTTTTGATATCACCTCTAGCACTTAAATTTCGGACAAAAATAATCTGCTCCCGAGCACGTGTCATTCCAACGTAGAGCAATCTACGCAGCTCTGCCTGATCCTGTTGTTTGATTTGAGAAGACTCACTACTAAGTGAAATTTTTCTATTTACCCAGTCTACTTTACTTCTGATGCCATAGTTGTTCTCACCAAAAACCCAAGGCAGATACAGTAGAGCCCTGTCCTTAAGAGGATCTGCTGGATTGAATTCTTTTTGATTAACTATTCTGACACCGAATTGATCTGCTGGTCTGTTTTGTTTCTCCAAATCACACAAAATTACAACAGGCCACTCTAGCCCTTTTGACCGATGATAGGTAGTGACTGTAACAACATCGCCACCGTCACGAGCATCTCGCCCATCTTTACGTTTAATCAGACTTTCCAGTTCGCTCAAAAAACCCACCACGCTACACGGCTGCTGCGCGTTGGCAGTTTGCTCTTCGTACCGTTTGCATAAAAACAATAACGAATTCACATTCTGAAGCTGCTCCTTAGAGCTAGAAAACTTAGCTAGGTAGTCTTCAATACCTGAGATACTTATTACCTTCGCTAACATTTCATACGGGGTGCGATCGGTCACATCAAGATTCTTAAGAGATTCAATTGCGTCAAATAGAGGTAGAACCTTTTCTTTTTGTAGGGAATCAGAAACGATTTTAAGAGGGTCAGCACCAAAAAATATCATCAGTTCAGCTTGTGCAAGTGTGTCATCGGGATACACAGCTAACCTTAGCGCTGCTATACAGGCGCATATCTCTGGATGCAACATGATATCGTCATCAGCCACACTCACTTTTACATCCAATGCTTCTAATTCTTTGGCCAAGCTTTGTGCACTCGCATTAGTTCGCATTAAAATAGCTATATCTGCTGGTCTAATAACCCTGTGTGCATTTGTAGCTTTATCAAATATCTGAGTATCTGAATTAAGCAGATTCTGTACCTCCCTAGCTAACCCAGCCATTCGATTTTGGGCATTTTTATCTGTCTGAGACCATACAGTCAGAGGGGTACTTAAAGTATTTAGAGCAGCTTTCGACTCCAAGCGCACATTTTGCTCATCAATTCGATCTTTACGAAACGCATGACTAAAAAGCTCTGAATTAAAATCTACTAATTCCTTAGTAGATCTATAGTTAGCATCAAGAATTTTAGCACTTGTTGAGCCCTGGATGGCGCTAAGCACGGATAGCATCAGCTCAGGATCTGCTCCCTGGAAGCCAAATATGCTTTGCTTAGGATCACCAACCCAGATACTTTTCTTAGCTATCTCTGCAATTTTTAGAAAAATTGCTAACTGAATCGGATTACTATCTTGAAACTCATCAACAAGAAAAAGATCCACCTCCCCCTCTAGTCGTTTCAAATGAGCATCTTCGCTCAGTATCTCAAGAGCCATGCGCTCTTGGTCGCCAAAATCCATAACCCCAAGATTCTTTTTTAGCTCCTGATAATCAACAAGTGCTTTTTCAGCAATCTTGAAACTAAGCTCTATAAGCTCTTCGTATTCAGCTCTAAACTCACTACATGCACTGAGTTTATCAGCACACGCAATGATCGGTGTATAGATA
>JACKAH010000022.1 GCA_020635175.1 Deltaproteobacteria bacterium
GATAAATATTGGATGTAGTAATCTAAGAGGCTTTAGCTACTAGAGCTCTGAAAGCTGGTTTTCTACTGGGGAGCGTTCCTTTTTTGTCAGTCATTAAACCCAGGGTGGTTAGAGAATATGGAAACATTCTTGCGAAATTACTATGAGCTTTAGATAACCACGAAGTTCAGCAAGAAGGGTTCCATATTCTGAAGTATCTTAAACTTTCTTTACGGATGCTCCCCAGAGGAAAATAGCTGGAAGAGCTAAATTCCAGTTAAAGCAAGATTGCTCCTCGGAAAGAACCCACTGGTGAAAACTCAGTAGTGCCTATCTTCAACTGCTCCCCAGAGGAAAGCAGCTAAGAAGGATCAAAAAAAGACAGTGCCTAGTATTGATAGTGAGAAACAAGGGTGGGGAGGGAATTTCAAACCGATGAAAATCCTTCTCGCGATAAAGTCCTAGACGCGGGTCGAGCGAACTGCCGAAGCAGCCACTCGACCCGCGTCACAGGAACAGTCACGAACTTCCTCCGAAGTTAGTCCTCGTGAGGTCCGAGTCGTCAGCGATCGAGCAGGTCGTCGAGTCGCGTCTGGACGGGGTCGCTGACCCAGTCCGAGTGCGACTGTCCGAGCCAGAGCTCGAGCTTCTGGACGTACTCGGTGTCGACAGGGTCGGTCTCCTCCAGCTCGTTGAGCTTCGACATCAGGATCATCGGCGAGCCGATCTCCTGCGCGAAGCTCGCGCTCTCGTCGGGGGTCAGCGTGACCGGCGTGGGAGCCGGCGCGGCCTGAGCACCCGGATCGACGAGGTTGGTGCCACCGGCGTTGGCCGTGCCGCTGCTCGGGTTGGCGTTGCTGGTGCCACCGGCGTTGGCCGTGCCGCTGCTCGGGTTGGCGTTGCTGGTGCCACCGGCGTTGGCAGTGCCGCCGCTCGGGTTGGCGTTGCTGGTGCCACCGGCGTTGGCCGTGCCGCCGCTCGGATTGGCGTTGCTGGTGCCACCGGCGTTGGCCGTGCCGCCGCTCGGGTTGGCACTCGCCGCGACCGCATCCTCGACCCGCAGCAGCATCGCCTCGTAGGAGGCGACGTTGTTGCTGCCGAGATCCGTCAGGCGTTGCAGCTGCTCGCGCATCTGCGTCACCTGCGCGTTGCTCGGAAGCACGCGCGGAGTGGCGGTCAGACCGTTGTTCATCGAGAGCAGCGTGCTCGCGACGTTGGTCTCGAGCGCCACCAGCTCCGTCTCCTTGGCAGCGAGCTGCGAAGTGCTCGCTTGGAGCTGCTCCTGGATGCGACGCAGCTCGTCACGAGCCGACTGCAGCTGCGGATCGGTCGGCGACGTCGGCACCGACGAGCCGATGTTGAGGTAGTTGACCACGGTGATGCCGCGGCCGTGCTCCGACATCTGCGAGTCCTGCTTGACGACGCTCTGCATCGGCGTCTCGTTCCCGACGCCGAAGTAGCGCGAGGTGTCGAGGGCCTGTCCGCCGTTGGCGTTGCCGCCAGCGGTGTTCGCCGTGTTGCCGCCCGTGTTGGCGTTGGCGTTGCTGCTGCCGGCGTTGCTCGAGCCGTTGCCCGCGTTGGCGTTGTTGCCACCGTTGGTGTTGGTCGAGTTGCTGCCGGCGTTGGCGTTGCCGGGGTCGGCGTTCGTGCTCTGCGTCGTCGTGTCCGTGTTGGACGGGTCGGTGCTCGGGTTGTTGTTCCCGAACTTGATGAACAGCAGGGTGACGATGATCGCCGCTGCGCCGAGGAGCGCTGCGGGCAGGACCCACTTGTTCCGGGTCGTGGTTTCGGTTCCGTCGTGCATGGTTTCAGTCCTGAGTTGTTCCTGTAGGAAGTGTAGTACGAAGTCTTATGGGGCAAGACTTTCGCACGCGAGGCGGCTTTCAGATATTGAGTCTGAGTTACCGCAAGAGAACAGGTGTGAGAAAGACATGCTAAAGCAAGCACTCTCACAGTACCTATAATTCCCTTCCCCATATGGAGGTCTACCTCGATGATGGAAATGAGGTTTAGTAGACCTATGATAAAGAGGTATGGGCGTAGAAACACCCGTATCCACAGTTATGGACTAATCTTTGATATACGCAACATGACTAAGTTGTTGAAAATAATAGATATACAATATCTTAATACGTGAATTTCTTACCTCGAAACTGCAGTAAGAGTCCAATTAGTAAAATAGCAGCCCCGATTATAATCCACTCATATACGTAGCCTAAGTGCCTACCAGGAGGGATGACGGTGCTAAAAACTGGAATTGGTAAAGTTGAATGATCAAAATCAGTTGAGTTTAGAATTCGACGTGAAGGTAAGAAAAATAACTCCTCTTTCCCTGCACTCGATTTGACCATCTCCTTCTCTACTAAACTTAGATCAATCGTTGCGTTTATATCCTCTGAAAGTATCTCAGCGTAGTAGGGTAAGATTTTATATGGAAGCTGTTTCTGCATCTCTTCTAAATCGACGCGCAACCACGAATCGATTCTTTTTTCTCCCACCTTGGCCTCATCTTTTGGACTTAGAAATCTTCTAGGGTTTGATTCCTTTAACAAACAGATGCACTTAAATTCCTTTGTAGTTTGATACTCTTTTCTCTTCTCTTTTGTCGCTAATAAAAATGGCAAAAATCCACGATTAACAAGTATATACTGATCAGAATTTTTGAGTTTTAGAGGAGTGATTACAAATGCCCCCCGTTCCTCGTTGTGCTGTCTGTTTCTAATCACCATCTCTTGGGAGAAATCGAACTCCCCCTCAATTAAGGCTTTTCTATGAATAATATCAGTTTTCTGATCATTGCTTAGGATACTGCTTAGGTCTTGCTTTGGAAGTTTAAGATTGCTTTTTAATTTATCAATATATTCTAATTTTTGATTGTATCTATTCCATTGCCAGTATGATGCTCTTAGACAAAGCAACGCTAAAACAACGCAGATCAAAGTCGTTTTTTTAGAAAAATAGAATTTCACAACTCTTCTTTGTTTCGAATGATTCTTCTAAAGTTCATCGCTTTATAATGCAGATTTTACAGCGCTTTTATATAGCTTCACAAGAGTTGCTTCTATCAGAACTAATGTGTACCCTACTGTAATCTTAAGATCTTTGTGTTTCCTTGGATTTTCAACTTGGAGTTAATGCGTGCTTAGCATTTTAGGTATGGGTCATGCCCATCCAGATATAATTTTGGATAACAAATTTATCGAGGAACTCGATATCGGCACAAATGCAGCTTGGATCGAGGAAAAGATCGGAATCCTAACTCGCCGCATCTCAATACCACTTGATTACATTAAAGAAACAAAAAACAGCGATCCGAGAAGAGCACCAGAAGTAGCAACGATCTCATCTACAGAGCTCGGTGTGAGAGCTGCCAGAATGGCGATTGAACGTGCTGGGATTAGTCCTGATCAAATAGGGATGGTGATTGCAAATTGTTGTACCCCCTCTCAAACTACGCCCGGTGAATCACAGCGCATTGGGAAGGAGCTAGGGCTCAAAAAAGTCAGAGCTTTTGATGTTTTTACAGCATGTCCTGCATTTGCTCTGCATGTCGATATGCTTAATAGCTATAAAGAAGAAGCGCTACCTGATTATATACTTTGTCTTTCTACTGCTACTCTTTCTCAAAAGGTAGATTATAGCGATAGAACAGCAGGTGCGATTTGGGGAGATGGAGCCGCAGCCTATATTTTATCCCCACGAAAAGAGGGTCGTCTAAAAGTTGCTTACACTAGTTACTATGGTGATCCTGTTAGATGTGATGCGGTTGTTGTTGATACCTATGGATACTTTCATCAAGATGGTCGAGCAGTTAGAAACTTTTCAGTTCTTCAGACCGTAAAGCTTATTAGAGAGATTGAAAAGAAGTTTGAAATTGACTGGTCTCGTGATGTCTTTATTGGCCATCAAGCAAATTACACAATGTTACAGCAGATTATTAAGAACAGAGAGATTGCCGATTCTAACCACTGGCATAACGTCAGAAACACAGGGAATCAGGCTGGGGCTAGCGCGCCAGCAGTTCTTTCTGAGAACTGGGACAACATTCAAGCTGGTCAAAAAGTAGTTGTCGCAGTTGTTGGTGCTGGGTTAAGCTGGGGCTCGTTACTGTTAGAATCCTAAGCTTAGAAGTATTTTATGTATCCTAAAATCGTTATTCTCTCTCTCTTCTTGCCGCTAGCAATTTATGCACAATCTCCTGAAAAAGGTAGCCTAGTTGATGGGACGCCATTTCGTGTCGATGCAGAGGGCACGCAGATAATAGATTACGTTGCACAACTTGAGCAGTCGGTTGATCACCTTAAGGATAGAGTTTACGCCTTAGAGATGGATCTTGAATCCCGTCAGTTAACAATTGATAAGCTTAAATCTGGCAAGTATGAGTGTAATGATGAGATTAAGGCTCGGCCTATTATAGCAGAAAAGAGCTTAATCGATCCTGAAGTTTTAAAAAGTAAGGAGTATGCTGCATTAGAGGGAGAAGTTTTAAGATTAAATGATGACTTAAGGCTTCGTGAACAACGTATCTCTGAATTAGAAAAACAGCTTTTAGCTACAGCACCAGATCTTGCAACGCCCTTTAATGAGGCAGATAGCACTGATCCACAAGATGAATTGTTGACGTTAGATGCTCAAATTGCAAAACGAAAACAAGAGTTGGCCTTGGTTGAAGATAAGATTCAGCAAGTTGCAAAAAGTGGATTATCAAAAGAAGAGTTACAGAGAAGGGTACAACAATCAATTAAAGCTCAGCAGATGCGAGATCAGGAGCGTAGAGCAGCATTTGCTTCAAAACGTCTCAGAGCTTTTGAGAATGCTCGAGAAACTCTGCAAGATGATCTAAAGCGCCTAAATCCGATGGTTAAGGAGAGAGAGGCTTTATATGCTGAGTACCAAAAGGTCTCAAGCAGTGGAGTTAAGTTTGAACTTTCTGCTCTTGAAACAGAGCGAGGTAATAGTATTGCAAGCTTATCTAAGAAGCTCTCATCGATAGCTTCTCCTGCAGAATTAGCTTTTTATAAGCAGGAAATTTCTCAGTTAAGATCGAAGCTTAGAGAAGATATAGCTTTGATAAAGCGTCTAACTAATCTGAATCAATAGCTTTTATAAAATAATCAGCACAAGTGCCTGAAAATGTTGCATAACTTAAGATATGCAGGAAAGTTTTTTGCAAGATTTTGCGGCACGTGCCGTCTCTATGGAAGGCGTTTATCGACAAGCGCTTGGCCACTCTGAGAGAGGCGAGGAGGCTATTGCGTATCGAACAGATCATCTACAGGTCTCGCTCTACTTAACGACAGGAGAGTCCCTTGATCCAGGTCTTCGGGAAATTCAATCTATAAGTATTACCTCCTATGATTCAAGTGGGAACATTCAGCATATAAGAGAATTTGCAACTGAGGATGGATCACCTCTACCTAGTCAATTTGCAACAACTGTAGCCCGTGATGCATTAGATGTTTTTAAGCATGAAGCTTCAGGTCTTAGCTATGTGACAAGTTTAGCGAGACAAGAAAAAGGCGTAGTAGTTTTAGATACAATTCCTGAGTTTGGCATAACTAAAATGCCAAGCTTGCAGTTTGATTTGAGAGCTAAGCATCAAAGACAAGCTTTCACTCCATTGTATGAAGTGCGAGATCCGAGGCTTGGAATTAATACGCGTTATAAACTACTGACTACTGATGGTATCGCTCAGATTCCAGAAAAGATTAGAGCAAATGGATTAATGTCTTTTCATGATAAAGACAATATGGGGCTTATAAACGATGTTGGCCTTGATGAACTAAACGATTACCTACTTGAATGCCAGGTAGCTGCATTTGAAAGACACTTAGGCGATGCTGGCGAGCAGATTAGGTATGGAGGTGATGAGTTTGTTTATGTTTTTGAAAATACAGATGAAGCACAAGCTGCTTTTCAAGCTTATCTAGAGGAAGTTGAAGAGATCACTGAAAGAGCATTGCAAGGTCAAGATTTACCAGCACACCTTGCAGACATACCAGATTTTGAGCAGCGTATAGCTCAGGCAAGAGAGCTTGCTGTTATTAAGCGCGTGATGAGTCAAAGTTATGATTGTTATAGACGCACAGTTAAGCAGCCAGAAAGCTTAGAGTTTGGAAATTGGCTGAGGGAGCAGTATGATGAAGATTTATTTGAGGCATGGAGAGCAACTCTAGAGACAGATGCGATTTTAACAGATCAAGGTTTCACTGAGATCTCAGGAATTCTTGGCGGAGTAGAAGGGGATTTAGATGTGCTAGTGCATAGCTATCAAGCATTTGTTGCAATGCGTGCTTTAGATCTACTTAGAGATGGTTTGCCGGGAGATGCTTCTGAAGGGCTTATCCGTTTAAATACTCAATTTGAATTAGCACAGGCTAATTCAAAGTTGATGGGAGATTCTGTTGGAGTAGTTGAATTACCGAGAAATAGAACGGGAAATTTTGGTCCATATGATGTTCTGCGTGGTATCGCAACTGTAGAGAAGAGAATTGCAAATATTAAGCGCGGGCGGATAGAGAAAACTCTTGTACCTCAAGAGATAGAAGATCTAAGAATTAGGCGTGAAGATAAAGATGAAATTAACCGTGCCCAAGCAAGGGTACTTGAGCATGAAGATTTGGCAAGCTACATCTTACGAGTTCAACAAGATAGCAAGGAGCTTGGCGGACCTAACGCTCCCACCTTAAGTGCTCCTAGAGATGATTTTTTAGTTCGAAGCCTGATGGAGCGTTTATTTGTTCTCTCGTGCTCTGATCCAGGAGCTGAATCTATGCTTAGGGCTGATTTATTAGGGGAGGCAAAAGCTCGTGCTGTTTTACCACAAATTGGATCTGCTTGGTTTGAGTTTTTATCGTGTAAGGTAAATGTTGTTAGTGCGGCTAATAAAGCAAATGGAATGCAAGTTGGTGACAGGATGATGGACGAGACTGCTAGAGCCTTAGTGGCAGGTGATCCTGAAGCAAGAGCATTTAGAACCGGCGGTGCTCAGGTAATTGTTGCCAGACCTGATAGAAGCGTTGGTAGAGTTGTCGATGATATCTCAGATGAGCTTAGAGCTAAATTAGCAGAGCAGGTTAGAGAACGTTTGAGTCCTCACGCTGTAGTTGCTTTTCATGAAAAACAAGCATTTAAAATGCTTGCTACTAGTGCCTCTGTACCGGGCGGAGAGAGGCGTTATTCTCATTATAAAGATCTAAAACATAAACCTGAACTGCCGGGTGAGGTAACACTTAGTGTCATTAGGAGGCTAGTTGACGTTAATCATCAGATGTCAAAGACCTTATCAAGTTAATTTCTGCTTTGATCTAGCACTAAAAAGCTCAAACAAAAGAGAGATTAAGCATAAAATTAATGGAACTAAATAAGACCATTTTCTTGTCTCTATCTGTAAATTTAATGCCTTTGGATCGTAATAGAGACTTCTAGTGTTGTCCTCTTGTGAAATGTAGATCTCAGCCATTTTGCTTGCAACTGCTTGGCTAAATCCGTTTTCTACAACTTTTTTAACAACATCGTCTTTTGATAATTTTGATCCGAAATCTTCAAGATTGTTGCTCCAATAAATCCCATGATCTGGGTCTAGTACGTTCCTTCCTAGGTTAGGAATTAAAACTTCAACTACAAAATGACCACCAAGTCTAACCAGAACGGCTTCAAACCCAACTGCCCTTAGATAGTGTAGAAGTAAAAGAGATGACTGATGACAAAAACCAGCCCCTTTTCTTAAAAGCAGCTCAGGGTCTTGCGCATCTAAATAGCGATCATGTGTGAAGGTGTCTTGAAACTGAGCATAGATCCAGAGGAGCCAATCATCTTTTGGTGTGATTATATAGCTTTCTCCGTGCGCAAACGAACCTGAGATAATCTGGAAGATTGCTTGTGCTGTATCTTGGTTAAGGATTGGTTTTGAATTAACTATCCGAGTAAGCTTTTCTTTAGCTTCTGTGAAACTTAAACTTCTTTCATAGTAATTTTTAACTCTAGAATTTTCAGGTAATACAGCCAGTGCCTGATGTGGTGCTGCAAATATTCCTGATAAATGAAGCAAGGCTAGTAAAAGACCTAGCATTCCAATAGCTCTAGTTAGGTATCTTAACTTCATTGTGCAACTTTCTCTGTTTTGAGCAATGAAGCCATCGAGCCAATTAAAATAAATACTAGCAAGATAACCTCGCTGTCTCCGAAATTATACTCAAATATGCCTGCAATTTGCCAAGAAAGAATTGCTGCTGCAAAGGAGTAAAGCATAAATGATTCTGGGAATTGTTCCCTGTTTCTAAGTCCAGCTTTAAAGATAGCAAAGATCCAACATAGGTATAGAATCAATCCTGCCCAACCTGTTTCGACCAATATGTTTATAAAGTTATTGTGAAAATGCCTGTGTTCTGGAGGGATGCGTTTATCAAATGAACGCATCAACTCACTATTATCGATACCAATGCCAATTGGAAATTTCGCCGAGAGCTCAACTCCGATTTGCCACATCTCGCTTCTACCACCAGCGATTACAAAGTGTTTGTAGGAGTCCATAATTCTTGAGCGAATTGGAGTGACAGCACTAAAGAGAGTTACAAAAACTAACAAAATCGGGATGACCCAACGCTTATGATATCGGCTTAAAAGCAGGATACAAGCGCATGTTACACCAAACCAGGGCCCACGTTTTAAGTTTACTAGGAGGGCTGAGCATAGCAGTGGTACAACTAAGGTCGTAAAGAACACAAGCAGTGAGTTAGTCCTTTGGTACGACCGAAGAGATAAAAATATAGAAACTAAAAAACTAACTAGAGATAGAATTAGAAAAATTACAAATGAATCTGAATTGTTCTTTGCTAAAAAGCTAAAAGAGACAAAAAGCACTAAGTTTAGAACGCCGAGTAGGATTGGCTTATTGCTTTGGCGAGTTTCGTTTTTGTAAAAAACATATGTTAGAACACCAAAGGCGATTATTACATTCAGTGCTAACTGACCAGATTCGGTAACCTCGCCTAGAAATATTCGTTGAAATTGTTCAGGTAGAGCAGGAGATATTACAGAGTGAATTGAGGCTAGAGCTTGACCGCTGAGAAGAGCAGTTAGAATTCTCAAAAATCCAATTCGCTGAGCTATGCCATAAAAAACTACTATCGAGGAAAATCCAAATAGAGATCTTAAATTTTTACTAAAACTGTTAAGAGGATCCACTCCAAAGAAACCTGAGAGAAAACAGACACCAATCCAAAAAATCAACGGTGTAATCAGAGCTGATGGAAATTTTCGAATCTCAGAAATGACGCGTCCGCGAATTGAGTAGAGCCAGATTAAAATCAGCGGAACAAAGATTCCATAAGCTATTGATAGTTTAAGTGGTAGTATAAATGCGTAGAGTAAGCCTAGTCTGTTAATCCAGGGTACTAGCTTATGTTCGTTAGGGTTGTTCATATCATTCACAGTTCCCTCAGATAATATGAAGGAGCTAGCTCTTTGTGGCACTAGCCAAAAATGCTGTATTACTGTAAACCTGATTTATATGAAACAAAAGTGTTCAAAACATTTTTATCTTCAAGTTTGCTTTTTTCTGTTCTCAACGACAACATTTGCACTTGCTAAGCCTGATCTTGAAAAAGGCATGAGTAATGCTGAAGTTCTTAAGCTTTGGGGAGCTCCTGATTCAAAGATAGAATATGAAACAAAGCGTGTTGATAAGTGGAACTATGGTCAAGATTACGTGCTGTTTAAATCCGGAAAGGTTACAGCATGGGCTTTTCAAGGGGTAGAAGCTGATGTCAGACCACAAAAACCGCTTAGAGCAAAAGCAGAGCCAAGACCGATCGGGCCTCGTAAGAGTCAAAAATCAGCGAGCGATAATGAGGTCGATGCAATCATGCAAGACCTCATAGGTAAGCAGAAGTAAGGACTAGTAGTAATCCTCTTCGTCTTCTATCTCCTCAAGAGATTCCTTAGCAAAATCTTTTAAGAACTGAGGGTAGTTTGGGTTTTCAACAGCTTTCTTTAAGAAAGTTTCAAGCTCTTCTTCGTAAATTACATGATCGACAGCTTCATCAAGAAGTTTCTTTCCTTTTTCCTGATCAGTTTCTGCTGCGAGTGAATCAAATACTAATACAACCCCTTGGTATCCAGCGTTGATTAGCGCCTTAATCGCAAGGTCAGAATACTCATCTTTCTGAACAATTAGGTCTTGAAGGTATGGAAGCGCTTCCTCATCTGGTACAACTTCGCCTAGACCAGTTCCGTATGAATAGTATTCTCGCTCTTTGTCATTTCTGCGCACTAAATCTTGGTGAAGCAACTCAACTGCAAAACGACTTCCCTGATTTGAGATGGCAGCAACTGTGCTTTCTCTCAGTAGTTCATCAGAGCTTTCCATGAATGGCTTTAAGTACTCGAGCATGTCGTCTCCACCAATCGCCATTTCAAGCGATTCAGAGTACATGTCTTTAGAATCTTCGTCTTTAGCGCTTTCGATTCCTTTTACTAACGGCTCGATATTATCAATTCGTCCAGTTACTGCTAAGAGCTCGCCATAAAAGCCACGTTGATCAATGTCAACGTTAGGATCATTCAGCATGCCACGAACATCACTGTAGAGCTGATCGCACCAAGGACACTCTTTTAGTTCAACAAACTCTTCGATTAAAAAATCGTCGTAATCAACAGCACCTTTTTTGACTGCATCTAGAGCTTCTTTGTGAGACTTGTATTTCTGATCCGCAGGAACATCATCAAGCTCAACAAACCCATCTTCATCTCTTGCTGGAAAGGGATCTCCAACCGCCTTCTCGGCAGGGCTAGCTTCTTTTGTTGCTACTGGGTTCTTTGGTAATTGCTTTGCAGTTTGAATAGGAGCCTTTTCTGAGCCGTCCATTAAGACAAATGCTCCGATGGCAACTGCTACAAGAACAACAACGATAACTTTAATATTCATATCTTGTTATAGTACCTAAGTTAATCTCGATTAATAATATACTCTGTTATAGAAAATCCTGATAAGATAGGAAAGTCTGCTTACTTATTGATACAGACCAGTATAATTTTAGTTTCAAAATTTTTAATACCTTATTGTGACGTCTGGAGATTTCAAAAATTCATTAATGCAGAGCAAAGCCTATAAGGTATTTTGTGAAGAATTTCAAAGACATATCGAAGAGTTTCAGGCTCAATTAGACTCTGGTCAGGATATCGCCACCGAACGTAGGAAGCACTCAGCTCGATTTCATACGATTCGGGGTGGGTCAGGCTTTTTTGGACTATCTGTTGTATCTCAACTCTCTGGCGCTCTTGAGGATCTGCTGCTTGAAGAGGGCTTTTCGAGCGAAAATGACCTACCTAAAGTAAAATCTTATTTTGAAAGCCTTAAACTAGAGGCTCAAAAGTTACTTGAAAATAGTTAAGGCTGATTATGCCGGACTTACTAATCGTTACTCCTGACCGCGTTGCGGCAACAAATTTTGAAAGGCTTGCACAGAAAGCTGGGTTTAGAGTTAAGCTTACACAAGAAGTAGGCCCAGCTCTTAACTGGATTATGACTAAACCTTTTGATGTTGTGGTAGCAACTGAAGCGTTGGGTGAAGCTTCAATAGAAGAGTTGGCCTCGTCTTTGTGGGGCACAAGTAGCTACGCTAGATTTCTTGTTTATTCAGATTCAACACTTAAGGAAGATCAGCTTTCAAGGAAGTGGGCTTTTGATCTCTTGGGGGTGGATTTTTTTTCAGGTGATGACCTGTATGAAGAGGTTGCAAATGTTTTAACGGAAGTTGTTAAACAAAAAATTTCAAAGTTAGCAAAGTTTAGAATTTTAGTTGTAGAAGATCTTGAAGCACCACGAGATATAATTTGTTCCTTTATCGAACATCTTGAACATTCGCTTGTTAGGGGAGTTTCCTCTGCGAAAGCTGCCTTAGAAATTTTACGTACAGATCCTGATTATTACACCTGTTTAGTTACAGATATTAATATGCCCGAAATGAATGGGTGTGAGTTAATTGAGGAAATTCGAAGAGATTCTAAAGTTAAGCATCTTCCGATTATTGCTTTAACAGCTTATGGTAGCGCAGATGTTTTACTAAAGGCGCTTAAGGCAGGGGTTAGTGGTTTTTTGGTAAAACCACCAAATAGAGAACATATGACGCGTGAATTAAGCCGTGCCAAAAGAATCTTTTATCACAAAGAAGATCCACGTTTAGTTAAGTCACATGAAATTGATGAGGTCAGGAAGATCTTGATCGAAAAAGGCTTTCTAATGATAAAGTAAGATAAATGAAATCAGATTTCCTAAAAAGATTACAAGAAAAAATATTAGTCTTTGATGGACCGAAGGGTACCGGTTTTCAACAGAGAAATTTAACGGCAGATGATTTTGATGGCCTGGATGGCTGCAATGAATATCTCTGTCAGACTCGGCCAGATGTTGTAAAAGAAGTGCATGCCTCATATTTAGAGGTTGGTTCGGATGCAATTATTACGAACTCTTTTGGTTCAGCGACGTATGTCTTGGATGAGTATGGCATTGGCGATAAAGCCTTCGATCTTTCAAAAAAATCGGCACAAATAGCAAAAGAGGTTGCAAATGATTTTGCCTCAAAATCATGGCCGCGCTTTGTTTCTGGTTCTATCGGGCCCACGACCAAACTCCCTACATTGGGACATATCAGCTTTGATGCGATGGTTGAAGCCTACCTTCCAAACATGATGGGTTTATTGGAAGGAGGAATTGACCTTTTTTCAATTGAAACCTGCCAAGATATTTTGCAGGTAAAATCTGCTGTCGTTGCTGCTCGAAAAGCTATGCATAAAGTTGGGCGACAAGTTCCAATTTGTGTTCAGTTTACGGTTGAAACTACCGGTACGATGTTAGTAGGCACAGAGGTGCCAGCTGTGCTAACAGTTTGTGAAACTTTGCCGATAGATATTGTCGGTATGAATTGCGCTACAGGTCCTGATCTAATGCAGGAGCATGTGCGATTCCTCGGAAAAACTTCGACTCATCCAATTTCAGTTTTGCCTAATGCGGGGCTGCCTCGTAACGTTAACGGTCAGATTGTTTATGACCTTGACCCAGAATCATTTGCTGAGCAGATGGAGGTTTTTGTAAAAGACTATGGTGTCAGTATTGTTGGTGGATGTTGTGGAACTACACCGCAGCACTTAGAGGCATTGTATGACAAGGTTGGAGGTTTAAATCCTCAAGTAAGAATGCCCGATTATCCTTCGCATGTTTCCTCGCTTTATTCTGCTGTAGCGCTTGATCAAGATGGAACATCTCCATTAATCATTGGTGAGCGTTGCAATGCGAATGGTTCAAAAAAGTTTAAACAACTTTTAGACGCCGAAGATTGGGAAGAGATTGTTGAGATGGGTCGTGCTGAGGTGCGCGAGGGCTCGCATGTCATAGATATCTGTACAGCATTTGTGGGTCGAAATGAAGAATCCGACATGTTAGAGGTTTTGTCGCGATTTTCTACGCAGGTCACAGCTCCGGTAATGATCGACACTACTCAGTTAGATGTTCTAGAAGCTGCACTTAAGGTTGTAGGTGGCAGACCAATTATAAATTCTATCAATTTAGAGGACGGCGAAGAAAAGTTTGATCGGATCTGTCAGCTAGCTGTTGATTATGGAGCTGCACTAATTGCGCTTACGATAGATGAAGATGGTATGGCAAAACAGGCTGAAAAAAAGCTTGAAATTGCACAACGTATTCATGATAGAGCAACCGAAAAGTTTGGAATCCCATCTGAGGCAATTATTTATGATCCATTAACATTTACAATTGGATCAGGTGATGAAGATAGTCGCAAGGCAGCTATTGAAACTCTAAATGGAATATCGCTGATTAAAAAACATATTCCGAAATCTAGAACAGTCTTAGGTGTGTCGAATGTTTCCTTTGGTTTAAAGCCTTATCCACGACAAGTTTTAAACTCAGTATTTTTAGCCGAGGCGATTAAAGCAGGACTTGATGCATGCATTGTACATGCACGTAAGATTATGCCGATACATAAGATTGAGGCTGAGATATCAAAGATATGTCTTGATTTAATCTATGACAAGCGTGCTGAAGGATACGATCCACTTTTCAAGTTAATTGAAAAACTTCAAGGTGCAAAAGCTAGTGTCTACGATCAAGAGGAAATCGATTCTGGCACTGTCGAAGAGGTTCTAAAAAGAAGAATTATAGATGGACGAAAGCCTGAGATTGAAAAACATCTGGATAAAGCGCTTAAGAAATACTCGGCTGTAGAGATTATCAATAAGATTCTGTTAGATGGGATGAGAACGGTTGGAGAGCTCTTTGGTTCTGGTGAGATGCAGCTACCGTTTGTGCTCAAATCTGCTGAGACAATGAAGACAGCGGTTTCTTATCTCGAGCAGTATATGGATAAGCTTGATAGCCAAGATAAAGGAACATTGGTTATCGCTACCGTAAAAGGCGATGTGCATGATATTGGTAAAAACCTTGTTGATATTATCCTTTCAAATAATGGTTATAAGGTTGTTAACCTTGGGATAAAGCAACCATTAGAGAATATCTTAAGTGCTGTTCAAGAGCATTCGCCACAAGCGGTTGGGATGTCAGGTTTGCTTGTTAAATCGACAGTTATAATGAAAGAGAATCTTGAACAGATGAGTGAGAAGCAGATTAAAGTTCCAGTTATCTGCGGAGGAGCAGCACTTAATCGTGCTTATGTAGAGGTAGATCTTAGGCAGGCATACAAGACAGGCGATGTTTATTACGGAGCTGATGCTTTTACAGGCCTTCAAATCATGGAGGAATTAACTGGCCAGACAGAGGAATTAAAGCTGACTATTGCTCCTGATTCAGAGCGAGTAAGAAAAGGGGAGATGAGAGTAGAGCGCGAGGAGCGCATCAGAGAAAAGTCACAGGAATATGTCAGATCTGATATTAAGCAATTAGAGAGTGTGCCAAAACCTCCGTTTTGGGGAGTTAAGTATGTTATGGAAGATCAATTAGATTTAACTAAGATCTTTCCATACGTAAATAGAAAGGCGCTTTATGCAAATCAGTGGATGTATAGAAGAGGAAAACGTAGCTCTGTTGATTATAGACATTTTTTAAAAACACATGTTGATCCACTTTTTAACACATGGTGCAAGCGTGCTCTCGAAAATAAATGGCTAACTCCACGTGTCGTCTATGGTTACTTCCCATGTCAGAGCGAGCGGAATGAATTGATAATTTACGATCCTGAGGATCCAACGATTGAAAGAGCCCGTTTTAATTTTCCACGACAGGTAGCTGATAAAAGAAGATGTATCTCTGATTTTTTTCTCTCAAAAGATTCAGGCAGAATGGATGTGGTTGGATTTCATATCGTAACAATTGGAGAATTGGCAACTGAGAAATGCCAAGAGTTATTTGCAGCAGATGCTTACACTGACTACCTTCACTTTTATGGTCTCTCTGTTGAGACGGCTGAGGCTCTAGCTGAATATTGGCACAAAGTTATAAGAGCTGAGCTTGGTATCTCTAGTCAGGATGGAAAAACAATTGATATGCTTTTTAGGCAAACCTATCGTGGCTCACGTTATAGTTTTGGATATCCTGCTTGTCCTGATTTAGAAAAACAAAAGCCATTGTTTGAACTTCTTAAGCCAGAAAAGATCGGAGTATCCTTGTCATCTGAGTGTCAACTAGTTCCTGAACAATCAACTTCAGCTATTATTGTTCATCACCCTGATGCATATTACTTCTCTGTCTAAGTTTCAAAAAATGTAGGGGGTCGGTGGACCCCCGCTCGAGTAATACCTTTACGTTAACCCGCTTGTAGGTTTGAGTAGCGCTCGCTTCTTGTCAGTGCAGAGCGTTGCCGATCAGAACAAGAGCAACTGAGACCAGAATTCCGATCGTTGCCTTGATCAGGTCTTTCCTGGCAAGTCTCAAGTCCTGACACAAGCTGCCCTGAGTAGGCTGAGCTGCTAAGCGAATCGCAAACTGCCTTCCGGCAAGCAAACCCAAGAAGACCCAGGTTGTGCTCATCGGTAACTTCGTATGTTCCTTGAAGTAAAGCAGCACAACTGCATAAACGACATCGACGAGCGTTGCTGCTCGGATATCGTCAGTGTCGCTTTTCTCCTCGATGATCACCTGAACCTCACCACCGCGACTACGCATGACCATGAAGACAACTGAGGTCATGATAACGAGTGCAGTAATCAGGTAGGATGCTGACAGTTGCCGAGGTAGGAACACGGCAATGTTTGCAGTGTCATGCATCAGCCATGTGGCCCAGAGAAAGGTTGTCGAGAGCCATTGCACTGCTCTCCATCTTGCTCTGTTGTAGTGTTTATCCTGTACTAAAGGAAGCTTATATCTATGCAGCAGATACCAGCAACCAAAGGCGACAGCTAGAGCAAGGATGTATCCGAAGATACTTTGAACCAACATGCCCATCATCGACTTCTCGGAGAAGACACTGATCAAGAGGAAGGTCGTGCTTACCGGCACACCGTACCTTGTCAGTATCAGCAGTACCAATGGAGCTAGAAGTTGTAGGTGTGTGATCGTTTCAGGGAGAGCTATCTTATCAAGCCTCCCGAAATGGATCTCTCGACCTTCACTAAACCAGCCAACCAAGTGCACCGTTATCAGCACTACTGAGATGAAGGCCCCTAGGACCCACCATGGGACCTTGCGATTGCTCGCAATAAAGGTACCAAGTGTTTGCATGCTGTCGTTGCCTATGGCAGAGCGTGCTGCCATAGCAAAACCTAAGAGACCGGCTGCGACTGGAAATGGCTGAAGAGCCATAATTCCAATTACGCCTATTAGAACCAAACCCCAGAAGTAGGGCTCGGAGCGTGAGTTACCTGCTTGCTTCGTCGAGGTGTTCATCTGAGCCTACTCGTGGGGGGAGAGCAGCAGGACTTGCTGCTTGCTAGGAACGCTACTACCCAAACTACGTTGTAGTATCAGCATATGAGATTGTATCTTGATGATTCAATAAGAAAGAGAACTTGAACACATTACTAGCAAAATGCTAATACAAACAAAAAACCTTTTGCTTATGAAACTAAAAATTACCCTGATATCTTTATTTGTTTTACTTTTACCGTTTAGCTCCTACGCAGAAACGCAAGATGAGACAAGTTTCTGGTTAACGCACCTGAGCAAATTCAAATTTGAAAATAATTGGCGTGCATTTACAGATCTGCAACTTCGATATCGCTCCGATGATGCTGATGATAAGTCCGAAAAAAGAACGCAGCAGTTTTTAACACGGGGAGCTTTGGGATATCAGTTTTCTCCTGCTTTTTCTTTTTACCAAGGGTTTGCAATACTAAGTAACCTTGGTCCTAAAAGAATAGAACAACGCTCCTTTCAGCAACTCTCTTATAAACATAGCATTGATCAATACCTGATAGGGCATCGAATTCGGCTTGAGCAGCGTTTCATGGAGAAGGTCTATGATGTTTCTCATCGCGCACGTTACGCATTTGATTTTATCTCTCCACTTATTCCACAGGAGGATATCTCTATTGAGGTGAGTGAGGAGGTATTTTTTAATCTGAATGATGCTGACAATGGGCCACAAACGGGTTTTGCGCAGAATCGATTATTTGTTGGACCAATCTTTAAGGTCTCTGATTCTATGAGTTTAAAGGTAGGCTATCTGAATCAATTCTCGGATCGTCATGCTCGTTCTAATACCTCAAATCATGTACTTAACTTTGCCATCTCAAATAGCTTTGATTTTAGTTAGAGCGCTTTTAGCAAAAATACTATTTTTGTGGATTTAGTTTGATAATGCTGCTTGGTGACGAGGTTACTCCGTCTTTAATCGCTGAGATGGTAATATAAACAGTTTTATTCACAGGTATGTTTGTAAGAATGTATTTATAAACATCGCCATAGTTAGAGTCTGAAACAATCTGTAGCTCGCTTACCTTTAGCTTAATGCGTTGTGTTAGAATATTCTTGCTGTAGCCATAGTGAATTAGGTAACCGTCAACAGCATCCTGTGGAACTTTCCAGGTTAAGCGTACTTCATCAACGATCTCTTGTTGTTCGACATTCTTTTGAACAGGCTCTGTGATTGGAACAGATGTAGTTTGTGTCGGAATCTGCTCCTCTAGCGGAATTAGCGGCTGGTCGGTTGTAATATCATCCTCAGAACTCAGCACACTACAACCCGTAAGTAGTAGGGCATGGCCAACAAGGCAGTATTTAATCAGCTTTTTGTTCACGTGACTCGTTTTCTTTACATTATACGTGCTAGCTCAGTGACTAACTAGTTATTAGATATCTAGATAGCTCCAAACGATAAATGGATTTACAAAAACAGCGTTTCTTTTTGAATCTGTTTTAAGCTTAAAAGAATCTAAGCTTACAAGAGGGCTATACTAAATAAATTTGTGTGACAGGTTTTATGAGAACTAGCGAATATTATGAGATAGAGCAGGATCAGAGACGTATTGCTAAGGTTCTTAACAGACTTGAGTCTAGATTAGAGGAAGACTCTGCTGCTTCAATTCAGTTTGAAGATGTTGCATTTCAGTTAGCAGATTTAAGGGAGCGCATAGAGCAGCTTCATTCTAAGCGCAGTCGTTCAGACAATGTCTACTTCTGGATGATAGTTATGCTTACTTTTACGACACTTTTAGCAGTAGCGTATATCGCAACTCAGTTAATGGTAGGTTCTACTGTTCTATGAAGCAGTAGTAGCTGCAGCTTCTTTTCTGCGCTTAAGTTCCATACTCTTGTTACGCTTCTGACGCATTTTTTCATCGCGTCTGTTTCGCTTTGCTTTTGTCTTTTTTGAATTCGATGCCATGTTGCTTATATTTCTCTTATAGCGTTGAGCGCTAAAAGTTAGCGAAAACAGGATATTAAGTCAACTTTTGAAATTTCAGCTAATCTTGCGCACCCGTTTGATTTTTGGCAAATATACTCAATGTCACACATTTAGTGATAGCATTTCAGTAAAATCTGCAAGGAGTTGAAATGATTAAAGTAATGAACCTTGAGAAACGCTTTGGAGATGTTACTGTGGTTTCAGGCGTGTCTTTTGAGGCTGAAAGAGGTGATATCCTAGGCTTCTTAGGACCTAATGGTGCCGGCAAGACCACAACCATGCGTATGCTGGTAACTTTCTTACCCCCAACAAGCGGAACTGCGGAGGTCGCAGGATATGACATTCTTAGAGAATCGGCAGAAGTTAGGAAAAGGCTGGGTTACCTCCCAGAAAATCCTCCTCTATATAATGAAATGCGCGTAACTGAGTATCTTAAGTTTATGGGAGAGATAAAGGGTGTCAGCTCAGAGGAACTTAAATCTCGAATTCCCGATCTAGTAGATATATGTGCACTTTCTGGTGTAGCTAATAAGTTGTGCGGGCATCTTTCAAAAGGGTTTCGTCAACGGGTAGGCTTAGCTCAAGCTTTGATCCACAACCCTGATGTTATCATTTTAGATGAGCCAACTAGTGGACTTGATCCTGTTCAGATTATTGAGATTCGAAAATTGATCTCAAGCCTTGCTGAAAGTCATACTGTCGTCTTGAGTACGCATATTTTACCTGAGGTAACAGAGGTCTGTAATAAGGTTGTGATTTTAAGTGCAGGGAAAGTTGCTCTTGAGAGTGACTTAGAGGAGTTATTACAAGACAGAACACTGGAAGAGGTCTTTATGGAGTCTATTGCGCTCGATACGAGTCGTCATTCAGGTTCAGAGCAGGTAGCAATTCAATAAAATTCTGGAGGTACACATGTCAGGATGTGTCAAAAATATTTATGCTATTTTCAAAAGAGAGATGCTGGCATTTTTTGTGTCGCCGATTGCGTACATAGTAATAACGGGGTTTATCTTTCTATGCGCCTACTTCTTTTATAACTTTCTGGGCTACTACGATTTAGTCTTACAGCAGTACGCTGCAATGCCGTACCAAATGAACAAGCAGCTACCTAGTATGAATGAATTCGTTGTTGCGCGTTATTACTACACATTGATGGTTATTCTAGTTTTCATGATTCCGATGTTAACAATGCGTTTGATTGCAGAGGAAAAGAGAACTGGAACTTTCGAGTTGTTGGCAATTTCTCCGCTTAGTGTAACAGAGATAGTTCTAGGTAAGTTTTTTGGTGTAAGCTTTGTTGTTATCGTGATGTTGCTTTTGGCGTTCTTGTTCCCATGCC
Source organism: Deltaproteobacteria bacterium (assembly GCA_020635175.1). Lineage (GTDB taxonomy): Bacteria > Bdellovibrionota_C > UBA2361 > UBA2361 > J135 > JACKAH01. The sequence continues at coordinate 20,134 of JACKAH010000022.1, forward strand.
TGCTCTACATTTACGGTCAGATTGAGTTCATGCCTATGCTTACTGGTTTGATAGGAATGATTCTTTATGCTTTAGGATTTGTTGCAATCGGTATGGCGATAAGTTCATTTACTTCAAACCAGATGGTTGCTGCGATCAGCAGCATGGTCGTTTTGCTTTTGTTGTACATGATTAACTCGCCTGCTGAATCTGTCGGTGGATCTATCGGTGAGCTTTTAAAATATCTTTCTCCTTCTGAGCAGGTCGTCGATATGCTGCTAGGAGTGGTTCAACTTAAAACTGTTATATATTTTGTGAGTGTCATTCTCTTTGGAATCTTTCTGTCTCAAAGAGCACTTGAAGCACAACGTTGGAGGTAGAAAATGTCTGATAAGTGGATCCGTTTTCTAGCATTACTTGGTCTAGTTATTCTTCTATTTGGAATAATTGGCGGCTTTTTTATAGGGCATACTCATCCAATTATGCTCAGCCACATGATTGTAGGTATCCTATGTCTTGCTGCTTGGTACCTGCTTTATGGGATGAAAAACGCTGGAAGTGCGACGAAGGTTATAACTGGCAGGCGTTCTCGTTTTGGAGTAAATGCAGTCTTATATGGAACGGTCTTTCTTGGGATCCTTGCATGTATCAACTGGATTGGGACAAACGAAAAATATAATCTGCGTTGGGACTTTACAGAAGAGGGAGTTTTTAGCTTATCGGATCAATCGATAAAAGCTGTCGAAAATTTGAAGAAGCCACTTAAGCTTGTAGCCTTTAATGTCGGTGGTGGTGATCCAAGCAGCTTTGATTTAGTGAAACTCTATGACTATCAATCAGAAAAAGTAAAAGTTGAAATAGTTGATCCTAACGCTAAGCCTCATCTCGTAGAGAAATACGGAATGAAGCAGGGTAATGTGCTTTATCTAGGTTATGGTGACGAAAACCAACTTGAGGGAGAGAGTCGGGTTAATGATCTAACTGAAAACACAATTACAAATGCCATCTTAAAATTAACAAAGGGTGCAGCTAAAAAGGTTTACTATCTAGTTGGACAGGATGAGCCAAGCCTAGAGGATGGAAGCAAGCAGGGATTTCTAGCATTTGCAGAGGCAATTCGGGATGAGCATATTAACATTGAACCACTAGCGCTAGCTCAGGCTGGAAAAGTTCCTGAAGATGCAGCAGCAGTTATCGTTGTCGCACCTAAAAAGCCGATGTTTCCTGAAGAAAAGGAAGCTTTGATAAAGTATGGCGATAACGGTGGTAAATTGCTTTTAATGAAAGAGCCTACCTACCCAAATACGTCTACAGATGTAGTTGAGATAGCCTCACATTATGGAATTGAAGTGCGAGATGATCTTGTACTAGATGCAGTTACTCGACTTTTTGCTGGACCTTCAATGGCTGTTCAGTTTGTGGCTTCAGCTTATGAACCTCACCCTATTACAATGGCCTTACCACAAAGAGATAAGCCAATTCTAAATATGGCATCTTCTGTTACTGTAAAAAGCGACGCGCCAAAAGATGCTACCTATACAGAGATTATCAAAACTAGTGATAAAGGTTGGGGAGAAACGGATCTAAAAACAATTTTTACTCAAAGTGATCCTACGGTTAGTTTTGACAGTAGTGATGTTACTGGCCCGCTTTCTTTAGCTGTTGCGTATGAATCGAAAGCTGAAGAGGGAAAGAGTCCAACAAGATTATTGGTTTTTGGTGATACGGATTGGGCATCAAACAGTTTCATTCAGTTCTCTGTGCATAGAGATCTTTTATTGAATTCAATTAACTGGTTGATAGGTGAGGTTAGCAACATCACTATTCGTCCAAAGAAATTCAAGGCTAACTACCAGCGACTCCCAAGAGAGACCTTTTACATTATATTAGGTTCAGGTTTCTTTGTTCCTGAATTAATCCTAATTCTAGGACTGGTGATTTGGTGGAGAAGGAAAACCAGCTAAGGGAGGTTGTAGATGAGTCTAAAAAAAACATTAGTTCTCGCTATCTTCTTAGTTGGGATTATTAGCTACATTCAGTATGTAGAACTTCCTTCTCAGCGCGCAGAAGAACAGAAAGGGATCTTATTTAAAGAGATTAGTAAATCTGACATTGCTCAGATCGACATCAAAAATTCATCTGATACTATTCACTTAACAAAAGATTCTGATTGGAGAGTTGAAACTCCAGGAAGTGATCTTGTTGACTTAGGAGCAGTTGATTCTCTGCTGGGTTCGATTATGAACTTGGACGTGAGCACTAGCATCCCTAAGGAGGAAATAGAGGCGGATCTTTCTATTTATGGTTTAGAAAAGCCTGAAGCTTCGATTACTGTTTCTGCGAAAGGTAAGGCGACAGAAATTGCCTTTGGAAAACTAAATAGCTTTCTTGATAAGCGCTACATTCAGTACGGTGACACTAGAAATGTTTCATTAGTAACCGATCAGCTCTACAGCGCCGTAACGAAATCAAAGGATGACTATCGTGATAGGACGCCAATTGAGTTTAGCGCTCAGGATATAAGGCAGATCTTAATTTTAGCTGACAATGTTGAGTACGTTTTTGTTCGCGATAGTGATTCATCGTGGCGATCGGTAAAACCGACTGAGGCTACATTGAGTGAGGCAGCCGTCAATGAACTATTACGCAATGTAAAGAATCTTACAGCAGCGGCTTTTATCGATCCAAAAGATGCTAGCTCTACTCTCAATCCTAAGGATTACGGAATTGGTGATAAAAGTTATGTAACGATGAACTTAGCTTTGGGATCCTCAGAAGAAGAAAAACAGCTTAAGCTTAATATCGGTAAGAAGAAGAAAGATAACCATGAATTCTTTTATACCTTTGATAACCAACGCAGTATCTTTGCCTTAGCTTCAGATCCTAAACCTCAGCTGGTTAAGCCGGTTGTTGAACTACGGGAGAAGCAGTTGTTTAGATTTTCAACAGACAATGCCGTCAAAGTTAGTTTTGTCTATAAAGAAGAGCTTCCAGAGCTAACACTTGATAAGAGCGCTAAGCCTGCTGAGTCGATTTGGCTTGTTAATCACAAAATAGCTGATGATGTTTTTGTAAATGAAATTTTAAAAAATCTCTCTAATTTAACAGCAGATTCTTTTCCAAAATCTCAAGATGATCTTGGTTTCGATCCACCAACTTTGGCTGTAACGGTGACAATTAGAGAAGATAAGGATACGGTTTCTGAGAAGGTGCTTTTAATTGGCAAGAGTATTGATAAAACGAAAGAGGAGAAGCGCTATTACGCAATAGTAAAAGGTACAAATGAGCCATTTATTATTTCAGAGCAGTCATTTAAGAGAATTCGTGCACGAGAAGAAACGCTTGTAAAACCTCAGGATAAATCTGAGAATGATACTAATTCATAAGATTAGTTACTGAAGAATTGAGAGAATTTTTTGTTTCGAAAGATCTTCAAATTTTTGAGTTGGAGCGTTTTTGCGCTCTGCCTACTGATAGCAATTGCCTCAGGAGTCTTTTTAACTTGGGGCTATTTCTATATTACTCGAGATCTACCTAAGCTTGAAAAGATCGAAGACTATCGCCCCGCTGCTGTAACAAGAGTTTTTGATCGAAATGGAATTTTAATCTCTGAGTTTTTTACTGAACGCCGATATCCAGTCAAGATTTCTGAAGTTCCAGAGAGAATTAGGAATGCTTTCGTTGCAGCTGAAGATTCCTCCTTTTACACGCATCCAGGTGTCGACATTGTAAGTATCGCAAGAGCCTTTATTAAGAATCTAGAGTCTGGCTCTAAGAAGCAAGGTGCCTCTACGATTACACAACAGGTTGTTAAGAAATTATTACTTTCTCCAAAGAAAGATTATAAGAGAAAAATTAAAGAAGCGATTCTGTCCTATCGCTTAGAGCAGAAGCTCTCAAAGGAAGAGATTCTTGAGATCTATCTTAACGAGATGTATTTCGGTAATGGTGCTTATGGAATCAAAGCAGCAGCAGAAGTTTATTATCATAAAGCGATTGCTGATCTCTCGCATGCACAGGCAGCTCAGTTAGCAGGTCTACTTAAAGCGCCATCAAGATACTCTCCACTTCTTAATCAGCAAAAAGCAGATGAGAGAAAGAGATATGTATTATCTCAGATGTTTCATTCGGGATTTATCTCTGAACAGGAATATCAAGCTGCCTTAAAAGAAGAACTAGTTGCATATAAAGTTGATAATCGGAGAATATTAAGAGCTCCATATTACTCCTCTGAAATACGCCGTGTGCTTGTTGATAGGTTTGGTAGTGAGAGAGAGGTTGATACGGGTGGGTATGAGATCTACACAGCTTTAGATCTTAAGGCTCAAGAGTTAGCAACTACAGCTTTGCGACGAGGACTTGAGGAACTTGATAAACGTCGTGGTTGGCGAGGTGTGCTTAAAAGCATAACACAAGATTATGGCCCTGATCCAAAGATAGAGGCTCATAAAATTTATCAAGTAACAGTCGAAAAAACTGATCCCAAATTAGGTAAATTACAATTCTTGTTTGCTGGTAATCTCTATAATTTATCTGTTGGCAAAAGTAAGTGGGTACGAACCAGGTTGCTTGAAGATGGAAAAAGCATAGGGCAAGATCCGTTTAAGGAAATAACAGCTGGAAGTATAATAGAAGTCAGTTTTGAAGAGCAATCGGAGCAAAAGTTAGTTCCAGAGATAAATCAAACTCCTGAGGTAGAGGGAGCAGTTGTTTTAATCAACCCTCGCAATGGCGAGATAGTTTCTATGGTTGGGGGTTATGATTATTCAAGAAGTGAATTCAACAGAATTACGCAATCCTTAAGACAACCAGGTTCTGCTTTTAAGCCGATCGTCTATACTGCTGCGATTGATGCATTTAACTATACACCTGCTGCGATAGTTCATGATGAACCGCGTACATTTCGAGTAGGAGATGACTTGTGGACTCCTGGAAATTTTGATGACAAGTTCTTGGGAGCCCTTACTCTGCGCACTGCACTTGAGCGTTCCAGAAACCTAGCTTCAGCCGATATCATTTCTCGTATAGGCGTAGAGTCGGCGATAAATTATGCCAGGAAAATGGGGATAGAAACTGATCTGGGTAGAAATTTGTCACTTTCACTTGGAAGTAGTGAGGTTACGCCATTAGAGATGACGCGAGCCTATGGTGTTCTAGCGGCTAAGGGAGTTCTGTTTGAAACAGCTTATCTTCGCGAGATCTATAACCGAAATGGAGATTTAATCTTTTCTCTAGATAATAATCTGATCAAGAACGCTACTCAGGCTATTGATGAAAATAGCGCCTTTATCATGGCTAACATGATGAAAGGCGTGGTTGATCACGGGACAGGAGTCAGAGTTAAGCCGATTGGACGACCTGTTGCGGGTAAGACAGGTACCTCGAATGACCAGATGGATGCTTGGTTTATCGGATACACCCCGGAATGGGTTTGTGGAATCTGGGTTGGATTTGATATTAAAAAGACAATGGGTAAGAGCGAAACCGGCGGTAAGGCCGCTGCCCCTATCTGGCTCTATTTCATGCAGCCATATCTTGATTATCTTGATAGCATTAAGCGCGCTCAACTTGTTGCTGATTATAATGAAGAGGCACAGTATTTAGGAATTGAGCCAAAAGAGGTTGAAAATATTGAGCCTGTAGATTTTATTGTGCCTGACGGTGTTGATCCTTATTGGGTTGATAAAACAACTGGACTACTAAGCTGTCAGGACTGTGAAAATTCAATCTTAGAATATTTCAAGCGAGGAACTCAGCCTAAACGTTCACTTGCTGAGGAAGAAGATGTAAATACTTATCTAGAGTCTGGAGATCTTTAGCGATGACAAAGCTAATTCTTGCAAATAACCAGGCTCATAATGCCATCTCTGGTGCAGTTCAACTGTTGAGTTCAGGGAGATCGTGCTTAGATGTAGTTGAAGAGGGGATTAAGCATGTTGAGAATGATCCTGAAATTATCACTGTCGGATATGGTGGCGCTCCTAATTTGTTGGGCCAGATGGAGCTTGATGCCTCAATTATGGATGGCAGTACGCGCCAGACTGGTGCTGTTGGGGCGTTGATAGGATTTGCACACCCTATTTCCGTAGCAAGACGCGTGATGCACGATTTACCACATGAGCTCTTGGTAGGAGAAGGCGCTGCTCGTTTTGCAGATGAAATTGGAGCAGAGAAGAGAGATATGCTCTCTCCTAAAGCAAAACAGTCTTACGTGAAATGGATAGCTGAAAATTTTGAGGGCATAAATGCTGCAGAAGAACTTCAAGATAAAAAGTTAGCCGAGTATACTTGGCCTAGCGCTAGAGCAGATATTGCCAAAGGCACGACCACTTTTTTAGTTTGTGACGGTAAGGGGATGCTAGCCGCTGGAGCAAGCACATCTGGCTGGGCCTATTGTTATCCTGGCAGATTGGGGGACTCACCGATAATAGGAGCAGGAGTTTATGTTGATAATCGCTATGGTGGAGCAACATGTACTCATACTGGAGAGATGACGATAAGGTGTAGCACTGCGCGTTCTGTAGTTTTGTACATGAAAAAGGGAGCCACTGTTCAGGAAGCATCGCATGAAGCGCTGCAAGATTTAAAGGATCTTAAATTGGGCTATATTGGTCCAGTTGTGATCCATGCCATCGACACCAATTCAAATCACTATGTTTGTACGAATCAATCAGAAGGAGCTAAAGAGCCCTACTGTTTTTGGAAAGAGGATATGGCCGAGCCGGTGCGAACATCTCCTGTTGTGATATAAGTCGATCAGTCCCTGATCGGCTCAACTTATCTGTTTTCATCATTAACATTAGGCCTAACAAAAACTTTGAGATCGACGATTCGATCCCCTTTGCGTAATCTCTCAGCTACATCCAGACCTTTTGTTACACGTCCAAAGATTGTGTATTGGCCGTTCATATGAGGTGCGTAACCAGTTACAACATAGAATTGTCGAGCGTGTGAAAGTCGTTCTGGGTTAGACGAGTCAGGGATACGCGCCATTCCAAATGCTCCAGGCTCGTGCTTTAGTCCAGTGAACTCAGGAGGTAGAAAGTAGGGA
>JACKAH010000023.1 GCA_020635175.1 Deltaproteobacteria bacterium
TATCTAAATTGCAAGCGATTTTGGGGACATTCCATAGTAGCTTCTGGATGAGCAATGCAATTAGAACAAAACTATCCTCTGCCCAAGCAATTAGTCTGAGCAGCATGGATGCTGGTGACTCAATTCAGATTACAACAAGTAAGGATTTTAATGAATTTACAGCGAAGTTTAAGAACTTTACAAAGATTGCACCAATTAAGATAAGCAAGAATTTCAAAGGCAAGTTACGACCATACCAAAAAGAAGGCGTTTATTGGCTTAATTTTCTCTACGAATTTGGATTCGGTGGAATCTTAGCTGATGAAATGGGTCTTGGTAAAACAGTTCAAACTTTAGCTTTCTTGCAACACTTAAAAGATCAAGGCAACAACAGTCCGGTCTTGATTGTAGTTCCAACATCGATAATCACAAACTGGCTTTATGAAGCTAGAAAATTTACCCCTAACCTTTCAGTGCTTGTAATGCATGGCCCTGAAAGAAAATCACTATTTAGAGATATTAGTGATTACGACATTGTAATTACTTCCTATACCTTACTCAGGATTGACAAACAGAGACTCTCTCAACATGACTACAGCTATGTAATCTTAGATGAGGCGCAGAACATTAAAAACGAGCAAGCTGCCACAACAAAAGCTGCAAAATCACTCAGTTCTGATCGCTATGTTGCCCTAACTGGTACACCCACAGAAAATAGACCTCTTGAACTATGGTCAATTATGGATTTTCTAATGCCAGGCTATCTTGGCTCAAAGGAGTTTTTCAAGAAGCATTTTGAAAAGCCTATCTTAAATGCAGAAAGTGGTAACGAGGTCGCAGGATTCCTAAGATCACGTGTAAGGCCTTTCATCTTAAAACGCAAGAAGATCGAAGTTGAAAAAGACCTACCACCGAAGCTTGAAACAACTATCCACGTAGAGATGACGCAATCTCAAAGAGCACTTTACAATGAGATGCTTGATGAGGTGAGACCACGAGTTTTTGATGAAATTAAAGAAAAAGGAGTTGGCGGAGCAAGTGTTTGTATTTTAGCTGCGCTTCTAAGGTTGCGACAGGTCTGTAACCATCCAAGGTCGCTTGAGGCTTTTAAAGAGCTCGAAGACTTTACATCAGGTAAATTGAACGTACTACAAGATCTTGTAACTGAAGCACTTGAATCAGGCAGAAAGATTCTGCTCTATAGCCAGTTTTTAGGGATGCTGGCACTGATTCGAAATTGGCTTGAAGAGACTAAGGTAAACCATCTCTACCTGGATGGAAGCACTAAAAATAGACAAGATTTAGTTGATCAGTTCAATGCGGATGATGACATTAGACTATTTTTGATAAGTCTTAAAGCAGGTGGAACAGGTTTGAATTTAACTGGTGCTGATACAGTTATTATCTACGACCCATGGTGGAATCCGGCTGTGGAAGATCAGGCTGCTGACAGGGCCCATAGAATCGGGCAAACAAAGGCAGTTAACGTATACCGCTTAGTCACAGAACACTCTGTTGAGAGTCACATCATGGAACTAAAAGAGCGTAAATCTAAGATTGTAGATGCTCTACTCGATACAAAAGGTATATCACCACTGAAATTAAGTCGCGAAGATATCGAAAAACTTTTCGCTTACGAGATTTAGTAGCTTAGCTATAGCAACCGCTAATAGCCAAGCTACAATTTAAAATCAAAAGACTATCGATCGCTTAATGGCTTATAAGCTGTTTCGTTAGCACCTTGATATATCTGACGAGGTCGACTAATTACCATCTTTGGATCTTCTCTATGCTCAATCCAGTGAGCAATCCATCCAGGCAAACGTCCTAGTGCAAACATTACTGTAAATGCAGGAACTGGAATACCCATAGCTCTGTACATAATACCGCTATAGAAATCTACGTTTGGGTATAGTTTTTTCTCAATGAAATATTCATCATTCAATGCTGTTTCTTCAAGCTGTTTAGCTATATCAAGCAAAGGATCTGAAACCGACATCTTCGCAAGCAACTTATCGCAAGATGACTTGATAATTCTGGCTCTCGGGTCAAAGTTTTTATAAACCCTGTGACCAAAACCCATCAAACGGAATGGGTCATCCTTATCCTTAGCCATATCAACATATTTCTTAACGTTGGAACCGTCAGCTTTAATCTGAGTCAGCATTTCAATTACTTTTTGGTTTGCACCACCGTGAAGTGGTCCCCAAAGAGCACTTATTCCAGCAGAAATAGATGCATAAAGGTTCGCCATACTACTTCCCACAACTCTAACAGTTGAGGCAGAGCAGTTCTGCTCGTGATCGGCATGTAGAATTAAAAGCAAGTTTAGAGCATCTGAAACATCCGGATCAATCTCGTACTCTTCTGCAGGAAGAGCAAACATCATATGTAAAAAGTTCTCGGTATAACTTAACTTGTTGCAAGGATATATGAATGGCTGACCAATCGATTTTTTATAAGCATAGGCAGCAATCGTCGGCAACTTAGCCAATAATCGGATTACGTTTGCATACTCTACTTCATCTGAATTACCAGGCTCGTCTTGGTAGAAAGTAGAGAGTGAACAACAAACCGATGAAAGAATCGCCATTGGATGTGCATCACGTGGGAAACCGTCGAAGAATCTCTTAAGATCTTCATGCAACATAGTGTGACGGGTAATATCGTTTTTAAAACATTCTAATTCTTTGACCTGAGGAAGATGTCCGTGAATTAGTAGATAAGCAACTTCTAGGAAGTCTGATTTCTGACAAAGTTGCTCAATTGGAATACCACGATATCTTAGTATTCCTTTTTCCCCATCGATAAACGTAATCTTACTTTCACAACTTCCGGTATTCTTGAAACCGGAATCAAGTGTGATAAATCCTGTCTCAGCACGAAGGTTTCTGATGTCGATACACTTCTCACCTTCCGTTCCCTCAATAATCGGGAGTTCAATTGTTTGGTCAGGTAGTTGTAGCGTTGCTTTCTTATCCATTTTTTTCCTTTTTCCAATATGAAAAGAGCAAATTAGCTCACCTCTTTAGAGCCAGCTAAAAACCTAAAAGTTCTAGAAAATTGGGTAAAATCTTATCTAGAATGAGTATTCTAATACGGCATATCATTTCTGATACTTAAATACTATCAAAAAAACTCGCTAGAACCTCGTTATTTCTGCCCTATCTATCTAAATCACTGCAAAAGTTGATAAAATCAAGATATAAGCTAAAATGCCTCGCTTTAAGACTGGGACGTAGAGCAAACTTATTACCTCTCATTTTCAAATATTAGTATGAAAGACGATTCAAAATCGGAAAAGGACAAAAAGAAGATGTCTAGAACAAGGTTGGACCTTAACCAAAAATCTACCATTAAACGAATTAACCCTCTCGGGTACCGAGTCGTCGTTAAAATCTGCAAAGATAATAATTTATCGGAAGGTGGGCTTTATCTACCAGAAGGCGCAAAGCAAGGAATGTCAGAAAGCTTACTTGCTGAAGTTCTAGAGGTTGCTAGCGCTACGGATGAGGACACCGATGAAGAAGCAAACGTAAGTGGTGTACCGTTAGGAGCATTAGTTTTAATTGAAAAAACTGTTGGTGTTAAGATCCCCTGGGACGACGAGTTAAGAATTGTTGATACAGACGACGTGCTAGCTATCGTTTCTGAAGTCTCACTTAGTTAATCTTTTTGCCGAATTACCATTCATTTTTAAGCTCTTGACAGCTTTTATAGCTCGCGCGACCCTTAATGTATGAAGGAGGAGGCGCATCCTGCTAGCAATTCAAACTCTTTGATGCAAGTTATAGAGAGCTACACTCGCTACTATGCTGATGGGAGCAATCACACATCTAGAGCCAAGCGGCTTGACCTGGATCACTTTGTCGATTTTTTGCAAAGCTACGTCGGAGTTTCTAAACCGGAGAAACTTACGCTTCAAGATTGGAACTACTCATCAATACAAGCTTTCGTAGATGAGAAGCTAAGATCTGGCGAGGCTCCATCTACTGTTGCTAGGCGACTTGCTACAATTAAGCACATGGGTCGTACATTAGCAGATAAGCTTCCAGGCTTTGTTAACCCTGCGAAGGAAGTAAAAACCCCTAAAGTAAAGTCACTGAAACCAAAAGCTTTAGAGAAAACTGAAATATCAGAGATTAAGAACAAATCTACCGTACGCAGAAGCAATAAAGATTCATTCATTCGATATAGAAACGAAACTATCTTTAACTTCCTGATTGATACTGGACTGAGAGCTGACGAGGTCAGGCTTTTGCGAATGGGGCAGCTCGATGAAAATCTTGAATGGATTAAAAATGTAAGGACGAAAGGCAGGCGTTATAGAAACGTGTATATCACTTCTAAAATGCAGCCTATGTTAAAAGAATATCTAGAGCAGCGCACCAAAGAGCTTGCGCGCTTTTTTCCGAAGTTATCAAAAAAACTAGATAAGCAGCTACCTGTTTTTATCAGCAACTATAAATGCGATCCTGAGAAGCCAGATTCATTTCTAATGGGAGCAAAATCGCTCTGGCGTGCAGTTAATGAACTATCGGCCGAAACTAAGCTTCACCCTCACCTACTCAGGCATTCGTATGCGATTGAACTTCTTGATAGCTCAAATGATGTAAGACTTGTCGCGCAGGCCTTGGGTCATAGTGATGTTCGAGTCACAATGCGCTATACAGAGCGAGGCGATGCTGAGATAGCAAAAGCATTAGAGAAGAGCAGGAATAGCTAGAAGTTTTAGCTAGGATGGGGAGGCTTGGCCTCCCCTACAAAAAATTAGCGAGTCATTACATGAATTGACTCAACGAAGACATCTCCACTGTTTGCTGTTAAGACAAGTTTCCTACCTTCGGCGCGTGTTCCGTTCGTTTGAAACTGAACTACATGATTCTGGTTTTGATCTATCTGCTTTGAACCAAATTCGATTGAGTGGCCAAGTGAAACGGAGAGTGCAGTCTCAGTTGAACCACCATTTCTTCTAACTACAGCATCAAGATGATCAACTGGATTATCATTTGGCAATGAAATCTCGATGCTTTTACCCGCAAGAATATTCTTATTAACCATGACGATATCTCTCTTGAGATCTACGTTTGATGCTTGCGAGCCTGGGCGGAGGTCATCAATATAGCAAGTATTACCCTCTCTCCAGTCTTTACAGTGATTTTTTTCAATCCCCTGAGTTTTGCACGTATAAGGACATGTACGTGAAGAAACTTCAGCAAAACTTGGAGTTGCTATAAACAAGATAGAAAATACAACTAAAAACTTACATTTCATACTCAATCTCCTTAGAAGAAGACAAAATTTAAGGTTGGGTAAAGCTAGCAAAGAAGATCTAGAAAGTCATGAAAAATTAGCAATAGTTATTGAAGAGCTGAGATCAGGATGTTCATAACGTCCTGTGGTAATTCGGAAACTTCAAAATGTCCAAGGTTATTATAAAACAGACCTATAGCATTTGCTTGCTTAACTAATAGTGTCCCAAATTCAGGATGTGTATATGGATCATCGAATGATTGTATAACAAAGTACTTCTCAAGCTCCTTAAGCTTTTCCAAATCAATCTTGGGAGACAGAAAAGTATTTAAACAATCAATTGATTTCGGTCCATGCGAGCTACTGATTGTAACTAAACATCTAGTTGATAGAACCCCCTGAGAAATTAAGTTCATAGCAAAGGTTCCTCCTAGGCTATGACAAACAGTCAAATCAAAATTTTGGTCAATAACATTTTGAACAAAATAATCACGCCATTCATCAAAGCATGGCTGCTCAGGGTTAGGAAAGCTTGGAGCTACTATCTCTCCAAATGATAATAGTTCTTTCTTTAAACTAGGGAAAAAGTAAGTGCTACTATCTCCCATATAGCCGTGCAGAAATAATATTCTCTTCATTAATTAGACTTTAGGGTTAATGGTGCTAATCTACTATCTACAAGTTTTCTAAACTCATCATAGCTGCCACGATCGGGAGTAATCAACATAAATAAACTATTTCCTTGAACATGATTGTGCCCCCAAGGAAGTACCCCGTAGCCACTTCTAAGCATCTGTTCAGTGTCTGCCAGTTCTCCAAGAGCTTTTGCGATCTCTGAATAACGAAGGCCTGGATTATTAAAAGCATGAAACACAAAGCTTGTGACGGTTGGAGTTTGTCCTGTCTTTTCTTCAAACCACATTCTGACCATAGCTCCAGGAGTATTGCCTGTTGGCCTAAGACCTGTATAAAATAAAACGACTCTTCCATCTTCATCTTCAAAGTAATCGCACATCAAAAATCCCATGGCTTCAGGGAAGCGCTGTCTTACATTTGCAACAAGATCAATAATTGCATCACCTACTACCTCCAATCGCTCTGCTGAGATCTCATGGTTGATGCTTCCACCATAGGAGACACCATCAGCTTCCATTAACTGATCTGTAAGAGCAACAACTGGCACAAGTTCTGGATGTTTTGGATCTAAGAAGACCTGAAAGCTTCTGTTTTTACCTTTAATCATTGGTTGAATTATGACTGTCTGATTCAAATGGTCTTTGCCTGCATACTCTCTTTTAAGATCTGCAATTTTTGCCCTGAACTCTTCAATGCATGTAATTCTAGAAACCCCTGCACCAGAGTTTTCCATATTGCAGGTCTTTACAAAAACAATCCCATCTGAATCTTTTGCAGCATGAAAGTAATCATCATCAGTAATCTCATCTAATTGTTTTGATACTTCTAGAGGAGCAAACTGCGTTAATTCTGCAACGTGCTCTTTGGAATTTACTACCTCCATAGCAGATTGTGGATTAGCACTTACGTGATCAAAGTCTTCGCCAAGATCATCAATTGAATAGACCCTCCTACCTCTTTCTTCTAGAATCTTTCTCATCGTCTTCAGGTCAGAAACAAAACAGAAATCTCTGCCGTCTACTCCAATTAGACCCTGTGATTGAAGATACTCAATTGCGGTAACATCTATTCTCTCATGCTCTTTACGCTCTGGTGCAAGAAACGAAAACCCAACTCCTGGCCAGGGTGGTATAGCATATGCATGTGAAATTGGAGGGGTAACAAATTGAGTGAATGAATCTGGAAAAAAAACTGTATTCTTTCCGGGTGACGTGAAATAGCTTGCGGCTAAAGGCATAACAAGTTCTGCGCCTGGACCGTGTAGTTCGGAATAACATGTTCGAATTCCACGTCTCTCTTCCCCAAATTTGGTGCTATTCCAGATAAAGCTTATATCTGTAGCAGATAATCCAGCTAAAATCCCTGAATGAGTCGCCCTAACAAGCGAGGATAGACGATGTGCCGGGGGAAAAATTTCAGGATAAGGGGAGTCAACGCGTCGACTGTCAATTGAAGATTCTTCAATAGCTTCGTCAAATGCATCACGAGCTGGATCTGGCTGACAAGCCCCAGCTGTAGGTTCCCTTTCAGGCGGCGTCGGTTCAGGCATAGATACCTACCCGAGCTCTGTCTAAGACAAACTCCTTTCCCAAATACATATGCGTGAAAATTAGCACCGACTTGAACGCTAATCAAACCTATGTAGCAAAAATTAGAGTTTAAATTTCTTGTCTCTGGACAGCCTATCTTATAGAATTTATTCTAAAATTTTGACCTACAAAAGTTGCACGCACTGATTATTTTTTCTGGAAATGCTTATGCTAAAAGTCCTCCTAACTTGGCTATCACTATTTCTTTTTGCATCAGCTCATCTAGCAGTTGCACAAGCAAAACCTGAAGTATCTACTATAAAAGTAGGCGTCTTGCTTTCTCTCTCTGGGGGACTTGAACAATGGTGTGAGTATATCAAGCAAGGGATACTGCTAGCACAAGCTGAAGATTCTGAAAGACATCTTGAGATCATCTTCGAAGACGATCGCTCTCTAGATCGCAAAGCAACTCTCACTGCAGCTCAACAGTTGGTTAATTTCAAAAAAGTTGATTTCCTAACAAGCTGGACCGCGTCAACTGTTCCATTACTTAACCCTCTTGCAACCTCATCTAAAACTCCATTTTTGATTGGAGCTTATGACAAAAATGTCATCAACGCTGGGGATTATATCTTTGGAGCTTTTATTAATTATGAGCTATTGCCCAAACAAATAGCTCAATTTTTGATAGAGAAGAAAAAGGCCAAAAGGCTGGCAATTTTAATGGTATCAGACGATTGGTCTAAAAATTACGAAATCCCTTTTGTTGAAGAAGTAAAAAAACTTGGTGCTGAGTTGGTATTTAGAGAAACAATTGCGACTAGTGAAACAGATTTGCGTACTCTAATTCTTAAGTTAAATCAGGAAAAAGTAGATGCTGTTCTATCCCCGCTTTACTCAAGTTCTTTGTACAGTTTTTTAAAGCAGGCTAAGGAACTTAACTATAATGGTTTGATACATGTTGGAGATGGAATGTTTGAAGAGGATCTTAAGATCGCTGGACCAAGCGCAGAGGGCGTCTACGCAACTCAGCTATGGCTTGATTCTCCTAAACTCTCTGCCGCATTGAAGGAAAAGCTCAATTTAGACTCAGATCCCCTTCAGCTTGGTCTAATTGCTACTGGCTATGACTGGGTCAAGCACATGCAAGAAATTTACCTGAAACTATCAACTGAAAGTAAGCCGATTAATCGAGAGACAATCACTGAGATGCTCAGGACTTATTCATCTCAAGGAATACTCGGTGAGCAAATGTATGGAAAACCACCTGCAACAAGTGGTGAAAGTAACGTTGTGGTAAAAAATGGTAGATATCAACTTCTAAACTAGCTCTCAACGTGGATTAAGCTTGCGCCATTGCCAAGGTTTCATAAGTGACTTTGACCAAACTCCACGTCTGTTAGTTCGAGCTTCTTTCTCAAATTCCTCTAAGGCACGATAGTCTTTTGCATGTTGACGATACCAATAGCACAATCCTTCCTGTACTAGGTTCTGATTTAGATTTTCACCTGTTGGCAAAATAACTTCTGCTACCAAGCGGTCATACTTATCTCTATCACGTTGGATTAACTGAACACGTTTTTGGAATACACGATCGAATGTATAAGCTTTAGCTTTCTGACCATATGGCTGCTTCAATTCAGGGCAATCAATACCAAATAGTCTAATTCTTTCAGACCTAGCATTAAGAAGCACTGTAAATGTATCCCCGTCAGCCACTTTAGTGACCAGCGCATGTGGATAATCATTGCGCTTAACGGCAGTCGAGTTACACGAAGTTAAAAAGACAAAAACGACCGATAAGAATATTTTAGTGTTGAATCTTTTCACCGAATGCTAAATCTCCAGCATCACCTAACCCAGGCACAATATAGAAATCCTTATTAAGCTCAGGATCAATTGCGCCAGTCCAGAGGTTTACCTCTGGTGCATGGTTCTGTACGTAATCTACACCCGTTTGGCTAGCAACGATAACCGCCATGTGTGTTTCCTTAGGCTTCCCTGATGCGACTAACTTTTGGTAAACAGAAACCATACTTCGACCAGTTGCGAGCATCGGATCTGCAATAATTAAAATTCTATCATCTAGCCGAGGATGTGCCTGATAACCAAGCTCAATCTCGAAAGAGCCGTCAGGCTTATGTTTTCTATAAGCAGAGACAAAACAGCTATCTGCATCATCGAAAAAATTCATAATCCCCTGCTGAAACGGCAGACCTGCTCGTAAAATCGAAGCAACAACAGGCTGTTCAACCAAGTTAGGGCAGGTAATTACGCCTAATGGTGTCTGCACCTGCTTAGGTTTGTATTTTAGTTTTTGACTAATTTCATAGGCAAAAAGAGCTCCAAGCCTCTCGATATTTTTTCTAAATAACAATCGAGAGCTCTGTACCTCCACATCTCGAAGCTGATTTAAATACTCCGTAATTAATGAGGGTTTTGCTCCTAAGTTAATCAACATCGTTTTGGGCTCACATTCATATGACAGTATAATTCATTTAGAAAATCAGCATACCCTCCCTCACCTTCTACAACAACATCTGCTTTGTCCTTTGTAGGTGCACAAAACTGTTGGTGCATCGGAAAGACTGTTTCTTGCCATTGCTGATAAACAGATTCTTTGGTTCTGCCTCTTTCTACTATATCTCTCTCAAGTCGTCTCTGATAACAAAGCTCAATTGGTGTATCTACAAAGATCTTATAATCCAAAGCATTTTCAACAATATCACTATGAAAAGTTAAAATGCCTTCTATCACAATAACAGAATTAGCTTTAATATGATTAGTTTGGCTTTCATCTCGGTTATGTTGTGAAAAATCATAAACCGGGGCATGGATATCAGTACCTCCTTTCAAGACATAAAGATCCTCTGCTAATCTGTCTAACTCCAAAGCTTCTGGGTGGTCGTAATTAATTCTATTTTTTTCCTCCATACTGAGGCCGTGTCTAGGCTTATAATAGAAATCAACACATAACAGGGACGCGTTATCACCAAGATCTTCAGTAATCTTTGACGCTAAATACGTCTTTCCGCTGCCTGATGCTCCAGCAATACCTAAAAGAAATGGCTTACTCATATCAGCTCGTTTCTCCAGAGATCTTCAATCGAATCCCGTTTTCGAATTAATGTTGAATTGCCTTGATGCACCAAGACTTCAGCAGGTAATCGACGTCCGTTATACTGTGAGGCCATTGCAAAACAATACGCTCCTGCGTTTTTGATTGCCAAAAGATCGCCCTGTTTAATTTCAGGCAACTCTCTATTTCTGGCAAAGAAGCAGCCGCCCTCGCAAACTGGACCTACAACGTCAACAAAATTTGTACCTTCCCTAGGCTTCTCAGACTCTGTTAGCACGAGATCAATTTCATGATATGCATTATAAAGTGGTGGCCTGATTAGGTCATTCATTCCAGAATCAACTATTACAATATCCCTGATTCCATTATTTTTCACATATAAAACTTCTGTTAATAAGATTCCTGCTTCACTCACCAAGAATTTCCCAGGTTCAACTATAAACTCATATTCATTTCCTGCAGCAATTGACTCAATCAACGAACCGAGTTTTGCTAAGTCAATCGGAGTATATGAACCTCCATAATTCGCAGCAAATCCACCGCCTAGATCAATACAGCTTATCTCAGCACCAAGTTCTTTAAATTGTCCTGCTACCTTGAGCTGCTCTTTAAAAACGTTTCGATAAACTTCGATATCAGCTCCTCCAGAACCAACATGGCAGCTTACTCCTTTTAACTTAAGCCATTGGGACTTCTTAACTATCTCCCAAAACTCAGACATGAACTCTGGGGATATCCCAAACTTAGATGCTCTTGTACCTGTTACATCATGCTCGTGTACTTCATGAGTCATGTCAGGATTGAGACGAAAGCTTACAGGAGCTACGATTCCTTCTCTCTTTGCAACACTATCAATTTTCTTAAGCTCAGGAATTGATTCAACGTTCAACATCTTAACACCTTGTTGAAGTGCTAAGGTTATCTCCTCATCTCTTTTGCCTACGCCGGAGAAAACGACCTTGCTCATATCAGCTTCAATCTTTACCAATCGCTGTAGCTCTCCACTGGAGACAATATCAAATCCAGAACCGATACGTTTGAGAACTTTTAAAACTGACATGTTTGAATTTGCTTTCATTGCATAACAAATTGTAGCAGAAACGTTGTGCAAAGCTCTAGCAAGCGCAGCATATTGCTGCTCTAGAATTGATTGGGAGTAAACAAACAGAGGTGTCCCAAAGGTTTCCCTTAGCTCATGAGGACAAACTTCATCAAAACTTCTCAAAATTCTTTCTTCACTATTCAAAAAGTATCTCCTAACATCTTTCCATAAATCTTCTAATGTAACCCAAGGTCTCTTTGCTAATGTGGTGTTCAACACCTTCAACATCTACTTCGGCGACTTTTTTTGGAACGCCTAGCTTTAAGAAGAAGCTTAACAATAGTTCATGTCTCTCTTTTGAAAACTCAGCAACTTTCTTGCCCTTTGCAGTCAACTCAACTGGCTTATGAGGACTAGTAAAGAGATACCCTTCCTCCTGTAACCTTCTGATAGTCCTTAAGGCTGTCACATGTGAAACCCCTAAGTGATCAGCGATATGACCGACCCGAGCCTCGCCTCGTTCCTCTATAATATCTGCTATTAACTCTGAATAATCCTCTGCAGCCACCTCGTTATTACGCCTTCTTGTGGTCTTAAAAGCCTTTGATCGCAACGATAAATCGGTGGTTTTTGTCTTTTTCATAGTTAAGTTAGCCATTTAAGCCCATAAAGTTTACCACACACTAAAAGCTTTTCATATATTCAAAGCTTGCCCCCTAATGCCATGCTTTACAGCATATGTAGTACATGCTACATTTAAAGCTAAACAAATGTAGCATTTACTACATTATGCATTTTCAAACTTGAATCAGCTCAAAGTAATGAAACATAGAATACATTTAGCGGTTCTCTTACTGCTAGCTACAACCTCACTAGCCGACACTGGCCCTCTAGGATTTGGAGATTCAGCTCTTGAAACATCAATGAAAACGGACAGACCTGATTTTACTGAAGGAACGCACACCATCCAAGCTGGGCATCTCCAAATTGAATCTGGTTACACATATACGAAACGTAAAGATGGACTATCGGAAGAAGATACAGGGACCTTCCCTGAACTGCTGCTTCGAATTGGAACAGCAAAGGATTTTGAGTTGAGGTTTACTTGGGTCGGTTATATCAACAACCAATCTAACACTGAGAAAGATTCTAGCGGTCTAAGCAACGTAAGCTTTGGGATGAAGCAGACCATAGTTGAGGGAACAGAGAGCCTATTTGATCTAGGATATATTCTTGAGCTCGGACTTCCTACTGGAGATAGTTCAGTAAGCTCAGATAAGTTGGAACCTGTTTTAAAATTTCTATGGTCCTCTGAATTAGCTAACGATTTCTCTTTGGGTGGAAATCTTAACATTGCTTCAGTTAGTGCTGAGAGCGATCGTGTCAACGAGTACTCTTACTCAGTTTCACTAGGGACTAGTTTAACAGATATATGCGGTACATACCTTGAAATTTTTGGAATAATTCCTGAAGACAACAAGAATTTAGCAGATTCCCACTTTATTAATGGTGGCTTTACGTATCTACTGAATAGTAATTTTCAATTAGATGTTAGAGCTGGCTTCGGCCTTAATCGCGCTTCAGATGATCTTATTCTTGGAGCTGGATTTTCTTGGAGAGTTTAGTCATGAAATTGTTTCTTTTTCTCTTTGCTTTTCTTACATCAGTAGCATCAGCAAGTCCTTATAGAATCGTCACCACAACTGGAATGATCGCAGATATTACAAGGGAGATTGCTAAAGATAAAGCTAATGTCGTCTGTTTGATGCAGGCTGGGGTTGATCCACACCTCTACAAACCAACACGCACCGATATTGCAACGCTGAGCCAAGCAGACATTGTTTTCTATAATGGTCTTCTGCTTGAAGGAAAGATGACCGATGCGCTAATACGTGTGGCAATGGCAGGCAAAAAAGTTTTCGCCGTTACCGAGAGGATCGATAAAAGCTATCTGCTTGAACCAAAAGAATTTCAAGGACATTACGATCCACATGTTTGGATGGACCCAAATGCTTGGTTAATAGCAGCAAAATTCATTCATCAACAACTTGTTGAATACGATCGTGATAATACAGAACAGTATACCGAAAATTTGAAAATTTACTCAGAGCAATTATTAAAGCTCTCTCACTACGCAGAAAATGCACTTAACTCCGTGCCTGAGAAATCCAGAGTCCTGATTACCGCGCACGATGCTTTTAATTACTTCGGTAGAAGATTTAACTTTGACGTAAGAGGAATTCAGGGAATAAGTACCGAATCAGAAGCCGGGGTTAAGGATATAGAACAGCTAGTTAAACTTATAGTTGAAAGAAACATTAAGGCTGTTTTTATTGAATCCACGGTTTCTCAAAAAAATATCAATGCGTTGATTGAGGGCTCAAAAGCTGCTGGTCACTCAGTAAAAATTGGAGGACAATTATTCTCAGATGCTATGGGCATAGAAGGCACCTACGAAGGAACATACATCGGCATGATTGATCATAATGTTACTACTATTGCTCGAGCTTTAGGTGCAGATTTAAATCCCAAGGGTATGCAAGGAAAACTTTCAGTAGAGATTCAGAAATGATTCATCCTCCAATACCTGCAAAACAAAGCGACTCATCTCTTTCAAAGTATCCAGAACACAGCGCCACAAATCCGCTATCAGTTCATGCCATGACCGTTGCGTACCATCAAAAGCCTGTACTCTGGGATATTGATTACGATGCCCCACTAGGATCTCTGATAGCAATCGTGGGTCCAAACGGTGCTGGGAAAACTACTTTCATGAAAGCTTGCTTAGAAATCATCCCCGTTGCCTCAGGCACCATAGAATTTTGGGGAGCACCATATGCTAAGGGTCGAGCCAGAATAGGATATGTACCTCAACGAGAAAGCGTAGATTGGGACTTTCCCATTTCAGCATTAGAAGTAGTAACCATGGGTCGCTACGGCAAACTTGGATGGTTTCGACGAGTTAAAAAGGAAGACAGAGACCTTGCATTTAAATTTTTAGACGATGTTGGGCTTGCTGACTTTGCTTCTAGGCAGATAAATCAATTATCAGGGGGTCAACAACAACGCGTTTTTCTAGCTCGAGCTCTAGCACAAGAAGCTGAGTTATATTTTATGGACGAACCCTTTGCTGGAGTTGATGCTGCAACGGAAAGAGCAATTATAGAGATACTACAGAAACTTAAGAACCATGGGAAAACCGTTATCTGTGTTCACCATGACCTAACTACCGTTCCTGAATATTTTGATAACGTCATGTTATTAAATACCAGAGTAATTGCCGCAGGCTCGGTAAAAGAAGTTTTTACTCAAGAGAATTTAAAGAAAACCTACGGTGGTAAGCTAACATTGCTCGATGAAGTTTCAGAGGCAATTGCAAAAGCTAAAGGCTCCTAGTGAACGACGCGGCACAATCTCTCACCGACGTTTCATTTCAAATGCCTTCGCTGCATGAGGTCATAAAAGTATTAACACTACAGGCAGGATACAATAGTGCTTTAGTTATTGGGGGCACTACAATGCTAGGCCTAGCGGCAGGAATAGTTGGTACTTTCACACTACTACGAAAGCGAGCATTAATGAGTGACGCGCTTGCGCACTGCTCCCTTCCTGGACTTGTACTTGCTTTTATTTTTTCATTTTTCCTAAACTTAAACGAAAAAAATATCTATGTTCTGCTGTTAGGTGCTAGCTTATCAGGGATAATTGGTGTCTATCTAATCGATCAACTTGTTCGTCATACAAGAGTAAAGGAGGACGCTGCAATTGGTGTGGTTTTAAGCGTTTTCTTTGGCGCTGGTATCTCTCTCTTAAGCATAGTTCAATCACTCAACACAGGAAGAGCGGGAGGAATTAATCACTTCATCTATGGCCAAACCGCTGCGATGAATCAACACGATGCAGTGTTAACGCTTATAGTAACCCTACTAACTCTGGTAGCAGCTATATTGCTGCTAAAAGAGTTTCGTTTAGTTTGTTTTGACAGTGAGTTTGCGACTGTTCAAGGTTGGAATGTACAAAGAATTGATCTGATTATGATGTTGTTAGTTATTGTAACGACCATGATTGGATTACAAGCTGTCGGGATTATCTTAATTATTGCTTTAATTGTTATTCCCCCTACTGCTGCTAGGTTTTGGTCAGAAAAGTTTGATAGAATTACAATAATCAGCGGGTCGTTTGGCGCCTTAAGTTGTTATTTTGGTGCAACACTCTCAACTTTGTTTCCGCGAATGCCTGCAGGTTCAGTAATAGTCCTCACTGCCGGTTTATTTTTTGTTATAAGCTTTTTATTTGCCCCTGAGCGAGGAGTTTTTGCCACTAGCATGCGTTTTTTGCATTTAAGAACACGGATTTCAATTGATCATTTTCTAAGAAGTATTTTTGAGCAGATAGAGCTCAAGTTTGGGGCTAAAGAAGACTCGTATGAACTATCAAAAACTGAAGTAAACTCAGCAGCGCCAAAACAATTCTTTTTGAGAAAATTAGTTTTTATACTCTTAGCAAAGAATAAATTCTTAACTAAGAACAATAACGACTACATCCTAACCGTTAAGGGATTTAAACGTGCATATGAGCTAACACGTAACCATAGGCTATGGGAAGAGTACCTTACACAATATGGAGACATAGCCACTTCTCACGTTGATTACTCTGCAGATATGGTTGAGCACGTGCTTTCTCATGAAATCGTTAAGCAGATTGAAGATTCCCTCAGAGCAAAAGGAAAAATTCCACGCGCTTTACCGCAAAGTTTGCATCCTTTAAGAGAGACTTAGTATGATGTCTAGCTTTTGGCACGAATTTGTATCACTTGATCTACCCCCTATCCTAACTGCACTGTTCAGCTCTTTATCATGCGCCTTAATTGGAAATTACTTGGTATTACGTAGACAAAGCCTGATGGGTGATGCTATTTCACATGCTGTTCTACCTGGTATCGTTCTGGCTTTCTTGATAAGTGGCACCAGATCTTCATTTGCTGTTTTTATAGGTGCTTCGATTGCTGGCATCTGTTCCGCATTACTAATTGAGGTGATACGAAAGATTGGTCAGGTTGAAACTGGCGCTTCTATGGGAGTAGTCTTTTCAATTTTCTTTGCTCTTGGTGTACTTCTTATGGAGCAAGCAGCAGCTAATAACATTGATCTCGATGCAGACTGTCTTTTACACGGTCAACTAGAAACAATTTTCTGGCTTCCTCCGCAAAATGTATTTGAAATTTTAAGACTAAGCACTCTCTCTCAACTTCCAAATGAAGTGTTTGTGAGTGTAGCCGTTTTTGTTTTCATCTCCATCTTTATTATTCTCTTTTATAAAGAACTCAAACTTTTTTCTTTTGATGAAGCACTAGCTAAGACTTTAGGCTTTAATCCATCAGTTCTATACTACGTGTTTATCTCTTTAACTGCATTTTCTGTAGTAGCTGCATTTAAAGCTGTTGGTTCAATTTTAGTAATTGCAATGATTATCTGCCCTGCCACGACAGCACGTCTCTTTACAGACAAACTAAAAACTCAGATCTTATTAAGCATGTTTTTTACTATAATCGCGACTATTGCTGGATATGTATGCGGAGCGTTTATGCCTATTTGGCTCGGGTTTGAAAACTCAATCAACACTGCTGGCATGATTAGCGTTATCTCTGGACTCTTACTGTTGATGTCAGTATTTCTTGCTCCAAGATATGGAATCCTTGCTCAAAAAATATCTCGGCATCGTTTACAACTTCAGGTAATTCGAGAAGATATATTGGGTCTTATCTATCGCGTAGAGGAAACAAAAAAAGGGATTACTAAGGATGAAATTGTAAAAACGCTTAGAAAGTTTAGCTCTGACTACTTCATCAAGAACGCTTATAGCTCGTTACTTAAGAATGGGCTTATTTCAGAACGTAACGATACCGTAATCCTTACTGAGGCAGGTAACATCGGAGCAGTTCCACTACTTCGCAAACACAGACTATGGGAAACCTACCTAGTTAATCGTGTAGGACTAAACCCTGATCATGTTCACAATACAGCTGAAGCACTTGAGCACTATACTGACCAGGAACTGACTGAGAAATTACAGGAAAGGGTCAAGAATCCTGAAACTGATCCTCACGGGAAAAAGATCCCTTAATTAGCAACTTCTGCAAATTTCAAGCGAGTACTTAGTGAAAGTTAAGAAACTAAGTGTTTGAATATGAACATCGACCCAGCCCAGCAAAGAGTATCTCCACTTGAAGAGCTTTATCAGCGTATCGTCGTAAATGATGAGCTTAACAACGGTAGAACTAAAAAAGTAAATACTCCAGATCAACAAGAAGTTATTCAGAATTTTGAAGATGAACCTGATTTTATGGATAAGCTTGCTGCAGGAGTAAGAACAACAAGACAAGCGATTGCTGATTCGGCTCTTGGATTTGGTCACTTTGTTTCAAAAGTTGGCGAGAGCACACTACTTCAAAAAGTTGCACCAAAGCTCTCTCTCATCAATAAAGGCCTTGGTAGAGTTGCTGGTGGAGCAATAACTGTTGGGACAACTGGCTACCGCCTATATAAGACTGCAAGAAATGATCTATCAAACAACGACTATTCTTTACCTGAAACACGCAAAGAACTTACACTAAGTCTCGGTTCAATCGGTGCTGCTGGCGCTGTTGGTGAGGCAGGCTATCTCATAACAGCTGCAGCGCTAGGATTAGGAGCGCCGAGTATCATAATTACAGGTTTAGCAGGCGCAACCCTGCTTGGTTCAGCATACGCAGCTTACAAAGCAAGAGCTGCCTTGAGCAGCTACTATGATCAGATAGTGAGATAAGAAAATGGAGCTGAGGGGGATCGAACCCCTGACCCCAAGCTTGCAAAGCTTGTGCTCTCCCAGCTGAGCTACAGCCCCATAAGGTGAAATGAATCACAAATATAGTTAAAACCGATTTCCTTAGAAAGCCACAACTTAGCTGGTCGAGCACAAAATTGCGCACTCTCAATTGGTTTGCTTCGCAAACCGACAGCTGAGCGACAGCCCCATAAGGAATACAGAAACTTCTTGGTGGGCCTGGGTAGACTTGAACTACCGACCTCACGCTTATCAGGCGTGCACTCTAACCAGCTGAGCTACAGGCCCCAAAGTTGGGTTTGTACCTATAACACAGCTGGTTAGAGTGCAAAAGCACTTCTGATACTTGAAAATCACTTACGTGATTTTATTCAGCTGAGCTACAGGCCCAAAAAGTCTCCTTTATCAGAGAGGGACAACATAGATAGAACGCCCTATTGTGTCAACATACCACTAGTAAAATCATGCAGTTGAGTCATTTTTTTCTATTTCTGCGAGATTAATCAGATTTTAACAATGCTTTCAATCAATTACCCGCATCAAAATAAAGTAACTTGTTCAAATAGCCGATATTATTAATACTGTAATTGTTAAGAGAAATAAGGTTTTTACTTGTGAGATCAGCCCTTCTCTTAAATGCGAGCTACGAGCCCCTACGAGTAATCTCGTGGCAAAGAGCTATTACGCTTTTTTTTATGGGCAAGGTTGAGGTAGTTGAAGAATACGATCACGATATTCGCTCCGTATCCCTTGTAATCAAAGCCCCAGCGGTCGTTAGGCTTCTTAGCTACGTTCAACGACACAAACAAAAACCATCCCTTTCCAGAGCTAATATCTTTGCCCGCGATAACTTTGAATGCCAATATTGTGGTGATACACTAAATGCAGCTTCAGCAACAGTAGATCACGTACTTCCGAGAAGTAGGGGTGGTCAAACGACATGGGAGAATATCGTTACGTGTTGCTCTGCTTGCAATAGAGACAAGGGACAAAAAACTCCTAAAGAGGCAAAGATGCCTCTAAGAAAAGTCCCAATACAACCTGATTGGCTTCCAGTTTTGCAGTTTAAGTTAAATGGTCAAATTCCGAATTCCTGGCATACATTCCTCTTTACAGAGTGATTACATTGACCGCTTAATCAAGCTTACTTCACACCCTGCCCTTCAAAAGATTAAGTCAGCAATAAACACACCTCAACTTTATCTTGTCGGAGGCACTGTTAGAGATACTGCTCTTGGTGTTGAGTCTAAAGATTTTGATTTGGCCTGCGACCTAAAGCCCGAAGAGATGATTTCTCGTTTGTCAAAGCAATCTATTCATTGCGTTCCGACTGGAATAGACCATGGAACTATCACTGCTGTTGTTGATCAACACAATATTGAGATTACCACCTTCAGGGTCCCTGGTAAGCGAAATAGAGATAGACCTGAAAATTTATATTCTAAAGACATTACGATAGATCTTGAAGGTAGAGATTTTACAATTAACGCGATGGCTTTTTCCCTAAGTGGAGGGTCTTTTATTGATCCATTTCACGGAATAGAGGATCTAAAACACGATACGCTACGTGCAGTAAAAGATCCTAGCACCCGTTTTAGTGAAGACCCACTCAGAATTCTTAGAATGCTACGCTTCGGACCAGCACAGAGTAGGAAAATAGACAATGCCACCTTAAAAGCTGCCTCAAATCTCTACTCATCCATAAACGAGGTTAGCACTGAACGTGTCACCGAAGAATTTCTCAAGATACTCTGCTCAAAAAATGCCTCTGATGCTCTACGACTAATGAGGAAGATTAAAATTCTGGATATCATCTTGCCTGAAATAGTTTCAAGTTATGATTTTGAACAGAACGAGTACCATCGTTTTGATGTTTTTGAACATACCCTTGCTGTGATCGATAACGCTGAGAGAACTCCATTACAAAGACTAACAGCATTGTTTCATGACTTAGGAAAACCACATACCTTATCTGTTGGTGACGATGGCAGAAGACATTTTTATAAACACGAACTCGTTAGTAGTGACATAACACGCAAGGTTATGAAACGTATGAAACTCTCTAACGAGCTAACAAAAGGTGTTTATAACTTAGTACGTCATCACATGAGGCCAATAGAATGTGGACCTGCTGGCCTCAGGCGACTTCAGAGAGATCTAGATAACTACTTTGAAGAGTGGTTGTTGTTTAAAAGAGCCGATGCACTCGGTGCAAAAGTTGGTGAAGCTGAATTTGATCAGGCGCTAGAGGCTTTTATGCAAATGGTAAATGAGGAAAACAAACGCATAAAGCTGAACGATTATCGTAAGCTTGCGATAACTGGAGACGATCTTAAGGAGCTTGGCCTTAATGAGGGTGTAAAAATAGGCCAAATTTTAGGCCTACTCAGAGAACAGGTCCTTGACGACCCAGCAAAGAATTCACGTGAGTATCTGCTCGGGGAGGCTAAGAAACTACTGATATCCGCGTAGTTACTTCTCTGCCTAAAAAACCAAGAATCGAAAATCTTGCCCAGCATCCGTACTCAAGTTATCATACATCTATGTTTAAAACCTTCACCCGCACTTTTGCTGTTTTAATCACTTTAGGCATGCTTGTTAGCTATAATCTCTCTAGGCTGAGTGACAAAAGCTCTGTTCAGACGAAATTCGAAAAGTGGTTTAGCTCAATCGAGAAGACATATTTTGAAAGTGATAAACTTCAAAAAATATCCCATATTGAGCTTAGCTACGGAGATACAACAATCAGATTAAACCAGTCTGAAAAGAACAAGAATAAAGTCTTACGAGTTCTTGCACTCATAAAGGAACTTAATCTGTTTTCGAGAGAGAAAATTGAACACGCTAAGCCAAACGTTCATATTTCAATAATTGGTCAGAATGAAGAATTTTCAACTGAGCTAGCTACTGAAAGCCTAAGCCAAGATACACGCTTACAACTTTTATTAAAGCTGCTTTCGATATACGGCGAGAGACTCGAATCTACAGCAGTAGCACTTAAGGATACAGGAACTAAAAATGAAAACTAGAGATGAAGCGCTAGCTCTTTTACATGAATACACAAAAAACCAGAGTCTGATAAAGCATGGTTTATCAGTAGAGGCCGCAATGCGCTGGTATGCAAAACACTACGACTGCACTCCTGACGAAATTGAAAAATGGGGCATAACAGGCTTGTTACATGATTTTGATTATGAGATGTATCCAGAACCTGTCGATCCTGAAGGGCACCCATATAAAGGCAATCAGATTCTGAAAGATCTAGGTTATGATGATGATATTCGTGAGGCAATAATGGGCCATGCCTTATACACCGGGGTTGAACGAGAGACTCTTATGGCTAAAGCTCTATTTGCGGTAGATGAGCTCTCTGGATTAGTTACGGCTTCAACACTAGTGAGGCCAGATAAGTCTTTACATACGCTGACATCGAAATCAGTTAAGAAAAAAATGAAGGATAAACACTTCGCTGCCGGCTGTAATCGTGATGACATTCGTATTGGAGCTGAAGAACTGGGTGTAGATATGACAGAACATATAGACAATGTAATTGCTGGCATGCGAGAGATTGCTGAGGAGCTGGGATTAGCAGGAGAGTAAGCGTCTCCTGCTATAAAGTTAATCAAACAAGGTCGGATCAACTAAAGAAGTATTCTCTTCCTCTGGACAAGCTTCATCCTCTGGATAAAACTTACATTTATACGGACATGCGATTATCGCCATACTTTGGTGTGGGACCTTGTCACAAAGTTTACTATTCGCGCTTGTTGGCCCTTCAACGACATCTGAGCCGCACTGCTTATATCCTTCGGGCACATCTTGTTCGTTACAAAACTCTTCAGCTATCTCATCCGCTGTATTCTTAGCGTTCTGATAGTCTGCATCTCTTGGTCCAGCAAGCCTACTTGCAGCTCTATGTACACCTACTCTCGTAAAAGAGCTGCTCAAACTTGGCTCTGCAGAAGCTACTCCAGCATAAAAACATAAAACAACTGTAATTGATAAAATAATTCTCATGATGAAAGCTCCTTGATTAAAACAAATCTGCAAGAATTGAACTAGACTCAAGCTCGTTAGTTTCAGGACATACATCATCTTCCGAGTAGAATTTGCATTGGTAAGTACAGCCTAAAACTTTTGGACTATGTCGAATATCATGCTTGTAGCACTTTCGACTATTTGGAGAAGTTGGGGCATCGACCGGATCGCTTTCGCAGATCTTTCTTCCCTCTGGAGCCTCTTCGTCTAAACAATAGTCAGTGGCACTTTGATCAGCTTCAGCCTTCAGCAGGTTCCAATCTGGTTGAGCTGATTGACTTGCAGCAACAGCTGCTTTCGAAAAACTTTCACCGTATTCAATATCAGCGTAAACCTGAATTGGCACGAGACAAAGCAAGGTAAAAAGAAAGAGTTGTTTCATATCAAACCTCCTAAACCAATTAAGCTAGCACAGCCATAATGAAATATGGCTGAACTATCCCTAGTGTTATGAAAGGTTTCAAAATAGAGTAGCATAATTATGTGTCAATAACACATAATCTTGAAATTACTACAAATTATCTCCTTACTCGCTATTTCTTCTGAATAACGTTTACCAAACGTGGGACTGACGTGCCGCGATGAAATACAGTGATAAATCTATCATCAGTAGACACGTCATACTGCGTAAGCTTCATCTGCTCAACGATTGCTGTTTTAAGTTCATCTTCCCCAATTTCTGGTGCCACATCGACTGTAGCGCGTTTTTTGCCGTTTACCTGTATAGCTACGGTTACTGATTGATCCTGGACTAAGGCCTCATCAAACTCAGGCCACGTAGCCTGAGTCACAGACGTGCTATTACCTAAACGACTCCATAGTTCTTCAGCTAGATGAGGAGCATAAGGTGCAAGAACTCTAACAAATGAACTTAACGTATCCTTAGTTACCGACTCATTGCCAGCAGCATTTAAGAACTCCATCATCGAGGCTAGTGGCGTATTGAGCTGAACTTGCTCTAACTCTTCCGTCACTTTCTTTATAGCCTTGTGTAGTTCACGTCTAACTGATTCTGGTTCATCGGATTCGTTGACCACAGCTCGGTGTCCCGACTCAGTATCATCTATAACGAATTTCCAAGCTTTCTTGAGGAATCTATTTACACCTACAATTGCCTGTGAGTCCCACATCCGAGTACCTTCGAGTGGTCCCATAAACATCATATGTAGTCTCAATGTATCTGCTCCATAGGTCTTAACAATGTCATCTGGGTTTACAACATTCTTAAGAGACTTCGACATTTTAGCAGATATTTTTTCTAGTTCCTCACCTGTCTCCTTATGAGTTGCCTTTCCATCTGGGGTTTCATTAACCAAATCCACAGCAACCAAGGCACCACGCTTGTTTCTGTAAGCATGCGCTAAGATCATTCCTTGATTAATCAACCTTTGAAATGGCTCAAGTGTAGTTACGTGACCAAGATCATATAAGACCTTGTGCCAGAATCTAGAATACAAAAGATGCAAAACTGCGTGTTCAGCTCCACCGACATAGAGGTCAACCGGCATCCATTTACTTTCGGCTTCTTTATTCCATCCAACTGTATCATTTTCAGGATCAAGATATCTTAAGTAGTACCAACAAGAACCAGCCCAGTTCGGCATGGTATTAGTTTCTCTCCTGCCCTTTTGGCCAGTTTTTGGATCAGTTACCCAAAGCCAATCTTCAGCTTTAGCTAGAGGAGATTCTCCTGACTCTGAAGGCTTAAAGTCATCAAGCGGAGGTAAGACTAATGGGAGTTCGTCAACACTAAGTGCAGTAATTCTTCCATCTTCCCAGTGTACTATTGGTATCGGCTCACCCCAGTAGCGTTGGCGAGAAAACAACCAATCTCTAAGTTTGTAATTAATTACTGTCTTTCCATCGCCGTTACGTTCAAGCCAATCATTAATTGCTTTCTTAGCTTCTTCATTAGGTTTTCCTTCTAAGCCAAGTTCATTAAAGATTGCAAACTCCTGAGGGAGCATAAAACCAGGCTCTGTATAGGCTATCTCACCTTCACAAGTTGCTCGGATTACATCTGGGTCAACATCGTCATTAGGACTAATGACTGGTCTAATCTCAATTTGATAAGTACGTGCAAATTCGAAGTCACGCTCATCATGCGCTGGAACACCCATGACGGCACCGGTACCGTAGCTCATCAAAACATAATCACCGATGTAAATCGGAACTAATTCATCATTAATCGGATTAACAACATATGCTCCAGTAAATTCACCAGTCTTTTTTCTGTTTTCGATTGTGCGATCAAGCTCGCTCATCTTTAAAGCATTTTGACAATAAGCATCAATCTTTGGCTTACATTCTTTTGTTGTGATTTTGCCCACTAGCGGGTGCTCAGGCGATAGGACAAAGAAGGTCACTCCAAAAAGAGTATCTGGACGAGTTGTGAAAGCTGTTAATACTTCATCATGCTTATGAACTTTAAAATCTATCTCTGTTCCAAACCTCTTACCAATCCAGTTTCGCTGTTGTTCTTTAATATTTTCTGGCCAATCGAGTGACTCGAGCTCAGTTAACAAACGTTCAGCATATTTAGTAATTCGGAGCATCCATTGCTTCATCGGTTTTTTGAAAACTGGATGTCCTCCACGTTCAGATAGTCCATTGATCACCTCTTCGTTTGCAAGGACACTGCCCAACCCAGGGCACCAGTTCACCATACTTTCTGTATAGTAAGCCAAGCGGAACTCAGCACGGTAATCTTCGAGAGCTTTTTCGCCTTTTGCTTGTACATCATCAGGAATTGTTAATTCCTCGATTGGTCTAGCTTTCTGTTGTTCTTCATCAAACCAGGCATTGTACAATTGAAGAAAAATCCACTGAGTCCATTTGTAATATTTAGGATCGCAAGTAACGACTTCTCTATCCCAATCAAAGCAATATCCAAGAGACTTAAGCTGCTTTCTAAAGACCTCACAGTTTCTCTCAGCAATTACTGCTGGGTGTTCGCCAACTTTTACCGCGTGCTGCTCTGTTGGTAGTCCAAAAGCATCAAAGCCCATGGGATGTAGCACTGAGAAGCCTTGCATTCTTTTATATCTACAGTAGATATCTGTAGCTGTGTATCCGAGAGGGTGTCCGATATGCAGACCGTCACCTGATGGGTATGGAAACATGTCCATGCAGAAGAGTTTCTTCTCTCCTGGAACATCAACCTTATAAGTCTTGTTCTCTTCCCAGAAGTTTTGCCACTTCTTTTCTATCTCTGAATGATTATATTCAGTCACTTAAACCTCTCTTTAGATAAATCCCCTTAATTGAAAGGGGGCCTATTTCACTAGGCATGTACGTAGTAGACATTTTTACCGAATTTCTGTAAGAAAGCCAAGAGGATAGCCGTTGCAAGCCAAAAAATCCCCTACTTTTGAACGTGAGGATTGCTTCATCACAGGGAGAGGAAAAAATTTTTGATACTATATTTCAGGTAGTTTATTGGATCCCTTGCCATAACCCTGCAGATAGAGTAGAAATTTGGCCTGTTTTACTTCAGAGAATGTGGAGTCATAGTTCAGTATTGAAATGATTCTGCTAGGTTTTTCGACTTTGGATTAGACTTCTCGAAATGCAGA
>JACKAH010000024.1 GCA_020635175.1 Deltaproteobacteria bacterium
CCGAAGATACGGTTTACTGCTTCTGAAATACGCTCGTCGTTATACTCTCCCACTAGGTCAGAAGTAACATCACCTTGAGCTACTACTTCCATGTGAAGACCAGCTGCGATAAGCACAAGGCCTAAAGCAAGAAGGGTCATCTGAGTCTGTATACGAGTAGGAGCATAAAAACTAGCCGAAATATGTTGACCAGCTTTTGTATATGCCTTGCTAAGCTTGTTAGCTATAGTTTTAACACTCATTATTGTCTCCAAAGTTGTTGAATTTTTACCTAACTCGCTGTTAAAGATTTAACAAAGTCTGAGAAAACACATAAACCCAGCCATATACGAGTAAGCAAATTCGCACGCACGTGCGATCCATATTTATATGTTTGTTATGGGGGCTCGTTCTATAGGTGTGCTATATTTTTGTATGAATTTACTAGAATTATATATAGCAAATTCAGGTAGTTGGCAGTATATATTGAGATTTACCCAATCGTATCATCATTAAAAAATGTTCCGACCAGAGATCTCAGTATGAAGGCCCCTACCGCTACAACAAGCATACCGAGTGCTGCTCTATATTGTCCAAATGCAGCTGCCATAATTGCCGCCAAACCAGCGGCGACCATAATCAGAGCACCAAAAGATCCCTCTAGGTACCCAAAAATTCTATTTACGGCTTCAGAGATCCTCTCATCATTATATGCTCCCACCATGTCAGATGTTACATCGCCCTGAGCAGATACCCGTAGATGAACTCCTGCAACTAAGAGCAAAAAACCGAGCGAAAAGAGAACTGCCTGACTCTGCTTTTTAGACGGAGCATAGAAAGCAGCAGAAATGTAACGACCGAATCTGGTGTATAGATTTGATAGAGTTAATACAGCTTTCATCTTAGCCCTCCTAACAATCAAACAAGACCTGCATTAAATTACTAAATGAACACCTATTTAATACAGTTATGCTTCAGGAGTAATCTTAGCCTTGCTAGACATCAGCGCGCAAATTTTAGCAGCGTTACAAGCGTAACTAATTGAATTGTCTTGTTTTAGCCTTTAGCCTGAGACATCAGATCGGGCACAAGTCTTTCAGGATCGTACGGTTTGCCATCAAAGCGAATTTCGAAGTGTAAATGAGGACCTGTTGCGGATCCTGTCTCCCCGACAGTTCCTATGATCTGTCCAGCCTTAACGTGTTCACCAACTTTCACTTTGATATCATCACAGTGAGCATAATGGCTCGTAACATCGTTATCATGTCTTACGGTAACTAGTTTTCCATAGCGTGCATAGGACGATGCATGAACTACCCATCCATCCATTATAGATCTAATTGGAGCACCCTTTGGAGCTGCGAGATCTACACCATCATGATGCTTTACAGATTTGTAGATCGGATGTTTACGTATACCAAAGTCGCTAGACTTTTCAGGCGCCAGAATAGGGTACACGAAGTTAGTAAGTCTTGCGCTAGATGCTGCATTTAAAACTGGAAATGCAAGTGCGAAAACTATGAACGCAGTACTAACGACGATCTTTAATAAGTTTAAAAGCTTTTTCCTCTGCTTCTGGATCATATCCTCTAACACGGACAGTTGAACTAGTCTGAGTGTTTGGATTGTCTGAGTTAAAGTAAACGACATCTGAAGAGATCCAAGCTCTCTTGCCTGTTGGAGTCGTTACTCGGTACCAATCTTTATGCCTCTGTTCAACCGCTAACGTAGTTCCTTTCTTTGCTTCCATTAAAACTGAATGTTCAACACCAGGCCCGGTTCGAAGATTAGCCTTATCTACAGCAATTGTTACAACTGATAGATCGTTACTAACTTGAGCTGCTGGTTTAATTGATGCTTTTGCTTGAGCTGGGGCAGTTTTGCCTGAAAAGCGAACCTGTCTTTTGGTTGGAGCTTCAACTGAGGCAAGTCTATCAACTTCTGTTTCGGCTACCATTAATCGATTCTTAGCTTTAACAAGCTGAGCCTTTAGCCTTTCTACTTCTTGCTTGCTGCTCGTTAGATTCGTCTGCGATCTAACTTTTTCATCGCGTAGTTTTTGTAGTTCACTCTTTGTTCTTGAGAGTTCAGCAAGGCTTTCTTCGTACTTCGCCTTTAGAGTTTCAAGTTCTCTAGAAGTATCGTCTAAAACTTTCTTGTTTATTTCAGCTTCAACAACACTATAGTCTTCTTCGGTATACTCTTCATTAGTGTTTTCTGTAGATTCAAATGCCTCTTGTGTTGGGCTAACTGCCTCAGTATCTAAATTTGATTGCTCAAGAATCGCTTTTTCAGCTTCTAGTAATTTTGCACGCATTTTATCAAATTGCTCTTGCTCTAGGCTAAAAGCATCTGAAGTCTGTGCACTGTCTCTAAGTGCGCTGATGTCTTGCTGAAGATCTTGAATCGTTTCGTCTTGCGCGAAGCTACTTTGAATTAAAAGACAGCTTAGAGCTGAAACTTTTAAGCAAAATTTAACAAACCGTACTGCCTTCATTTTTACTGCTCCATAAAAACTCAATCATTAGCCTGCATTAACTTTTGCTGAGCACTGCTCTTTTTAATGCGGCTATCTTTTTCTTGCTGAATCATCTGCTGTAAATCTTTTGGATTACCAATGCCATCAAATATGATCTCAATTTTCCCTGTTGCAGCACTTCCAATCCCCACAGTCCCTGTATCAAGTGCTCTATCTAACAAAGACTGCTCGAGTTCTACGCTCCTGATATCTTCGTATCGAACTCTAATGATTTTCTGATGTAAAGACAGGATGCCCGTTCTCATTTCTAGACCGCGATTATCAATAGTAAAGAGTGCATCGTAAATCGGCCAAATTGCATTTAGTAATGCATAAAATGGAAGTAGCGAGAAAAGTGGAAAATCTAAATATATTGTTGTTTCGCCAATATTAAAAAGCTGGCCTAAAAGAATGCTTTGAGGGAAAAATCTAGATAATGCAACGCATGCAGCACATAACGCAAAAAATATTGCGAGCCGCTGTAATTGCGAACGCCATGCTCTGCGTACGGTTATCTTTCCTCTGACCATTTTCTTAACGTAAGCCTAAACTTTTTTCTATATCATCTAAACGACTAGCACTCGATCCTTGAGTTCTCTCTGTTTCTTGCTGAGTATCTGTCTCTAGCATTCTATTATAAAAATCTGATCGAGATGATTCTTGATCACGGAGCTGCGCACGTTCTCTCTCTTCTTCTGAACTGTCAGCAAAAAATGAGCCTCTATCTTGGGTTCTGGTGCTTACACCATCTCGGCCAGTTTCTAGCGCTCCTCCAGACATACGGTAGATAGCAAAGAAAACAGCTATCAGTATGATAGTAATCATATTCCGCTTATCTAAAAACGGTATGATAAAAGATCTTGCAGAAGGCACTACTGACATCTCCTAACTCCTTTATTTATATTGTGCTCTTGGTTGAGTATAGTGAGTCCATCGGCCTTGACGAACTTCAATTACCTCTTTGTGCGCTGGTCTGTAGTATTGTCCTTCTGGGTCTAGTCCAGGTGGTACATCCACAGTATCAACCATCGGTTCTTCCCAAGCATACTCAACTGTTCCAGGTGGTGCTTCAGCAGGAACCTGGATGATTTTGTCTTGATATACAACTCTTGGCTCTCTCATACCGCAGCCAGATAACAAGACTAGCGTAATGCTTGCCCCAAGTACAGACTTACATATTTTAGTTAACTTCTTCATGCTTGACTTGCCTCCTGTACGTTTTGATCTTGAGAATTGTCAATTTGTTCAAAAACATTGTTTAAAGTTTGTGCTACCGATCCTGGTTGCTTTCCACCTGCTTGCTCAGCTTGCAATATTGCTTGTCTGTATTGGTTGAAAGCTGATGCTCCACTTGGCGCTATAATACTTGCACGCTCAATTGCAGCAGGATAGTTTCCGTTACACTCCTGCAGGATAGACATGAACAACTGGTTATCATCACCGTTGTTTGTACTAACCCAGTAATATGCTGGTTCAAGTGGTAAAACGAGAGCCGCTTCACCAATATCAGAGAGCAGATAGAATTGGGATTCTACACCTTTTATAGTCCTTAAGCGAAGAATCACATCACTTTGTTGCTCATTCAGGTTAAATGCCTTTGCTGTCATGTGAAATTTGCTTGGATCTTGGCGTAAGAAGATTTTATGAGCACTGTTTTGTACAATTGCTTGTCCACCAGCACCAACATAAAAGTCTTCACCTGACTGAGAAGCAGCGATTACGATACCCTTACGCTTACGATATAGTCTGAAAGCAGATTCGATCACGCCCGAAGCTGTCTTACCAATCAAATCGTGCGCCTCGTCAAAAACAAGAACTTTCCTTGAATCAAGTTCTTTTGGATCGTTCATGACTTCGTCTGCCCAGAGCATAGCGATCTTGAGGAATACTCTTTGTAAATCCGGATTACGGCTCAATCCTTTTAAGTCGAATACTATGAAACGCTCTTTAAGTTTTAATGCACCAGGTCTATCAAAGAAGCGTGCATAAGTACCTTCCCCATAATATTCACTCATCAATAGCGCTATCTCGTTTCTTCTGAGAGCAGTAGGCTCATCTTCATCAACACGCTTTGGAGCTCTTAGAACAGCGACAACATCACTTAAAATGAACTGTCGCTTTCTAGGTCCAGCACGGTACATGCGATGCGCTTCAAGTAGTGCTGTAATGATATCGCCAATCTGTAGACGTGACAGTGGCTGATTCTTTTCAGTTGCCATGTCAGCAATAATATCTGAACAGATATCAATCAAATCTTTAAAATCTTCATTTGTATTGTCATGTGGAGTCTCTCCCAAGCGAGCTAAGAAGTTCATAGCTGGTGCTTTAGAAGGAGTCGCTTCATATACACGTCCATTGAAAAGGTGTGCGATCTTCTCGAAACCACAAGGTTGATTTGGCATTCCCTTATCGAATACGAATGTTATCGGCGGACGTTCAGCGCGTGTCCCATTAGCAAGCGTTGCGTAGTGTCCACGATTTAGCGTAATCAGGATAAAGTTCAGTAGGTAACTTTTACCAGCTCCAGATACTCCACTTATTAAAACGTTAGGAGCAATGTTTGAGTCAAACAAGTCAAACCCTACAAGTTCTCTATTCCAAAGGTTTGGGAGTAAAAAGAGTGCGCCTTTACTTCCTTTCCAGTTACCCCATAGTGGAAGCATTCTTATCGCTCTTGAAGAGCGCATGGTGTTTGTCCAGCCTCGACCATCCAAGGATGGATCGTAACATCCAGGAAGTGAATGTATCATCACACCTAGATCTGCTATTTCATGAACCATTCCACGAGCACCATTAAGCTGCGGAAATGCTGCCATACCTTCAGAGGTCGCTCTGACAGCTTCGTCTTCATTTTGACAAATGAAGGTTTGATGCACGCCTACTCGCACTATTTGAGCAGCGTTGTTGTACAAACTTTCACGTGCTTGTCTGATAGATCGAATCTGATGCTGAATTTTTTGGTTGCTTCTACCAAGGCTTGTGAATTCTCTTAATCCAAGTGTGCTGTCTAAGGTATCCAAGCGTTTAATCTGTGCGCCTTGCGGATCCTTTGAGTAGGTTACGCTGATAATGTTCTCGTATGGTGCTGACTGCAAAGGAGCAATCATTAAAGGAAAACATTGATTCGGTGGTTTCACCATAGAGATAGTTCTGAAAACTCTACCATCCTTCTTGATAATTCCATCTCGTGGATGTTCAACAGGAGTTTCTGAGATCTGATTTGCTAGATATTCATCTTTTTCGAAAACTGGTACAGGAATTCCAACTTGGCGACCACGCTTGAATCTGCCACTCTTAACGCTTTTTCGATTTAAGATAGGGTAGAGTAAATTGATTAATCCCTGGCCATCGATTCTTTGTGGATAAAATCCAACGTCGCGCATCCTCGCAACTTTACCCTCAATCTCGCCTTTGAATTTATTCGCGTAGTTTAGATACTCAGCACGTCTTTGCTGAGCACTAACACCCACTTTCCCTGCAAGTAGGATTTTAATGCTTTTCATCATTTCATGTACAAAATTTCCTCGTTTCCAAGGAGGATTGTATCTAAATCCAACGACTAAACGCATTTTTCTAGGTCGTTGAGCTAAGGCATTACTTTTTGCTGCTCGTTGAAGCATACGATTCCAACGCCTTGCCATCCAGCCAGAAACTCCGGAGAGTGGGTACTGGTTTAAGCTTTTTTGTAAAACATCATCAACATCAAAAGTTACGACCCAGCTAAACTGAGCACTGATGTTATGATCAAGCGAATCTAGTAATTCTTGTACTTGAGCACATGTTTGATAGGCCTGGCTATCAGAGGTAGAAGTTAAAAGTAGTGGTTGTAGTTCCCAGATTGACCACAATGACGCATCTGAGTGAACGAAAAGACCAGTATCCTCGTCATAACGAGCAAATGGTAGAAGCTGGTTAAAGAGAGCTTCGTCTTGATACAATCTTTCTCGGGTTATTCGCGCAATACTCATACCCTTAATACCTTTTTGATAAAAACCTTCTCATTACTTTGAGACTCTTGCAGGTACAAATCTAACTTGACGTGTGTCATGGTCAATTACCACATCAATCTGTGCTTTTTGAGCAATAGACTGAGCAACATCATGGATTGTACCGAGAGTATCAATTGAGATCTTTTTGTCTGCTAAACTACTAGAGCAGTAGCTCGCATAGCGAGCTGTACTTGCAAGCATTTGTGCTGCTTCTTCTAGTGTTCCATTCTTTAGTTCAAAGTGCATTACTGGGAAAAGATATGGAGTGCCTTCACTTATTTTTGGTTCGCCTGGTATAACGTCTGGTAGATTAGCCCATCTTAGTCTGTTGTATGTCGGATCAGGAGCAACCTGTCTCTTCGCGATAGAGAATGTTGGATCCGGCTCAGGTGCAGCTTTTTTGGAGCTACATCCAGCCAAACTTAAAACAGTTAAAGATGTTATGCATGCTAGCACTAATCTCATTGTAACTTATCTCCTACGACGTGCGTTTTTATCGTCGCTGTAAACATAAGGCAGATTGCTTGGGTCTGCTTTATTATCACCAAGTTGACTTTCTAATTCAAAAGCATCTTGAACTGCCCAACGTTCTTTTAAAACTTTAAGATAATAATAATGTGATGGAACCATATCTCCATGTGAGTTTAAATGATCAGGTATCCACATTAATCTGACCACCGATGGCTGCATAACTGGGTAATTTGGTTGTGGTTGCTGAGTTCGTCTATAAGAAGACATCTGCTCAAGTGCCTTGCGTGCAGTATCCTCATTCTCTTTGCTTTGATTTAGAGCATGATCGTTTCTATCGCCAAGCTTTGCTCTTGGATCTTCTGGTACCTGAAACGGATTGAGACTGTTCCCGATACTTGTACATCCTGTCAGTGACGCAATTGCTGCAACTGATAGAATAGTTCTTAAATATGTTTTCATAACATGCTCCTTAAAATCCTCTAATCAAGTGAAGCAAATGAGCTGCCTTGATCTTCTAATGCTTCAAATAGTCCATCGATTACAATTGATTTAGCAAATACAGCTGTAGCTTCTCTTCCTGAAAGAACCTCTACATATGGAACAAGTTGATCCACTCTGTCTTTGATAATATCTCCCCAGCGATTAAGCCCTCCTGCTAGAGCGCTTGCTGCGATAAATTCAGCACTATCACCAGATGCAAGCTCCGTAATTGCTCCTTCGTTTCCAATAAACTGAGTGCTTCTACTTGCTGATAATCCTCTGGTAATTCCTTCAGCAGTTCCTACTGCAGTAGCTGCTCCAATTGCTTTACCAAGATGGTCTACTAAACCACCTTTCATACCTCTGATTCCATCCTCGCCAACGATCCATCCGTCAACTTTATAAGTCTGACGTTGTCCATCAGGTAAGCGGATACTTAGATCGGTAAGTCTAAATAAGGCACGAGAATCAGGCAGAGAGCCTTGGGCTGCTGCAATTAATCTTGCCTCACCAAGTGGCAATCTCGATCCATCAGGCCCAACGATGTCATCATACAATTTAAATACTACTGGATATGGAGTTCCATCTGTTGGTGCATTGACACCTGCTAGTAACTTAACTCGAACAGAATCACCAACTGCGATAAAGGCTGACTTTGCTCTCTCTGGAAGTGGAGGTGGTGCTGGCTCTTCATTCTGAACCCAAAGTGGCTCAAGATCAGCTGGAGGAGGTGCAAGTTCTACTCCTGCTCCAGAAGCATCATCTATATCGATAGGTTGAGCACTTGTCCCGTACCCATTATTGCTACCTAGATCGCCTGAGTTCATTCTCTCTAAAATCTTAGTGAAGATAGCAGCAGTTTTGGCATCATAATCTGCAAAAGAACGGTCACGTTCGTCAGCGGTCAACTGAAGATCTTTGACCTGTTCTTGTAGGACTTTTACATCCTGACTGAAGGCTTGAATGATATCTTGGTATGCTTCTGCTGTACCTGTACCGCCTGTTCCGAGCTCCGCAACGGCTTTCTTTTTAGTAGATTTACGCGGTGGTGGAGAGTTAAACAAGAACGCCAGCACAAGCACTACTAATACAGCAGTGATAATCTGTGTCTTGCGATCGTTTTGTAGCAGTACTACATAATCTTTGACTTTGTTTTTCATCTTGCTGCCTATCGTGCTCTCGTTACAATGTAAATTTTTGCTTTATCCTTGCTTGCAATCTGTTGTTCAACATTTAATGGTCGTGGAGCCATCTCAAATGTTGATGCACTCACCGCTCTCGTTCCATCAAGACGGAAAGTAGCAGGGTTAATTTTTTGTGTTTGGTCAAGCAGGTTCTCTGCATTGATTACGTATCCCCAAAGATCTGGTCCAATAAAGATACTGTCAATTTCAGCTCGCATAGCACCATCATCTAGCACTAACTGGCCTTTGTACTTCTCGCTTCTTCTGTATCCAGCGATACTTGACTTGCCAAACTCAGCTACAAGAACCATTTCACGCATCAGACCACTTATCTTAGATGGAGGAGCGTATTCAAATTGCTTTTCTTTGTAAGCTGGGTCTTCTTCCTTTGCTGGTAGGACAATTGAACCACGATTATCGTTAATGTTTAGAAAGTCATCACGCGGACTATCCTTAGTTGCACGCTTAGCTCTAATTGAGTAAGAACGACCATCTTCAAGACGAACAATAAATGCTTCACCGTTTGTAGTGATTTTTTGGTTAGCAAAGACAACAAGAGAGCTATCCTTTTTGTCGAGTACGAGAGTTGAGTCTTTTCTTTTGTGACCACCAGCAATGACCGATGGAAACTCGACTTGTGTTGGTTCCCCAGGGTTCAAGTACACATCAATTTCGCCAGCAGTACTATCGACATCAACATCTCTAGCGAATGCAGGAGAGACGCTCTGAAGCAAGAACGCCACGCTCAGTGTTGTTGCTATTTGAATTAATCTTTTCATAATGCTGCCTTGTCCTTCAAACTATTTCTCTAAATTCTTTAAGACTACGTTCGTAATTACAATTCCATATTTGTTAAAAGTATTTTTTGGTATCGTTGACATCGTAATTGTGAATGAAGTTTGAACTACAGGCATCTCTTTGCCTGCAATAATCTTATATCGATCCCCGACTAAGGTAAGTTCAACACTTCTACCTTTTCTCTCGATCTTAGTTTTAGTTGGATCAACAAAGAATATCTGCGTACGCTTTGTGTTCTCGATTGCGCGAATCTCTGTGTTCAACATTTCAGAATCAAAGCGTTGAATCATCTTGCTCCAAAGCATTTTACGAGCTTCCTCAAACTGTCTACGTGCAACAGCTGGTTGATAAGTCGCAATTAGATTTA
The DNA here is from genome assembly GCA_020635175.1 of Deltaproteobacteria bacterium. Taxonomy (GTDB): domain Bacteria; phylum Bdellovibrionota_C; class UBA2361; order UBA2361; family J135; genus JACKAH01. Next base: position 9,787 of record JACKAH010000024.1, read on the forward strand.
TGTAGTCAGTAGAAAAATCTATGAATTCACTATCTGGAATCTCTTGTGCTGTATACATCCCAGGCAAAGGTTTCGCTGGAACATTCAAAGTTACGCTTCTAGTGCTCCATAGTACTAGACAAAATATAATTGAAATGAAAGTTGCTGGAATTTGTAAGAGCGCAATTGAACGCCAAAGTAGAGCTTGCTCTTTGTGACTTTCCCAAAGACGAATCGTATCGTTGTCACTAAGTGTTCTTCTTAATTCTGTTTCTTTTACTAAGTTTGAAACCTTACTCATAACCTCCCCTTATTGTCTGACCACTCTTGGTGTAAAACTTGGAGCCTCAACAGGACTATCTACATCTAAGATTACCTGATCTAGTTGTAAAACTTCATATTGCTTACGTTCGCTTAGTCCTCTAATTGGAGAACCACTCCAAACAGGTTGAAGCTTTGATGCAGCTGGTAAGCCTGGCGGAGGAAATCCCATTAAAGTAGTAATGAAGTTTCGTAAGCCTCTGTCTTCGTCAGGAAATGATTTTCTTAGAGAAGCGAGCAAAAATGTTGTTGCTAACCAAAGCAACATTAATAGCGGCATCGACCGACTTACTTTCTCAGTCAATTCTGAAGCAAGGATAAAGGTAATGAATCCTGACATCCATTCTGGTAGCGTTGCACCTGCAAAGCTCCAGTCCTCATTCAATGCTACAATAACTTCACCGTTGTCCATTTTGCTTCTGCTCTAAAAACAAAAATACTGAAAAAGACTACTACTTTACTGTTATTACTAAGGATTACTTATTAGTTACATTAAGTAGTGTTGAGTCTCCCTCAAGCTTAATACCTCCACGAGTTACTCGCTGCTGTGGCGCTAATACTCGCTCTAAATCTTCTGCTCTTGCGCTCAAAGTGCTTCTAAATTCTTCAGTATCTAAAACTACATCTGGTCTAGCTAAGCGTCGCGCTTTGTCAAAAGCTCTAATGGCTTCAATAAGATGCGCTCGTGAACGAGCATAATATCCCATTGCCGTCGCCAGTGTTTCGCCGCTAGCTTCCTCTATCCCTGTGCCTTTATTGGCAAATTTTGGTTTCATTGAGGCTCGTTCTGCATTAAGTGCTTCTTCGCCATCAGCATGTACAGAGCTGACCATTCCAACTGATGCAACTAGAGCTGTCAGGCATAAAACCTGTAACAACTTGATTTTTAAACACATAATTGTCTATCTCCGCAAAAATAGGCCAAGCCTATAAGGCTTTCCTAATGAATCCCATAATTCTATTGCACAAAAGTATTCCTGCAACGTTATGCAGCAAACACATTAAAGTGTTATGTCCATTAAAAGCCTTTTCTCCCATGTGGCAGAATAGACTTAGCTGGGAGGTTTGATTTAAGTCCCATCCTCTGAGGACTATTTAGATATTGAGGCCATGCTCCAGAGTCAGCAAACCCAAGAGAGTTGTTAAGCCATCTATCAAAAGCGAGAGCGCCAAGGGCAGTTTGTAACGTATCGACAGGATCTAATAAGTCTCCTGTCTGATAGACCCCTGGATGTCCGCCTAACATGGCATAATATTGACCTTTATCTAGACCAACTGAAACTCCTGCAACCTTATCTCCAGCTACAGCACCAAAAGCTGTCCCAAAAATTGTACCGAGTCCTGGTGCCAACAAAGTTCCTATTCCAGCACCGAAAGCAGCACTGACTGCACTCGCGTCTCGAATCTTACTTTGACGCTCAATCTCAGCATCCCTCATCAGCTTGTCTTGAACTGCTGCAGCTTTTCTTTCTGTAGCACCCTCAGCTTTGCTTCTCATCGAATCTGTATATGCATTTAATGCAGAGGCTCTACCCCATAGGAAAAATATCCCAGTTATGACCGGTATCGATACTGTAGTAAAAGCAATCATGTAGTTGATAAGACCAGCATTAAAATCTGGGTCTACATCTGAAAAGGCTTGGTAGACTGCTTCGTGAAGGAAGTTTACGTCTCTAAGCCTTTCTACTATGTTATTTGAAAAGCTTGAGATGCTACCATCAGTTCCGACGTACTGATTTTGCATGACGTTATCGTGCAGCATGCCTTTATGAATTACCTGCTCAGACATAATTGCAGAGAGCAAGCTTACTACGTGAAACATGATATCCCAGCTCTTTACCCAGGCCCATGCACCTGCCCAAGTAAATAAAGCAGAGTGAAATCCAGGTAAAAGAGTCACTATGCAGACAAACGGATAAGCAATAGCTAGCAGATATAATAGTGTACCTTGAATATATGGCACTGCCTGAGCAAAGAACACAGCTTGGCTTTGAGCCGTCTCTTTCTCCATGAAGCCAACAATTGCTGAAGCGATTCCTTCGGCCTCTTTTGCTGTTTCGGTATTTGCAGAGTTGCCTTGAGTAACGTTGAGATAGTTTAAAGTATCCATCTCGTTACGTACCATATAGCTTCCAACCAACTTTCTAAGAGAAGAAGGATCAGAAGCTAGCATCTGTAATGACCATTGAGGAAGTAAGTCTCTGCCCAGCGCAGATTTACACTCATCATCAGCACCTGCGGCTTTGCAGATAGCTTGGTTTCTAAGCTCTGCTTCTACTTCAAGAGCTCTCCAAACAGATACAGAAAATTCATAACAGTTCGTTGAGTCGGAAGCGCCCCATGAAAGGTTTGTAATTGCTCCCCAAGCATCAGTTCTACATAGGTCTACTGGGATATCTTCATATGGCGTCATGATACCAACTGACCATTGAGCATATACCATGTTATGCTCGCACAGTTTTCTTACAACTGTTTCTGGAACATCACCGACCATTCTATTTTTAAGAGCACCTTCTAGCTCTGTAATATCAGTGTCAGTCCACGCTTCAGGTTCTTGCAGCTTTGTGATCTGCATCATCGGGGTACATTGTGGCCCCATTGCAATTCGCATAGCTTCTCTAATTTGCGGACTCTGAATAAACGAGCTAAGCATTCCCTCCTGGATATTAGCTTTCGCGAAAAGTCTAGTAGCAGGATCTTGTACAATAGAAGACAAAAGTCCTGTTAAATTTTGAACAGTGCTGCTAACCACAGCATCCCACATTACATATAATGTTGCTGGCCCTTGATCAGAGCCCCCCGTCGTCACAGCGGCGCTATTATCACTAAACTGATATAGCCAGTCTCGCTCCTGTATGACAGTCCCAGCGTACTGCCAGTTCACATTGACTTCATCGACTCGGGTAAACGTAGTTATATGCCAAATTGCAGGACCCATGATTAACCAGAGGCCAGTCTTATAGTCTCCAAACACTGCAACGCTTATAAAGAAGCCAATTGCACCAATAAGGAAGATAAAGATAGCTAGGTTTCCAATCGGATTATTGAGCATAGCGTCAAGTAGGTGAGCTTGCGTGTGCTCTCCACTTAATTGCATCGTTGCGCCTACTAATGTTGATACCGATCCCGTTGCCATTTATGCTTTCATTAAAAAAATTTTAAGATGCATCCTCTCCAAACTCATTGGGCAAACCGCTGCCAAATACGTTTATGCTTTTAAATTTCTGTGTTCTATCACTTAGTGCTTTTGCAGCAGCTAGGTGACTTTCTGAAAATCTAAACCTAGCTTTCTCTCCAGTTTTAACTATATTGTCGAATACCATGCGTTGCTTCTCTGTAATCTTCATCTGTTCGATTACTTCTTGCCTTGCGCCACAAACAGCATCTACTCGTTCTCTCCAATTCTGCTTTTCCATGGCGGAAGCTATACTTGCGCCAGCTTCTCTTAGCGCTATCTCGGCTTCTGAGCATGTTAGGTCAACAAGTGCGCTTGCCTTTTCCATCGCCCACCAGTTAACAACTTCTGGTCTGAATTTAGTTGGATCGTATCCATCCTCAATCGCCGCTATTAGTTCCTGATCAGCTTTTGCGTTTGGCCCGATTGAAATTGCTAGAATGTCATCTGTGGAAAGGTTGTAGGCACCACCATCAGTTGGCTGTTTCTTAATCACACTGTCAACTTTTGCTAAAGTGTCTTGGTATTCATCCCACCAAACCTCGCGTGTAGAGAATGATGGAGGTACAATTACTCTCTCGTAAGTGCTGTAGGTTCCATATGAGTTTGTTTCGTGAGCAACAGGGCACAACGAAATATCACCAAACTGTGCTCTCATTCTAAGTGCAACCTCTCCTGAGTATCCGAACATTGCAAGTGAGCTCCAATCACAGCCATCAACGCCGATAGCATCTCTTGAGGCTAAATACTTAAGTGTATTAATTTGCGCACGACAATATGCTACGGCAGATTGATAATCTCCAGGTGTAGCACCAGTCCCATAAGAGAAACCTCCTGTAATTGAGTCACCAGATATTCCCATCGTGTTTAGGGCCACACATCGATCTAAGTCTGCTTCAGCCTCTGGGTTTCTATTAGGAAGTCCATTTCGATGAGTTAATTCAATTTGACGATCTCTTTGAAAGCTTGCGATCTTATCAGCTTGCAATCTGTGTAAGTTCATGCCAGTTGCTGCAAGAGTTGGATCTTGAAGCATTAAAAGCTGCAAAGAACTTCCAACAGCTAAACCAAACCTGTCTGTAAATGTATTCCAAGTAGTGCCATTATCTAAATAGCCGGCGGCTATTGCGGCTTTGTTAAGTCGAGTAAAACTCTCATAAGGCATGACCGTAGTTGAAGTGAGATCTGTTTCGTCGTGTGAGAGGTATCCTGAACCTGGTTCTGTATCCCTGTAGCGTGGGTTAATAACTGGATGGGTGCCCTGGCCGAGAGAGCGATAGTGCACAATTCCTTCCTTGTTAAGCCCTTCACGAATCTGATCATCACGCTCATCACGTAACGGCTCAAGTTCAGGCGGAAGTGCATAGCTGCACTTAAATGCAAACAGTATTGATATGGTTAATAGAAAAATATTTCTCATTACTGTTTCGCTGAAACTTTATCCTCGTTATTAACTGCTTCAAGTCGAGCTTTTGTAATCATTTCTTCCAGTGCAGCTGTTCTTTGTAATACTTTTTCTTGATAGGCCAGCCAGTCTTTAGCAAAAGTATATGCCGCTTGCTTATCTCCCTCTTCGTAAGCCTGTATCATCTTTTTAAATGGCTCAGGCGCATCAGGGTTGATGCCGATTTCGCTATCTGTTGCTGCTGCTTCGTTTGCAGGCTGCTCAAGCGCAACGTTATCTAGCTCGTCCTCTGGGATAAGAGCCTTGCGTTTTGCGTAATAGCTCATTCGAGGTGTTCTAATCGAGAGGCCGGGTTGTACCGCAGTATTGTCTTCGCAGTAGAAACAGTTTGCGATGTTGTTCTCAAAGAACCTGCCTGGGCCTTCTGCGTGAACTGTTAAGTAAAGAAAGAATATGTTTGCGAAGAATATCGCCGCAAGCAATGTAACTTTCTTTTTTGTATTTTCTTCTAGTAACAACATTCGTGGTACTGCCAATGAATATAAACATGATGGTTTTCTTTGCCGGGACTGTTTAATCCTGTAGCCCAGTGTGCTGGATTCTCTCCCATAGCAAAGCATGAAGACTTACTTGGATAGTAAGCTTGAAATCTGTCTTTTGAGTCGTTGAATGAATGAGATTGACTTCCAACGTACCCCTCTAGTTCTCTACTAAGAGCGTAAGGTGCAAGCTCAATTGCTTTTCGAGAATTTAAGGCACGGCCAACAGCAGGATCAGGTGCATAGCTTTGTCCGTTAAGTGGCCAGATCTTCCCACCCCAACTAGAAGCACAAGTTTTAGTAGCAACAAGATAGTCAAGACCACTAATTGAGCCTGTATTAACTAATCCAGGATCCATTTTGCCATTAATTACGTTTGCAGCAGCGCATTGCATTGGGCTTATGTCATATGCTCCTGGTAGTGCATCAGATGTGTATTCTGGAATCCTCCAAAGCGCTTGATTTGGATATACGTCAGTTTTAAATGGATCGTACTCATCCCAAGTTGTGCAGTAACTCGGTAAGAATGAAAGAATTAGGGGTGAGTAGTCACTATCGGTAGACCAAAGGTGTGCTTCGCTATTTGTAACATTTTGGTCGTCTTGCATACGCAAGCCTGAGCGTCTTCTTTGGTTTGGAGCAATTGAAATTGGTGCACGCCCAACATAGTCAGCTGCGTCTTGATACCACTTTTCATAATCTGAGTAGAGGTCAGAATAATTTAACGGATCTTCAAAGCGAGATTCACCGACGTTTGGAACGTTTTCAACAAACTGAACTGGAAGTCTAAATCCCCATTTGATTTTAACTGAAGTTCCGTCATAACAGAATCCGGCAATATGTAAATTCACACATTCTATTTCTAATTCTTGATGCAAGCCTAGCATCACCCAGTTAAGTTCGTAGCCAGCATCTCCGTCTAGATATTGTGGAACCCCTGCAGGGATGTGCGAGTCGATATCCCAAGCACAGGCATAGGTAAGTGCTAGTGCGCTTGTGGCAGTTAAAAGGAGAACTGTTTTTAGTAGCTTTCGAAGCTTTTGCATGAACGATCACATACAAAGTAATCATTGTAATTTCGAAAACCAATTTTAAATATTTTGCTAAGGAAATGCGGACTGTAAGCTAACCTTAAACTCTTGCTTACAAATCCTTAAAAAAAGTGATTACGTTACTACTTGTAATCTGTACGAACCTGTTTTAGTTGCTTGTAAAGCTTCTTTGAATCTTTAGAGCTAAGCTCTTTTGATTTCGCTTTCCAAGCTGAGTTTCCCTCTCTCTTTTCTAATCCTCTCTCTGTTAAGACGATCCTAGTAGGTAAACATTCCAATCCGTTTAGCAGTCCTAATCGCATTCCTGCGTTTGGTTCTTCTGGTCGGTATGGAATTGCAGTTTCCGGCCATAGTTCAGCCGATGAAACTTCTACTGCATTTGTTGGATCGTAAAAGAGCAAATCAAAAGAGAAGTTCTTTAAACTTTCTTTTTTGAGATCGAATCTTTTTTTATCAATCTCAGTTTTTGACTTTCTGCATTCAGATAGTCTTGGAATGTTTTCAAAAGATCGTTTTGACTTGCTGATGACTTTTGAAGCTTTAAGTGGCTTCGGTTCTGCAGTCTGAAGATCCCTGTTTAACACTCGGCTGTGAAATCTGACCTTGGACTCAGTTCTGTAATGAACTGTAGATATTTCAGATTTCACTGAGGTGTTATTGGTTGTTACATCGGCGGTGTAGCCTGTTTGAGGGGACAAAAGTGAAAAAGATAATAGAGTAGGGGGAACCATTACCAACATGTGGCGGCTGATTCTAGGTAAGGATATTTTACGTATATATATCAAATACTTACTCCTATCTCCCCAATCGTGAGTTCTTTAGCCCTCTCACGCTGTTATGAAGAGCTTTGCAGGCTTGTGCTGCACTAAGTACGAAGATTTCTTATCTATGCTAACTTCCTGGAATAAATACGCTTTAGTAAGGCACTCTATCCATAGAATGAGGAATAATATTGTATAGCTATTCGTGTACTATTCCTGTGTGAGTAGATTTTAAAATCTTACTCTGAGTAGAGAGAATCTGCGTGGTCTCTGACTACGAGAATGATTGATTAAACAGGGGCAAAAGTATAGAATTGCTAAGCTGTTAAGGCACTTATGAACAAGTAAGCATGGTTTTTGTGGATAACGCAACAGTTCTTAATTCTACGGAGGTTCTGATTGGCATCTCTCATCTCGGATAAGATCTCTCGAAGAGAGCGTCAGGACATTGCCAGCCTGCGGGGGAAACGCCGTAAGAGTAACTATCTACTCATTCTTGCTGCTTTTGCGTTTGTTGTTTGTTCAATCCTCTATTTTACATTCTCATATTTCACCATTCATCAGGATGAGTCATTTCATCGCCTCGCGGTTGAGAGAACATCTGAGCTAGAAGAAACCGCTCTATATTATGGAGAGTGGCTAGAAGCTAACTTGGGTGCTGGTACACGATCCTTCTATGACTTTGTGGCTACAACAATAATCTCAAGCTCTGACTTTTTTCCTGTCACAAAAGATTACGTATCGAGATCATGGCACCTAATGCATGTCGGATTTCTAAGAGTTGCCTTTGTCTTTGTAGGTTGGTGGAGATTTTGGCTGCTTGGTGCTGCGATCGCATTTTGGTTTGGTAGCCGCGGTTGGAAAGTTTATCGAGGTGGAGATATTTTAGGAAGGCTTACAAACGGTAGGCTATTTTATTCAGGAATCAGGGCTGATCTCAAGAAGGTTACAAGCGCTGGAGCACCCTCAGTTCAAGCTCCAGGATTAGCTTGCCCCCAGTATGTTCAGGCTGCTGAAGCTAAAATGTCTGCTCTTGGGAGAACGCTTGAAAGACGAGGTGTGTTGAATCAAACAAACCTTATGCTGGCCTCCATTATCTTGGCTCATCGGGATATTCCCTCATACGTTGCTCTTAAAACTGAAACGGAGCTGCTTGAACGTGCCTATGCCGGAAGCTCATTGCCGGATAATACGAATCTCTTAATAGAAGGAATTTTAGCATTACAGGAACATTATATTGTTGCCTTAGAGGCAGGTGAGTCTGTGAACTTTTCAACAGGTGAGATTCCGTATGCTGGGCAATATACTCCTGAGAAATACATTACTACTTTAGTTTCTTCTTTGCATAAAGTTCTCACTCCACAAATGAGAGAGGATATTGCAGAGATTGCACCGAGTGAACTTGCTACGATAGTGCTCTCATTAGAAGCTGGTAAGGTGATGGCATATACGGTTGAAGGTGATCGTTATGTGAGGGGTTCAAGCTTTCCTCAACTTTGTGCCCGTTCAGTCTTACATTCAATTCCTCAATATTCTTTGGAATATGACTTTGAACAACGTGGAATGATTCGTCGAGCTTTAATCTACGCTTCACGTAAAAGTGTTTATGGGCCTGTAAAACTACTGGTAGATTTCGATCCAAAGACAAGAGCTGCACGGCAGTGGACTGAGCTTTTGCTTGCTGTTCCTCACGAGATTGAATTCGTCTCTGATGAGGTTGAGTTATATGGATTAATCTATAGCACTCATCAGAAGTGGAAAAAGTTGTTCTTTGATGCAGTGATGGTTGCAGATCAGAAGATAATCAAGAAGATCCTGAATTATAGCCAGAATTTATTTGTTCCTTTTGATGTCTTAATGAAGACTCTTTATAAGAGTATCTCTAAAGAAGAGATCTCACGTTTAAAAGTTCTAGTAGATTTAGTAAGCCAACGCCAGCAGATGGTCCTGATGCAGTCTGGCCCTCAGTCAATTCCAGATTATCAAAAGATATTTCCATCGTTTAGTGACGATGAGCTTTCAAAGCTGTCTAAAGATCATGGTCTTAAGAAAGAAGAGTTGTCTGATTGGTCAGCACTTAGAGTTATGCTGAATCACTATAGCTGGCTAGGCAGAAGGGTAAGGAATAATACGATTCCAGAAAGCTCAATAGTGTTTCTTGAAACAAAAACACAGAAAGGCGATCTGTTGAATTTTACTTATGAAAACAATTATTACACAGGTTCTGTAGTTTTAAGAGGAAGTCAGTTAATTGATAAATGGGGTGAGCACTGGGCGCAACATTTTGAAGTAATAGATGAAGTTACTGCGGTTGATGAGATCTCTGATTTTGAAAAATTAAAACGAGGAGAATCTATCGAAGATGATGATTTAATTTCGGTAGAGAACGGTTAGACGAATAAGGATTTAGGATGGCACGCGATTATAAGTTGTTAGATGTCGATGAGCAGTTATATGAGGTTCGTAGGAATAGTATTGCCACAAGCCTGCTCTCGTTAATTGCGGTAGTAGGTATTGCTGTTTCTCCGATAGGCGAATATTTACATCCGGTCCTTCTCTTTATCCTTGGTCTGATACCTTTGTTTGCTTTTTTTGGCACATCGCGAACTCTTTCATCTACATTTTGGTTAGAGCGAGAGAGAGAAGCAGAAAGCGAGAAGAGGGGAGGAAAACCTGTTATAGGAATGCCTCCGAGAAGAGATGCTTTTTCAGAGCAGCTAGATAAATGCCGCAGTAAGGGCAAAAAGATGATAGACAAATATCTGGTTGGCTTTGAAGTTGATACTGGAGAGCCTATCTGGATTGATGAAGATGATCTATGCACACACGCCGCTGTATTTGCAAAAACAGGTGTAGGGAAAACACTTTGGCTTGAATCCTTAATTTTCCAACAAATGGCAAGAGGTAGAGCCAGCGGTTGTACCTTTATCGATGCGAAGCGTGATTCAGGAACTTTGGCCCATATTATCTTTATGGCAATGGTTACAGGTAGGATAGAAGACCTGATAGTGGTTGATCCATTTGATACGGTGCATAGCTATAATTTTTGCCTTACTCAGCAAAGAGCTGATGTAAAAGCCAGGAAGGTATTACGTGCGGGGTTGCCGCCGACATCTGATCAGAGTGTTACTAAGCACTACGATAGACTTGCTGCGGATGCGATTTATCGTATGGTGCGTGCACTTGAAAGCTTTGGACTTTCATGGTCGATCAAGGATGTCGCTGTTGCGTTATCAGCATTTAATCTTTCGTATCCACACTTGAGAAAAATGTTGCACAAGATTGGTGCAAAGCAGGCCTTAGTTGAGCTTGGACACTTGGCAGCGAGTTATAGAAATCCAAAAGGTACTTTAGACTCAGCGCGGATTACAGATAACCTAAGAGGTATCTCTTCAGAATTACATGCGATCGCTGGTAGTGAATCAGGTCAGATGTTCTGTACTCGTTATTCAGATCTAGTTCTAACTGATGCGATTCTTAGAGGGAAAATAATTTACTTTATGTTGCCACGACTCGAGGAAGCTGAGTCAGCAAACAGAATGGTAAAGGTCTTTAGGGAAGATTTAGAGGTGTCAATCGGTGAGATTACATCTTCGCGCGAACACAATTTAGAAGATCCGCATATGGTGGTAATCGACGAGGGCTCTTCTACATTTGGGCCAACCTGGGCAAACTTATTTGAGCTAGCGCGTAAAGGTCGTTTTGCTCTTTTATTTGGTGCTCAGTCTGCCGGTGGTTTAACGGATAACGCACTTGGTTTAAGTGAAGCTTTTTATGAACGTGTCATGGCGAACGTTAACCTTAAAGTTACCATGAGAGTTGGAGATAACAGAACAGCTGCTGATATGGCTGAGTGGATAGGTAAGGTTAATACTACTAAGAAGACAATTGGCACAGGCGTTACTTATAGCCGCATGCACCAAGAAACGAAGAGCTTCTTTGACTTTAGTGCTAGAAGAATGGGTGGTGAGTCAGAAACTCTAAGCCTTTCTGAGGACGAAGAGGATTTAGTAAGTCCTGAAGAGTTAAAGCATGAGATGTCTGCCGAGAAAGGACTAGCCTGGTTTGATTTAGGTGATGGTCGTGTCGTTAAGGGACGATGTTTTTGGTTTGATGCAGATGTTCCTTCTACTTGGATGGGAAGAGAGTTTATTCCGCGTGTCGAGCGTTTCGAGAAGGATGAACTTGGTTTAGCTGATTGGGTTGATGAGCAGATATTGCACACAGAGCGAAAAGAAACTTTAGATAAGCAACCATCTAGACCGGCGCCAACAAACAATGCACCACAGCAAGCTCAGGTAGCAGCTAAACCAGCTGAGGAAAAGAAGCCTGAAGAGGAAGGAAACTTTCGTTTAAGTATTATGCCAGGTGGTAGGCATAGAGGTCGGGTAACTTCTTTTGAGGCTCCACAACCAAAGGAGGAAACTCCTGAGCCACCGAAGGAGCAGAAACCAAAGAAAGAGAAAAAGGCGAATAAGGAAGAGAGTAAGGTTGCAGATCTGAATGCTATTAAGAAGGGCAAGGAGGACTTTGAGAAGAATAAATCTAAAAGAGGTCCTGGAAAGTTAAGATTGAAGTAAATTGAAAAGATTAGTCTTTTCAGATAGTTGCGATTTAGTGGATGATAGAGGAAAAATTGAAAAATATTAACAAGATATATACCCCGAGCTTATTAGGTTGTGGTATATTAACTGTTGAAAATTTGAATGTTTGGTGCTTGTTATGCACACTTTTAATGTCATCCAGCCATAACAGAGTAGATTCGTCTCTGAATGGACAGATTGGAGTAGTATCGAGATAGGTAATAGATAAGGTAGCAAGGTTATGAATAACGGCATTACATTTTCCATAAGCAAATCATTTGGTCGTCTAGACCTCATTCCTACAAAAGATGGATTAAAGCTTTGGTATGCGCCAGTTAATAACGGCGAGATGCAGCCAGATGCTATAGGTGCTGTTGATCTTGATATTCCGCTTGAAGCTATTGGTGGATTGTGGGCTACCGCTCGCGCATTTCTTTATGGCGTTGAGTCGCTTGATGAAAACATTATCTTACGTGGTACAGAAGGCGATATTTTAGTTAAGCTCTATAGAGACAAACCTAAAGGTCAAAATGGCAGACTTAGTGGCGAAGAGGTCTGTTGGTTACGAATTGTAACTGGACGTAGCGAAGAAGAGCGCCGTAGAATTAAGCTTGGACCCCGTGACTTACTCTGTATTGAGCTAGCTTGTAATGCTGTGCTAGTGCACTCTACGAGTGAGGGAGCTGCGGCTATGAGCGCTGCGCCTATGAAGCGCGCTGCAACTGCTTAAGTAAAAAAACTGCTTTTAAATTTCATATTATTGTCATTGCGAGCGAGCCTTTTGGCGAAGCGTGGCAATCTGTTTTAATAATCATACTCATATTCCTACAGATCACCACGTCATACGCCTTTGGCGTACTCCTCGTGATGACATTGTCTTATAGATTCAAAGGAACGAATTTCCCATCTTTTACAGTCTGTAGCTCTGTTACTTTACGGTCAGAATTAATTATTCCATTCTTATCGAAGGTGACGATTCCGCTTACGCCTTTGTAGTTGATCTTGTGTAAGCACTCACGAATCTGCTCGGTTTTATCTCCACATTTCTCAATCGCTTCTTTGATAATAAAGACATTATCGTATGCCTCCCCTATGCCGAGGTTGCTAGGGACTTTAAATCTTTCAGAGTATCTTTTAGCAAATTCTTGATTAGCCGTACTGATGTATCTAAAGAGGATCACGTCATTCGCAAGTTCTGGTTTCTTTAAAATAACTTCATCAAAAGTTATATCTGCTGCGTATATCTGGACATCTAGATCAAGCTCTCTTGATTGTTTTAAGAAGGAGTTCATCTCACCACTTTCCTGCAATAGAGCAATTACAGCATCCACATTTTCATTTTTAAGCTTCAAGATTAGAGATCTAAAATCTGAAAATTTTGGATCTATTGCATATTTGCTTCCAAGCTTCGCTCCCTGTGCCTCGAGTTGCTCCACACAAGATTCATAGATTGATTCATAGTACGTATTAACTGAGTGAAGGATCGCAATGTTTTTGTGATTTTGTTTCGCAATGTAGT
>JACKAH010000025.1 GCA_020635175.1 Deltaproteobacteria bacterium
AAAATTTTCTTTAGGTACGAAAACAACCCCAATGACAACCGCCACTTGAAGCTAGCGACCCTGCTGCTTTCATTTTCTCCATTGGCGCATACTCATTTCTTTTTAATTACAGCTCTATTCATAGGAATGCAGATCCTCCTACAAGCAAAACTAAGAAAAGATCTAACAGTTTTTTTGCTCTATCTACTCCCAAGCCTCCTTTCATTACCTTGGTTAGTAGGGAAAGAGAATTTGATTAAATTTGTACCTGGCTGGCTAGCATGGCATAAATTTGATCCTACATTGTGGGGCAACATACTAAACTCTACCTATATGTGGCTTGCGAATGCTTGGGGCTGGTTTCTACTACTTGGGCTTGTTTGGTATTTATCAAAAAAGCACACTCATTTGATTTCAATCACAATACTTTTTCTAGCCGCAAACTTTGTTCAAATTGCAATTTGGGAATGGGATCAGATAAAGGTGTTTATAGCTCTTTACTTGCTTTCAATTGCTGTTTGGTCATCACTTGAAAGCAAAATATCTTTAAAACTTGAATATGTTTTGCTCATTTTAACCCTTCCTGCATTAGCTGAGTTAAAAACAGTATTTGCAGAATATAAGAAAAACACACCATATAACAAAGAAGAGCTGCAAGTTGCCTTAAAGCTAATGGAGCATACAGAACCTGAAGCTATTATCCTTACTGCACCAACTCACAATTCACCAGCGACTCTTAGTGGTCGAAAGCTTTTTTTGGGATATATTGGAACATTGCATTCTCATGGAATCAGGTATCATAAACGTCAAAAGCTCACCCAATCTCTGCGCTCAGCAATTAACTGTAAAAAAACGAACCCTGAACTACCATGCCCAGATTATCTTCTTTGGAATACTCACGAAAAAAATCATTGGAAAGGAGAGGATCCAAGCAGATATGAGAATCTAGCCCCAACCGAGCTTCCATTCCTTTATAAAATCAAATAACATAGATGCATTATGAGTAAGATTAGAAATATTTCTGGATTTCCAGAGTGGTTGCCTGCTGAGAAGAGACTTGAGGATTCAATCGTTGATCAGGTTAAACAGATCTACGCCCTGCATGGATATACCCCAATCGAAACTCGCTCAGTGGAGCTAATGTCAACCCTAGCTTCAAAGGGGGACATTAATAAAGAAATCTACGTGGTACAAAGAGCTCAGGCCGAAGAAACATCGGTAGATGATGACACTTTTGCACTACACTTCGATCTAACTGTACCTTTTGCAAGATACGTCTCTCAATATTTTAATGATCTGACTTTTCCATTTAAGCGCTACCAACTTCAACGATCGTGGCGTGGGGAAAGACCGCAAGAAGGGCGATTTAGAGAATTCTATCAATTTGATGCTGATGTTGTAGCAATTGATAACCTACCGATCTGCCACGATGCCGAGATGGTCACAATTGCGACAAAGATATTTAGAAAGTTAGCTCTTGGTGATTTCACAGTAAGAATAAACAACCGCAAACTTTTACTTGGAATCTATGAACACTTTGGTTTAAATGGCGAACAACGCCAAGACGCAATAACAATCATTGATAAGATTGCTAAAATCGGACGTGAACAGGTAATCGCTGAATTACAAAAGATCTCTGTAAATTCAGAGATAGCGAATAAGATTGTTACTACTGCCGAACTGCAAATGGCACCTTCTGAAGTTGCGAAGGGTCTTAGGGCCTTAGAGATTAGCTCTGATACTTTCCAGCAGGGACTACTAGAGATGGAGGAACTCATCTCTCTGCTCCCTCTCGCAGCACAAGCTAACGTAGTAGTAGATATGAGTCTTGCTCGTGGACTTGATTATTACACTGGCACAATTATAGAGACTGTCCTTAATGACTATCAAAGTTTTGGATCAGTTTGTGGTGGTGGACGTTATGATAATCTAACTGAGAGATTTAGTAGCAAGAAAGTACCAGGCGTAGGAATTTCAGTTGGCGTAACCCGCCTAATGTCACTGATCCTTGCTAAAAACCTTGCACCGATAGTGGCAGCCTCTCCTACGAAAGTTTTGATAACTCTCTACAACGAAGAGCAGATCGTAAAAGCATTTCAAATTGCAGAAGAGATGCGAGAGCTAGGCGTAGCAACAGAGGTCTTTCACAAGCCTTTAAAGCTAGGCAAACAGATCGAGTTCGCAGACAAAAAGAACATCCCCTATATCCTTTTTCTTCAAGATGACGGCTCAATTGAGATTAAGGATCTTAAAACTAAAGAGCAGAAGAAGATCAGCCTAGCGAGCTGGTGTGCAGAGATTGCCTAGTTTACAGTCCAAGTATCGCCAGAGTTCAGCAGATCTGAAAGCTTACCTTCTCCCTGTCTTTGCTTAGCCTGAGCAACCTGTTCTGTCACAGCAGTATCATATGCGGAGCGCTCTTCCTGATAAAGCACACCCATTGGGACTGGAAATTCAGGAAACGAAAGTGAGGCCAAAATTTGGGCTAAAATCTTACTGTTTTTATCGTAAGTTAGAATTTGATCGGCAGAGCCATTTTTTGTGCTGACAATCTTAGGGTTAAATCCATCTAGAGCAATTCCCTTGTCTAACTCAGCACCGAAAATCAAAGGCTTACCGTGCTCTACATGAAGTTGCCTCTCGTTTCTAACAGCACGCTCATCAAAGTCCTTAAACGCACCATCGTTAAAAACATTACAATTCTGAAAAATTTCAACGAATGATGTTCCTTTATGCGCAGCAGCTTGCTCTAAAACAGCAGTCAAACCTTTAGCATCAACAGCCGAGGCCCTAGCAATAAAGGTTGCCTTTGCACCAAGAGCAAGTGAAACAGGATCAACTGGTTCATCGACTGAACCATAAGGGGTGGATTTTGTTTTCTTACCAACTTCAGAGGTCGGTGAATACTGCCCCTTAGTTAGTCCATAAATACGGTTATTAAAAAGCAGAACTGTCAGATCTACGTTACGTCTTAGAAGATGTATAAAGTGATTTCCACCTATGCTTAGAGCATCTCCATCGCCAGTAATAAGCCAAACGTGCAGATCGGGGTTTACTAGCTTAACACCGGTCGCTAATGCAGGAGCCCGACCGTGGATGGTATGAAAGCCATAGGTGTTCATATAGTAAGGAAATCGGCTTGAACAACCAATACCAGAGATAACAACATGGTTTTCCTTAGGGATATCAAGAGACGGCAAGAAACGTTGAACTGTTGCTAAAATTGAGTAGTCACCACATCCGGGACACCAACGCACTTCTTGATCTGATTCAAAATCTTTCTTTGTTAACTTTACTAACTCGCTCATGAACTACCTAATCAAATTCTGAATTTGTTGCTGAATTTCACTAATTTTAAATGGTTGACCTTGAACTTTGTTATATGCTGTCAAATTCAGATCAAAGTGAGCGTTCAAAATCAAACTCAACTGACCACTATTTAGTTCAGGCACTAAGATCTTCTTAAAGCGAGACAGCACTTGCTCCAAATCATTAGGAAGTGGGTTTATGTATCTCAAATGAAGATGAGAGACTGACCTGCCAGCTTTTTGCTCTTCAGCAACAGCACCTGCTACAGCTCCATGTGTTCCACCCCAGCTTACTACAAGCAACTCTCCAGAATCAGCACCAGAAACTTCTGTTTTTGGATACGTATTAGCAACTCTTTTGACTTTCTCTGCCCTTAAATAAGTCATGCGTTGATGATTATCCGGATCATAAGAGATGTTGCCAGTAATATCCTGCTTCTCTAATCCACCAACTCTATGCTCAAGGCCCTTCATTCCTGGAATTGACCAGGCCCTAGCTAGAGTTTCTTCATCACGCTGATAAGGTTGAAAAGCTTCAGCGCTATCAGTCTGAGCAAACTTTGGCGAAATTTCACTCAAAGAGCTTTCATCTGGAATCAACCAAGGCTGAGATCCGTTACCAACATATCCATCGCTGAGAAGAATTACAGGCACCATATGCTCAAGTGCAATCTTTGCTGCCAGATAAGAGGTATCAAACGAATCATCAGGACTTGCAATAGCTAGTACCACAACAGGACAATCGCTGTTTCGTCCATACAAAGATTGCAATAGATCTGCTTGCTCAGTTTTGGTCGGCATCCCAGTTGAAGGACCTGCACGTTGCACATTAACAACAACTAGTGGAAGCTCAACAACAGCAGCGAGCGCTAAGGCTTCCTGCTTAAGCAGAATGCCTGGACCACTAGAGCCTGTCACACCAAGACCCCCAGCATACGAAGCACCAATCGCAGCACAACACGCTGCTATCTCATCCTCAGCTTGAAAGGTCGTCACACCAAAATTTTTATATCGAGAGATCTCATGCAGGATATCGCTTGCTGGAGTAATTGGATAACCAGCATAAACAAGCGGAACACCTGCCTTAACAGAGGCTGCAATTAATCCATGAGCTAGCCCTTGATTACCTGTAATATTTTTATAAGTGCCTTGAGCAAGCTTTGCTTTTGGGACCTCAAAGACTGTACTAAAAGCTTCAGAGGCTTCTGCAAATGCCATCCCTCCTTCAAGCGCAAGCTTGTTTGCTTTTGCAATCTCAGGTTTACTTTTAAATTTTCGCTCGACCCACTCAGAGGTTTCTTTTACTCCACGGCCATACATCCAACAGATTATTCCGAGCGCAAAAAAGTTTTTGCATCTTTCGATTGCGCTTTTAGGCAGCTCTAATTCACTCAAGGCTTCATGAGTCAGAGTTGTTATAGGAACTGAAATTAAATTGTATTTCGTACTAATTGCATCTTGATCAAGAGGATTTTCTTCAAGATGAGCTTTAATTAAGTTCTTCTCCGTAAAGGAATCGGTATTGCAAATTAAGATACCATTCTGTTTTAAGTCTTTAACATTTGCTTTTAGAGCAGCTGGATTCATTGCTATCAAAGCATCAAGATCATCCCCTGCTGTAAAGACCTCAGTACTTCCGAAATGAATCTGAAATGCACTGACACCACCAATCGTGCCTGCCGGAGCACGAATCTCTGCGGGAAAGTCAGGTCTTGTTGCTAAATCGTTTCCTAAGCGTGCAGATTCATGTGTAAACCGAGCACCTGTTACCTGCATGCCATCACCTGAATCACCAGCAAATCTAATTGCTGCTGAGACAAGCTCTTTACGTTCTGTTTGAGTGTTTTCCATTAAAATTCAACTACTGAATCTGATTGCTTAAAAAAGTTCGTAACTTTCTAAAGGCTTAACATTATGTACCAAAACAGCACTATTTAAAAGATTTCACGCCGGAGAAAGTGCTGAAAGATAGCGATTCCAGTCAAAATTAGCCCCTGGATCTGTCTTACGACCAGGAGCTATCTGGTCGTGACCAACGAAGTGCTTAATTTTATGCCGTGAACAGACATTAATCGTTAGGCGTATCAATGCTTCATACTGTAAATCAGTAAAACCTGATTCAGGAGAGCCAATTAGCTCTATTCCAAGACTAAAATCATTAACGTTTTCTCTTAAATCTGGCATCTGACTCACTCCAGCATGCCAAGCGCGCAGCTCTTCATCTACAAGCTGATAGATCTCCCCTTCTCTACTAATAACATAATGAGCAGAGACTGATTCCTGATCTAAGGTTGCGATACATATATCAGGATCAAATTGAAGCTCTGGCTCGACAAACTGTGCAAACATTGAATGAATAACAATTGTATCGACTTCTTGTGATTTCGGACGATCGTTGAAGTTTTGTGAATTTCGCTTGTGAATCAACATACAGATTAACGAGAGGCAAAAAGATCTAATTGTTTAGTTTTCTGATCATACCAAGAATACATCCGATCTAGACCATTCTGAAGCCCTATCTTAGGAGCGAACTGCAATAACTCCCTAGCTTGAGAGCTGTCAATTGAACGCTCGCCGTGGCGAGCTTGATTTATATCCCACAAAACAGCACCGTCAAACGCAACTACTTTTTGTATTAATAGCGCTAAGGCTTTAAAAGAGATCACGTCTGAAGAGCCTAAGTTCAGTGCCCTTGGAAGAGTAGTTAGATTTAATGTTTGTAGTATTCCCTGAACAGCGTCACGAACATAAATAAGCTCAATAAACGCATCGGGATTACCTTTTAACGTAACTCTAGATTCCTGATTAATCTTTGCATCTTGAAATCTATACATGAAATCAGCTACCGGTTGCATTAGATCACTTTCCAGATGATCACCAGGACCATAAACAGTCGGCAGTATGATAGTGCATGCTTCAAAACCAAACTGTGTGGCACAGGCATGAACAAACTCTGAGGCTGCACGTTGAGCTGCAGCATAGTTAGAGCAAAACTCAAACGGGGCCCCAGACAATAGCTCTTTCTCTTTATAAACACCGGCATCTTTAGGATAAGCGTCAGAGGAAATAACATGTACAAAGCGCTTCAAACCTTTATTCGATGCAGCTTTTAGCAACTCTGATAAAGTATCAAAATTATCAGAAAAGAAGCTTGCAGGCTTTGCAACATACGAAGATTCATTCCCTATCTTTCCAGCTAGATGCAAAATTGTATGACTTGGACAATCTGACAAAAGCTCTGTAACTGACAATCGATTTGTTAGGTCATACTCAGTTGAGCTAAAAGTAAAAACATCATCAAAGACTGATCCATGTAGCTCGAGCTCTCTGACTAGATGAGATCCAATAAATCCTTTTGCTCCTGTTACTAAGAGGTTGTTCATTCAGCTAACTAAAATTAAAATTGAGTAGGGTATACTAGCAGTATGTAGTAGTCGATTACACCTAATCAAAATCGATAGCTTAACATGCTAAAAATACAGAATATTTTACAGAAACCTTGCAGACATCTATGATTCAAAGTTAGTGAATAAACTGCAGTTTTTAACGTCAGAATTATCGTTTTATTTGGATAAGGATTTTTTAAAAATGAAGAAGATTCTAATTTTACTTTGTTTGTTTATTTTTGCTCCAAAACTACAGGCCCAAGAAACAGAAGATTCAATAAAGTTTGCTAACCAGCTCTCAGCTGCTTTTGAAAATGTCTCTGAGCGGATTAGCCCATCAACTGTTAACATAAGCTCTATCACTAAGCCGAAACAGGTCAAAGCATTACGCAACGGACCTGATGCCTTAGAGGATCACCCTTTCAGAGAATTCTTTGGAGACGACTTTTTTGAAAAACTTTTTAGGCAACAAGCACCACGTGGATACAGTCAAGGAATGGGAACAGGCGTTATCATTCGTAAAGAAGGCTATATCCTGACTAATAATCACGTAGTTGGCGACGCTGATGAAATTACAGTTAGATTGCACAATAAAAAGGAATATAAAGCTGAAGTAATCGGGACTGACCCAAAGACCGACCTAGCCGTTATTAAGATTGACGCTCCCAATTTGACCCCTGCTGACTTAGGAGATTCAGATAATCTAAAGATAGGCGAATGGGTAGTAGCAGTTGGTAACCCATTTGGGCTTGATTACACAATTACTGCAGGAATTGTAAGCGCCAAAGGTCGTGCCAACGTAGGCATCGTAGACTATGAAAACTTTATTCAAACAGATGCGGCTATAAACCCAGGAAATAGTGGCGGTCCATTAGTCAATCTTCGCGGCCAAGTCGTAGGAATTAACGCTGCTATCTTTAGTAAAAGTGGTGGCTCTATGGGAATCGGATTCGCGATACCAGTTAACATGGCAAAATACGTTGTCGATAGTCTAATTAGTAAAGGAAAAGTAATTAGGGGGTATCTTGGAGTTATGATCCAAAACCTCGATGAAGACCTTGCAAATTCTTTCGGACATGAAAATACCGATGGAGCACTTGTCGGCGATGTTAGCCCAAATAGTCCTGCTTCAGAGGCAGGCATCGAGCAAGGCGACATTATCCTGACACTCAATGGAACTAAGATTAAGGACGTTACTCACCTAAGAAAACTAGTAGCAGAAACGACACCAAACGCTAAAGTTAAAGTAGATCTACTTAGAAATAAGAAATCAATCACAAAAACTGTTAAGATCGGCGAACTAGATGCCATCGAGGACAAAGTAGAGGTTGAGCAAGATCAGGAATTTGATTTAGGCGTAGCGCTAAAAGACATTACACCTGAGATCGCAAGAGCGATGGGACTGAAAGCTACAAAAGGCGCAATAGTCTCACAAATCGTTCCTGGTAGCGTGGCTCAAAGATCAGGCTTACGACCTGGAGATATAATCTTAGAAGTTAATGGATCAGAGATTGAATCAGTCGATGATTTTAGAACATTGATGAAAAAAGTTGATTCATCAAAAGGAATAAGATTAGTT
The DNA here is from genome assembly GCA_020635175.1 of Deltaproteobacteria bacterium. Taxonomy (GTDB): domain Bacteria; phylum Bdellovibrionota_C; class UBA2361; order UBA2361; family J135; genus JACKAH01. The sequence continues at coordinate 8,253 of JACKAH010000025.1, forward strand.
GTCCAGACTGGGGACTTTCAGCGCTTTGTGTTTATAAGACCACAATAAATCAATCCACGGAGCACTTAGACTAATTCAATTAGGTTGTCTAAGTACTCCGTGGCTAAATTACCTGATTTAAGATTTCTTAATACTAACTTTTCTAGTTTTCTCTGTTACCTCAGGCAACTTAGGAAGTGTTAATCGCAATACGCCATCTTTAAGAGAAGCTTCAATTGCATCGTGATCTACCTCTACCGCTAGCGGTACAATTCGTTCAAAGGAACCGTAGCTACGTTCAAAATAGTAACGACTATTTTTCTCATCTCTCTCTTGATGTTCGTGTTTTTTGTGCCCCTTCAGAATGAGCCTGTCAGCTTCAACTGATACATCAATATCATTCTCGCTCATACCTGGAAGCTCTGCTGTAACAGTATACTTCTCAGCATCTTCAACGACATCTAGCGTTGGGCTAAAATTAGGCCCCTTACCTTTTCTCGGCTGTACATCAAAACTCTGGAAGAAATCATTAAAAAAATCGTCTACATCTTTAAAACCAGAGCCTCTCAATAATGAGCCTATTGGTCTACGAGTCGGTAAGTACATTGTTTCCTCCTATTCGATTTAAACAACATAAAAATCCGTTATGTTATCTAGATAATCACGAATGTTTTGTTTTCAAGTAGTGAAAAAAGTCTTTATTTTCGGTATCTTTCTTGACAATCCGTTTTGCTCAATAGAAAGTACTTTTCATGAAATCTAGAACATTAATGCTTGGTGAAACTATCTTACTTCTTGGCGTAGCCACATGGCTGGCCTATAGCGGAATGAATATCTCTCCAAACTATAAGCATACAAACTCGCAAGTTGAAGCTATCAGCGAAAAAGCAAATTTGAACCTAACAGTACTTAACCTAGAGAAGGCTTTCCCTTCCTACACTCTTTACCCTGTAACCGGAGATGAAGAGGTTCAACTCTTAAATTTCTATGGCAACGTTGTTCATACATGGAAGGTTGATGCAACGCGTGCGCGCCTGTTACCAAATGGAAACCTGCTTGTTGTTCACGGTAGCAAATGGGGTCTAAACCATGAACCTTGGAAAAGCTTACGTGCAACAGTGAGAGAGTATGATTGGAATGGGAAGATAGTTTGGGAATATACCGCCTCTGATATCATTCATCACGACGTACAACGACTTGAAAATGGAAACACAATCTTTCCTGTACGTGAAATAGTCCCTGAAGAAGCAAAGAGTAAGATTAAAGACTCAAACCGCAGAGAGATGGAGATACGCTCAGATAAGATTGTTGAGGTCTCTCCGACTGGAAAAGTTGTTTGGGAATGGAGTGCACACGAGCACCTGGATCTAAATGAATGTGGCAAACCAGGGTGTAGAAATGAATCAGGAGCTGCAAACGCCCTAGATCGTTTAAGCGATTGGACGCATATAAATACTACAACTATCATCCCTGAGAATAAGTGGTACGACGCAGGTGATGCTAGATTCAAGCCAGGCAATATTATCACCTTACCGAGAAACTGGTGGACAACTTTCATAGTAGACAAGGAATCAAAAAAAGTAGTCTGGGAATATTTAGGGGATTACAAAGGTGGCGTAAGTGGTGGCCACGATCCATACATGGTTGAAAAAGGCCTGCCTGGAGAAGGTAACATTCTGTTATTTGATAATGGCCGCATCATTCACAAAGGAGAGTCTTATATTTTAGAGATCAACCCAAGCACCAAAGAACTTGTTTGGGTTTATGATATGGGAACAGATTTCTTCAGTAGATCTGCTGGCTCAGTACAAAGACTTCCAAATGGAAACACTTTTATCTCCGAGGATGTTGCAGGTAGAATGCTGGAAGTCACACCTGACAAAGAGGTAGTCTGGGAATTTCGTGGACAAGACAAAACAAGTCGGGCCTTTAAGTACCCGATCGGATATGCACCTCAGCTTCGCTAGTTATGAGTTCAGAGTCTAAATGCCCAAGAAAAGAAGAATGCGGCTCTTGCAGCTGGTCTCATATTCCTTATGAGAAACAGTTAGCGCAGAAGCTCTCGGATATAAACGGCTCATTTGCTCTAAAAGAGCTCGATTTGAGATGTGATCAGATCTTCCCCTCGCCCGTAATAGAGCATTACAGAAACCGAATGGATTTTGTAATTAGCTTTAAAGGAGAACTTGGTCTTAGACAAAAGGGAAAATGGTGGAGAGTCATTGATGGACACACCTGCTTTATCTCTGATCTGAAAATTGAGCACCATTTTAAAACAATTCAGTCTTGGCTACAGAGCGCAGATCTAAGCTTTTATGACAGAAAGGCTCACACCGGCTTATTACGTTACGCGGTAATTCGTTCGAGCTCTATCGGCGAGACCTTGATTAATGTAGTTACAAGCAACCCAAAAGAAGAAAAGCAACGTTGTCTAGAGGAGCTTAACAAGCTAGCGGAGCTTTCTGGAGCAACCACCTTGATCTGGGCAATAAACAACACCGACTCTGATGTTTCTAGCGGTGAAGAATTGCACACTATCTCTGGCAAAGGATACCTAGAGGAAGAGATCAATGGATACCGATACAAGATAAGCCCACAAGCATTCTTTCAAACTAACTCTTCTGCTGCAGGTTTATTAATAGATACAGCCAAGGAATTTGTCGGAGATCTAAATTCGAAAGTTTTACTAGACCTATATTGTGGCTCAGGTTTTTTCTCGATTGCAATGAGCGATATTGCACAAAAAACATATGGTGTTGAGTTAGATCAACAGATGATTATTGATGCTCAGGAGAATGCAAAACGAAACAACGTAGATGTTGAATATACTAGCTCTGCAACAGAAAGCTTTAATTGGACTATATACAACCCGAATGTAGTCATACTCGATCCACCGAGAAGCGGTCTGCATAAAAATGCACTAAAGGATGTCTTAAATTATAAGCCTGAACAGATACTTTACGTTTCATGTAATTTCAAAAATTTTGCACGTGAAATGTTAGAGCTAAAAGAGTATTATCATGTTGAGCAGATGAGAGCTGTGGATCTTTTCCCACATACCCCTCATGTTGAACTTATTTCGCTTCTCTCAAAGAAGAGCTAAGAAATACTGTTAATTTGAACCTTTTGGCTAATAAAACGTCCAATTAGAATGTACGGAAAAATACTATTATCAATTATACTGATTATCGGAGCTTACCTACTGATAAGCAGAGGTCCACTAGTAATGAAAAATGCAGAAGCTATGAACAAAGAATCAAATACTGAGCACCTAGATGAAGTAAACCCAGATCAGGTGGATTGGAAAGCAAAAGACGATGACTACTGGAAGGAAGTCTTAACTCCGCAGCAATATGCGGTCTGCCGCCATGAAGGCACTGAAAGAGCATTTACCGGAAAATATAATAGCTTCAAAGGTCACGATGGTGCTTTTTACTGCTCAAGTTGCGGAAATAAGCTTTTTGACGCATCAACTAAATTTGATTCTGGCACCGGATGGCCAAGCTTTTACGATGTGGCCTCATCAAGTTCGGTGACATTACGTACTGACGAAAGATATGGCATGTCTAGAACTGAGGTACGATGCGCTAGATGCGATGCTCATCTTGGTCACGTTTTTAATGATGGTCCTTCCCCAACGGGACAGCGGTACTGTATTAACTCAGTCTGCTTAATGCATAAAGATAATTGAAATTTTTGCAGAATTAATGGGTAATCAATTACATAGGGTTTGCCCAGCCAGTTTGTAAACGTCTGATTATATTACCTAATATAATTGGTACGCCAATTGCTCATAAGTTTAGCGGAAGAGTTTATTGAAACTCAAAACCAAGGTGGCCGTTATGAACAAGGAGCAACTGGAGCTTTACTCAGAGCAGTATTCAAGTGGAGCAAAAAACCATATCGACAAGCTTTATGCCCAGATGGCAACAAGCTTACTGATTATTCCTATTGTCAAACACGATCCTGTAAACAGTAGAAGCGGGTGCCTCACAGTAATGCATCCCGTATATGAAGAGATTTACGATATCTTCTGCATCAATGAGATGTATAAGACAATTTTTCCTGTTTTTACCACAAGGAAAGCTTTCGCAGAGTGGAAGAAAAAAGTCGGCACTAAGCTTGATGAAACTGTAATTCTTGGTGTCGATATGTGCATGATAATGAGAGATAAGATGTGGCTCCTACTCGATCCTGGATCTGAAAACGAAAAGCAGATCCAACCATATATAATTTCTCAGATTGCTGCAGCTGCTGATAGCTTTCAATATAATCCAAATAACTCCTGGGAAGAGGAGATGGAAGAAGAACCTGAAGATCTAGAAGTAGATATTGAACAGCAAGAATTTGAACTTCATAAAAAAGAAACTAAGCTTCAGCTAGATGACAATCAGGTAGATCAATTAATTGGTTTTATTGATGATGCGCGCTTAAGCACCAAGCATCCCTGGGGAGGATTTAAAGGGAAAAATGGCCAAAGAATGAGGCCAGAAATAATCCTACTCGAAGGAAAACCGATAGATTTTAAACAAGATATTCCGCGCGAAGAACCGCAAAGAACAAAGAAAATTCTAAGTAGGTTTTTTGCAAATAGAGAAGAAGACCAAGACCAGGTTGAATTAGAAGATGACTCAGCGTGACAAAAGGTAGGTATTCCAATTACCTTCTTCACAATGCTCTAAAATTTTAAAACTCTGCAAGTAAGCATTCTCTATTAAGCTAACCTTATCTGTATGAATTCCAGATAAAATTAAAGATCCATTTGCATCCAAAGCATTTACAATCTTTTCTTTAAGCTGACATAAAACTTCAGCATAGATATTTGCTAAGATGAGATCGTAACCTTGAAAATTTGAATCAAGCTCTCCAAGATAAAAGCTCACTTTTGTGTTTGGATTCAAAAGTTGACTCTGTTTTGCATTCTCAACAGCAAGTGGGTCATTTTCGATTGCATCAACTTTCACGTTAAACAACAAACTGGCGGCAAATGCTAAGATTCCACTACCACTACCCAAATCAAGCACCTTACAAATCGGCTTAGCTAACTTTTTGCTCTGTAATAATCTCAAAACCGAAGAGGTTGTTTCATGGTGACCTGTACCAAAACCGGTCCCCGGCAAAATATAGATCTCTCCTGGATTAGTGCTTACTTCTTTTGGTTCTAAAACGGGGACTATTCTAAGCTTACCGATATCCAAAGGTTGCCAAATTTCTTGGCAGTTTTTAAGCCAATTTTCATTGGGAACTTCAGTCTGCTCTAAAACTTCAATACCATTCTCTGAGCAGCGTTGCATAAACTCAGTCAACGCATCCCTGTCACCTTCAAAGTATGTGATAAATTGATTGTGTGATAACTGCTCTGTGCCTGAAGCACCGTACTCTATACAGAAGAAACAATCATCTTCTGCTGCTTCGCTTTGGCACTTAAGCCTCCACCACCTTGAGTTTTCTGAGTTTGTCTGAGTCTTTTCCACGGTGAATATCTGAGCATCTTTGACTAATAAATTCTATCAACTGTTTTGGTGCAGAAATATCACGCATTGAGATTTCATAACCGTTAGTTGAAGCTGTACCAAGCTCAATTGTTCCAAACCCAAGTATTCTACCAATTAAACTTTGATTCAAGCGAACTTCTCTAATATCGCTATATTTCAAAGAAACCTTATGTAGGTGAAGCGATAAGCGTCCTTCAACTTGAATAGCACCATTTTGTGTAAATATATATGTAACATCAAAGTACCGCCGAGTCATCTCAGCAAATATGAAGAAAACTGTAAGGTAGTAATATACAGAAAAACGATGGGGAAAATCCGCGCCAAGCGCCCTGCGCATTAACCAATACAAGACCTCGATCGGCACAAGCATAAAAAGCAGTTCATAAATCAACACTACAAATGCTCTATGTTTAACTGTAATGTTCTCTGTCTTCATATAAATTTAAGAAATTTAAACTTAATTTATTATACCATATTACTCTCTTCTAATACCTTGAATATGAAAAGTTTCATAAGTCGTCCACTTCTATCAGGGTTTCCTGCATACAAATATCTCAGGAATTTCATCAATACGCTCCAATCATAAGTAGAAAACTTTTAAGTGCTAAAATTTGATTAAAAACTTGAAGGCTGCTTCAATTAGGATGTTGGTCAGTCGTTATTGGGGGTAACCTTTATGAGGGAAGAATATGATCTCTTGCCTGGAGATCTGTCTGAAGAAAACCTAAAACTTTCAGACAAGCAAAATCGTGGGGATCAAATTGGAGCATATACGCTAGAAAAACACTTAGCCCGCGGTGGTTTTTCTCAAGTCTTTGAAGCTCATCCAGATATAGGTGGTATTGTAGCAATAAAAATACCCGAGGCTGGTGGTGGAAGATACACGCCACGAAACGAAAAAATTGTTAAAACAAGGGGTCCAGAATGGATCTCCCCAGATGAAACACCAGCAGAGGCAATTCATTTTGGAGAATCTCAAGTATCAATTGATTTTATAAGCGCAATTGAAGGTAGCGAGGCAATCCTTGCAGAGTATGAGAAACTTAAATCCATGCGAGAAAGAGCTGGTCGCTTTGCACGGCATATCGTATGCCCACACGAAGTTGTAATAGATGACGACAGATCCTGTTTAGTCCTACAACATTTGAGAGGACTAACATTAAGAGAGACTCTCCGAAATCTAGACGGCATCAAGCTAAACTGGTTCCTAAGCCTTGCAGAAACTTTGTTTGCTATCCAAACAAATGCTGATCCCAATAAACCGGGGCATAACTACCATGGGGATCTTAAACCTGAAAACATTATCATAACTGAAGACAAGCAGGTGGTGATGCTTGATCCAAGCGTAGGCCTATCTTCAGGCGTAGAGCTGCTTACCCCTCATTACAATCCCCTTCTGTTCAAAGATTCTCGAGCAGACGTAATGGCGCTCGGGATTATGTTGTATGAGATTACAGCTGGGGTACCTCCTTTTGACGATGTCCCGTGGGTTTTTGCTGGAAGAGAGCAGGTAGGAGAAATTGAACGACTTTCACTTCAATACTTTCTTTCTTATAAGCCAGTCCAAGAATGGAATCCAAATGTTCCTGAGAAGCTCGCAAGGATAGCCCATAACTGCATCACAAATTATGAAAGCTATACTCTCAAAGACTATATCAATGATGTTAGGGATTTTCTAAGAGAATAGGCCTACTATTAGCAACTTAGCTCTAAGCTTCAAAATATACCATGTAGAGTAAAGTCGTCCTTTTTCCTTGGTTCTCAAATTTAGAGGCAACCAAAAACTCTCAAATTTAAAGAATTTGATTTGGATCTGGGACAGGGTTATTCTTACCGTGCGCAATATACGCGCAACAGGGTGTCTCATATGGGCAGTTGAAAACCTTACTGTCCGTTAGTTGTATCTTTTACAGCTAACGAGGCAGGAGGGCGCTATAAGGTTCCCTTCAGTTTTTTGGCTGCGTAGATGAGGTACTTACCATGAAGAGCAGTCTCCGCTTTCTCGGCATCACCGTCCTTCTTCTGACCACGTTCGTCCTCTACAGCTTCCTGTTCAAGGGGACGGATGACACTCAGCTCGTACGAGGTGATGATCAGGAGCTCTCCTCTGGTGAGCAGGTCGCTCGACGCAGCGCTCCCAACTGGGAGATCCTGCCCGAGCTCGGAGAGGAAAAGCCCAAGACCGAGGAGATGCAGATTCCGTTCGGGACGCTCGAACTTTACTTTTACTCTGAGGAGGGACCGGTTGAGGGTGTCAAAGTCGGTATCCTCAATGGAGCTAATCAGCCTACGATTAGCGACTTTACCGTCCAGGGCGTCAGCGACAAGCAGGGCATCGCGCGTTTCAAGCTTGAGCCAGGACACTACCGCTGGACCAAGCTTGGAGAGGAGTTCATCGAGATCACGCCGGGCATCTTTGCTGTTCCGGAGGTGAGAAATGGGCAACTAATCTTGGCCCCTATCGAGAAGAGAGACACAGGAAATCTTCGCAAGAGTGCGATTCGATTCCCTGACGAACTGACAGAACTCGGTAGGCTCTCTGAATCTTTCGAGATCCGCGCTGATAAAACTGCTCGCTTCGAAAACTTCGTGCATCGAGGTATGTCGATCTCTGGTCGACTGCCGCTGCTGTATGACTATGACAGTCACGATCAACTGCTGATTCCTCCGCATGAAGTCAAGCTCTACAGTCTAGAACGGATTCCGAATCCGAGCGTTCCGGGTGACGAGCACTACTTGGTCAATGAGGTCGCTACTCGAGTACTCGAAGATGAGAATAACGTCTTCACTTTTCAGGATCTGAAGCCTGGGGAGTACATCGTGCAGGCTTTCTGGATGACAAACCTCGAGTTCTGCCTCTATCGACAGATCGTCGAAGTTCATCAGGGTGATCAGCGTCACCTCGGAGAACTCAAGCCAAACAGCGAGTCGAGCATCACTCTAAAGCCGCGTATCATACGAAATGGTGAGATCGAGCAAGTTTCGCACTATGCTCTATCGCCGAGTGATGCCTGCTTCTCTCTCCGACTTACTTCGGTCGAACCGCGAAGCATCGAGCAGATGCTGAGCATCATTCTTCCGGCACAGGTCGGAAGACCGATGAAGATCAGTGGACTGACAGATGCCAAGCGCTGGAGGATCTCGATTCAGGAGCAACCGCATTGGTTCGACCAGAACCAAAAGATCGAATCACCGAAGACCATCAACTGTGTCGCAGGTGATGAAGTCATGCTCGAATTCACCATCCATGAAGAAAAGAAGCTGCCACGTTTGCAGCTGGCACTTGAATGTGACGTGGTGAAGGGCAAGGCCCACTATGCAGTACTCGGGGAAGAGGGTCGCGGCATCAAGCGCACTATCTACCCTGATGACTGGAAGAACGGCAGCTTCCATGCTGAGTTCGAAGCGATCGTTCCTGGCAAAAAGACATTGGTCGTCTGGATGCCTGAGAGCAATCGCTACGTCTTGCACAAGTTCAACGTCAGTGCTCGTGAGGCTGAAGTGCAGGTGCAGTGCACTCTACTCGAAGGCGGCACACTCAGCGGCTACGCCTACGGACCGGATGACACGCTCCAAACCAAGGGACGAGTCGTCTTCAGCCCCGAAAAACTTCGATTCGCCTACACGGCTGAGATCAATAAGCTGGGTAAATTCGAACTGAGCGGGCTTCCGCCAGAGATGGAGCTCTTCCCGGTCGGAGCGGAGGCCATGATGATCGTCAGACCCAATAGCTATGATCTACGGGTCAATTTGAAAAAGTCCAACTGAAACCAACACTCCCAGAGAGAGGCGCAGCGACTCTCAGGGATCTTTCGGAGCTGCATGGAGAAAGAGCAGATGAAATACTTCAGGCTCTTCATCATCACGATGCTCCTGGGGCTGATGGCCTCGACGAGCTACGCTGGAAACGGCTGGGTCAAGCAGATCGACAAGAGCACGCCGACCAAGCTCTTCAAGGACGAGGGCATCCTCTTCACCGGCGCCAATGGTGAAGACTGGTGCTGGATCAAGGTCAGCGCCGGCCGCGCCTTCGGCAAGGGCGAGGTCTGGTGCACCGCCACCAGCTACCTCTCCGGCTGGGCCAAGGAGCAGAACGCTGTGCTCGTCAGCGGTCCTAGTCTGCCGATCATTCAGGCCTTCCGTCCGGCCAAGGCCGAGTTCGAGAACAACCTCAAGGCCGGCAAGGAGCTCTGGCTCCTCTCCTGGATCAGCTGTCCGACCTCGACCGGCGGCAACTGATACTCGTCATCACCACACCCAACACTGACTGCTGAAGCGGATCGCGCGTGAAAACCTGATTCGTCCAGCAGGATGTATCAGGTTTCAACGCGCCTTCCGCTCGTTAACAACTTAGTTCCAAGTTTTTCCGTCAAATGTTTTAGCGACAACTTTATACTGCGTCTCTCTATTTTTAATCTGCAAACTTCCATCAAGTGTCATAAAGCTTTCAAGCTTATTCAAACTCTCAATTGCTTCAACAGAATTACTAGGAGGGTTAGTTTTAAATGCATCAAGTATCGCAGCTAAAGTTGTATAACAAGAATATGTCGCGGTTACTGGTTTACTTTCAGGAAAAAGCTCTTTAAATCTATTTAGAAAGTTAGGCTTAGATTTGTCCATTTCAAAATATGTAGAATTTTTTAGAGCATCAATACCTGAAACATCAATCACATCAGGGCTATCTGCCCAAAAAGGTGTGTATTTGTTGAGAGTAATC
>JACKAH010000026.1 GCA_020635175.1 Deltaproteobacteria bacterium
CCTTTTTACTCAAAGTGTTTTCAAAAGATTCTTTGAGCTCGCAAGCTGTATAGAGAGCTTCGGAAGGCATATGATGATGCTTCATTTCAGTATCGTTTGGGGAATACGAATGTTGTGTTTCCTCAATTTACTTTCTTACCTCCACTTCATAGAGCTCCTAGGACTGCTCCTTTTTGCCCTGTTTCTCAGTAAAGATACTCGAGATCTATCTAAAATCTAGAATGACATCTTGTAAGATGACATTCTGAGGAGTGAATCGTGGTGGGAATCTGACGTGATATCTTACGAGAGTAAGTTTATCTAGGGCTTAATTACCAGCTGAACTACAACGTAAAGACTTACCTCACAGTGACGTTCGTCAGTATAGCTTCCGACGCCAGTGAGAGTTCCTCCAGTTGTCGTACCACCGCCACTCATGCTGCCGCTAAATGCCAGAGATAGTCCATTGGCTTTAAAAGATCCAGTAGCAACGCCATTTTCATCAACTGCGATACTAGCGCTGCCGCCAGCTTCGAAGGTTGTGACGACGGAGTAGCCGGCACCATTGTTGGTAGCAGTGTACTCCCCATCGGTATCAAACCCCTCTTCCACTTCTCCATCGTAACCACCGCTAGAGGTATAGCTTCCATCTCTAGGGTTTCTACTCGGTCCATTTTCTTTTTCAAAATCCCCATCACCGCTAAAAGTGACTACTTTAATTCCAGGATCAGAGCAGTCTGGTCCGGACTTTGTCATTACAGCCATCACTGTATAATCCAAGTCTGCTTCACTATCGTCTTCAGGGAAGCTTCCTCCTGATGGCGCGGCTGAAAGCGCTAGAGCAACAGAGCTACTCAGATTAAAGAGAGCAGCTAAGAAAAACAACATAATATTGCGCTGTTTATTTTTCATTTCTACTACCCTCTGTTCTCAACAGAAATAACGACCGTATATTGTACAGTTGTGGTACACCCCTCCTTTTGGGCTCCCGGCGAATCACCGCTGCCGCTAAATACTCCTGTGCTGTTATTTTCAGCATGAAAGACTACTCCGTCTAAATCCGTGGCAAAACTTCCTATGCCCGGAATTGCCGGCATATCAATCGCCAGGGAACCTGTACCATCATCGCCTAAGGTTACGTCTAGCGAACCGCCATCATCAAAATTGATTCCTATTGTGTTTTCCTCGAGAAGATCACTGCTGGTGTAGGAACCATCTAGATCAAATAATCCAAGAATGGTGGGTCCATTGGCAGATCCATGCGACGAAGAATCGGCAGGTCCTGGCATGCCGGGCCCTGGACCATCTCCTCTCTTCTCAAGTTCAAATTCTGCTTCCATAGGCCCGTGTATTTCAATAGTGGTCTTATTATCACAGACCGTCGTCACTAATGCAGTGAGCTTCATCGTTATGATCACATTTTTGGCATTTACATTGGCACCTTCACCGCCGGACCCGGGGTAGCAGACTCCCACAACCAGGAGAATTAGAGCGACAATGGCTAGAGAGCCTCTGCTACTTCGCAGTTTATTTTTTAACCTCATAAAAACCCTATAAAAAAGCTTATCTAAACTACTAAATTGAAGAACTAGCTAATTAGAAGTGTAAGTGTTATTCAGGGTCTCTACTCAACCGTAACCTAGTAAATGTAAATATTTTCCATCTATGCATAATACTTAGGTTATGAAACATGACCTCAGCTCAATCCAATCAAAGCCAGCCGGTTGGGAAGACCCGCTTCGCAAGACGCCCCGCAGAAATTGGGGAGTTTCATTTTTGAGAATTAAAACCAAACGCATCACTTATCAATCTTCTCATCATAACGAGTTTGAGGCACATAGTTCATAAGCGAACTCGCCCTTTTAACGACTGGTAATAAATTGTTGGTTGATCTGGAGATTGTATGTCTATGAGAGGAATATTAAAAGATCTATGGGACCCATTAAGATTTCTACGCATAATGACTGCGGTAGTGCTAACTCTAGCTATCAGCACACCTTGTTATGCAGAAGATGATAATACGCGGGAAGAACCTCCAGTACTATTTGATGCTGCTCTGACCTTACAGTTATATACTACTCTAGTTGCCTATTTTGGTCCTCCCAAAAAAACATGTAAAGTCATTACTAATGAAGTTACTCAAAATTCATGTAGCACTCACATAGAAATTAGTTCTGAGTTTTTCTATTCTGATTATTACGCCATACTTGCTATCGACCTCAAATCCTGGGAGGGATTTACCGATAGTCAAATAGTGTATGACATGGACGCCGGTAAGAAGGAGGTTGTTACTCAGTATTGCCGTCATACAGTACAAGAGTGCATTCTTGAGTGGCGACTCAATCCGATTGAAGTTGATTAATGTGACAACAACAATTGGCCATCTCGGTTAGGTACCACCTTCATTTCTTGCTCCTTTCCTTAGCAAAGGGCTTCAAAATCCGGTTCCCGCAAGGGAGTGGGAGTTCGATTCTCCCTCTCGGCACCAGCCTTTATGAGCGCTGAAACTATCTTATACGAATTTGCTTCCTTTTTTAGCTGATATGTCATTATAACGCAGTTGATAATCCTCAACAGAAGAAAGTAAAAACTCAGACAATCCCTCAGCTACATTCGATGTTAAGCCTGGTATCTGCGCAAAGTTTACTGACAAAGGAGTAGCGGTGCATATAACTAGACAATGCAGTCCAAGTAACGCATCAAGTAAAGACCTTTTACAATAAACATCCGATATACGGGAAAGTGGATAGATACCTGTATCTCGAATTAAGATACCCTTTGAAAGCTTAAGATGACCCTCCTCAATTCGATATGAAATTCTATGTCGATAAAGGATAGAATATATTGCCTTCACAAATAAAACTATCAGAACAAATGCAACAAAAGCTTCTAGCTCAATATCAAGATCTAAAATCGTGTTGAAGTCAGAAAAAATATCCCTACTATTTAACTTAACGGCAAAAACAACTAACAAAGCCAGAATCATAACCCAAGGGAAAAGCTGCTTTAAGATGATTCTTGTTGAGATAGGAAAACGAGATTTAAGATCCTGAGAACGAACTAACCCACTTCTCAGCTTAGATTCTGTATTGTTTATTTCATTATCCATAATCAATAAAACAAAAGGATTGAGTATAACAAACTCTCTCTGAGTCCTTTTACATCAGACGCTAATGCTAGATCGAATATTCAAATGAACAAAAAATGGAGCAGAACGCTCTCCCCCTCCCTACATCAACACACCCGTGCCTAGTAGAGAGGAGGAGGTCTGCACTCCGCTGCCTGCAGAGCTCTGCGAGACGTCGCTCAGTTCGTGCCGCTCGGCTCAGCGGGCGGGACGCCGGCAGTGTACGCGAGCTGATCAGCTCGATCCATCTGCTCGAGCTGACGCACGAAGTTCATGAACTGCTCGAAGCTCATCAGCTGCTGCTGGACAGGATCGGCCGGGGCGTTCGCGACATCGTGACGCGTCTGCTTCACGATGATGTACTGGCCCAGGTAGATGTTCAGCAGCGACCGCTGCACGAGACCCGGATCCTCGCTCGAGTTGAGCGCGCTGATCACGAGCTGCTCGATGGTCTGAGGCTCCGGGTTGGACTCCTCGATCACGAGCGGCAGCGGATCCGTGTACTCGATGGGCTTCTGACTGGCACAGCCACTCAGAACGGCGGTCAGAACGGCGAACGGAACAATCATGCTCAAGCGCATGGGGCTTTCCTCCTCTACTCTCTCTTCGGGAACCTAGTGGAACCATTACCCTTAAATTAGGGTCATGGGGTGAGTGTTCTGCATTTGAAAAAACAAGATTTTATAGAGTATTACAAAACTAGATAATCTTCAAATCTAAAAATTACTTGGCCTTACGCTACGCATTATCTGAGGGAGCTTCCTCCTTAGTCCAACCACCACCGAGAGCTCGGTAGAGTTCAACATACCCTTTCGCAAGCTCTGATTGACTTTGAGCTAGGTTTATCTCCTGCGAGAACAAACGTCTTTCAATATCTAATACATTTTGAAAATCAGTCAGACCTGACTTATACAAACTTTTGGTAAGTTCTACAGATTTCTTACTAGCCTTAACTGAATCTTGAAGACTTTTTGTTCTGATTTTCTCCTCGCTAATTTTAACCAAAGCGTTCTCAACTTCTTCAACAGCTATTAGTACTGCTTCTTTGTAGTTAAGCTCGGCTTCTCGCGACTCACTTTCAGCTAAATCAACCTGATTGGATACCCTACCAAAATCATACAAATTCAGATCGACCGCTGGTCCTAAAGTATAGGCTAAACTATCCGCGCGAAAAGCTTTATCAAAATTATTCAAAGCTTCAAATGAAATTCTGCCAGGCAAGGAGATGATTGGAAAATATTCTGCCTTTGCAGCTCCGATCAGAGCATGTCGAGAGGCCAAATTTCGCTCTGCCATTCTTACATCAGGGCGCTGAGTCAAAACATCTAATGGTAAACTATCTACATTAAGTTTTGCTATCTCTGGGATCTCTGCAGATTCAGGGAGCAAATCAATTATGATTTGGGGGAGGTCTCCAAGTAACACAGCCAATCTATTTTTAGCACGCTGATGAGAAATTCTAAAACTTGGAACTGTAGCTTCAGTTTCCCCTAAATTAGATTCAGCTTGAAAAACATCAACTTCTGGAACTATTCCTGCCTTATGCAGCTGAGAGGCCAACTCTAAACTCTCTTTCTGTGTTCTTACGTTTTCTTTTGAAAGTTCTATTAAGGCCTTAGTTGATCTAAAATCTATATATGACGAAGCAATCTGAGATATAAGCAGTATTCTAGTCGCTCTCTGCTCTTCAATCGAGGCTTCTAGGCTAGCTGCAGCAGACTCCTTTAAGCGCCTCAATCTTCCTAATAGATCAAGTTCCCAGTTTAAAAATCCGCCAACAGATATAAAATCATTTGTGTTAGTTCGAATCGCTGAGGCAACCGCAGAGCTCCTTCTTCGTCTTTCGACTCCAGCACTAAAGTCGATATCTGGTAAGAACTCAGACTTCGATAAACCAAGTCGTGCTAAAGATTGCTCTACTCTCTCATATGCTTGTTGTAGGTTAAGGTTCTTCTCTAAACCCTTTTCAACTAAAATATTCAGAGTTTGATCATCAAACTGCTGCCAGTATTGACTAAGAGAACTTAAATCAATCTCCTTAGTTTCAGATTGAGAATAATGTTCAGGCAAAGTCACTTCAGGTGGAATATAGTCAGGGCCTACACTACAACCTAGTAATGAAAAGATAGTTAAATAAAGTATGTATGATACAAAACGTACCATTCTATTATCCTAAAGATTGTAGACATTTTGCTGTCGTGCTAAATTCCAATAATCATATTTTAATCAGATGCAGTATACAAGCTTGACTATATTAGCTATTTTCTTGCAGGTATATTCATTTTAGGTCTTCATGAATCTAAATAGACTCTTTCTCTCATTGTTCACTAGTTGTTTTTTGGCTTCTAACCTTCTAGCCCAAGTAAATGTAATCGCTTACAAAGTTAACGAGGAATCTTTAAACGATCAGATTGAATCTCTCGGAACTCTCCGTGCGAATGAGGTTGTAGACCTGACCGCATCAGTAACCGATACAATAACAAAGATTCATTTTAACGACGGACAGAGAGTTAATAAGGGAGATGTGCTTGCCGAGATGACGGACTCTGAAGAGGGTGCTCTAGTAAAAGAAAACACAGCTAGAGTCGAAGAGGCGAAGCGACAGTACGATCGAGTAAAAAACCTTCCCGACCAAGGAGCAATCTCTGAATCACTTGTAGATCAACGCAGAAGAGAATACGAAGCTGCTAAAGCTCAGCTAGAAGCGATGATTAGTAGACTTCACGATCGCTTAATTGTTGCACCATTTAGTGGGGTAATGGGTCTGAGACAAATTAGCGTTGGAGCACTTGTAACACCTGGCGATAAAATAGGAGTCCTGGTTGATGACTCTACAATGAAGCTAGACTTCTCAGTCCCTGAAGTTTACCTTGGCGCTCTTAAGCCTGGGCTACCAATAGTCGGCACTACGCCTGCTTTCCCAGATCAAAAGTTCGAGGGTGAGCTAGTAGCAGTAGATGCTCAAATCGATCCTCGTACCCGTTCGATTATTGTCCGCGCAATACTTCCAAATGACAAACTTCTCTTAAAGCCTGGATTACTAATGAAAGTGAAGCTCGGGTTTAATTTTAGGAAATCTCTAATTGTACCCGAGGAAGCATTACTACCTGCAGCTAGTGATAATTATGTCTATAAGATCTCTGGGGAAAATGCTTTAAAAACAAAAGTAGAGATCGGAACTCGCCAACCTGGAAAAGTTGAGATTTTGAAAGGACTATCTGTTGGGGATCTTATTGTCACTCATGGACACTTGGCTTTAGACCAAGATACCAAAGTTACTGTTAAAAAAGTTCTTGAACTAGGTCAGGATTTAAGCGAGGCACTCGCTGGGTAATTATCTATGATTATCTCTGACGTTTCAGTTAAAAGACCAGTTTTTGCAACCGTAATCTCTTTGCTTCTAATCATTTTTGGATATGTTTCTTTTACTAGACTCTCATTAAGAGAATATCCAGACATAGATCCTCCTGTAGTTTCTGTTGAAGTTCGATACCCTGGAGCGTCTGCAAATATTGTTGAGTCAAGAATCACTGAAATTATCGAGGAGCGAGTTTCAGGAATTGAAGGGATACAATTCATTGAGTCAAAAAGTGTAGACGGAGAATCTACAGTTTCCATTGAATTTTCGCTTGAAAGAGATATCGACTCTGCTGCTAATGACGTGCGCGATAGAGTTTCCGGCATACTTGACGATCTGCCTGATGAAGCGGATCCCCCTGAGATTCAAAAGGTAGATGCGAGTTCTGATGTCATAATGTGGCTGAATCTGTCTAGTGATCGCATGACCGTACCTGAACTTACCGATTATGCCGAGCGATATTTAGTCGATCAATTCTCTGTACTTGATGGTGTTGCAAGAGTTCGCGTAGGCGGCGGGCAAGAATTTGCCATGCGTGTTTGGTTAGATAGAAATGCACTTGCTGCCCGGGGCTTAACTGTATCTGATGTTGAAAGCGCCTTGCGTTCCGAGAATGTTGAGCTACCCGCAGGAAGCATAGATAGCGTCACCAGACAATTTACGGTTCGTCTGAAACGCTCCTTTCGAACTCCTGAAGATTTTACAAATCTAGCTCTGGCGAAGGGTGATGATGGATACATTGTAAGACTTGGAGATGTTGCCCGAGTTGAAAAAGGAACGATAGAATCTCGAACTCTTTTTCGTGGGAATGGCGTCTCTATGGTTGGTATTGGCACAGTAAAGCAATCTACCGCCAACACGATTAACGTTGCACGTGCAGTCAAAAAGGCTCAAGCCTACATAAACACTACACTACCTGAAGGCATGGTTTTAAGCCAAAGTTACGATACCTCTATCTTTATAGAGGATGCGATTCATGAAGTTTATAACACTCTCTTTATCTCAATCGGCCTTGTTATTCTTGTTATATTCCTATTTTTAGGTGATATACGTGCAATGTTGGTACCTGCAGTTACAGTACCAATCGCTCTGATATCAACATTTATTTTACTTTACGCATTCGATTTCTCAATCAACCTACTGACTCTGCTTGGCTTAGTACTGGCAATTGGACTAGTCGTTGATGATGCGATTGTAATGCTTGAAAATATCACTCGAAGAATACACGAGTATGGCGAATCGAGACTCGTTGCGGCATTTAGAGGTGCAAGAGAAGTCGGTTTCGCTGTAATAGCAACAACGCTCGTATTAGTCGCTGTGTTTGTGCCGTTAGCATTTTTGCAAGGGGACATAGGACGCCTTTTCTCTGAATTCTCACTCACCATGGCTACAGCAGTTGTATTTTCAAGCGTTGTTGCACTAACATTATGCCCAATGCTTGCCTCGAAAATTTTAGCCGAAAGAAAGACAGAATCAAGCAACAGTAAATTTGATTCTTTTATCTCAAACGCTACTGAAAAATATTCAAACTCACTTGATAAGGTGTTGCGAGCCCCGAAGCTAATTTTAGGCCTTTTCATCGCAACACTTTTGTTTGCTGCACTTATATTTAAACTCCTTCCCTCAGAATACGCACCAAAAGAAGATCGTGGCGCTTTCTTTGTAACAGTTAATGGACCAGAGGGAGCGTCTTATGAATACATGCTTGATTACATGAATGAGATAGAGAAACGCCTTATGCCCTATGTGGAATCTGAAGAGATTACACGCCTACTTGTTCGAGCACCCAGGTCTTTTGGCAATTTGGCTTCATTTAATTCTGGTATGGTTGTTTGTGTTTTGAATAGCTGGTCTAAACGAAGAAGTGGTTTTGTAATCATGGATGAAATCAGAGCAAAACTAAAAGATCTTACTGGTGTTAGAGCTTTTCCAGTGATGAGACAGGGATTTGGAGCAAGAATTAGTAAGCCAGTTCAGTTCGTAATAGGTGGTGGAACATATCAGCAACTCGCTGAATGGAGAGATCTGCTCGTAAAAAAGATAAACGAAAACAACCCTGGATTTGAAGGATTAGACTGGGATTACAAAGAAACTAAACCACAAATTCAGATACAGATAGATTATGATAGAGCTGCTGAACTAGGAGTAAAAGTTGTAAATATTGGCCGTACGCTAGAAACAATGCTTGGCTCAAAGCGTGTTACAACCTATATCGAAGACGGCGAAGAGTATGATGTAATCTTAGAAGGCGATCGAGAATCGCAAAGCACCTTGTCGGATCTTCAAAACATTTATGTACGCTCTGAGAGAACAGGTGAGCTGATTCCCCTCTCAAATTTTGTCACCATTTCAGAATTTGCGGACTCCCCTGCTCTAAATAGATACAATAGGACGAGAGCAATTACTTTAGAATCAAACTTAAAGGATAACTTTTCACTTGGAGAAGCTCTTTCCTTTCTTGAAAAACTTGTAAAATCAGAATTGCCTGAAACTGCGGTAATTGATTATAAAGGCCAATCCAGAGATTTTAAATTCTCCGGTGAATCTCTGCTCTTTGTTTTTATTCTAGGTCTAATCATTACCTATTTAGTTTTGGCTGCACAATTTGAAAGCTTTGTGCACCCGTTTATAATT
>JACKAH010000027.1 GCA_020635175.1 Deltaproteobacteria bacterium
TGCATACAAGCAATCGACAAAGGAAACGCGTTTTGAGCCTGTAGTAGCCTCAGGTTTGCGTACTGCTTTTGGCAATTCAAATCTAGGAAGCTTTGATTCTGCAATAAAGACCTTACCTTTATTATGAGCTTTTAGAAGTAGCTCTGCAAAACTTTCAGCCCACTCAATTTGGCTTATCAGATAGTTAAAATCTCTCTGTACCTGAAGGTATGCTGCGTCTAGATCACTAGGAAGATCTCCCGATATAACACGCATAAATTCTTCAGGCTCAGATGGCATAAGTGCACAATCCCAATCTAATACGGGCTCCCTTGTTGCGACTCCATTTTTTAACAATCCAGGATTGTCTGTGACAAAAAACATCGCTCGATTGATAGCATCAGTCAGCGTCAGTGATTGAGCTTTAATGATCTCGTGTGAAGCTTGTATTTTCTGCATAGCTTCTGCTTTTTGCCTAGCAATTTCAGCCTTGAATTCATCAATACGTATCTGCGCTTGCATTTCTGCCTCAAACGTAAGGTCTGCATCGCCATAGTGCACAAATTGCATATCAGATGGTGCGTTTTGAATATCCTCTGACAAACTCCATTTCATAAAAGGAGATCGAGTCATTATAAGATCAGAACGATCAATTTCTATGCGAAACTCAAAAATAGTTCCATGATCAGATTTGACATCCGCTCCAGAGCCAGATCCTGGGCCAAATCTCCAATCTGGAAACCAATCTGGCAATCCACCACCAGGCCTATTACCTGCTTGGCTACCCTTTGGGTTCGTATCGGCATGCTCAACGGAACCACCACCAGAATTGTTTGACTTACCGTTACCCTGATTGTCAGCATTCCCACCAACAGCAGCTCCAGCATGACCAACTGAGCGCTCAATTAAGTTGTCAAATGCCGACTCTATCGCCGCTACTTCATCAGGAAAACCAGAAACTCTTGTCCCTATCTCAGCTAATTCCCTATGCATAGCTTCATCAATTTCTGGAAATCCATGTCCTAAAATCTCATCGATAGAAACAACTCGACCTGGGTTTCTTGCTAGATAGCTAAGATAAGCTTCAGCAGCCCCTTCAAGAGAGCCTAAACTATAAGATTCAGTTACAATCGTACCGCCAGAGTTCGCAACAAAAAAATAACTTGAGCTTACCTGATCAAACTGGATTGAGTTTCTAGAGAGTATGCTTGGTGCGTACAATCCTGGCTGACTAATTGCGATGGCAAGCGCCTCTGTAGCAGAGCTACCGCTTCCAATAGGTCTTAGACCATAGTAATCACTTTCGCGATTTGAGTTCGGTCTCCAACCAAACATCACCTCGTACAAAACCCCCTCTCCTTCCTTACCCTCCTTAGCGAACTGCTCGACAACCGTTGCAACATCGTTTGCGCGTATTTTGCTCTGTGCATAATCTAGCGCCTTATCAAGTGCAATGTTTATTGCTCTCACGCTTGCAGCGCCAGGGGCTCCAGACGGAATTGAAGGATTTATTGGAACTGTAGGTGGAACATAGGGTTCTGACGGAACAGTCTCCACAGTATCTTGCGCCATTGCGACAGAAGGCAGAGACAGAAGCGCTAAGGCCAGACACTTCCCAAGACCGTGGAACTCCGGTTTCGGATCGCTATCGAATTCAACCATCGACACCCCCACACATATTCAACAAATGAATATTAGCACATCCCAGATACTAACAAAAAGAAGAAATTAATTTCTCTGAATTGTTGAATTACCTCCTCAAATATAAGACTATCAGTTAAAGATTTTTCTCTCATTAACACTAATTTACTGATTTTAGGCCCGTTCATGTATCGCAATTTTTTCGCTCAACTACTCATAACTATCCTCATCTGTGCGAATACTTACTCTCAAGATCTACCTGACGAGTTTTTATATGATGTCACACTCATGGCAAGTGGCTGCTGTAAAGTTTGCAAAACTACAAAAGCCTGCGGAGATTCCTGCATCATCAAGACCTATACTTGCCATAAGGGGAGTGGCTGTGCTTGCAACTCCGGTTCTACGGGAAGTGACATTATTGACACCACCGATGACAAGAAGAATGACAAGAAAAGTAAACAAGATAGCAATAAAGAGAAAACTAACGACAACAAAGAGATTGTCGTAGTCAAGAACTCTCCAAAAGATAAGTTGGTCAAATGTCCTAAAATAATTGCTCGAAAAGACACAAAAACTTATTCAAAAAAGAAAAACTTTGAATGTTTTAATAAAAGAGCAAAAGCCGAAGACCAAGGATACCTAGAAGAACCAATTGTGATATCAGAAGAGATATCTTCAATTAAGAGCTCAAAGAAAAGAAAGTGCCCAAATTTTATTGGTGACAAAAGAACAGACCTTTATGTTCCAAAAGCTATTGTCGAATGCTTCAAAAAGTCAAAACATGCTATTGCTGCTGGCTATATCTCAGAGTGAAGAATATTCAGCTACTTTAATTGTAAGTAGTTGATTTCACTCCCTTCCCTTTTGGCCCAGATTATTCAGCCTACCTATGTTCGTGTCGATTTGAAGTCATGAGTATTAGACGCCCAATTCTGTTTTTTTCAATTATCATATTTCTATCTAATCCAATTTTTGCACAAACTCGTGAAGAGGCACTTAGAATTCCTGATCCTACAAGAACATCTGAGTCTGCATCTATATCGGTAGACAGATTAATCAACGAAAGTTTCGGATTTGAAATTGAAGGCACTAAATATATAGCGGAACGCTATCCACAAGGAACTTTTGGAAACGAATCTTATTCTGTTCCACAAGCAGAGGTTGAATTTGCATCAGGAGAATATTCTCTAAGTGGAAGAGATTCAAAAGCTGGGCAATACTTTTTCATGTCTTGGAATGGAACTCAAGGCAGAACTCCAAAACGGATGAGTATTGCGACTTTTCAGCATAAATCTGGGCAACGATATATTGTCTCTAAAATTGGTAGTTCGATCAACGTTCAAAGATTGACGTCACCTAGCATCCCAAATATTTGCGGAACATCAATTCCGATGATTCCAAATCTTCCTCCTGCCCGGCTCTCAATGAGTAATGTAACAATCCCTACCCCAATTAAGCCAAATGAGGGAGAAACTCCAGTTATTGATGTGATGTTTGCTGTTACAAGCGATGCTCTGGAAAAGGCTGGTGGTAGTTTAGAGATGGTTGCCGCAATAGCTGACTTTGAGATTGCAATGCTAAATCAACGCCTCGAAATCAGTGGAATCAACGCAAAGATACAGAGAACATGTCCTGTTATTGAACTAGAAACTACAGGTTCAGTGACAAGAGCTGCTGTACGTAGAGGAGACGGTAAGTTTGATCAGCTTCATTTGCTAAGAAAGGAATGTAAAGCTGACATAGTTCATATCTTTCGTAAAAAACTAGGCGGCTACGCCTACATTCCTCAGACACTATCGACCACTTGGCAGAAATGGGCATTTGGCGAATCGGGCATCAACGATCTTCTAGATCCATCAACTACTACCTTTTCACACGAACTTGCTCATAACTTAGGCGCTGGGCATTTTCTGAACCCAGATATTGATCCGTCTCTATCTGCAGGTCTTTTTTCTGATTCACATGGAAGTGTCTTTACCGGGGTTTCAGGAACAACGTATCGCTCTATAATGACTTATTATAATTTCAATGATAACGGTCCAGAGTATCAAGGATTTTCAAACCCAAATATCTTTTATGATGGAGTAAAAACTGGAGCTCCAGAATTTACTAATAACGCTGCGACAATAAATGCCTCTGCTAAAACGATATCAGAATATAGCGAGCATCTAGACGAATCGAGTGTTGATGGTCAGTTTATATTTCAAGTTAAAAAGGAGTATGGAAAAGTTGGCTATACCCTTAGCGCTAAATTTCTAAGTGATGGGCCCCCTGCGCAGCATGAGTTTATCACCCTTTGGCACAAACTTGGAGATTCTGATCCTTCAGAGCTTACGAGCAATCTACAGGTCTATTCACTACCAAGTGATGAGGTCGCAGAATTTGAGGTTGGAGCAATACAGGGAGAGGTATATGCAGAGCTTATTCCTAGTGCATATATGCAATCAGAAAAGATATCCCTTCCTAACTTTAAATGGGCACAAGCAAAGCTTGAAACATCTGGTGATATGCTTACTGGACAGATGAGAGATTACTTTGGCGAGACAATTAAGATAAACGGCCCTTGGTTAACACTATTTAATGTTTCCCCTGAAGGCGTTGAAACAGATCTAGGTCTGATAAATGTAAATCCAGATGGAAGTTTCTCCACTCAGATTAATCTACCAGGGTCTTACTATGTGCAGTGGGATTATTTTGACTACCTCGCCAACGAGCTAACTATCGCAAATAGTAAGTAAAACTGAGCTTGAATGCTTAGAATTGAGATTGCTTATCTGCTAGCTCTTCCCACCTAGCATAGAGCTTATCTACCTCTTCTTTAGCATCAGATAGTTTTTGATAGGCAGCAGCAGCCTTAGCTGGATCAGTGGCTATCTCACTATCCTCAAGTAAAGCCTGACATTTTTCAAAATGTTTCTCTGCTTTAAGTATGCTTTTCTCCATCGTGTTGAACTCACGTTGCTCAAGATAAGAGAGTTTTTTCTGAGGATTTTTTGGTTTTACACTCTTAACTTTATCAGTTTCAATACTAGAATTATCTTGCTCTGAGACACCCTGTTGCCACTGCTGAAAGCTTGCAATACTAACAGCAGTTCCATCGCCATTTAGACCTATAAAGGTATTACAAACCTTGCTCAACAGATATCTATCGTGACTTACGATCATGATGGCCCCAGGAAAATTTATCAGACTCTCTTCGAGGGTTTCTAATGCTTCAATATCGAGATCATTTGTAGGTTCATCAAGCAGTAAGATATCAGCAGGTCTTAACATAAGCCTTGCTATAAGCAGACGAGCCTGCTCTCCACCCGACAGGTCTTTTACCTTCGTTTCTAATTGTCCGCCATGAAATTGGAACTTAGCAGCCCAAGTAGCAACATGAATTGCTCTACCTTGAAATATAACTGAATCACCTGACTGCGTTAGAGAATTTTTAAGCGACTCGTTTGGATTCAGCTCTTCACGTTGTTGAGAAAAATAAACTATCTCTAAGTTTTGTACTGGTTTAATCGTGCCTGAATCTGGCGCAAGTTCTCCTGCGACAAGCTTTAGTAAAGTGCTCTTACCAGAACCATTTAGCCCAAGCACCCCTACTTTTAAGCTTGGAGTTAGAGTGAAATCTAGTTGCTTAAATAAAAGCTTATCTCCCATTGTCTTAGAGATTCGATGCGCTTCTAGCAATCTCTTGGTCTTTCTATCTGAAGAGGTAAAATCTATTTGAGCTTCTGTTTTCCTCATACGAGTTTTTACGTTCTCAAGCTCAGTAATGAGACTATAAGCTTTATCTATTCTACCTTTCGCTTTGGTAGTTCTAGCTTTGGGCCCTCTGCTCAGCCATTCCTGCTCTCTTCGAACTTTTGATTTCAGGGTTTGCTGTCTATTTTGCTCAGTAGCTAGGTATTCGCTCTTCTCCTTTAAAAACTTTGAATAATTTCCATCAACAATCAAAACTCCATCTTCATAGATCTTATCAAGCTCAAAGATTTTTCGTGCTCCTGATTCGAGAAACATTCTATCGTGACTTACAACGAGCCAAGAACAAGGTAGATCTCTTAAGTAGCTTTCAAGCCACAAGACCCCCTCAATATCGAGATGATTTGTCGGCTCATCTAGCAATAGAAGATCTGGATTTGTTACAAAACCGCAAGCTAAAGCTACCCTTTTCTGCCAACCGCCTGATAGGTTTTTTATCAAAAGCTCTGTATCAGTAAAACCACACTTACCAAGTACAATTCGAACTTCTCGTTCAACTTCGGCATCTGAAATTCCGCTTTCTAAAGCTGCTTGTTTTACGGATTGAAAAATTGATAGGTTCTGATTAAAATTTTCAGCCTGTGGCACATATGTAATCTTTGCATTGTTTGTATATGTAATTGTGCCACTATCAGCGTCTTCTACTTTTCCAAGAATTTTTAATAAGGTTGATTTACCAGTACCATTGGTTCCGATAAGACCTATCTTATCGCCATAGAAGATTGAAAAATTCAGGTCTGAAAATAAAGTCTTATCAAGGTATGATTTGGAAATACCCTGAGCATTTAATATTACATCCATAAGTCGAAGTATAATCTAGAAAAAACTATAAAAGTAGAGCTGTACCTTATAAATCAGGTCCAGATAGGTTTTGTCGAAAAATCTGTGTGTTGAAAAAATTACTGATTTATAATATCTTTCGACCGTTAAGGCCGTAATCCAGATCATTACTTGATCTCACTCAATACACAATACCAATCCTCTCTTTCAAATTGCTATGAGTCAGTAGAGATCTTTTCTGGCGTCTAGCAGAGATAAATTTTCTGCGAGGCGTCAAAGAGAGTCCTTTATGAATGTTTTACTCTCGGAGACAAATCCAGAGATGGGCGACCGTTTCTGAAACAACACAGCCACTACTTCTAATAGTAGATGGCCAGGGAGATAGAGGAAGATGCCTAGCCTGCGAGTCAAAGTCTCTGCTATCGGCGAGACTCCTGAGATCACTGAGGGCCTCGGTCAGCACTGGTGTCCTGGTGGCGAGGACACTCGACCACACATCGCCTTCGCCGGGTTCCAGCTCGATGTGCTCTCCTTCGGGGGCATCCCTGACGGCCAAGAGCCGACCACCTGGTTCCCCACCGACGGTTTCGACTGCTTCGTGGAGGGAAGCAGCTTCGGAGAGATCGTGCTGATCGAGACGGGCAATGATGAGCAGGATGGCTACTTCATGCTGCTCATCACTATGCCTGAGGGAGTAGAGTTCGATCCTCGAGAAGCTCAAGAGCTCAGTGAAGCTGCGAGCAGCGCTGACATCTACTTCGCCCAACAGGGACGTCAGCTCCTCGCGCTGCTCGACACCGAGCCGCTGAAGATCATCTGCGGTCAGAAGACGCTCGTCTGCAAGCCTGATGACAGCGGTCCGCATGGCGTCAGCTTCACGTGGGTCGACACAGCGGCGGAGGATGAAGAGGAGTTCGAGCAGGACGATGATGGTGACGGTGAGCCCAACGCCAACGACGATGACGATGATGAGATGGACGACGGTGAGGATGACGTCGAGCTCTGATCGTACTTCTCTCCTGTCCGTCGAGCAGTGCTCGCAGCCCCCCGACCGACAGCCGCGAGGTCGGTCGGGGGCTGGTACAAGGTTTAATTTGTTTTTAGGACTCTCTGCCAAGCCTCAGGAATAGACAAGAATAGAACTATCTATGGAGGATGCATGTATAGCGACGGAAGCAATCAGGGACCATGAAGCGCTGGTGCATTTGGACAAAATGGACGCTGGAAAAGGAGTAAAAGTAACTAACCTTCTGCAAAATCAAGTTATTACCCCCCCTTTCTTACCTGCTAACACTCTGCTATTAATATCCTAACAAGTGATTGACTCTTGTTCCTTCAATTTGGGTGTTTGTTAATCTTGGAATTAATCCATCTAAGCTAAGCTATTCAAAACTACATCCTCAATATGTAAAGAAGTTGTTCGTGTTACTTCTCTCTAAATTCTAAATATTTGGTGAGGAGTTACGCGTTGATCAGTTTTAAGGAAACTTAGAGCGTTAACACCATGTTCTCAAAGAAGGTTTAATAGATTTAGAGAAGAAATTTGGGATAAAAGATGTGAACATTCTAATCGGTAAGCACCTTTCTCTGGAGAGAATCATAGTATTTTTCTGCAGAGAACAGTGCTTACTTTCTGCCAAATTGCCTTACCCGCGGTTGGGGAGGATTTTGGATGGAGATTAGAAGCACACAACGGAGGAGGGATTCCCCCCTTGAGCACTTTGTCCCTTGCCGCCCAGTCGATCATCGACCGGGCCAACATCGCCATCAGTGACGATCCCGACATCGGCCGAAACGCCACCTACGCCCTGTGGGCCATGATGCGCCTCGTGCGCGGGACCTCCGAGTACTCGGAGGACGACCTGCGTAAGGCCTTCCTGCACTTCGTGGGCGCCGATCGGCTGCAGCTCGGGGTCAACCTCGGCCCCGACGCCGAATCGACGGCCATCTTCTTCCGACTCGGGCAGGACGCGCGCTGGACGAACCTGGCCGCTCTCGACTTCGACGCCCTGACGGAGGTGCACGACGCCGAGATCGATCGCTTCGGCCTGGTCGCGACCTTCTGCCTGGCCAAGTCCCAGGGCGGCAACTACGAGGTCTTGAGCAGCCTGCCGATCGAGGTCGACGGCACTCCCTCGGAGTGGGGCCGTGCGGCGCAGACCCTGGGCCGGGCTCGATACGCCACGAAGAAGCCCGCCGACGACACTCGGACGGTTCCCGCGGCCGTGGCGATGAGCCAGACGACCTGACGACCGGCAATCGACTACCCCCGAGTGTGTGGCTCAACGCCTGCGCTCGGGGGGATCGACTTTCTCTCAATCTCTGATCAACGCGACTCTATCGCTAACTATATGAACCAAGTAATGGGGACAGTT
>JACKAH010000003.1 GCA_020635175.1 Deltaproteobacteria bacterium
ATTGTCCAACAGTACCCTGATCTCTTCCCATGGAGTTTTACAGTCTGAACTCGTCCATGACTCGGTTGTATCAGAAGATGGAGGAATTTGGAATTCGCATCTTGCATCGATCTTTAGCAGCACTGACTCTTATGTTGTCTATGACCTTGGAGAAAGTCACAATCTTAAAGCAGGTTACATTCAGGCGGATAATAACGATTATTATGATGTCTCTATATCTGATGATTCAATTAACTGGAGAACTCTTTGGACCGTCCCTGCGGTAAATGAACCTGGGCTTAGGCCTCGCATTGCTAAGTTCAATGACAAGGCAAGATTTATAAAAGTTTCCGCAATTGATGGTGATGGAAGCTTTAGTATTACTGAGCTACAGTTATTTTGCCAAACCCCTCAAGGAATGCCGTTTAATACGCTAAGAAATTTGGGCGTCGCTAGGGGAGAAATCCTACTTTCTCATTTAAAGTTACTACTAGGGCTGATTTTATTTGCAGCCCTCCTGAATTTTAAACCGAAAAACGAAACATTGCTCTCAAAAGGACTTAGCTTTCTGTCAGCTTTGGCTCATTTAACAGCTATCTACTTTTTTGTTGAGCTGCTTTTACTCTTTCTTAATGGCTATGGCTTTGGGTATATGCAGATAGCCTTTTCCAAAGCACTTATTGCAGCTGCCGCGTTGGGAATTCTCTTTCTATCAATGTTAAAACGAGAAAGTCTAAGCTTTAGAAACATTTCTCTGAGTATTTTAGCTGCGCTTAGTATCTTTGCTTACACTAACTACGGTGAACTTCACTTTACTAACCATATCTCGGGCAAGAAGACCTTTGTGCACCTTTTTGACATGCGCGTTTATTTTCCAACTGCAAAGTATTTTCCGGAGCTTAAATACGATGGACTATATTTAGGAAGCTTAGCTGCGTATCTTGAAGATAAATTTCCTGGCTGGAGAGATAAGCCTGAATTAGAAGAGCAGATTCGATACGACTTAAAGGGAGTCAGAGTTAGAGATCTACATGACTATACAGTGACTACTGCTGATACCCTTTTCCCAGAGATAAGAGAGTTTCCAGATCGATTCAGTTCGAATCGTTGGGAAGAGTTTCTACAGGATATGATCTGGTTTGTTCGAACGATGGGTGATTCTGATTATTTGGGTACGTTGGCAGATCATGGTGGTAACGCAGCTCCTGGTTGGATGTTTCTTTCTTATCTGCTTTTTAATAACTTTGACGCTAGTCAACTATCATTGACGTTACTAGGGTTAATAGATCCTTTATTGTTAATTCTATTGTTTGTTTCAATAGCAAGAACATTTGGACTTCAAACAGCACTTGTTGCCGCAATTATCTTTGGAACAACTGATTTTGCAAAATTTGGAGCAACCCTCGTTGGATCAACATTACGGTATGACTGGTTTTGTGCTCTTGGTTTTGCTGCTTGCGCCATAAAAGTGCGTAGGTATTTCTTAGGAGGTGCACTGCTTGGTCTATCCGCGATGATTAGAGTTTTCCCGGTTGCAGCCTTGGTTGGAGTCGTCTTGTGTTCAATTTATGCCCTAGGTCGTGATATTTTCAGTCGTCGCATATTTAACCCAAAGAAACTTTGGATCAGACATCGAGCACCAATTCATATTGGAGTTGGTGGAGCTGCTGTGATTGCAGCATTATTTATTGGTTCTACAGCTTTGTTTTCTTATCCGAATTCTTGGGGGATGTGGCTATCAAAGATCGGTCATCACGCAACAAAACCAAATGTGAATCATGTAGCCCTTAGGACCATCGTTGGCTATAAGCCTGAGTTGGTTGCTCAAAAAATCATGCAGAAAGATAACCCAGAGCCTTGGATTAAATGGCAGGAGGAGCAAAAAAACACGCTTGAGCAACGCTCTCTTTATCTAAAACTTGGGACTTTCTTTGGCTTAGGGCTAATCTTTCTAGCGGCGCGTAGAAAAAGACTCTATCAAGCAGCTATGCTAGGAATGTTGTTAGTGCCATTCATCTCTTATCCAGCAAATTACTACTACCATTATATTGCATTGCTGCCATTGGTAGCTCCATTTGTTGCAAATAGGAGATATCTGCCAAATTTAGTCTCTATTTCGCTACTATTAGTTTGTGCTTTGCAGTATAGAACCCTGCTTGAGCCTTGGGCGGATGTATGCTTTACCTGGCAAAGCTTTCTTTTATTAGGTGCATTTGTATTTATACCCCTGACATTCATCGTTTCTCAGACTATTCTAGCAAGGCAATGCAAGGCTTAATTACTAAAATATTCATTCTTCTTTTCTTCTTACCACTTTCTCTCTTTGCAGAGGAGGTGCCTAATCTTGCATACAACAAAACGATTCGCTCTTTTGAGACAAGCGGTGATATAAATCGTGTTGTTGATAGTTCACTTGCAGAGACAGGTGGCCGTTGGAACGGAGATTATTCAGTCGTACTTCATTCTATCAATTCATCAATTACAATTGATTTTGGTGAGGTTCAAAATTTTAGAGCATTTCTAATTCAAGCAGACAATAACGATGTCTATCTTGTCGAAGGCTCTAGTGATGGCGTTAACTGGCATCTTTTTCATCGCTTCTTACCGCTAGAGGGCATGCAAGGATTGCAGATACAGCATGCTGAATATCAAGATCCGTACTCTGCTCGTTATATACGGCTAAGGGCATCACACGGAGACCAAGCGTATAGTATTTCAGAGTTTCAAGCCTTCGAAATCAAACCAACCGAATGGTTCGAGCATCTTGATTCAAACCAGACAACTTTAAAGCGACTCTTGCCTACAGCTATGCTGACACAAGAGAGAGCTGATTTAATCAAGCAGGGATTATGTGTTCTTGGTTTAATCGTACTTGTCTGGACAGCACTTTTAAGAATTTTAGGGCGTGATGAGATTCATCGAAAAGCAAGGAATATAGTTTTTATCCTAGCTGGAATCCTAGCTGGAGTTTTCTGGTTTAACGGATTTCGTTTTCATTTCTCTGGATACGTTCACCACTGGGATTTTTATCATTATTACATAGGTGCAAAATACGCTCCTGAACTAGGTTATAACCTAATCTATGATTGTGGGGTCGTTGTTGATTTAGAAGATGGATTTAGTAAGGCTGCTGAAGGACGCAAGTATCGAAACTTGAGAACAAATTCAATTGAATTGATTGATCACTTAACAAAAAATCCTCGAGTTTGTACTGATCATTTCTCAAAGGAGCGTTGGCAGGAATTTAAGCACGATGTTGTTTACTTTAGAGACAAAATGTCTCGTGATAGGTGGCAGAGACTGCACTTAGATCATGGATTTAATGGCACACCCGTTTGGACAATCTTAGGATATATTTTATCTAGTACAGGGCCAGCTTCTGATAATCAGATCCTATGGCTTGCAGTAATTGATTCTGTTCTTGTTTCTGTGATGTGGCTTTTTGTGCTGTGGGCCTTTGGTTGGGAAGCGATGTGCGTTGGCCTTTTGTATTGGGGTACGAACTATCCTGCACGTTTTTGGTGGACGGGAGGATCTTTTCTGCGTCAAGATTGGCTCTTTTGGTCCGTAATCGGGGTCTGCTTTCTAAAGAAGAACTTTCATACGCTTGCAGGGTTTAGTTTGGTTTATGCTACCTTGCTTCGAATTTTTCCTGGTGCTTTGCTGGTGCCACTATTTTTTAAGTATCTTATTGATACGATAAAACAGAAAAGTATTCTTCCAAATCCAGGTCAAAGACGTTTTGCTATCGGTGCCATAGGTGGGGGAGTAATCTTGGTAGCGCTTTCGTTTTTGCCGTCTCAAGATAAGGATGTTTGGAAAGGTTTTATTTACAATAGCAAGAAACATTTAGAGACCCCATTAACTAACAACATGGGTCTTAAAACAGTCACAAAGTTCCAATTTGATCATCGTGCAAGATTTGCTGCTGATGATGTTCAATCTGATCCATTTTATGATTGGAAGAGGGAGCAACTTGAAACATTTCAAGAGCGTAAGCTTATTTACTTCGCGATTGTTTTAGCCTTTTTGTTTCTGTTGATTAAGGCCTCTTGCAAGAACCCTGATTGGGTCGGCGCTGCGCTTGGTGCAGGACTTGTCCCTATCGCTACAGAGCTTACCTGTTATTACTATAGTATCTTAGCGATCCTTGGTTTTCTCTGGATTAAGCAGATGAGGGTAGGGATAATCTTGCTAGTATTTTCTTGGCTCTCGTATTTTATAGCAGAATTTTGGGAGCCGTATGATGAGCACTTCGTATATATCAGCGCGGTGTGTGTAGTGATGGTATTTTATTTCGTCTATCTATTTAGTCAGAGCAAGGCCCCTTCCTTATCATCCTCAAATGAAATGACTGAGTAGAAAGGGGCAGAGCTCAAGTAATTACGCTTAGTAGCGATAATGATTAGGTTTGTAAGGACCTTCCTCTTTTACACCAATATAGTCTGCTTGTTCTTTAGTTAACTTAGTTAACCTTACTCCAAGCTTATCAAGGTGTAGTCTTGCAACTTTCTCATCCAAGAATTTTGGCAAAACGTGAACTGTATTTTCGTATTTACCGTGATTTTGGAAGAGCTCAATTTGAGCAAGGACCTGGTTTGTAAAAGAGTTAGACATTACAAAGCTAGGGTGACCAGTTGCACAGCCAAGGTTTACAAGTCTTCCTCTTGCGAGAAGTACAATGGCATTACCGTTTGGTAATATGAACTTATCAACCTGAGGTTTGATGTTAATTTCTTTAATCTCTTTGTTGTTCTCAAGCCAAGCTACATCAATTTCATTGTCAAAGTGACCAATGTTACAGACGATTGATTCATCTTTCATTTGGGCAAAGTGTTCAGCTCTGATAATGTTGTAGTTCCCAGTAGCGGTTACAAAGATATTACCCTCTTTAACGGCTTCTTCCATGGTTGTAACTTCGAATCCTTCCATTGCTGCTTGTAGTGCGCAGATTGGATCGATTTCAGTTACAAGTACACGTGCGCCAAATCCTTTCATTGATCTCGCACAGCCTTTACCAACATCTCCGTATCCAGCTACAACAACAATTTTTCCTGCTACCATTACATCTGTCGCGCGCTTGATTCCGTCAGCTAGTGATTCTCGGCAACCATAGAGGTTATCAAACTTACTCTTGGTAACAGAATCGTTTACGTTGAATGCTGGGATCGGTAGTTTGCCTTTGGCTTCTAGTTGGTACAGACGAAGCACGCCAGTTGTTGTTTCTTCTGAAACACCACGGATCTCTTCAAGCATCTCTGGATATTTGTCAAAGATAATAGCAGTTAGATCGCCACCATCATCTAAGATCATGTTAGGGCCTTTGTCTCCAAACTTAAGAGTCTCTTCGATACACCAATCGTATTCTTCAAGAGTTTCTCCTTTCCAGGCGAAGACAGGAATTCCTTCTTTTGCAATTGCAGCAGCTGCATGGTCTTGAGTCGAGAAGATATTACAACTTGACCATCGAACTTCAGCTCCAAGCGCAGTTAAGGTTTCAATTAGTACAGCTGTTTGGATCGTCATGTGCAGACAACCTGCAATTCGTGCTCCTTTCAGTGGTTGTGACGCTCCGAACTCAGCTCTAAGAGCCATAAGACCGGGCATCTCTTTCTCTGCGATCTCAATTTCTTTACGACCCCAGTCAGCTAGAGTTAGATCTGCAACTTTAAAGTCCTTGTTATCCATCTTCATCTATTGCTCCTCTTTATTTTTTAGTAGCAGTTAACATAAAAACTTTAGAATCAGGGCCGAAGTGGCTAATCTCCACATCGCAGAACCCTGCCTCCAAAATCCAACGCGTAAAATCATTTGTATTGAAGCCAAGCCACTTATCAGCATAGCGCTCACTCATAAGCTGGTTGTTGTGCTCAACTAAATCGACGACCAATATTTTGCCACCTTTCTTTACAATTCGATAAATATCAGCCAAAGCATCTGGGGGATAGGTAACGTGGTGCAGCACCATGTGTGCTAGGGCTAAATCTATCTTGTTATCTGATATTGGAAGATGCTCCAGATAGCCTAATCTTAGCTCCACATCAAACTCTTTTAGTTTCTGCTCGGCTTCATGAAGCATCGCTCCAGAGTAATCAACTCCAATTGTTTTACCACTACGCGGTAATAGTTCTTTTAGGAATATTCCCGAACCACAACCAAGCTCAACAATTGTTGCCTCGTCTGGGATAAGATCGGTAAGTTTTCCAAGGTATGAGCCGGTGTTGATTTTATCTTCTCTGATGTTTTCCCACTCTGATGCGATTGAATCAAAGAACTCTTTTGCCTCATCTCGGCGTTTTTCTAGAAGTACGCGCGCTCTTTCGCTGTCGTCATCTAAGATTTTAGGAAGGGTAGAGCCGTTAGTGTTGTGAAGTTCGATGAAATTCTTTGCAATCAAGCTTGCAGGAGATGTGGTGTTATCTAAATGGTAGTAATTCCAGGTGCCTTCCTTTTTATGTTTTATAATCCCAGCTCTTTCTAGGATCTTAAGGTGGTGAGATACGTTTGATTGAGCACCGCCGATAATTTGGTGCAACTCTCCTACGTTTAGACTTCCAAGACTTAATGCACTTATGAGTCTTAGGCGAGTTTCATCACTCATGGCTTTATATATTGAGGTCAGCTCCATTGAAGATATTATCGCTTAGTTTTATCGATATATCAATATGTATCGATATATTGTTTTGAGATCCTATTTTTGGTGACTAAAAGAGTCTAAGTGTTTGAATTTAAAGGAAGCGCTTTAGTAACATATGTGAAAATTTCACAATTTAAGCTTGGATCCTATTTTGCAATATCAGTTAATTGTGTTGGAGGTTAGTCCCTCTGGTTTATGTTGTTTGGAACTATTGACTATTATGGGTATGAAATTGGGTGCATTTACTAAAAATAACGCTAAAAGATTTAGCAATAATAGTGAGTTACCTAGCCACCTCTTAGCACACACTAACCCTTTGACCCTTATCTCTTTTCCCCCGATGACCCCATGACCCCATAAAATCGTTGTATGAAAAGAGTGCTGCCTAAAGCGAGCTGATCTGACCCCCAGCTCGCTTTTTTTTATCTAGCTTCCTGTCATCACGATTAGTTCGCCTATGGCGAACGACTTGGTGATCTGACTCTAGACGCAACATGGCTCAGACACCAAGAGATTGCCACGTTTCGCCCTAAGGGGCTCACTCGCAATGACAGTGCGCGAACAACGATTCTAGTGAATTCCGATCAGGTTTTCTTGAAATTTGGTACCTGAGATTCCACCCATCCTTTCCTAACCCCTTAATTACATTGGTAAAACTATTTTTTAGATTTGTTGCATTTTAGGTAACATCTGGGTAAAATACCCACATAACTTTTGGTACAGTGGTTGCAGTAATGTAGCCTTGTATTGAAGATTACTCCTTAACCAACACATATATTCAGACTACTTGTCGAGAGCCGATACTGACCATATCGGCTCTTTTTTTATGTGGTTTCAGCTAGTTATGATCTCAAAAGGTGCAGTCTGTCGCTAGGACTAAATATTCCCGTAAATATTTGAACGGAATCGTAGGGGCAATGAGATTTGAGAGGGAAATATGAAATGGTTAGAGAAGCGATAACGCAAAGCAACACTCGAGCTGAGTGTTGGGCTAGAGGAGGGGATCGCGGCGGTCGAGCGACGACAGTAGATGTCGGCATGCCGCGATCCCCTTCCTCTGGGTTTTTAGGAGTGCACACAGAGTCGGCCTTTTGTTTTAAGTCCAAGAAGGGGGACAGTCGTTTTGACTATCTGGCCACCCGATCTCAGACTTCAGCTAGATCCGCATAGGGTCTCCTTGCATGGAGTTGCTGAAGCGACTAGATAACTATTGCTTTAGACATCTAGTCGCCTCAGCGTACCAATAGCAGATCAGGCCAAATTCTGTGGCTCCAATCAACAATCAGCTATGAACCTATGAAAAAAAGAATATCGAAAAACCTTATGCGTCTATGACGCTTCTCTAATAATAGTTATAGGTAAAGGTTCAGGTCTTGTAGCAATTTTATAAGATTCTCAGATAAGTGCCTGATATGACATTGTATTAGAAACTATGCTAATTTAGCCCCAGGATGAAAGAAGGTACGTTATATATAGTTGCAACCCCGATAGGAAATTTAGCTGATATATCTGAGCGAGCTAAAGAGATCCTGTCAGAAGTTGATGCAATTTTAGCCGAGGATACTCGACACACAGGAAAGCTACTGGCCCACCTCGGAATTAAAACAAAGATGGTGAGCTATCATGATCATAACGAGAAAGGCCGGGTTCCTGAGATCATTGAGCGTTTAAAGCAGGGGGAAAAGATGGCATTGGTTTCCGATGCTGGCACCCCATGCATATCTGATCCTGGATATCGAATCGTGCACGCCTGTAGGGAAGAGGGAGTTTCTGTTAGTACAGCTCCAGGTCCAAACGCTGCACTTGCAGCTCTTTCAATTAGTGGGCTTCCCACAGATAGATTTACCTTTGAAGGTTTTTTGCCGCCAAAGGGAGCAAAGCGCACGAAAAGAATCGAAAAGATTTTAGCCTCCGATTGTACGTCGATCGTTTATGAATCAACTCATAAGATTCAAAAGTTAGTAGATGAGGTTGCGCAGCTGGATCCCGAACGGAAGCTCTTTATCGCGCGTGAGTTAACAAAGATGTACGAAGAAACTCTTCACGGTACTGCCAGTGAAATCGCAAAGCAGATCTCAGAGCGAAAAGGTTTAAAAGGCGAAATTGTAGTTATATTTGAACGAGTTTCTGAGTCGAAGAACTAAACTCTCTCAATAATCGTCGCAATTCCCATACCGAGCCCAATACACATGGTGATCAGAGCGTAGCGTTTCTCTTCTCTCTCTAGTTCATCAAGTGCTGTTCCGATTAACATTGCTCCAGTAGCACCTAGTGGGTGACCTAGCGAGATTCCGCCACCATTTACGTTTACCTTCGCATGGTCCAGCTCCATTTGGCGCATCATGAATATTGGCACCGGGGCGAACGCTTCGTTTATCTCCCAGATGTCAATTTTATCTTTAGTAAGTCCGGCTTTATGAAGAGCTTTTTCACTAGCTGCAACAGGTCCAGTCAACATTAGGTTAGGATCTGATCCAACACTTACGGTAGCAACAACTCTAGCGCGAGGTTCTAATCCAAATTCTTTTGCCTTAGATTCATTCATTAAAAGGATTGCAGCGGACCCATCTACGATTGCAGATGCATTTCCAGCTGTAATAACACCATCTTCTTTAAAGACAGGCTTTAATCCTGATAGTTTTTCAGTAGTAGTTTCAGGGCGGACGTTATCATCTATCGATGTAGTTTGTTGTTTGCCGTCTTCGTCAGTGTAATCAACTGCGATAACGCTGCTTTTGAAATATCCTTTATCTAATGCATTCTTTGCACGCATATGTGAGTGGTAAGAGAATTCATCCATCTCTTCACGTGATATCTTATAAGCTTCAGCAAGTCTTTCAGCAGCTAATCCTTGGTGTACAAGGTCAGGGTAATTCTCTTTTAGCATTGGGCTAGTCTCACCACCACAATCGCTAAACATTGGCACTCGTGTCATGTGTTCAATGCCACCGGAGATTACAATCTCTTGATTTCCAGATTGAATGCCCAGTGCGGCAAAGTTTGTTGCTTGTTGTCCAGATCCACAAAGACGATTTACAGTAGTCCCAGAGATGGTCTCAGGAAATCCTGCAGCCAGGATACCTGCACGTGCGATACACCAACCCTGTTCATCAGTTTGTGTAACACAACCAGCGATAACATCTTCGACTTGATTAACATCAAAGTTATTTCTATTTCTTATCGCTTTAAGAGAGTTTGCGTAAAGGTCGACGGGGTGTACAGAAAGGAACTTTCCTTTTCTTCTAGCGCGTGGAGTTCTAACAGCATCGATTATAAAAGCATCAGTCATTTACGTACCTCCGTAAAAGTAATGCCAGATTATAAGCAGAAATGAAGCTAGAGATCCAGTTCGTCCAGCTTTCTTAGTTCAAATAAGCTACTGTGATTGATTAATAACTAGTTAGAAATTGTTATATCAACTCTTCTATTTAGCTGTCTGCCTGTTTCTGTAGCATTAGAAGCTATTGGGAGCTTCGAACCTTCACTTGAAATAAAGATCTGGTCATTACTAATCCCTTTTCCTGCAAGGTAAGAGGCGACAGCTCGTGCTCTAGATTCAGCAAGGCGCTCATTGTATTTCGGACTGCCAGTATCATCGGCGTGTCCCATCACGTTTATTCTGTATGCACGTGGGCTACGTTTAATTGACTCGGCAATTGTTTCTAAGTTTGCAATTGAACCAGAACGTAGATTTGTTTGATCAACGTCAAAAAATACTTGGTACATGCCGCCATAAACATCGGTGGCGATCGCACGATCTAAATCATGTTGAATCCTGGCAAGTCTATGTGAGTTAGCTTCGTTTTGGATTCTCATCCGTTTGATCTCGTCTTGCTGTTGTAGGACCTTTTTTTCGATTCCGTCATACATTAAGCCAGTTGATAATCCAGAGAGAAGCCCAACGGTAGCTCCAACAGCAGCACCTTCAGGAGAGTTGTTTACCTGGTTGCCAATAATCGCTCCAGAGGTTGCACCAAGTCCTGCTCCTAGAGTTGAGCCATAGGCGGTTTTATCAATCCCTTTGCTTGGAGAACATGCAGAGATTGTAAATGCTAATAGTATGGTTGCGAGTATTAAAGAAATTCTTTTCATCATGATTCCGTAAAAAACTATTTTTCTAATTCTAGTGGTAGCAGACAAGAATTGCTAGAGATGATTTTCTTTAGAGGTGAAGATTTACAAAAATCAGATAGATAGACCCATCTTAGCTATCTCATACCCCTGTTATCGAAGAGGAGTAGGGACTTATTTGTGGCGGTTTCTAAAGACAATCAGCAAAGATATCAAAGATAAAGCCCACCAGAGGTTATCACCAATGTATTTGGTATAGATTGATAATTCTTTGGCTAAAGGAACAGAGGCTTCTATTGTGCCATGCGTCCAAACCGGAATCATGTCAGAGGTTTCTCCTGTAGGCAGTACAACTGCTGTCAATCCAGTATTGGTCGCTCTTAATAGAGTGCGTCGATTCTCGATAGCACGCATTGACGCAAGTAGGTGATGTTGAAATGGAGCGGTTGATTTTCCAAACCAAGCATCGTTTGTTACATTGACTAGTAGGTCTGCACCATTTTTTGTTGCCTTGCGAGCGATCGTATTTAAGATGTCCTCGTAACAGTTTAGTGGCGTAACTGTGTAAGGCTCATTCTTAGAATCCATGAAACTATAGTAAGAGAGCTCAGTTCCGGGAGAGATCTCTCCAGCCATATGAGCCGCATCCAGTAACCAAGGAAAAGTTTTAGAAAAGGGGATATACTCCCCAAAAGGCATCAAGATTCTTTTGTGATCTGGTTTTGAGATAGCCCCATTCTTATCAATAGCTAGTACGCTGTTGTATATGTCTTTGTTCTCATAGGTTAGCGAGCCAATCAGCCAGTTAGTATTTAGGGCTAGATTTTTAAGCCAAGGATGATTTTGTGTTGAGGATAGTTTTTCACTGACTGGTCTAACTAGAACAGTCTCTGGCCAGATAACAAGTCTATCGGAGTTAAAAAAACGCTCACTTAACTTTAAGTAAAGTTCGAAGTTTTTATATTGCAAGCTGCTCTGATGCTTTGCCTCAATCGGAATGTTACCCTGTACTAGTGCGATTTCGACATTACGAGAGGGTGTGTTTTTTATAGTCTCGATACGGTTAACGCCATAAATTAGGGAGGCGACAAGGCCCAGCACCGGTGCAAGCTGGGTTAACCTAAGCTTTCTAATGGAGAGGATCTCTTCAATCGCAGAAGCTACCCAAAAAATTAAAAAAGTAACAGAGATACTTCCAGCAATATCGGCAATCTGAACTATTGGTAGAAAGGCCATCTGGGTATGTGAGTACTGCCATGGAAAAATTCTCGGCACAATAAATTCAGAGACTGCAAAAGCAACTGGGGCAGTTAAGTAGAGACCCAGCTTTAATCGCCTATTTAAAAAAGCAAACAGGATAAAATGAATTGAGTTAGTTGTTACAAATAGAAGATAAATAGGTATTGCAATCCAAAGAGGGAAATTCCCAAAGTCTGAAATCGTAGAGACTAGCCAATTAAATACAATTCCAACTTTTACAAGTCCGCATAGATAAGCGACACGCATTGAGTTTTCAGACAGTCGCATCGCCCTTAGTAATGCCATAGCTGAAAACCAGCCCAACAGTACGGCAGTCCAGGTGCCAGGCTGTAAGAATGCTAGTGCTAGCGAAAGTCCTGCCAGAAAGCTTAAACTGTAGGCTTGTTTCATTCAGGTATCTTAAAAAGGATTACTTATAGATGCTTTAGAGCCAAGGTAGTTTTCGATCCAAAGTAATCGATTGTATTTTGCTGTTCTTTCTCCTCTACAAACAGAGCCTGTTTTAATCTGGCCTGTTGCAAGTCCAACAGCTAAATCTGCAATTGTGCTATCTTCTGTTTCTCCACTCCTATGTGAGATAACAGAAGTGTAACTATTGTCTGAGGCAAGCCTAATGGTATCGAGGGTTTCAGACATTGTCCCAATCTGGTTCAACTTAATTAGAATTGAGTTTCCAACCTTCTCATCAATTCCTTTCTGTAATCGTTTCGGGTTAGTTACAAAAAGATCGTCTCCCACAAGCTGAACTTTTGAACCTAATCTTTCGGTCATCTCTTTCCAGCCCTTCCAGTCGTTTTCATCAAGACCATCTTCTATGCTTACGATAGGATATTTTGCACACCATTCTTTATAGAGAGTTATTAGATCAGAAGAGTATAAGCTTTCGCCTGAGCTCTTTTTAAGGGTATAGCAACCAGCCTCTCTGTCATAAAATTCGCTTGAAGCTACATCAAGTGCAATTGAGACCTGCTCTCCAGGTTTATAGCCTGCAGATTCAATAGATTTAAGTAGGAAATCTAGTGCTTCACTTAAAGATTTAAAGTTAGGAGCAAAACCTCCCTCATCCCCAATACCAGTAGAATAGTTCTGCCTGTGTAGTTCATTTTTTAAACAGTGGAAAATTTCAGTTGTGGCGCGAATAGCATCTGAAAAGCTTTGGAAGCTGTGAGGCACAATCATAAATTCTTGGAAGTCTAGGGAATTATCTGCATGTGCACCTCCATTGATAATGTTCGCTAAAGGGATTGGTAGACGTGTGCCATTGCCTAAATGTTCAAAGAGAGGAACTTTTCTAAAGTTAGCACCGGCATGTGCACAAGCTAAGCTGACTCCAAGTATCGCATTGGCACCAAAGTTATCTTTGTTTTCAGTTCCGTCAATCTCAATCAGCTTATGGTCTACTGCTTTGAAGTCTGTAGCGTCCATGCCCTTCACAGCTGGAGCGATTCTTTCTCTAATATTTTTAACTGCCTGTTGAACTCCACGTCCGAGGTATCTATTCTTATCTCCATCTCTAAGTTCGTGAGCTTCATGTTCTCCAGTTGAGGCCCCTGATGGAACCATTGCCGATCCTGTTACTCCATCGTCTAAGACAACAGTCGCCCAGACTGTTGGGTTGCCTCTAGAATCAAGGCACTCGATTGCAGTAACGTTACTTATCTTGGCTCCCATGCTTGCTCCTAAGAATTAATAGTCTCTAGACGCATGAATATTAATATTGTGCTGGAGTTAATGTCAAAGACGCTATATTCTACCAGTAATGAAAGGAGTTTTACCATTCGCACTTATACTTACAGCTCTAATTCTAACAATCTTCTCCATTGTTAGAGATGGAGGATATGATCAATTACAAACATTGAAAGCTAACCATTTGCGCCAGCAAGCTAAAAATCAAGAAAAGCAAGATTACGTTAACTCCCTCCGAAGAGATATCTATGAGCTTAAGTATGATCAACGCGCATTAGAAAAGAAGGCTAGAGAAGACGTTGGTATGGCTAGACCTAATGAGCAGGTCTATTTCTTTGATGGAGAAGATGATGGCCTTCGATAATACGGCAAAAAAAAGATATAGAGAGCCAATTGCTAAACCTAAATTAAGGATTGCTTCGCCTAAGACTATCGACTCAGTATTAGATTCTGCCTTAGGGCGTTATGGCATAAAAGAGGATTTAGCTCGCTACAAGTTTGTTTTGAAAT
This sequence comes from Deltaproteobacteria bacterium, assembly GCA_020635175.1. GTDB lineage: Bacteria > Bdellovibrionota_C > UBA2361 > UBA2361 > J135 > JACKAH01. The sequence goes on from JACKAH010000003.1 coordinate 14,144, forward strand.
GGAAAGAGATCGTTGGCGACAGCATAGCACGATTCTCAAAACCTGAATGTATAAGACAGGGCACCCTTGTTGTGAAGGTTAAAGATTCTGCCTGGGCTCAGGAGTTGGCGTTTCAAAAGGGGATAATCATACAGCGCCTGAATAAACACCTAGATGAAAATTTAATTGACGATGTATTTTTTGAAGTCGGTGAAGTAGAATCCTAATCATGAGGATGATTACTCATTTTGTTTGTTTTAATAAATGGTGAATAGGATGAATGTAAAAGACGTAATGACAGCATGTCCGCACTCAATTGGACCAACTCAGAATTTAAAAGTTGCTAAAGATATGATGTTAGAGCATGGCATCAGACACCTACCTGTACTGTCTCATCATCGAGTTGTAGGTGTGATTAGCCATAGAGATATCTATTTTGCTACAGCTGTTGATCAGAAACCAGCTGAGCAGATTCGAATTGATACTGTTTATAACGAAGAGCCTTATACTGTTACTGAAGATACGCCTTTAGTAAGTGTAGTTGATAGGATGGCTAAAGACGGATTTGGATGTGCCGTTGTAACCGATCAGCATGGTGAGCTTACAGGAATCTTTACTACTACAGATGCTTGCAGAGTCTTAGCTGATCGGCTTAAGTAAAATCTTTAGCGGCGCTTTGGAGCATTGTTGTTAGCAGCAGCTCGTCTATGCTTACGTTGTTCTGCTTTCTCCGGATGGTTTTTCTCTAACCAGGCCTGCCTCTCTTCTTCTGACATGTTTTTCCAACGCTCTGGTCGATTTCCCTGATCAGCGTTTCTCGCTTCTTCTGTCCTGTGATTTTCTATACGCTGCTTCTTGTTTCTAGCCGCTTCGATTATTTTGGCTTTGTTTTCTTCATTAGCATTCTCTACACGCTCAGCTTTGTTGCGTGCAGCTGCGATGCGGTGCTCTTTTTGCGCTTGGCTTTTTACTCTCTTTTCTTGAGTAGCCGCAGCTTTCCTACGTGCCCCGTCAGGTCTGTTCTGAGCCTGGCTATCTGCCCCTAGAAGTAAAAGTGTCGATAATGCTAAAATTGCTGGAATTCTCATTTTCCCCCTGATTGGAAATAAATTAGTTGTCTATATTTATGGCTAAGACGCTTTGAGTGCGCAATCCGTTTACCTAATTGTGTGTTTGATTGAAACCTCTATATTCTCAATAGGTTAGACTCCTGGGCGCCAGGTCAGAATAATTTGTAATTTCTTAGATTTAGGTAGCTTAGAGAATCTGTCGTAGAATAACCTTAAGAGGTTGATTTTATTATTATGTTTTTGATCTTTTATGTTTGGAATTCTAAAAGCTAAGCAGGTTAATTTAGAGGAAGATAATGATTCTACGGTCAGTCTCCAAACATTTCGCGAACCTGAAGTAAAACTAACTCTTTTCTTAATTTCTTTATTGATAACCCTGATCGCTTTTGCAGTCATTCAGGCAGCTTGGATCTGCGATGATAGCTTTATTACCTTTCGAACTGTTAAGAATTTCCTCGCTGGAGATGGTCTTCGTTGGAACTTAGGTGAGAGGGTTCAAACTTTCACTCATCCGCTATGGTTCTTTTTGGTCTCTGGGGTGGTGGCACTTAGCGGAGAGTTTTATTTCACTACTATTCTGCTTAGTTTAATTGTTACTTTATTAGCAGTTACGGTTTTGTCTTTAAAGGCTAAATCTCTTTTTAAGTTTCTAGTGCCAATAGCGTTAGTGTCATCTAACGCCTTTATTGATTTTTCTACCTCTGGTCTTGAAACACCGCTTTCTTATCTGTTGCTTGCAGTGTTCTTTACAAGTTTTCTAAGCAACTCTAACTCATCTTTTTTGTTTCTTGTCGCAGCGCTTGGGGTTTTAAATAGATTAGATCATGCCCTAATTTATGCTGTTCCATTGATTTATCTTTTTATAAGAAACTTTTCCTTTAGCTACATATTAAAAGCTGCTTTTTCATTTCTACCATTGCTCGCCTGGGAAGTATTCTCTGTGTTCTACTACGGTGCTCCGTTTCCCAATACATACTACGCAAAGGTGCATACCGGTCTTTCAAAGCTTCTTTTGATTGAGCAGGGGGTTAGTTATTTTTTTGATTCCTTACTGAATGATCCTCTGACCTTGGTTCTGATAGTAGCTGCAGTCTTTAGCTCCTATGCAGTAGGAGATAGAAGAGCTCGGATGGCAGCGCTTGGCGTTTGTTTGTACCTCGCATACATCCTCTCAGTCGGTGGAGATTTTATGTCAGGCAGATTTCTGGCCGTTCCATTTTTTACTGCAGTTGCAATACTAAGTTCTTACGACCTTAGATTACAGTATCGACATGCATTTGTAATAGGGATCTCTATTCTGGCAATACCGTTTATAGGCGAGCGCCTTCATCCAATTTTAAATCATATGGTTAATGACCAAAAAGTGATCTCCCTAAGTGGAATTGCAAACGAACGCCAGTTTTATTTTAAACTCTACGGATTAGTTAATCATACTAAAGCGAGGCATGTTCCACCCACTGAGTGGTTAAGCCTAGCTGATGATAAAGCTGAAAAGGGTGTGCACATTGATACCTCTGTAGGAGTCTCTGGTTTTGGAGCAAGTAAAAAGACCCACGTTCTTGATACCCTTGCGTTAACAGATCCTCTCTTGGCACGCCTGCCTACTATTTACTCAACTAGTTGGAGGCCAGGACATTATTTAAGGAAGATACCAAGTGGCTACCTTGAAAGCTTGCAAAACGACAGTAATCAGATAACCAATCCAGACCTGGCTCAGTACTATGGATATATAAGGATTTTAACCCGTAGTCCTATCTTTTCCTCTACAAGGCTAGCTGTGATAGCTCTAATGAATACAGGAAAATATGACTACCTTTTAGAAAATTACATTCACAAAGCAAGTAAAGTTGTACCTCTTAGGGTTCTAGAGAAGCCGGTTCAAGAAGCTAGCGCCTGGGATCTGGATTCTGAGCAATTAAAAGATGACGAAGGTATCGCCATAGATTTAAGTGGCGTTCAACACCACACTAAGTTTGAGATAGGCGTTGATCACAACGATGCATATAGAATCTCTTATTGGAAAGGTTCGGAGTTGGTTGATAGCAACCTCTCAACACCACTAAGGCGTGTCTTAAGCGGAATTGAAAGAAGGGAAGTGAAAGTTCCTACAAAAGCTATTGAGGAAGGATATGATTTTATCCACATACATTCTGCTAGTGGAGATCCGTTAGCAAGTGTGCAGGCGCTAAACTTTCTCAAAGAAGATTAGCAGGGTATTTCCATACTTTCTTTCTGAGCTGGCTTTGAAGTGCGTTAGTTTTAGCTCTTCGTATTCTTTTGGGTCTATCTGCACAATGATTTTTCCCCCAGCTTTTACTAAGCTTGGTCTCTCTGCAATCGAACGCATCGCCTCTTCCCAAAGGCCTTTGTACTGTGGCGGTGCTACATATATCAGATCGTAGTTTTCTTCTGTTCTTTTAAGAAACTTAAATGCGTCTTGATGATGGACGCTAGCTTTAGCAGTTAGGTTCGTGGCTTCTAAGTTTTTGTTTATTACTTCAATCGCTTTTTTCTCAAGGTCTAAGAACGTACAATGTGCGGCTCCTTGGCTAAGAGCTTCGATCCCTACGGATCCACTGCCGGCAAAGAGGTCTAAGATTTTGATCCCCTCAATCTCAGGGCGAAGGATATCAAAAAGGGAGGTGCGGACTCTATCAAGTATAGGGCGTGTTGTATCGCCAGGAACTGATAAAAGTTTTTTGCCTTTCGCGCTGCCTGCCACTATTCGCATGTTGCACCAGATCTGTGTTGTTTAGGGATAAAAACATGCCTAGCCATCTGCATCAATGGATTTACAAGTTTACGGCTGAGCATTATCTAATGATTCTAGTATAGGGAGCGGTTTACGTCCCAGTTCTCTAGATATTCTCTTACAAAAGCTAAATACGAGCCACCCAATGCTCCATCAACGACACGGTGGTCATATGACAGTGTTAGGTAAACCATCTCTCGTATTGCAATTGCATCGTTGATAACAAGAGGACGTTTCTTAATAGCACCAAGGCTTAGAATCGCAAGTTGTGGTTGGTTAATGATTGGGTATCCAATCATAGTTCCAAACACTCCAGGGTTAGTTACTGTAAAAGTACCGCCAGCGACATCATCTGGAAGTAGTTTTTTGCTACGAGCTCTTTCAGCAAGATCGTTTAACTGACGAGCAATCCCTACAATGTTAAGCTCTTCTGCTCTTTTAATAACTGGGACGATTAGCCCCTTAGTTCCAAGAGCAACAGCACACCCAAGATTAACATGCTTCTTAAGAATTACTGTATTTCCATTAACAGATGCGTTGATCTCAGGAAATTCAACCAGTCCTTTAACAGCAGCTTCCAAAAAGAAAGGGGTAAAGCTAAGTTTAAAACCTTCCTTCTCAACGAACTCTGACTGGTGAGCTTTTCTCCACTTAGAAATATTAGTTACATCTACTTCCTGTACAGAATAGACGTGTGGGCTTGTATGCTTAGACATCACCATGTGGTTTGCAATGGCCTGTCTCATGTTGTCCATTGGAACAATTTTTGTACCTTCAGGTGTCCAACCAGTTCCTGCTGGTAGCTCTGTTCTCGCTTTCTGAGGAGCAGAAACAGCTGGAGGTTGTGAAGCAACTTGAGTTGGCTGTGGAGCTGGCGCATGTGTTGCTGCAGGAGCTCCTCCTCTGGTTGCTATGTAAGCGTTAAAGTCATCTTTGGTAACTCTACCACCGGCTCCAGTCCCTGGAATATTGTCTAACTCTGCCATTGAGATGCCATGTTTGCTTGCAAGGCTTTTAACAAGTGGCGAGTAAAATTTTCCAGACGTTGATACTTCAGCTGGGTGTCCAACATGTCCGTTACTTGCTGGTTGTGGTGCCGCATGTGTTACAGGTTGTGGAGTTGGCTCTGGCTCTGGTTCAGCAGCTGGTGTTGGTTGTGGTGTCGCAGCGACTGCGCCAGCTGATGCTTCCGTATCAATAGTTGCGATCTTTTGTTTAACAGGAACAACATCTCCTTCGTTAAAGAGCACTTCAGAAAGTACGCCTGCCGCAGGTGAAGGGATCTCTGAGTCTACTTTGTCAGTAGAGATCTCTAAGATCATTTCATCTTTAGAAACTTTTTCGCCAGGCTGCTTGAGCCACTTTAGGATAGTAGCCTCTGCGATTGATTCTCCCATCTGAGGCATAACCATATCTACTTTCATCTATATCTCCTGTAGAATTTACGGCACTAAGTTATCATTAAAGCGTTAAAACGCAATAAGATCTCTGAGGGCATTTAGGACATCTTCGTTTTGAGGAAGTATTACCTTCTCTAAAATTGGCGAATGTGGCACAGCTGCAACATTTTTCATTCCTACACGTTTAATAGGAGCGTCAAGCTGTTGAAAACATTGATCGCTTATCTGAGCAGCTATCTCTGCTCCAAATCCACCGAATAAAACATCTTCATGCGCAATCAAAACTCTATTTGTCTTGTTAACACTTTCAAAGATGGTTTCTGTATCAAGTGGTGAGATAGTTCTGATATCAACCACCTCGACAGAGACACCCTCTGCAGCCATAGCTTCAGCAGCGAGTAGACTCTTTTGAACTAATGCACCCCAGGTGACAATAGTTGCGTCTGTTCCTTCTCTAACAATTTTTGCTTTTCCAATTGGAGTTAGGTAATCGCTATCTCCCTCTGGGCCTTTAGCGTAGACCTGACGATAGAGTCCTTTATGTTCGAGGAACAGTACAGGATCATTTGCTCTAATCGCAGACTTTAAGAGTCCTTTGGCGTCAGTTGCGTTTGATGGATAAAGTACAATTAGGCCAGGGAAGTGCGCAAATGTGGCCTCAATATTTTGTGAGTGATAACAGGCACCATGAATATATCCACCCACAGGAACCCTAATAACTGCTGGACAGGTCCAATCTCCAGCTGAACGGTAGTTCATCATCGCAAGTTCGTTTCTGATCTGCATCATGGCAGTCCAGATATAGTCGCCAAACTGGATTTCGGAGACAGCTTTTAATCCTCTAGTGGCAAGTCCAATTGAGACACCTGCAATCGAACTTTCAGCTAATGGTGCATTAAAGCAGCGTTTGTCGCCAAACTTTTTAGTTAGGTCAGTCGTGACAGTAAACACACCACCTTTTCCATGAGCTACATCTTGTCCAAATATAAACATATCTGGATTTCTTTCCATCTCCTCATGCAGGGCGTGGTTAAGCGCATCTACGATAAAGATATCTTCAGCTTGCGGAGTCTCTGGTTCAGGAACGTAACTTGGATATTCCTCTTTGAGAGTAAATTCAGTTGGGTTAGATGGATCTGGATCTGGTTGAGCTTCTGCCCACTCAGCATCCTCATCAATTTGAGACTTAATCTCTGCTTCAAGCTCGTCTAACTTCTTAGCAGTTGCAACCTTACTTCTAACTAAGTACCGCTTGAAGGCTGGCAATGGATCTCTTTTTTGCTCATTAGCAATGTCTTCTTCAGTTCTGTATTTTTTATGGTTATCAGAAATTGAGTGACTCTGAAGCCGTGGTACGTGTGCTTCAATTACTGTTGGGCCATCTCCCTTGATTGCGCGCTTGTATGCTTCTTCAAGCACGTCATAACAATCTAGGAAGTCAGTTCCGTCAATTGAATAGCGCATTAAGTTTTCGTATCCAGCACTAATATCGAAAACGTCTCCAGCATGTTGTTCGCTGACTGGAACTGAAATTGCGTAGCCATTGTTTTGTACTAAAATAATAACTGGAAGCTTTTCTCTCGATGCCCAGTTAAGTGCTTCGTGAAAGTCTCCCTGCGCAGCAGTTCCTTCGCCTAGTGAAACGTAAACTACCTCTTTTAACTTTTTGAGTTTTGCGCCCATTGCACAACCAACAGCTTGTAATAATTGTGTGCCAGTAGGGGAGCTTTGGCTAACAACTCTTAGATCTTTATGACCATAGTGCATCGGCATTTGTCTACCGTGAGAACTTGGGTCTCCCTCCTTGTTCATCGCGTTCATAAGGAGTTCTTTTGCTGTAGTTCCAAGACCGACCATTAATGCCATGTCGCGGTAGTAAGGGTAGAACCAGTCTTTTGCAGGTTTAAAGACTTGTGATGCTGCAATTTGAACAGCTTCGTGTCCTGCACAACCTATTTGGAAGTGGCACTTATTCTGTTTATAAAGGGTGATTGTTTTCTCATCTATCAGACGAGCGCTTAACATGTCTGTGTAAGCTTTTAAGAGACTTTTCTTTGAGATTTTCGCTTGCTGTTTCTTTTTATCTACAACTTTTAGCTGAGTAACCTTCTTCGTCATTTATCTCTCCATTATCGTTATATGCAAGGAGTTCTCGAAACCACTTCTCCATCCTGATTCGAGCAACACTTATATCCGCCTTGCCGCCTAGTTCTTCTACAGAAGTAATCTGTATATCTTTAAACCCACAAGGATTTATCAGCCCGAATCCGTCACTGCAATCTTTGATATTCAAAGACAACCCATGCAGAGTGCACCATCTAGAAATTCGAACTCCGATGGATGCGATCTTTGCTCGTTCCTGGTGATCAGGCGTAAGTCCTACATTATTATAATTCTTAACACCGTTAGTCCAGACTCCGGTCAGACCACAGATTGTAAAAGATTCTACGCTTAAGTCTTTTAAAGTATTGATAATAATTAGCTCGAGTGTACGTAAATACCAGCCGACATCGCGACGCTTTCGCTTAAGATCTAAGATTGGATAGGCCACAAGCTGGCCAGGCCCATGATAGGTGACGTCTCCACCACGTTCTATCTCAAATAGCTCAACCCCCTTTTTCTTAAGCTCTTCTTTTGAGAGAAGCACATTATCAGGTTTTGCACTTCGACCGATTGTGATTGTTGGAGTGTGTTCACAAAAGATAAGGGTGTCATGACCAGTTCCATCTAAGAGTTTTCTCTGAAGTTCTTTTTGGAGTGTCCAAGCCTCCTGGTAGGGACAGAGCCCTAAGTCCATAGTGACTAAGTCTGAAGGTGGAGTTTTCTCAAGCATTTAAATCCTATGGTTAACTTGGGCTATTAAAGCACATCTATATCTGAAACTAAAATTTCATGAACCTTTTCGAGAGGATTAGTTGAGGGAGCTCACCAAAAGCTTAGGGAAAATGGGGTGCTTCGAGTAATCAATATTGTTGGTAACGATAACCAAGCAGCTATAGATTTCGCTTTAGCGCTTGGTTATCGACAGTCATCTGAACGAGGAAGGGTTACTGTCCAGATGACAATAGATTTAGATCCACTTTAGAAGTTTATTGGCCTTCCAAGTGCAGCAGCCATAGCCTCCATCATGGATTCAGATAGAGTCGGATGCGGGTGAATCGTATCAACAACACTAGAAGCGATACCTTCATGAGTCCTAATTACTGCAGCTTCTGCGATAAGCTCAGTGGCCTCGCTATGAAGTATGTGAACTCCTAGAACCTCGCCAATCTCGTCATCGATAATTACCTTACACATTCCATCAGGCTCTCCAATGGCAACAGCCTTACCGATCGCTGTGAATGGGATTTTACCAACGCGGTACTTAATACCTTTCTCTTTACAGGCCTGTTCTGTGAGTCCGATTGATGCAACTTGTGGTTGGCAATAAGTACAGCCAGGGATGTTGTCGTATTTCATCGGGTGGTGAGCTTTTCCACAAGCAGCTTCTGCAGCAATGATTCCTTCATGGCTAGCTTTGTGAGCAAGCATTGGTGCACCAATCACATCTCCAATTGCAAAATGATTTGGAACATTTGTTCTTAGGAATTCGTCAGCTTTGATAAAGCCACGCTGATCAGTCGCTATTTTTGCTTTATCAAGTCCAATCTTTTCAGTATTTGGAACAACTCCTATTGCGACTAGACAGGTATCACCACTCCATTTCTCTTCACCCTTATCTGTCTTAATTGTAACGGAAACAGTTTTGCCTGTTTGCTTCAAGTCTTCTAGCTTAACCCCTGTCATGATTGTCATGCCCTGCTTGGTTAATACGCGCTCAAGCCCCTTAGCTATCTCATTGTCTTCGACAGGCAGAATCTGTGGAAGCATCTCAACAACAGTTACTTTCGTGCCAAAAGAGTTAAAGAAATAAGCAAATTCCATCCCGATTGCTCCGGCACCAATTACTAACAATTTTTGCGGAAGCACTTTATGCTCAAGCATAGTTCTGTAGGTATGAACTGCTTTGCCATCAACTTCTAAATTAGGAAGAGTTCTAGCTCTTGCTCCTGTGGCAATGATTATATCTTTGTAGGTAAAAGTGTTCTGTCCACCTTTATTATCTGTAACTGTTAAGCGATTTCCACCTTGAAGTTCACCAAAGCCGTTAATAATTTCGACCTTGTTTTTTTTCATTAGGTAATTTACGCCACCTTCCATCTTAGCAGCAACGCCACGTGAGCGTTCGATTACTTTTGGAAAATCCAATTTTACATTTGTTGTACTGAAGCCAAACTCTTCGCTGCGTTTAATGTCATGAAAGAGGTGTGCAGATTTAAGAAGAGCTTTACTTGGTATACATCCCCAGTTAAGACAAACTCCACCGAGTTCGCTTTTTTCAACGATGGTAACTTTTCTTCCAAGTTGCGAAGCTCTAATTGCAGCAACATAACCACCAGGGCCAGAACCGAGAACGACTAAATCTTTTGCTTGAGTACTCATAGTTTTGAAATCCTATAACATGTCGATTTTGCATCACATTAGCCAAAAGAGAGCAAAATTCCAACAGGTCTAATTAGATTTGGAAAATAAATTAAATATCAGTTGGTTATAGTGCTGAAGCACTTGCAAAGGTTGATAAAGATTGCGTAAAGTCGTGGGCCTATGACTGTTAATATGTATATAGCTACATTTGCTTGGGCCTGCATGCTTTTAGGTTTTCTGCGCCGTCATGACAGAGCTAAGCATGTGCCGTTAATGTTAACGGCGATTTTTACTGATATTGCCCTCGTCCTTTACTTGCAGATTACGAGAGAAGCTATTCAAAAGGCAGTTAGCTTTACCTTAGAAATGCTGCAGATGATTCATATCGGCTTTTCTACCGTAGCGCTTTTACTTTACTTTCCAGTTCTATTTTTGGGCTTTAAGTTGCTCAAAGGCCATGATGTTAAGAAATGGCACGTCAGATTTGCTTTGACCGCTTTTTTCTTTCGCACGATGGGCTTTTTCTTTATGTTCTCGATGCTTGAGTAGATCCGAATAAAGCTAAGTGAAATTAGAGGCTTAGGCCCACTTTACAATGGCACATCTGCCATAAGATTCAGCATAACTTTAGTAAGCAATTTTGCAGTTTTTTAACTGGTTTTTAGGAGTCTAGGTACTTGGCAAAACTCATCCTCGAGAATGCGCTCGAAACTCAACTAGATAACGATGCTAACCAAGCTGGGACTCAATCAGATCCTGATATCACTGAACTATCTCCTCATCGTTCTCAAATTCAAAGAGCAGCACTCCAAGAACAAAACAGAATTGAACAAGCCAGAAATGAGATAGCCCAAGACGAAGAGCTGATAGTTGATCAAGATCGTAAACGAAGAGAACGAGAAGATCAGATTGAGAGAGAAGAGCTTCGCATGGCAGAAGCTGTTTCTAGAGATGCATTACAGCATGATTTACAAAATGTGCCTCAGAGTCGCGAGAGAAAACAGGAACGCTTAGCTGAATTGAATCAGGCGATCGAATTGGCAGTTGATAGTGTTTATGACTCTAGTGGAGTTGATGGCTATGAACTTCGCCTCAGTTATTCCGAGATGCTTCAGGAGAAATTAGAACTAGAGCAGTCGTTAGGAGTAGCTTTTAATAGTCAAGTTTTTGAAGAGCTTAGTAGCATCGTTGATGAGCTAGTAATAGATTCAGAAGATCTAAACCAGGGATTTCCACTGGGGCGAATGAGGAATTTTGTTAATTTTAGCAGATCTCTTGCACATGATGATTCACTAAGCAATGAGGTGAGGCGTGATGCATTGTACCTGTCGCGTGTCTTTTCTGAAGACTTTTCAAAGAATCAGAAGCTTGATTTAACTCTAGCAGAACGAACTGAACTTCGCTTCCAGGTTGCTGAAGATCGTTTATACGCCGCTAGGCATCCTCAAGTATTTAAGGAGAATGGACAGTTTCCGTCAGAGCAAATAACTAGAGTTCGAACTTTAGCAATTGCTGCTGGTAATGATATTGGCGAATACCTGAGAGACAATCCAAACGATCTAAAAGCACAATCCTTAATGCTTAGAATTCTTGAAACGACGAAGGATATAGAGTCTAACGGTTATCCTTTCAAGGAATACGCCTGGGATATTGCTAAAGAGCTAAGAGATGCAGAGCAAAACTCAGTAGGAAGTCTTTCGCAATATATTCCAGATGCAGAGCAGGAATATATCTCAAGACTAGTCCGTAATTTTACCTCTTTAGAAGTAGAACCAGAGACTGAAGCTGCAGAGTATAAAGCACAAGGGCTGTTAGCCTTGGCGCGGATGGCAAAAGATCAAGAAAAGCCTGAGTTAGCGCTTAGATTTACCGAGCAAGCACTTACGCTATCAACTTCTGAATCAACCATTGCAGATGCAGCTAGAAACTTCGGTTCATTAGGCCAAACAGAGCGCGCTTTAGAGCTAAGCAGTCAGCTTCAACAATCAGAGGAGCTTAAGCGTGAGACAAATCAGAGCATAGCAGAGAGCTTTGTTGAAACAGATATAACCATGCGTCAATACGCAGCAAGAGCAGATTCACTCGCGTCTCGCTCAAGTGAGCTAAGATCAGAACTGTTTACTAGATGCCTAAATTCTTCAATTAGAGAGTACAATGTTGAAAGAATCACTGAAGAAGGAGTGCTTGAACTTGGAGAAGATGTATCTACAAAATATCTCATAGCAAGTAATTTTGGAATCAAAGAATCACAAGTTACATCGATACATTTGCAGAGGTTTGCTGCTACTAATCCTGAGCTTGCAGAGCTGATACTAAATCAAGAAAAGCTACCCGCAGGATCCGTTGTTATCTTATCTGCAACTCCTGCAGGAGCGGAGTTAGAGCGTGTAAACCTGGAAGCCCAAATATTAGCTCTAGAACAAGCAATGGATCCAGAAACTTTAATTGGATTTGAAGGTGAAACTGCTCTATCAGAAAGAGAACTAGCAACTGCTCACGAGATGTTAGCCGTCCTTGAGTCAAATTTAGAGCATGCAAGAACTCAGGAAACCTTGGCAAAGGAGTTAGCTGCTTTTTCTGATGTTGCAGAGGAAGCACTTGCTTTAGCTACGCATGGTCAAGCTTCAGAGGCTTCAGAGCTTTTAAGAGAACATGATTTACTCTTGAGCCAAGTCGAGAGTAACGATCCGCAGATTCTTGAGTTAACTGCTGATCTAAGGCAGCAACTTGTCTTAATGGAATCCCAAGCCTGGGCTCAATCTGCCGAGCTTCATTTAAAAGAGAGAGACTACACACAGTTCGAAAATGAGATGAATCAAAGTATCGAAGCAATGCAGAGGTTGGTTGCTTCTGGAGAACTGTCTTCTCAGGAAAAGCTTAATTACTCGGATGTCTTAATTTCTCTCTCCATTAAAAAAATTGCAGGACTAAAAGAGAATCCTGCACATGATGATTATGCATTTGAATCTCAATGGGAAGAAGGCATTCGTAATGAGAGAATCTATGATAGAAGTCGCAACGAGCATCTGCGATTACTCTCAGAGATAGAACGAACCACCAATAATGCTCTGCAAGTTTTAGATGGTCTCAAGGAATACAATTCAGATTACGCTCTATCTAGAAGCACCTATCTGCAAACTTACATGTGGGGCTCAAAAGCTGAACTACATGATTTAGTTGGGCAAGTAGAGCTTGCTCAGAAAGACTATGAACAGCAGCTTTTAGTAAGTGTTGGATTAGATCAAGCGCATTTAAGCCCGAATTTAGAGATTACACTGTCAGATCAAAATGAACGTTTAGGTTGGTTTAGTAGTATATACTCTGGAACTGATGTTGGAGCACTCTCTGATTCTCAACTTGCGCAGATAGGATCGCATTTTGAATCCTTGCCGCAGGATCAGCAAAGAGTGTTTTTAGCTTTGGCAAGTAATTATGCAGATTACTGTGGCCAAAACGGCTTTACTACGGAACTGCATGTAGTAAGCCAAGTTTTTGAACGAATTAGCTCTGATTGTCGGGAGAAGGCTGCGCTGACAAGTGATCCTGATATGCAGGACAGATACCTTTCTATGGTAGTAGAGTCAGAGCTTGCGCGTGCAAACTTCTTTATGGCGATTCATTACAATGATGGTGCTCTAGATCTGATGAGATCTACAGAAGAGCTAGCTCAGACAATAAACAATCAAGAATTGCGATCTCAATTAGTTGCAGCAACTGTCTTTAATCAAGTTGGTGCAATGGCAGGCTTGGCAGCGAATGCTGATACAGATGATAAGCTTGACCACGCGCTGCAGCTACAAAGCTTTCGCAGAGAATTAGAAGGAGAGCTTAGCACTGAAAGTCCGCGGTTATCGAGAGAGCAGGTAGCCTTTTTATATGTCATTGAGGCAAATACCTTTCTAGCAATAAGAGAAGCTTCAAAATCAGAAGAAACATTCGAAGAGTTACGCTCAAAGCAGGAGCAGTTTGCAGGAATTGAGTTTATTGAAAACGCAATACTAGAGTATGACAGTGCAACAGAGGATAAAGTTATCTCAGGTCTTCAAGTTGCTCTGGCTGAACTAAACAGTGAAAGCTTAGAAGAAGCTTTAGCCTTTGGTTTAGGTGGCGCCGCTGGAGGTGCTGCTGTTGGAGCAGGTGTCGGTGCCTTTTTTGGAGGAGTTGGTGCTTTGCCTGGTGCAGCAATCGGGGCTCTAGTCGGTGGAGCGATCGGTACAGGATATTTAAAAGGGAGAAACTTAATCCGGGGCTGGGACAGAATAGGAGAGGGGTATTCAACCGGTAGAAACAATATCTCAGCTAGGCAGAGTTTTATGGATGCAGTCTGCGTAGGAGCAGATGTGATTTCAATATTTGCACCACTTAAAGGAGCTGGAGCTGCGCTAAAAGGAGGTGGTGACATTGTATCAGAATTAGCAGAAGCGGAAGCAAGGACAATTTCTAAAAGAAGCGCAGCAAGAGAGTTCGTGCAAGGAACACTTGATTATGGCGGACGTTGGGCTACTGGACTAACAATTACTGGTTTAGCGTTTCCACTAGCATCGACTGCCTATGACTTAGCAACAAATACAGAGCTTACACCTGAACAGAAAAAACAGCTGCTTGATGCTGCTGTTAAAAATACGGTCAAAGGCTTAGGTGTTGCCACAGTATATATTGGTGCGAACTATGCGATTAACAGGTTTGCAGCAAATCCTCTTAAAACTGTTTCAGAACTAAGGAATTCAATTCGGGAAGCTGCCAAAGATGATCTTTTTGGTGATGCCAGCATAACAAAATCCTCGGATAAGTTTGATTGGTTACAGGATGCTTTTGATAATGCTAGAGAGCCAAGTCGCGAAGTAGTAACAAGAGATACCGACACAAATGGGGTCGATACAGATATAAGTTGGATGGAGGATGCATTTAATGCTGATAGCTATAGTGGCGGAGGTAGAGATGCTGGGACAGATTTCAGAGCTAGTCGAGACTCAGAACCTGAGTATGTAGGCTACGATCCTTCAAATAGCTTTACTGTACCTGATTTAGATCAAGTTGGAAGAAGCCTGGAAAGAAATCCTGGTGGGTACGATTCAGGTGGTAGCTCAGGAGGAGGCGAGCCTAGAGCTCAGGTCATAGATAGAGTTGAGGCGCCTGCAAGGCAGCAGTTACAGCAAGAACTTGCCAAAGAGCGACAGCAGGCTGCTGAAGGACGACTAGTTGAGCCCGAGATAGAAGAAGTAAGACCTGCGCTAGAACTTGAACCAGAGCTTAGACCTATAGAAGTAGAACCTGTTTTAAGACCAAAACCTGAAGTTCGACCTCTAGAAGTTGCCCCAATATTAAAACCTGAGCTTGAGCCAGCGACAAAGGTAAAGACAGAAACTTCACCTCAAGTTGCTGCTGAGCCTAGTCCCGCAGCTAAACCAGCTGTTGAGCCATTAGCAGAAACTTCTCCATACCCACAACCGGAACCTCTGAGAGCGCCTGAGAGAAGTCGCGAGTTAACTAGAACAGATGAAGAGGAGCAAAATAGACGGCGTCGACGACGACGAAGAGATGCAGATGTAAGACCGATTGAGTTTTATACTGACAATGATCCTTTGCAACCAAAAGAGCTAGAGTCTGACAAATATAAAACAGAAAAGAGCCAATTTACGACAAAAGACAGGTTAATCAGACAAGAAGTTCAGGTTGAGATGAAAGCTGGAACACGAGTTAAAAAGAAGAAAAATCATTCTGCAGATGAGCCTTCTCTTTATTCTTTAAAGCATGCAAAGAAAAAAGGAGTACTTTCTCAAGGCGCTCAACAAGTAGATTCAACGGAGGAATATGTTGAAGTAGAAGAATTTGCAGAGACTGAGCTCGTAGATAAATACTATTTTGTTAATGACGAAGACGGTGTTTAGCTGACCTGCGAAGTGCTTACAACGCACATCTCAGGAGTCTCAATTAACTTTGCCATAGTTTTAAAAAGCTCTTTGTAGTCAATTGGTTTAGTTAGAAATCCATTCATTCCAACTTCAAAACATGTCTCTCTGTCAGCTTGTAATGCGTAAGCTGTAATCGCTACTATAGGTACGGAACTTAAATTGCCACCTTTCTTTCTAATTTTCTCAGCTGTTTCAACACCGCCCATATGAGGCATCTGTAAGTCTGTTAAAATCAGATCAAAGGATTGCTTTTCGATAACCTGTAAAGCTTCCTTCCCGTTTTCAGCTGTGGTTACAATAATGCCCTGTTTTTGTAGGTTTCTAGCAATGGTGTCTCTGTTTACTGAATTGTCTTCAACGAGCAGTATCTGTTTTCCTTCTAAGGCTTTTACAAGTTCATAGTACATATTCATCGACTCAGTAGTTTCTACTGAGTCATCAGCTTGGCCAACAATAACACTAAAGTGAAAAGCGCTTCCCACCCCTTGTTTGCTTTCAAACCAAACTCTTCCATCCATAAGAGCAGCTAGTTTTACACAGATTGTTAAGCCTAAACCTGTTCCACCGAACTTCTTAGTGATTGAGCTGTCAGCTTGTGTGAATGCTTCAAAGATTAAATCCTGTTTTTCCTTTGGTATCCCGTGTCCAGAATCTGCGACTACAAAATGAAGCTCCATTGTCTCAGGCGTTTGGTTTAAAACTTCAGCATGTATAAAGATGCCACCATGTTTTGGAGTAAACTTAACCGCATTGCCTAAAAGGTTTGTAAGTACCTGTTGAATTCTTAAGGAATCAGCAACAATCTTGGATGGAATCTCTGGCGCTAAGTTGCATACAAGTTCAATAGATTTTTTATCTGCTTCCGGTTCAATCGAGCGAATAGTACTTTTAATAACTTTATCAAGCGAAAAAGCGTTGTTTACAATAGCAAGTTTCCCAGCTTCAATTTTGGAAAAATCAAGAATATCTCCGATCAGACCTTTTAAAGTCATGGAGCATTCGCGTAAGGTCTCCATATCTTCTTTCTGTTCTTCATCAAGTTCGGTATCAAGTACAAGTTCTGCTAAAGATATGATTCCATTTAAGGGAGTTCTGATTTCATGACTCATATTAGCTAGGAATTCAGATTTCATTTCAGAGGCGCGCTGATGCGCAAGATTTAACTCAACTAATTCTTCCGTTCTTTCTTTAATCTCCTCTCTGAGATTGTGATCCATTACACGGAGTTCCCAGCGACTTTTTAGAATACGCATAGCGATAATGAGTCGAACCTGTAATTCTTGATGGTTTAGCGGCTTTGTCACGTAGTCTTCTGCTCCAGACTCCATGCCTTCTAAAATATCTTGCTCAGCGTTTTTTCCAGTACAGAGTATGATGTAGAGATCTTGCCTGTTCGAATTGCTTTTGACTTTGCGACAAACGTCAATTCCATCCATTCCAGGCATCATCCAATCAAGGATTGCTAATTGTAGAGTGTTATCAGATTCAATGACGTCTAGAGCTTGAAGGCCGTCTTCAACCGCGATGACTTCATGTCCCCATTTGGTAAGGGTTTTTTCAAGTAAGCGCAGAGTTGTGCGATCATCTTCAGCTACTAAGATCTTCATAAATTCCCCCGGAGAGCTAATGCTTCAAAAGTCATTAATAAAGTCGGCAGGATAGCTCTGATAGTGAAGGTCTGATATTTTAGCCCGAAGGTTTAAAAATAGAAGTAATTTTAGGAGTTTAGGGTCTTTGAACTTCGAATATGTTCAAAATCTTATCCTCGAGGATCTCTGGTGTCACTGGTTTAAGAATGTAATCACTCACACCTAACTGAAGAGCCTTGTCGAATTCTTCTCGTGCAATATCTGACGTAACAATGATGAATGGAAGCTTTTTGTACCTGGAGCTTTCCTTAATGCTTTTTAGAAAATCTAGACCGTTATCCTCTTCTAGGTGAATATCCGAAATTATTAAATCGACCCTGTTTTTGCGTAAAATATTCTTTGTATCGTCAACACAGGTAGCCATGTGGACTTTCTTAATGCCGATCATATGCAGCGCTCTTTGGACCGCACGTTTCGCGACAATATTGTCTTCTAATACAAGAACCTCTTTGTCTTTTAGCTCAAGGTTAGTAAATTCCATAAACCAATACTAATTACGCCAAAAAATCAGATCAATAAATTTTAGTACTGAAGCTCCGGAATATTTGCCCAATCGGGCTTAAAACGCTCAGGAACTAATATATCTATCAATTTATCGGTAAAAGGGTGGGAGAACCTTAACCTGTAGCTGATTAGATGTAGGTCCTCGTGAGCTACGCCTTCATAGAAGTTATCCCCAATAATTGGGTACCCTAAGTGTGCTGCATGAACCCTGATCTGGTGGGTTCGCCCAGTAATTGGCTTTGCTTGTAGGAGTGTTGTTTCAAGTGTTACTCCATGTGAAGTGGTGTAGCTCTGGTTCGCTCGAGATTGAAACTCTGTTATGGAATGCTTGCCTCCATCTGTTACAACACGTCTTAAGATCGGATGCAGGTGATCTTTTCCGATCTGATTTTCTGCTCGAATCGAGTCCCAACTGGGTTTGTTGTTTACCTGCAGCAGATAGTTTTTATCAATTTTTCTTTTTTCAAAGAGTTGTTGAAGCGGGTTGTGCATCCTTTCGGTTAAACTAACAGCAACAATACCAGAGACCGAGGTATCAAGACGTGAGGGCATATGAATCTCTCTATCGAACATCTGCTCGATCTCTTTTCTCAAGAAATGTCTGCGTTGATCTCGTGGTTGGTAACTTGGGAGTCCGGCAGGTTTAAATACAATTAAGATATCATCATCGTTATAGAGAATGTTTTCTTTAGAAAATGTTGGAAACTGCTGCTGACTTTTTTCGATGTCATACTTAGGTTCGTAATACTCTATGCGGCATGGAGTTGAGAGTTCGGCATTTTCAAAAACTGGCTTTCCATTAATAAAAATGCCGCCAAAATTAGCTCTTTCTGTCCAAGAGCTTGGATCTATATGTTCACAGCCTTGTATCAGTACATCAAAGAGTGTCTGTGGACACTCCTCTGGAATTATATACTTCCAACACCAATATGTTGAACTTAAAGTGTTAAAAATTCTCTCTAATCGCTCTGCGCTCATGCTTCTTAAAGCTTCGTTATCTTTAAATTTTCCTTGGAATTTATAAGCGCATTAATTTAGAAAAGCAAAAAAAATTGCTCGGGCGTGAAACTCTGAACTTCTAATCGAATCTTAAGGTACGAAATTTGGAAGGTAACTCCAAAAAATCAGTCAGGTTACGATGCGGCTTTTAATTTAGGTTTTGGGTTGGGAGAGAAACTTTTCGTTTCTCCCCCTTTTTGCGTATCTACATGTAGAAACACAAACTTTGAGCGGATGTAACATTTCTAGTCTAGCGCAATTAAAAAATTATTCCAATGCTAATTCGACATATGCTATGAGTGACGGATTCGAGTAGTAGAACGAATCAACTGGTTTTAGGTTAGTGTTGCTTTTGTAAACTCAGGTGTATCAAAGCAACACTGACCATCCGATACCCATGGTAGGGGGTTGTTACTGATGAGATGGCCTCTGGTCCTGATCTTCCTGATCAACGCAGCGTGTGTGTCTCAGCGTCCGCTCTACGAGAGCGGCCAACTCAACTTGGTCGAGGGAATGACGGTTGCTGAGTTTCTGGATAGTCCTGAGCGGCTAATCGTGATGATGGACGCGCGCGAGAGCAGTCGCGTCTATATCAGCCCTGATGTTCCTTACGGAGTGCAAGTCCACGCGTTCGATCGATTCCAAGCTGCATACGCCCAAGTGGTGGAGCAGCTCGGAGATTTCGGCGGAGTTGTAAACTGCTACCTTGTCGACAATCTCACTGGTGGAACGCACGGTGATAAGCTGGAAGGTCTGGCAGACAACAGCTACAGTGAAGCCCTGATCTTTGTCGAGTCACCATACTACGACGACGTCATGCGGCATGAGCTTGTACACGCCTGGTTCAAGTCTCAAGGTGTAAGACTACCGGTTTGGCTTGACGAGGGGCTTGCGGAGTACATCCAAGATGCTGATGACTGGGCTGCTTGGCTGAAGGAGCATCCTGCCGTCAGCTATAGCGAGCTTTTGCTCTTTAACAGCAGAGAAGATTCGACTGCATGCCGAGCAACGGCATGGGCAATCGTCTCAACCCTTCATCAGCGGGATGGGATTCCGTTGAACAGGATCGCCTTGATGACAACTGCTGAGATTCTAGGCTGCTTATCCGGTGAGGAAGCACGCAGCTACGTTCTCATGCAGACTGAGGAAACCAATGACCCTCCAGGCACCTCTTCTGCGGGAGAGTGAGGTGTACTGGAGGGCACGGTTTTTGATTCGTTTGCTCCGAATTTAGCTCTTTAGGTTACTCTAGTTATTCTGTTTTTTTAGCTCCTATGCGGATCAAGATTTGTCGATTAAAATAAAGATATGCAGAGGTTTTTAGGTCAGATGAATTTATTACGAGCTTTTTTAGTATTAGTATGTTTTGCACTTGTTCATGAGAGTGCCTTAGCGCAGCCATACAGAGGTATGGCAGTAGGTGATGTTGATGCAGATGACATCGCAGATCTAAAGAACCTCCTTGCTCCTAATATTGTCCGATACCAGATAGTCTTTTTTGGAATTGACGAAACCCCAATTGAGGAGGTTTCCAATATTGCCTATCTAGAATTACTTGACGAAGCTAGCGATAAGCTCCTTTCACTGCTGCCAAGTTTTGAGGCAAACGGCATGAAGGTAGTAATAGATTTACATACCCCACCTGGAGGCTTCGGAAGTGGCGATTCTCTGCCAGTATATCAGATATACCAGAGTGCTTCGAGGCAGTCTGCGCTCATTACCGCTTGGGAGCATTTAGCTACTAAATTCAAAGATGAAGAGTCTGTTTATGCCTATGACTTGATTAATGAGCCGATGGTGGGGACTTCAATACCATCTGGGGTTAAGGGACTTAATCCCCTTTTTCAAGATCTAATCGATGCAATCAGAGAGATTGATAGCGATACAAAGTTAGTTGTGCAGCCGCCGTATGGTGATCCAAATCGGATTGATGAGCTAAGTCTTTTCTCTGATTCAAAGATTATTTACAGCTTTCATACCTACTATCCTCAACATTTTACCTCACAGAAACTTGGTAAGTTTAAAAAGAAGAGGCAATGGCCAGATAAGCAGTTTGGTAAAAAGGATCTAAACCTCAACTTAGCTAAGGCTTTTGATTTCTCTGCCAACAATGATGTTGAGATCTATGTTGGCGAGTTTTCAGTCGTTTGCTGGGCGCCACAAAATAGTTCTGCCAGATATCTCAAGTTTCTTATTAAGCAGTTTGAAAAGCGTGGTTGGCACTGGACCTATCACATCTTTAGAGAAAGCTCCGTTCATAGCCTTGAGCACAAGTGTAAGCCAAAGAAACAAACTTTCACTGGAAAGCTTAGTAAGCCTGGAAAAAGAATCAAAAAATTTATGAGCAAAAATAACTAAGCTTGAGGTTTGCTTGCTACAAATACGTAGTATTCAATTGTGAGCCCTTCTCTTGCTTGAGTCTTGCCAAATACCTCGACTTTAAAGCCAGCCTCTTCAAGGTAACTTCGCATAGTCTCAGGGTCGACAAAGCCTTCTCTTGGTGTTGGTGTTTGGCCGTATTCTGCTTTAATCCAGTTTCTAGTTATCTCTACCTCTGCAGAGGTTAATTTTTGATCATAGAAGTAATCACCTAAGATTAGCTTTCCGCCGTCTGAAAGCATTTCAAATGCGCGCCTAACCATAGTTGGAATCTGATCCCAAGATTTTTTGATCTGATGAACAGCAGCATTACAGATAAACAGGTTTGGTTTCCCTAATAATAGAGTACCTGAAATTCTTTCAAAATCTTCGTTTTCGAGTACTTCAGCACTTCCTGCAATTCCCGCAACATTAAGAGATGGTTGTGATTGTAATTTTTCTTCCAGGTTAGAGATAGCATCGACTGAGGGATCAATTCCCAGATAGTGTCCATGGTGTCGCTCAGCAATCTGCGAAGCAGTCCAATCATCACCACATCCGATATCGATTACTTTAAGGGGGGCTCCGTATTGGAGCAGGGTTGTCTCAAGAACATCAAGAAACTCGGCATAGGCGAAAGGAAAAGCTCTATTAAAGACCTCTTCGTAGCCGCGTCTTGCAAAACCATCAAATTCTCTAGCATCACTATGTAGCTCGCCCATCAGTTTCCTCATTTGGTAGATTTAAAAATCCCCTAAACGGGTCACCAACGGCTAAGATAGTACTTGAAAACTAGATCTTAATAAAATCTATCAGAGAGACTTCAGGTATGAAGAGATCTCCTGATAGGATCCCTTTGCTAGAATACGATTTTCTCCTTTTTCTAAGGCTTTATCATACATCGGGTCGTAATAGTGTCTTAAGAGAAGCTCTATCCAGGCAGCATGTTTAGAAATCTGGGGTTCAATTGAATTATCGTTAAAAGCATCAGCTATTTTTTGGTAAACCTCGCCAAACATTAGACCTCCAAGACGTTTTTTAACAGCTGTGAGGCTACTTAGTAGTAATTCTTGCAGCTCAGCAGGGGAAAGCATAGCCGAAGGTTCAAGAACGTATTCTTTAAATATTCGCTCAATTCGATCTGTAAGAGGGGATTCTACTACGATAAGATTTGAGGTCCTCTTTGCTTCAAAAAGTTTCTCTGGGATTTTAAGTTTCCCGATCATCTTACTTTCGTCTTCGAGTATGACGTATGAAGATTTGTCGTTTGAGTACCTAAAAAGCTTCAGTGCAATATTGTTTTCAAAAGTTGCTTGTCCTGGTTGCGGATTTAAATGTTTCCCGAAAGCTGAGCCACGGTGATTGGCTAGCCCCTCTAAATCAAGGACAGCTTTATTTGAAAGTTTTTTTAGGATCTCAGTTTTTCCTGAGCCTGTTCGTCCGCCAATAACAATAAAATTCAAACTCGATGGTAGCTCTTCAAGTTGTGCTAGGGCGTATTGGCGTAAGAACTTATATCCACCTCGGATGCGTGGAATTTCCAAACCTTGTGCTTGTAGCCATTCCTGGGAGATCTTAGAGCGTAACCCTCCACGTGCGCAGTATAGAGCAAAGGGTTTATTTTTTTTGCTAGCGTTGAGCATAGCTTTAACACGGGCATCTTTAATCTCGCCGCTTATGAGTCTATGACCTAAATCAATTGCTGCTTTTGAGCCCTGCATTTTATAGCAGGTTCCAACTTCTTTTCGTTCTTGGTTGTTGAGTAGGGGAGTTAGGATTGTTTGACTAAAAGTCGCTGATTCATGCTCTCCTTCTGAACGTACGTCGATGCAGAATTCTCCTCTACTTAGTCGTAGAAAGGCATCACTTGGTTCAACAAACTCCTCTGTTCTTAGCATGTTGAAATCATAGTGATTTCTGATTCTAAAGTCACTATTAGGTTAAAAACATAACTTTTATTTTGATTTGGCAGTGCTGTTTTATGATAATCTCTCTGGTCGTTAAGTCTGAGTGTATTTGTATGTTCCCTGGTCCTGAGCCCGAACCAAGAGAAGATGTGGTTGATGAATCAATCGATTCAGGCGTGGTATACCCCGACTGTTCTGATAGCGTTTTTCAACTAACAGAAGCTCAATTCGCACAGAGAGAACTTGTAAGAATCGCGTATCTTAGAGAATGTGGAAAAGATCCTAGCGCAGAAAGATTTTTAAGAGATGCGACTGTTCCTGATCACGGAATACGCTTAGATCCTAGACGTATCGAAGATAGAGTTATTATCGCCTTAATGGATCAGCCATTAATTCAACGAACAAGATCAATTCGACAATTAGGAACAGCACATTTAGTTTTTATGGATGGCAATCACGTTAGGTTTGCCCATGGTGTTGGTTCAGGCGCATTAGCTGCTCAAGCAATTGAGATAATTGCGAGTAGGGCAAACAGAATGGCCGAAGCTGAGATTCGTAAGTATTCGCCAGCAGTTGTTGCAGTTTCTATCTCTCATGATGTCGGCCATGTTGCTACCGGCTCTCATTTGGGCGAATCGATGTGGTTTCCAAACGAAAAGAAAGCTCATGAGAAAATTGGTCGTCGATTTGTTGGAGAAGATCTGGGCTTTCAAAATTGTTTAAGAACCTTAGATTCTAAAAATCCACATCTTTTAGATCATGTCTTAGCTATAATGGATGAGGATTCTAGTTTGCCCCCGTGGACCTGGAAGATGGTTTCGGGTGGAGGATGGAATATCGATCGAGAGGATTGGACACTTAGAGATAGCGTTCATTGCGGTGTAAACTATGGACGTCACGATAGGTCAATATTGTTAAACAATCTGGTTGTTACTGATGAAGGTGATTTAGCTATACGTGAACGTGGGCTCGAAGTAATGGAGCAGTTTTTTGAGGCGAGAAAGCATCTCTATAATTCTGTTTATTATCACGAAGTGTGTCGAGTTGCTTTTGAGATGTTTGTGAAGCTTGCAGAACGTGCTCGCGAACTATATGCAGCTAAAAAGCTTGAGACCGCGGATCCTAGAATGCAATCGGTTCTCTCTGCTACTACTAGCGAGGACTTAAGTGTCCCATGCTTACTTGGCATGACTGAATCATGGTTTGGGTATCATCTGGAAGCATGGACGCAAAGCAGAGATCCAATTTTGAGTGATTATGCAACGAAGCTCTTAACACGTAAGCCATTTAAACATTTCGATGATACTCCAGAAAACAGGGAGAGGTTAACAGCAATAGTAAGTGCTGCAGGTCTTGATCCAAATTACTACCTATTAGAAGTAGAACCAGTTGAGCATAAGCATGATAAAGACCTCAGCTCAGCGCTTAGGGTCTTAGCTCGAGATGGAAAGGTAGGAAATTTAGAAGATTACAGTCAGGTAATGCATGCTTTTCAGGGAATGCAAGGTGTGGCACTGGGTGCCTTGTTGGCAGTGCCCGAAGAGGTGTTTGTGCGTGGCGTCAGTTTTCAAAATTAGGAAAGATAATATCAAACTGGCACGCCCGGAGGGAATCGAACCCCCAACCGCTGGATTTGGAATCCAGTGCTCTACCTAGTTGAGCTACAGGCGTAAACCATCGATTAGCGAGGAACACTATCATAGTAGATTCTTAATGAAAACCATCTGAAATATAGCAAATTAAAAGCTGTGAGAAATGAGGCTGAGATTTCAGTAGCTGAGATTCTAGCGATAGATCCATCTCTGGAGGTATATTCCGAGGCTTTGCAACAAGAATATATCGAGAGTTTTTGTAAGGCGATTTATGTTGCTTTTGATGCGATTACTCGAGATGCATTTCGAGAGGCTGCAAGAGATTTATAAAAAAATGGAGCGGGAGACGAGATTCGAACTCGCGACCCTTAGCTTGGAAGGCTAATGCTCTAGCCAGCTGAGCTACTCCCGCTCAAAAATTTCGTAAGAAAGGCTTTTTAATACACCTTTTAGTTTCGAGCAACTGTGGAGCCCACGATGGGGATTGAACCCATGGCCTCTTCCTTACCAAGGAAGTGCTCTACCACTGAGCTACGTGGGCAATCCTGCTCAAAACAGATGCGAGATTTACGATAAATCTATGAATTTAGCAACTTATCATCAAGATAAGCTCTGAAACAGCTATTTGGTCTGGGAATATAAATATCTAAATACTTCGTTGAGCTATTGACCGACGTAAGTCTCCTTTGCTACACAACATAATCTAATTTTGGTGCTGACATAGCTCAATTGGTAGAGCAGCGGTTTTGTAAACCGCAGGTTGTGGGTTCAAGTCCCTCTGTCAGCTCCATTTTTATATCTACTCATAACACTCTATAAGGTGGGATGGCCGAGTGGTTAAAGGCATCAGACTGTAAATCTGACGACGTTAGTCTACGTAGGTTCAAATCCTGCTCCCACCACCACTTAATACAGAATAATGAATCAAATGCTCACTAGTTCGCATTTGCCTCTGTTAGTCGCTAAATCAGAGCTTCGCTCTGTAAGCGCCTCCCGCATCCCTCGCTAACGCGAGTACTTCCCCCGTGAGGGGGGAAGAATTAAGGGAGCAGGATTTGAACCAAAAGAAAGAGTAAATCCTGTTGGATGCGTAGCGAAGCGTAGCATCCTGCTCCCACCACCACTTAATACAGAATAATGAATCAAATGCTCACTAGTTCGCATTTGCCTCTGTTAGTCGCTAAATCAGAGCTTCGCTCTGTAAGCGCCTCCCGCATCCCTCGCTAACGCGAGTACTTCCCCCGTGAGGGGGGAAGAATTAAGGGAGCAGGATTTTAATATGGCGTTTGTTTTGGAAACCGGTTTGGACTAGTCTTAGCGATCATTGTTGTGATTCTAAGTCTGAAGAGGAGTCAATGTTGTGGATGGTGAATTAGTAGGCGCAAGCTCTCCCGTAAGTCCTGAGCGTTTTTTACCAGCAGGTCTATTACAACCTGATTACAGATGGGAGATTGTCGATCCCGAAGAATGTGCCAGGCTCTTACCTACGGCACATCAAGCACTTCATCTTTTTCGTTTCCAAGATACTGCTAACGGCTTTTCAATGAGCATTGCAACAGTAGCTGAACCTAATTCTGGAAAGTATTCCTTAGGCGGTCTTAGAATAGTTCCAGAAGCCGATATGAGATCGAGAGGCTTTTCTGCAGATAAGGTTGCTCTAGGACTTGCTGATGGGATGGAGCAAAAAGTTTTCTATAGTAGATTAGTGCCGTTTGAGGGCCTAAGAATCTCTGAGTCTTTGAGACGTGGTGAGATAGTAGGCGGCAAGGTAGTGGTTTGTCCAAATCGTGAAGGCTGGGTTGGACAAGCTAACGATAGAGAGTTTTTAGATTTCGTAATTAAGGGTCTTCAGACATTTGAAGCTGAATACGGAGTAACTCTTGTTACTGGGCAGGATGTTGGCCATGGCGTTTTACATTCGCGAGAAGGGGATGACGGCATAGTCACTTCTCTTCGTTATTTAAATGAACGTTTTGTTGGTTCCAGAAATACAGATACTTCTTTTGCAACAGCACATGGAAACATTGCAGTTTTAAGTGGCCTGCGTGATGCGTTTGAGATACCTATTCATCAATTGAGACTTGGACTTTGCGGTTTTGGCGCTGTTGGAAGACGTCTGATTGATGGATTTCGTTGGAAGGGAGTTGATGTAACCGGTTTGCATTTGGCCGAATATGACGAAGCCAAATTTCCTGATGCAAGAACTTCTTTGGAAGATCCTGACGGCATTCGGGTTCATCCTTATAGTGATAGAGGTATTGTCGCAGGCGAAGAGATAGATGGGTTTGTTGTTAACGCGCTGAGGGGCTCCTTAACACAAGATGTTGTGCGAGCGTTGTGTGCGAATACGAATGTAAGGTTCGTTACAGGATGTGAGAATCTGCCTTTTCCTTTAGAATTTGCAGATCAAGGAGAGAGGGAATTAATGCAAAGTGGAACATTGTGGATTCCTACAGAATTCACAGGGATGATGGGCTTTATAACAGCTGTAGAATCTGTTCACGCTGAAAGGTTGGGGGATCCATTTCATGTAACTGACATGAAAGCACCAGCTAAGCTTTTGCGCCCATACGTTGCTGAACTTGCCCGTAGATATATCGAGAGTGTTGTAGCAGGAAGTCCTGTCTCTCGCTTTAACAAGTTGCTGTCTACTCACTAAGTAAGTTCGTCTTCCCAGTTCTCAGGGTAGCAGTGACAAATCGCAGGTTTAATTGAGACGGCTGAATTCACATCTGTAATCTCAGCTTCATAGTGACACTCGAAGCTGCCAGTTGATTTGCCCTGATCGTCTTTTAGTGGTTCGCATATCTTCTTAAAGTCGATTGCATCTTTAGAGATTAAGATAGCTGTTGGTTTGCATGTAAAACCTTGTTGGCATCCGTTATGTTCACGATTTGAGCAAAGATCATCAAAATTTAATTTGAAGTATTGATAGATCTCCTCAGAGGCTTTTGCTTTGTCTTCATTCTGTGCGCGACCACCGCCTCTGGCAGTTTCAATCCAAGAACTAGACACAATTTTGTCTCCATCATTTGATCCTTCAGGCTTTGTGCCGCTTCGGTAGCCATTTTCATAACATTGGCCACCCAAGATACTGTTGCGGCCACAGTTCTCCCTAAAGGCGCTGAGGCCATGTTCTGAGATAAAATTCTGCGTGCCCCTTTCTGAATCTTCAGATCTCGCAGCTGCAAGTTCACTGCGTAGGCTGTCTTCTGCAAGTACGTTTTGAAAATTAGTGAGAAAAATAATGAAAATAAATTAGAGATAGTTGAGAAAATTTCATAGAAGTACCCCAAATAACCAAACCAATAACCATTTCATGTTATTGAAATTTAGAGAGATCTGTAACATAAAAAATGCTATCAGTTGGCTGTTGATATATTGAACTTATTTTCTGGGTTAATGTAATGAAAAAATTATTTTATCTTTTCTTAGTCTTAGCTGTTTCACAATTAGCTGCGTGTGGCGGAAGTAGCAGTGACGACGATGATAGTGGCAGCACAAGCGATCCTGTAACAACAGCGACTCCAACGCCCTCTGTTACAGCCACGCCTACACCCGCGGCATCAGCGACACCGACACCAACTCCTGAATCAACAGCAACGCCTACTCCTACAGCAACTCCTCAATCTTCAGCACTTGATTTTGCTGATGAGTTCGCTGGTACGAGTGTAGGGCAATGGAATAACGTAACTTTTGGTAGCTCTGGCGCTGCTCAGTACACAGCTTCGTTTAATGGAAACACTTTAACGCTAGTTACAGACGTTGATGGCCTCGTTTTTGGGCTAGTTAACCCTGACCCTGAGACTATCGTGGCGGAGGTGTCAGAGACCGGTAGTGGATGGACCCTGACCTTGGTTTCTGAGACTTTTGGTTCAGTAGTTGTAAACATTTCAACTACTTCAACTGCTGGAACGTTTGCTTTTACAGCAAGCGCTTCAGATGTCCCAGCTGTCGCTATCGCTAGCTTTACTGCCGAAGGAACATTTAATTCTACTCAGCTTGAGGCTGATGGGGTTATTACCTTCGTTGGTGGTGGAACTGCCAACACGACTTTTGTCTTAAATAAGCAATAAATTCAGCAAGATAAGCAGACGAAGTAGACCCAAAAATGCTTCGTTTGCTAACCCCACACTTTTTTAGATAAATCAAGAATAATTTTGCCCAAACATTTGCTGTAAGCTTACGAATCTGCTACTCTCCCGAATTCCATAAAGTTTTTTTGAAAAGAAGTAGCATTTTCAGCTATATAGCGAATTTTTCGACAGGCTGAGAGTTCGTGCAAGGGGAGTTATGGCTCAAGCTAAGCAGAGTGAAGGGAATTTAATCTCACAAGGAGTGTCCTTCACAAAAGAAAGTTGGACTGAACTAAAAAAAGTTAGTTATCCGACAAAACAGGAAACGATACAGGCAACATTTGTTGTGATTGTAATGATGTTGTTGATCGCTGCTTACCTTGGATTGCTTGATCTTGTTTTTAATGAACTTATGCAGTCGATAATGGCGTAGCACTAGTTTGCTAGGAATGGAATGGACGAAATAAACGAAACTCAAAATAATGATTCAGAAGATACAGCGAGTGAAGCTGTAATTGAAACTGTGACTGATGAAAGTGCAGCAGGTAATGGCTCGCATGAAACTCAGTCAGAAGAATCTAAACCAGAAACTGTTGAAGCATCAGCTCCAATTGAAGATGTGCCTTTTGGTGCAGAGACTCAAACTCAAGAGGCTGCTTCAGTAGAAGACACTTCTAGTTCTGATTCTGAGCAAAGCAGTTCTTCTGATAAAGAAGAAGAGGAAGAAGACATTCCATTGGATCCGTTCTCTGTACCTAAGGAGGGGATGGATTGGTACGTAGTTAACGCTTACTCGGGATACGAGTCTAAGGCTAAGATCTCTTTGCAGGAGAGAATTAAGACACACGATGCTCTTGATGATTTCGGAGCCATCTTAGTTCCTCAAGAGACTGTAATCGAGATGGTTAGAGGTCAAAAGAAGCAGACTACTAAGAAATTTTATCCTGGCTACATGTTGGTTCAGATGAACATGAACCAAGACACTTGGCACTTAGTTAAAGACACTCCAAAGATCTCAGGATTTGTTGGTGATGTTAAGGACCCTATGCCTCTAGGCCCAGATGAGGTTGACAAGATCTTACACCAAGTCCAAGAGGGTGCCTCTTCTCCACGTTCTCGTATGAACTTTGAGCAGGGCGAAAGTGTTAAGGTGGTAGATGGGCCATTTGCAGATTTCAACGGAACTGTTGAAGAAGTTAAGCCTGAAAAAGGTAAACTCAAAGTATTGATTAGTATTTTTGGTCGTGCTACTCCCGTTGAGCTCGATTTTGCTCAAGTTGAGAAGGTATAGCAGCGGAAAAATAGAGATTTTAAGAGGACACAATGAAAGAGGTAACAGGACAGATTAAGTTGCAGATTGAAGCTGGTAAAGCTAACCCTGCACCACCTGTTGGTCCAGCACTTGGGCAACACGGTGTAAACATTATGGACTTTTGTAAGGCTTTTAATGCAGCTACACAAAAGAACCCAGGCGAGATCATTCCTGTAGTAATTACTGTCTACAAAGATAGATCTTTTACATTTGAAACAAAGACTCCACCTGCATCTTTCTTGATTAAGAAGGCTGCTAAGGTTCAAAAGGGTTCAGGCGTTCCAAATAGAGATAAGGTAGGCAGACTTACTCAAGCTCAGATCAAAGAGATTGCAGAGAAAAAGATGTCAGATTTGAATGCAAACGATATCGACGCTGCTTGTAAGATTATTGCTGGTACTGCACGCAGCATGGGAATTGATGTAGTTAATTAATATAGACGGTTTAGAGATGGCTATTAGTAAGCGTACTAAAACAGAAAGAAGCAAAGTTGACGGTGAGAAATTTTATCCGCTTGAAGAAGCTTGCCAGCTTGCAGCTGATACAGCCTCAGCTAAGTTCGATGAGACAATTGAAATAGCATTGTGTCTTGGCGTTGACCCACGAAAATCTGATCAGAATATTCGTGGAGCAGTAGAGCTTCCACACGGTCTTGGTAAAAAGACAGTTGTTGCAGTCTTTGCTAAGGGCGAGAAGATCAAAGAAGCACAGGATGCTGGCGCTGATATCGTTGGTGCTGAAGATTTAGTCGAAAAAGTTCAGGGTGGATTTTTAGATTTTGATAGCGTAGTCGCAACTCCTGACATGATGGCTCAAGTTGGTAAACTTGGTAAGCAATTAGGACCACGTGGTTTAATGCCATCACCAAAAATTGGAACTGTTACTTTTGATGTCGGAGAAGCTGTAAAAGCAATTAAAGCAGGACGTGCAGAGTATCGTGTAGAGAAAGCAGGTATCGTTCACGCTTCAATCGGTAAAGCTTCATTCGGTGGCGAAAAGTTGAGAGAAAACGCAGAGGAATTTGTTCGTGCAATTTGTCGTGCAAAACCTTCTACTAGCAAGGGGATTTATCTTAAGAGTGGCTCCCTTTCTTCAACAATGGGTCCAGGAATAGCTCTTGATGTTATTCCAATGAGAAATATTTAGTATAGGTAAGTGTTAAGATGAATAAGGCAGCAAAACAGGACGAGATCGAACTATTAAAGCAGCGACTTTCTACTGCTCAGATTGCAGTATTTGCTGACTTCAATGGTTTAACAGTTGAGCAGATTACAAATCTTAGAGCTAAGCTTCGCGAAGCTGGTGCATCTGCAAAAGTTGTTAAGAACACTTTAACAAGAATAGCCGCCGCTGATGTTTTTAAAGAGAACGAAGCTGCGGATCTTGAAAAATTAATTGGTCTTTTAGAAGGACCAAACATGTTGACCTTTTCAGCTGAGGACGTAGTAGGTCCTGCTAAGGTCCTAACTAAGTTTGCTAAGGAAAACGAAAAACTTGAGATCAAGGGTGGATGGTGTGATGGAAAGTTTATCGACTCAAAAGATGTCGATGCTCTTTCTAAAATGCCAAGCAAAGAGGAGACCTTGGCAAAACTTCTCGCGCTGCTCAATACGCCAGCTACAAAAGTTGTACAACTTTTACAGGCACCAGCTTCACAGTTGGTTCGCACACTTGCTGCGTATAGAGACAAACTAGAGAAGGGGTCTTAGAGCAGAGCTAGAGAGTTAACTTTTAAATTTTTGTATTTTTAAATAGATAGGAGTGAAAAATGAGTGATGTAACCGGAGAGCAGGTGAAGGATTTCATCAAAAACATGTCTCTCATGGAAGCAGCCCAGCTAGTTAAAGAGCTTGAAGATGAGCTTGGAGTAACTGCTGCTGCACCTGTGGCTATGGTTGGTGCTGTAGCTGCTGGCGGTGGTGCTGAAGCTGAAGAGGCTCAAACTGACTTCACAGTTTCATTGGATGAGCCAGGCGCTGAGAGAGTTAAGGTCATTAAAGTGGTTCGTGAAATCACTGGACTTGGACTCAAAGAGGCGAAAGAGCTTGTTGATTCAACACCAAAAGCACTTAAAGAAGGTGTTGAGAAAGCTGAAGCTGAAGAAATCAAGAAGAAACTTGAAGAAGTTGGCGCAAAAGCCAGCATTAAGTAATCTTGCGGCGACCCAATCTAGAACTATGTTTTAGGGTGTTTGGGTCGCCACAAAATGAACTTCTGCGCTTTTGTTGACAAATAAGAGCTGCAGATATAAATAATCAAGATTATTAGCTTTAGTTTCCGGCAGATTTTTTTAGTGGAGTCAACCTCTTTGGGCCAAAGACCCCAAGGTAAACAGTCAGACAATTTATTTTGTTAGCACAGGAAGTGTAAGCGTAGATTTATGCTTTCACATTTCCTGTTGACGTGTTTGCTGCACTCTTTAACCAAAGAAACTCCAATGCCACAGGTGGTGTTAACCTTAACCCGGATTAGACAATTATTATGACTTCTCAAATTAAAACGAGCCTACGTTTCAGACGCAATTACGGTAGCATTGGTGAAATTGCGGAGATCCCAAATTTAATCGAGATTCAAAAAAAATCATACGAGAAGTTTTTACAGAGTAAAGTAGATCCAGACAAGAGAGAAGAGATCGGTCTACAAAAAGTTTTCAAGTCAGTTTTTCCAATTAGTGATTACAACGGAAACGCATCACTTGAGTTCGTATCTTATTCACTTGGAACTCCAAAGTATGACGTAGAAGAGTGCCGTGATCGTGGCATGACTTGGGCTGCGCCATTACGTGTAACGATTCAACTTGTTCTTTGGGAAACAAACTCAGACACCGGACAAAAAAGTTTAAGCGCTCTTAAAGAAGACACAGTTTACTTCGGTGAAGTACCGCTGATGACTGATAAAGGTACCTTTATGGTTAATGGTACCGAGCGTGTGGTTGTAAGCCAATTACACCGTTCTCCAGGTGTATTTTTCGATCATGATAAAGGTAAGAGTCACCCATCTGGTAAGTTGCTCTACTCAGCACGTGTAATTCCATACCGTGGTTCATGGTTGGATTTTGAGTTTGATATTAAAGATCTTCTCTTTGTTCGAATCGACAGACGTAGAAAGTTGCACGCAACTGTGCTTCTACGTGCTTTGGGTATGAGCGGCGATGAGATTCTAAATGAGTACTACAAATCTGACACTTTAACTTTTGATAAAGGTGGAGTTGTCACGAAAGATTTTATCCCTTCTCAGTTAGAAGGAGAGAAAGCATTCAAGTTAATCAAGTCTAAAGACGGCAAACCGATCGTTAAGAAAGGTGGTAAGTATAACCGTGCTGTTATTCGAAGATTAAACGAAGCCAATATTAAGAACATTGAAATCGATCCTGATTCTGTTGAGGGAATGATCGTTGCTGATACTGTGATTGAGGCAATCGAGGAAGTTATAAACCCAGTTACAGAAGATGTTATCGCAGAAGATGGTGAAGTTATTGTTGGTTGGGAACAGATCATTCAACAAGTTGGTATGGCTTTAGCTGAACTTAATGAAGAACAGCAAGCTGACATCTGTGCGAAGTTTAAAATTATCACGAATGCAGGTGATGAAATCACACTTGATAAGATCAATGCGAAAGGCAACGTTGTTACTCAAGGTAACCTTTCAATGTTGCTTGAGCGTGGATTACGCAAGATTCGCATCCTTTACTTAGAGGATAACCACATCGGTGATACTCTCTGGAAGACTTTTGTTGCTGATAAAATGTCTCCTGAGGCCGATGACCTCTTTTCAAGAATTGTAAATGTACCGGCGACTAACAGTTTAATTGAGATCTACAGAAGACTCCGCCCTGGAGATCCTCCAAGACCAGAAACTGCAGCAGCAGCGTTTAAAAATCTATTTTTCAATGAAGAGCGATATGACCTCTCTTCTGTTGGTAGACTAAAGCTAAACCACAAACTTTATATCTCTCAAGGTAAAGAGGCTCCTCCAGTTGAGCAGGGAACTCTTACTGAGCAAGATATTAAAGAAACTTGTCGTTACATTTTAGAACTTAAGAGCTCTAACGATCCACTACGATTCTCAATCGATGATATCGATCACCTCGGTAACAGACGTGTTCGTGCGGTTGGTGAGTTAATTGAGAACCAATTTAGAATTGGTCTGGTTAGACTAGAGCGCGCAGTTAAAGAGCGTATGGGTATGCAGGATATTGATACCCTAGTGCCTCAGGATTTGATTAACTACAAATCTGTAGCTGCAGTTGTTAAAGAGTTCTACGGCTCCTCACAGCTTTCTCAGTTTATGGATCAAACAAATCCACTATCTGAGGTAACTCATAAACGAAGACTTTCAGCGCTTGGGCCTGGAGGTTTGACGCGTGATAGAGCAGGCTTTGAAGTACGTGACGTTCATCCAACGCACTACGGTCGAATTTGTCCAATTGAAACTCCAGAAGGACCAAACATTGGACTGATCTCTTCTTTAGCTACTCATGCAAGAATTAATGATTTTGGTTTCATTGAGACTCCATACAGAATCGTTGATAACAGTCACAGAGTAACAGAAGATATTATTTATCTTTCTGCCCTTGAGGAAGAGCGTGAAGTAATCGCTCAGGCTCAGGTGCCTATGGATAAGAAAGGAAACTTCTTAGAAGCATCTGTTCCATCTAGAAGAAATTCTGAGTACGTCATGGCGAGCCCTGATGAAGTTACTCGTATGGACGTAAGCCCGAAACAGCTTGTTTCAGTGGCTGCTTCATTAATTCCATTCCTTGAAAACGACGACGCAAACCGTGCCTTGATGGGTTCGAACATGCAACGTCAGGCCGTACCATGTCTTAAGACAATGGCTCCACTTGTAGGAACTGGAATTGAGACAAACGTTGCTAGAGACTCTGGCGCTACTGTTGTTGCTCACCGTGCTGGTAAGATCGTTTCAGTTGATGCGGATAGGATTGTAATCAAAGCAAATGAAACAACTGATGATCCACTTGATACAGGTGTAGATATCTACAACTTAGTTAAGTACCGTCGAACAAACCAAAACACATGTATTAACCAGAAGCCAATCGTATCTCCTGGTGAACGTGTTGAAGCAAACGAAGTAATTGCTGATGGTCCATCAACAGATATGGCGGAGCTTGCTCTTGGTCAAAACGTACTGGTCGCATTCATGCCATGGGGTGGATATAACTTTGAGGACTCTATTTTAATCAACGAAAGATTGGTTAAAGAAGACATCTTTTCTTCTATCCATATCGAAGAGTTCGAGTGTATCGCTCGTGACACTAAGCTTGGTAAAGAGGAGATTACTAGAGATATTCCAAACGTTGGTGAAGACGCTCTAAGAAATCTTGATGAATCAGGTATCATTAGAGTTGGAGCTGAAGTTGAGCCAGGCGATATCTTGGTTGGAAAAATTACTCCTAAGAGCGAAACACAGTTAAGCCCTGAAGAAAAACTACTCCGTGCTATCTTTGGTGAGAAAGCCGGTGAAGTTAGAGACACAAGCTTGAGATTACCTCCAGGTGTTGAGGGGACTATTATCTCTGCTCAAGTTTTCTCTCGTAAGGGAACTGAGAAAGATGAAAGAACTCTTGCTCTAGAAAAAGCTGAAATTGAAAAGATTGAACAGGATCAACGCGACGAGATGAACATCTTGCGCGATACTGCACTCAAAGAGATCAAGGAGCATTTAGTAGGTAAAGCAACAACAGCTAAGCTTATTGATGATAAGCGTAACGAGTTGATTGCTAAGGACTCAAAACTTACTACTGAGATGTTAGATCAAGTTCCATTTGAATACCTAAGAGATATTCAGATCGGGAACGAGAAGATCCAAGAAAAGGTAAATGAGATTGTAGTTAGAACTGGTCAGCTTATTAATAATAAGCGTGCAGCTCTTAAAGAGAAGATCGAGCGTTTGAAAGAGGGTGATGAACTTTCACCTGGTGTAATTAAGATGGTTAAAGTCTTTATTGCAATTAAGCGTAAGATCCAAGTTGGTGACAAGATGGCGGGTCGTCACGGTAACAAAGGTGTGCTTTCACGTGTAGTACCGGAAGAAGACATGCCTTACCTTGAAGACGGAACACCAGTTGATATCGTTCTTAACCCACTTGGTGTGCCTTCTCGAATGAACGTAGGACAGGTCAAAGAGGTACATCTTGGCTGGGGAGCTTACGTTGCAGGTCGAACAATGCGCAACTACCTAGAGAAGGTCATGGATCCTCTAACAGGTACTGCATTGCCTGAATGCACAGCTGAGCAACGCAAAGAAGTTGCAGGCGAGTTGAGAGAGTTCTTGAAGAAAGCTTACGGTAACGAAAAGTTCGTACAGTTTATCTCTGCACTTGATGATGAGGATACATTTAAGTTCGCTCGTAAGAACATGAATGGACTTCATACTGCTTGTCCGGTGTTTGATAGTGCAACTGAAGATGACATTCTTAATCTTTTAGAGTTGGTTGGTGTTGATAAAGACGCTCAATCTCAACTCTATGATGGAAGATCAGGCGAGCCATTCTCAGAGAAGGTGACAGTTGGTGTGATGTACATGCTCAAACTGGATCACTTGGTGGATGATAAGATTCACGCGCGCTCAATTGGGCCATA
This sequence comes from Deltaproteobacteria bacterium, assembly GCA_020635175.1. GTDB lineage: Bacteria > Bdellovibrionota_C > UBA2361 > UBA2361 > J135 > JACKAH01. The sequence goes on from JACKAH010000003.1 coordinate 50,720, forward strand.
CTCTCTTGTTACTCAGCAACCGCTCGGTGGTAAAGCACAGTTTGGTGGTCAGAGACTTGGAGAGATGGAGGTCTGGGCCCTTGAAGCATACGGTGCCGCTTATACATTGCAAGAGTTCCTAACTGTTAAGTCAGACGACGTACAGGGTAGAACTCGTATGTACGAAGCGATCGTTAAGGGCGAGCACGTACTTGAACCAGGATTACCTGAGTCATTTAACGTTATGATGAAAGAGCTTATGGCCCTTGGTCTAGATGTTGAGCTCCTAGAAGAGCGAGATGAGAATGACGATGATGATATCTCAGATGGTGAGATTATCTCTGACTTGAATCCATTAGCATAAACGTTTTGCAGTCTTTTATAAGAGGAAGGAAATAATATGGACGATTTGTTCAGCCTATTTGAGAAACCTAAGAACCCACTTAAGTTCAATGCATTACAGGTTTCAATAGCTAGTCCTGAAAAGATTCGCAGTTGGTCGTTTGGTGAAGTACTTAAGCCAGAGACTATCAATTATCGTACGTTTAAAACTGAGCGTGATGGACTCTTCTGTGCCAAGATCTTTGGTCCAACCAAAGATTACGAGTGTAATTGCGGTAAATATAAAAGAATGCGTCACCGTGGCGTAGTTTGTGAGAAATGTGGGGTTGAAGTAATTCAATCAAAAGTACGTCGTGAGCGTATGGGACACATTGAGCTTGCTTGTCCAGTGGCGCACATCTGGTTTCTAAAAAGTTTGCCAAGCCGTATCGGTACAATTTTAGATATTTCACTTAGAGATCTTGAGAAAGTTCTCTATTTCGAAAACTACATCGTAACTGATCCTGGTGATACTGAGATGGAGGAAGGAGATCTTCTAACAGAAAAAGAGTATCGCGAGGCTCGCACAGAGTGGGGCAGCAAATTTGAAGCTGGCATGGGAGCTGAAACTATTCGTGTTATGCTTGAGCGTCTTGAGTTACCTAAACTTCATGATGTTCTCTTGGCTGAACTGCGTGACGCAACCTCAGAAGCTAAGAAAAAGAAACTGATTAAGCGCTTGAAAGTTATTAAGTCTTTCCTTGCTAGCGATAACAGGCCTGAATGGATGGTTTTAACTGTTGTTCCAGTTATTCCACCTGACTTGAGACCTCTTGTTCCACTTGATGGTGGAAGATTTGCTACAAGCGATCTGAACGATCTTTATCGTCGTGTTATTAACAGAAATAACCGTCTTAAGAGATTAATGGAGTTAGGCTCTCCTGATATCATTATCAGAAACGAGAAACGTATGCTGCAAGAAGCAGTGGATGCGCTTTTTGATAATGGTCGTAGAGGCAGAACTATTACAGGTCCAAACAAGCGACCACTGAAATCTTTGAGCGACATGCTTAAAGGTAAAGGTGGACGTTTCCGTCAAAACCTACTTGGTAAGCGTGTTGACTACTCTGGACGTTCCGTAATTGTAGTTGGTCCTGAACTTAGATTGCACCAATGTGGTCTTCCTAAGAAGATGGCGCTCGAGCTCTTTAAGCCATTTATCTACAACAAACTTGAAGAGCGTGGTTATGTAACTACGATTAAGAGTGCGAAGAAGATGGTTGAAAAGGGTAAGCCAGTTGTTTGGGATATCCTTGATGAAGTTATTAAAGAGCACCCAGTTCTTCTAAACCGTGCACCAACTCTGCACAGACTTGGTATTCAAGGATTTGAACCAGTACTTGTTGAAGGTAAAGCAATCCAGTTGCACCCACTTGTTTGTACTGCGTTTAACGCGGACTTTGACGGTGACCAGATGGCGGTTCACGTACCACTTTCTGTAGAAGCACAAGTTGAGTCTCGTGTTTTGATGATGTCTACCAATAACGTGCTTGGGCCTGCGCATGGTAAGCCCATTATTGTGCCATCTCAGGATATCGTACTTGGACTTTACTATATGACCCGTGAAAGACCTTTTGCTAAAGGTCATGACAAAATCTTTTCTTCACCAGAAGAGGTAAGATTTGCATGGGATGTAGGTGAAGTTGCGCTGCAAGCACAAATTAAGTGTCGTATCGGAGATGAGATACACGAAACAACAGTTGGTCGTATCTTATTGTATGAAGCACTACCAAAAAGCTTGCCATTCAGTCGCTTCAATAAGCTTATGAGGAAAAAGCAGATCTCTGCTTTGATCGACGAGGCTTTCCGTGTGGCTGGTAACAAAGCAACTGTTATCTTAGCTGACCGCTTAAAAGATATCGGATACAAGTTTGCTACATTAGCTGGAGTTTCGATTGGAATGAAAGATATGGTCATTCCAGAAACTAAGCAGCAGATCCTTGAAAAGGCAGAAGCAAAAGCTCAAGAGATCGATTCTCAATACCAAGAAGGTTTGATTACTTCTGGTGAGCGCTATAACAAAGTGATCGATATCTGGTCTGACGTAGCTGACCAAATTGCAGATGACATGATGAATGGACTCTCTTCTGAAGAGTTTACAAATCAGGAAACTGGTGAAGTTAAGCGTGGACCATCATTTAACTCAGTTTATATGATGGCTGATTCAGGTGCGAGGGGTTCAAACCAGCAGATTCGTCAGTTAGCTGGAATGCGAGGTTTGATGGCTAAGCCGGATGGTTCAATTATTGAACAGCCGATTAAAGCTAACTTCCGTGAAGGACTAACAGTACTTCAATACTTCGTATCTACTCACGGTGCTCGTAAAGGTCTAGCAGATACAGCTCTTAAGACAGCAAACTCTGGTTACCTAACTCGACGTTTAGTTGACGTATCTCAGGATGTAATTGTTACTGAGATTGATTGTGGTACTGCAGATGGTATCGAAGTCACAGCTATGACAGAGGGTGGTGAAGAGATTGAATCATTAGCGAACCGTATCCTTGGTCGTGTTGCGTTAGAAGATATTCGTGACCCAATTACCAATGATGTTTTGGTTGAGCGTAATCGTGAGATTGATGAAGAGATTTGCGAAGTCATAACAGAAGCTGGCCTAGACAGAGTAACAATTCGTTCCGCTCTAACATGTGACGCGGAAAGAGGAGTTTGTTCTCTTTGTTACGGTCGTGATTTAGCTCGTGGTCACATGGTTAACGTTGGTGAAGCAGTTGGTGTAATTGCTGCACAGTCAATCGGTGAGCCTGGTACACAGCTTACAATGAGAACTTTCCACATCGGGGGTGCTGCGAGTGGTCGTGCTGAACAAACATCACTTGAAGCTCGTTTCGCTGGTGTTGTTAAGTACGAAAATGCTCGTGTTGTAAGCCGACGTGACGGGTCAGACGTTGTGATGAGTCGTAAAGCTGAAGTTTTAGTAATCGATCCAAACGATCAACGTGAACGTGAGCGTCATCCACTAGTTTACGGTGCAAGACTAAGAGTGAAAGAGGGTGATGAAGTAAACCCAAATCAGCTAATTGCTGAATGGGACCCATTTACGATTCCAATTCTTTCAGATATCGCTGGTCGTGTAGAGTGGCAAGATATCAACGAACTTACTATGGAAGAACGTACGGATGAACGTACAGGATTCGTAGAGCAAGAGATCGTTGAAGCTAAGGATAAGAGCTCTGATCTTAAACCTAGAATCGTTGTCCACGGAGATAGTGGCCTGACTCGTGTCTACAACCTTCCAGTTGGTGTACGTGTATCAGTTGATCACAATGCAGATTTAGATGCTGGTGACATTATTGCTAAGCGTGAAAGAGCTACTACTAAGACTAAGGATATTACAGGTGGTCTGCCTAGGGTCGTTGAGCTTTTTGAAGCTCGTAAACCTAAGGATCCATCAGTTGTCGCAGATGTTGATGGTGTAGTGAGCTTTGGAGAAGATTACCGTGGTAAGCGTAGAATTATCGTAACTCCTGAGTATGGTGATGAGACTGAGTACTTTGTACCAAAGACTAAACACATTGCTGTACAGGAAGGTGATAATGTTAGAGCTGGTGAAGCATTAACTGATGGTGCTAGTAACCCTCATGACATCTTACGTATCCATGGAGTTAAAGCTCTTGCTGAGTTCTTAGTAAACGAAGTTCAAGAGATCTATAGATTGCAAGGTGTGCGTATCAACGATAAGCATATGGAGATTATAGTACGTCAGATGTTAAGACGTGTAACTATCTCTGATGCAGGTGATACAGACTTCTTAGTAGGTGACCATGTATCTCGTTATATGGTTTATCAGGAAAATGAGAAGGTCGTAGCAGCTGGCGCTAAGCCAGCTTCTTATGAGCCTCTCTTGCTAGGTATTACTAAAGCAGCTTTAACTACAGATTCATTCATCTCTGCTGCGAGCTTCCAAGAAACTACCAAAGTTCTTACTGAAGCTGCTGTTAGTGGAAAGATTGATCACTTACGTGGCTTGAAAGAGAACGTAATTATGGGACGTCTAATCCCAGCGGGATCAGGAATTGATGAGTACAATCAACGTAGAGTTAAGATTGAGAGCGAAGAAGAACAGCCAGATGATACTCGGTTTAACATTGAGCAGTCATCGCTTGAGTCTTTAGCCGGCTTGCTCTAGATATCGTTAGATGTCTTTTAAGAGGCTGCTTTGAGAAATCAGAGCAGCCTTTTTAGCATTTTTCATCATCTCTTATATTTGTATCTGATTCATATGATACCAAGAGACCACATTTTTGAATAACTGTGTCAACAAGGGTCATTTTATCGAAAATATTTTGGGTAATTTGGGTTAGGGTGATCTTCGCATAGAGCTGTAGGCTCTTTGGGAAGATCGATGTTACGTAATATAGGTTCTTCCCACACAGAAGCACCCCTCGATATCAAGCAACATGAAGTTTCAAGACTCGCTCCGTCAAGCGTTCAACTTCCTGCGTCCTGTGGTCTTTGGTTTGACCGTCGCCACCTTGGTTCTCTGTCTAGGATACCTGCTCCGTCCTGCTGGAGTAGTGATTCCCAACGGCTCGCTCGGACTCTTCTTTTCCAAGGAGGGGCTCGAGTTCGTAGCTCCTGGTGTCCACAATAGGTACTGCTTCGACAAACATCCAGGTAGGATGAGGATCTGCAAACTAGGTCCTCAGACAGTATCTTTCCAGACCTTAGTCAGTAATAGGCAAGATGATCAAGATCTGTATGCACACGGGACACTAACATTTCAGCTTACAGAGCAAGAGTTGCGTCGATACTACTTCACCAATACCGAATCGATTGGTAAGTCTTTGAAGCAGTTTCTCGACGAGCAGCTTCCGATCCTCTTCAGCGAGCTAGGTGAGGATTCGAGTAAGTTCTCACTTGGAGCAAGTAAAGCTGTGGCTAGACATTTCGAGACGCAGATGGGCCTCAACAGCTCTCTGATTCTTGAGGTTGATGAGGTGGTGAGCCTGGGGTCCCTCTCATCCCCTGGCTTCGAGCTCACACACACTCAGCCTGCAGTCTTTAGTCGAGATACTGTCTCTGAGGCATTCTGGTCGCTACTAATAGCATTCAGTTTGCTGAGCCCAGTCTTCGTTCTGTGTGGCATACGATTGCTCGACCTCATTCTAGACATTCCAGTGATGTTTACGAAATGAGTCCGAAAGCTCTAGGAGGTGCTCATCCGCCTTGTAACGAGCATGAATCGCTGTGTCTGTATGAAGAACCCCCTTGTTGTCCTCTCATTGGAGGCACAAGGGGGTTATCTTTCTCTGGTTTTTCTGGGGTTGTTGCGTGCCATCGAGTTCCTTCAAAAAATCTACTCCAATTCAGGGCTTTTGCTTTCTGTCTCTGCAGATGCAGAAATACGCTTTTAAACTCCTGAGTAGGAAGGAATCATCTGCCTGTCCTTTCGAGCCGAGCGTTAGCAAAGGCGACATAGTCTCTACTGCGTCAGCTCTAGATTTTAAAACTTATAATAATGCACTTTTCTGAGATAAAAATCTCAATCTATCTAAGAAAGTTTCACTGGCGATAAATCTTTTGATTAAAAATTCTGAAAGTGTACCCTACACATTGATTTCCATATATACGGCTAGAGTAGAGGAAGACTAGGCTTAGTCAGCAGAATTATATCTGCCGACTAAGCTAGACAAAGCTTAGGTTCTAGATCTTACATCTGAAAGAAGCGTCCTGCTTCTCAAACGTGGAGAGTCCCGATGAAGAACCGCCGTGCGCTCGTTCTGGCCACTTCGATCTTCCTGCTTCTTTGCCTTGTTACTTGCGTGAGCCTCTTCTCGAGCAACGACGACATGTCCTTGCAGAAAATGGAGAATGATCTTTCACAAAAGGTAGAGGTGTTGCGGAATCGGGAAGAATCTCAGGCAGAGCCTTTCTCGACGGACTTCAGCTCGCATGCGATCTCTGTTGAGCTAAGCCCCTATGGGCACATCTCAATTCAGTTTCGTGATGAGATGAAAGGGCAGCCAGTAAGTGGCGTTGGGGTGAAGCTCACGGATGAAATGCTGAACCCAATAACGCGTGCAGTTTTGAGTGACGATCAAGGTTGCGTGGGCTTTAAAGGGGTATACCCTGGAAGCTATCGCTGGCAGGTCGTAACTGAACAGATGTTAACCCTGAGCCCCGAGCCTGAACCTCTCTTTGAATCGGAGGCGACGCACTCAGGGCAGGGTGTGCTCTGGAAGAGCAAGCCTGACTATATGCAGACAGCGACCTATTCAGGCACATTTGAGGTCAAAGCAGGTGGACGATACGATTTCGAATCGATCGTCTACACGGAATCTGCGATCTCCGGCGAACTGCCGCAGCCCATGCAGGGTGTGAAGCAGGTCTGGAATCAGGTTGCAATTGCTCGTAGTGAGAGCTTTGATGCTGTGACTGGAAGTCCAGGTCATCAGAGGATCTTCGAGCGCGGCATAAGTACTGGCTACTTTGAGGATGGAAGATTTCACTTCAAAGGGCTTGAGCCTGGAGAGTACTTCATTCGGGCCTGGTGGCATGTCAGTGATGACCAGATCTGTGTTGCTCGATACCAAGTTGAGCTGCGCGGATTCGAACATCGTCAACTGGGAATTCTGCAACCGGGGGTCTACTCCGATCAAGGATCTTTTAACTGTGCTGCCTCTCTCAGTTTAGAGCTGCGGATCCCAGAGGAAGCGCTTCTAGAACCAGACGACGGATGCAGTGTTTTGCTAAATGCTGTGCTCGCCAAGGACGGAAGGGCGCTAGAGCTCGGTTCTTTGAAAGTGGCTCATCTGATGACATCGAGGAACCATTTTCTGATCAAACCTAACAGGCCGATTATGATCTTTGGATTGCCATCGGTCTATTACACTGTGAGCGTTACGAGTCAGATTGCAACGAAGCCAGGCGTGAATGTTGAGCTCAAAAAACCTAAGGAATTTCCGCAGGTAGATCTCCACAGTTACAACAATCAAGTTACTGTGATCGAGTATCAGCTACCACCTAAGAGGGTGATTGTAAAAATTCTCTTCAGCGGTAGCGTACTCGGTTCTCAACTACACTATGTCATCTGCGCAGGCCGAGAGGTAATCGCCAATGATGTTGGTGTTGTTGGATCTCGCGAAGAGGTTCCTCTTGTTTTGGGAGAGCGCTACCAAGTAGTTGCATTCTCTGACAAGGAAGCTCATGTGTCGGAGTTTACTGCTGAGGATGAGTTCGTCTCGTTGAGTATGATCACTCAGGCAGAACTGACAGGGCGGATCGTCAAACCTGATGGAACTCCGCTACGAAACGCCGAGATCGGTATAAGACCAGCTCTCTTTGAGGGCATTAACCCATATACGATACGCACAGATCAGGAGGGAAAGTTCGCTCTTAAAGGTCTGGCTCCTGGAATCGAGTTGAAAAGCGACTTTCTAAAGGGTGAGATTTACCCTGCAGAAGGAAAACGCCTTGTTCTGAACAATCGAGGTGTTCGCTTCTTGGCTCAGTGAAGCGGTGGCAGTGTGAATCAAGAGGCGCTCACCTGCCGAAGATGTAGCCTCTGTAGTTTGGAGAAGATGATGCGTTGTGCACTTTTTGCTGTGCTCTGCCTGGTGTTGCTTTCGGCAACGGCAGAGGCGGCCTGGCTTACCCAGGTCGACCCTTTCACGGTCACGACCAAGCCCGCGCTGATCAACGGCCAAGGCTCCGGTTCGCTCACGATCGGTCCTGGTTTCGTGCTCGGCATGATCGAGGTCTATGATCTGAAAGTCTCGACCTCGAGCTACGGGCAGGTCTTCGGAACCGGACGTCAGATGGCAACCGACACTCACTACGCTCTGAGTACGGACAGTGCTGTCGGTGAAGCTGAGCTTCAGAAGTCTGCGCGTGCAAACGGCAAGGTCAAGAACCGAAAGCACGAAACGCTCGCGCGCGCTTCTGGCCACGGTTTGGCGAAACACACCTTCGACGGCGCCGGGACTTCTCTGCTGGACACCCTGAAGAGTACCCACATCAAGTCGGATCAGAACATTCCGCTTCCGCCTGTGACTCTTCCGGTCGGAGGAAGCGGCGCTCAGATCAGCATTTCGGTGCCGACGGCGACGATCGGAACGGGGGAGTTGGAAGAGAACAAGTTGCCGCTCACTGAAACTCCTTTCAAATGTCCGGTAACGGTGGTCGAACGTTTCACCGAGGGCGAAGGCGAGATGGTCGTTTTCGCGAACCACACTCTTGGTGGGGATATCGACGCGGGGTTGACGCTGCTCGCACGTGCGGCGTCATCGGTGGTTGCGGGTGCGATCGCTCAGATCGGGCAGATCATCGTCAACATCAACCAGGGCATCTCGCCAGGCGCAGGACTTCCTTCGCCGCCTCCGGTCATTCCTGTCGCTGCACCGAAAGCTGAAGCCAACATCTGGTGTTACGGAGCGATCGCTGAACACCTGCTGGATCATCCCATCTGCCCCTAGGGATCTCCACTGCATCTAGGTTGCAAAAGTGGCCGAGAACTTAACTGTGCTCGGCCACTTTTTAGATGTTCTTGCAATGTCTAGCTTGCTCTTACAGATTGACGGCTGTATGTAAAACTGCACCAGCTGTATTCATATCTGAGCCTTTGTCACTGTTTGAGGTGTTATTGAGCGCATTGAACATGTTAGATGCCATTCCTATATCTCCAACAACTTTATTAATTTGTTCAAGAGAGTGTTTCCTGTTTCTTTCCCCTGCTAATGGTTCCCATTTAAAAAAGCTTAAAATTATCACTGGCATAGGAATTGCTTTTTGTCCTAAGTCATAGTTTTTTGGGTATATTTGGGGGTTGTCATGCGGTTGTTCTTTTCTGCCTTTCTCTATCTATTATTAATTTCCACAATTTCATTTGCTCAAACTGGTAATCCAGCAATTACAGGACCTAGTGTTGTAAACTTTGCTGGAATGAGTGCGCCCAAGGTAATACTAACAGGGCAAAACTTCAGTCCAGCAGTAAGGCTCTATGCAAAAGGAATGGCCGATTCAGATCCTGTTTTTGAGGTTCCGTATAAATTTGTTGATAATACGAAGCTAGAAATTAACTTACCTCAGGCCATAATTTGGAAATTTGTAATCGCTGCAATTACTCTTAATCCACCGGCAGTATCAAATATCTTTCAGATAGAGTTAAAAAATCCACCACAAGATGTCTTAGGTCAGGACTGTCACGCTATTAAATTCAATGGATCGTTTGATAACTCAGTTAATATGATCTTTGTTCCATCAGGTTTTAATGGGGATATGGCCTCTTTTGAAGCAAATGTTTTAAAAATAGTTGATAAATTTAAAAAAGACACAGTCTTTGATTACGATAAGATTAGTCAACTGAATGTGCTCTATTCTACTCAGGAGAGTACTACCGCGAATAGTTATTGTAATTTTGGATCAGGCGCATTTAGTCATTTGCTGACGTGTAACAATTTTATCGGCTATGAATCCGCAATCGCATGTAATACCTACAATCGCCAAGTCGTAATTGTGCACAATAGTACTCAATACGGTGGTTCAGGTGGTAATACCGCAGTTACATCAATCAATTCTCAATCTGCAGATATCGCGCGACATGAAATAGGACATTCTCTTTTTGATCTTAGGGATGAGTACACCTATTACGATTCAGCCGTTGGTAAAAATTGTGGCACGAATACATGTAGCGGCTGGAACGACATGATTGCTGATGGAACCATGGGAGTAGGGTGTAACTCAGGAAAATGTAAGAGCGGTGCCTATTTTACAGGCTCAACTAGTTCAGTCATGACAACAATCACTCATACGTTTAAGGAAGTGAATGAAAGATATGCATGCTGTGCATACGAAGCAAAAACAGGTTCATTTCCTGATTATTGTAGTAAGTTTCATAAAGGAAATTTAGCTAACCTTTATGCTTACTGTCATACTGGGATGATTGCAGATAATGCGCTCTCAGCGCCACCTGCGCCAATCAGACCAAGAGTAAAAGATCCCGTTAGAATTTTGTTACTGAAAAATCCAAAGAGTAAGAGTTGGGAGGTTCGTTCGGTAGAGTACTTAAGACCAGGTAGTTACAAACTAACAAAATCTGAAGAGCTCGCTCCTTTAGAGGGTAGAATAGATGTGAGAATCGGAGACCAAGAACTCGTCTTTAGCGCCTCTCAGTCATATGAAATACCGCCAAGCTTAGATTCAGCTGAAAGAACACCAATGGGATACGCAACGGTAGGGGAACGCAACGAGATTGAGCTTATTGTGAGCGCTAAGGGGCTTAATGAAGCTCAGCTCAGAAAGAGTGTCTCGGTTGAGGTTAACTAGCTGAATGTATTATAGAAATCGCAGGCTTTCGTGACCTAGCTTAGGTTTCCTTGCTGGGACACAGCCTTCAGTAGCTAAGTTATCAAAATGCTGGCACAAAGCAGACCTTTTTCTAGCTTGACATCATTGACTTTTCAGTAATTTACGTGATATCAATGCACCTCCCTGGAGGTTCCAGGGAAAAGAATAGCCACAACTTTCGGGCACTTATCTTACTTTTAAACAGGTAAGCAGTGCTTAAAGGGTGGTGTATGCATGTTTGTTGGATAGTTCAATTTTTTTAGATTGTTCTCTTACAAAGATGCAACTGCGGCACGAGGAGATGCAAGGCATTTGTCCTAGGAAAAGCAACATCTCCGACGTTTGAAGATTTTCAAACATAAGTGACGTAGTAAACGAGCCAATTAAATGTTGATTCATGCGAGTCTCATAGCTCAAACCTAGGAAATTTAGATTTTTTATTTATGCTTAGCAGCGCTGCAGTAATGCAGTGTTGAAAAATGTACAGCACTTTGTGTGCAGTTAATGAGGAGCAGGCTGTATGCCAACTATTAACCAATTAGTAAAAAGCCGACGCAAGAAGAGATTAAAGCCTACTAAAGTGCCAGCACTTAAGAGCTGTCCACAGAAGAGAGGCGTATGTACGCGTGTATATACACAGACACCTAAGAAACCTAACTCAGCTTTGAGAAAGGTTGCACGTGTTCGTTTGACCACAGGTGCTGAAGTTACAAGCTATATCCCAGGTGAAGGACACAACTTGCAGGAGCACTCAGTTGTATTGATTGAGGGTGGAAGGGTTAAAGACCTTCCTGGTGTTCGTTACCACATCATCAGAGGCAAGCTTGAAACTCATGGCGTTAATGACCGTAAAAAGAGCCGCTCAAGATACGGTACTAAGCGTCCAAAATAAGTTTTTAAATAGAGAAGATTAAGACTATGACTCGTAAGAAAAGAGATTTTACTAGAGAAGTTCTTCCTGATCCAAAATTTGGTGAAGTGATAATTACTCGCATGGTTAACCGTATGACTAGACACGGTAAGAAGTCTGTTGCAGAGAAAGCTGTATATACTGCACTGGACTCTGCCTCTGAAAAGTCAGGCGAAAAGCCAGTTACAGTCTTTCATAAGGCACTAGAAAACATCAGACCAGCAGTTGAGGTTCGTTCTCGACGTGTTGGTGGTGCTACTTACCAAGTTCCAACTGAAGTTAGACCACGTAGGCAGGAAACACTTGCTATTCGTTGGTTGATACAAGCTGCTAATTCTCGCTCTGAGAGAACAATCGCTAGCCGTTTGGCTGGAGAGATCTTAGATGCTGCGAGCAATAGAGGAGCAGCTGTTAAGAAACGTGAAGATACTCACAAGATGGCAGATGCAAACAAAGCATTTGCGCACTTTCGTTGGTAATAAAGTTAAGCCGTTTAGGACCAAGCAGTGGCAGCAGACGTTAAAGACCTCAACAAATGTCGAAATATCGGAATCATGGCGCACATCGACGCCGGTAAGACGACTACGACTGAGCGTGTGCTGTACTACACAGGTGTTAACTACAAGATCGGTGAAGTTCATGAAGGCGCTGCTACAATGGACTACATGGAGCTTGAGCAGGAGAGAGGAATTACGATTACCTCTGCTGCGACTACCTGTTATTGGTCTGGATCTGATCAACAGTATCCTCAACACAAAATCAACATTATCGACACACCAGGTCACGTAGACTTCACGATTGAGGTTGAGCGTAGCTTACGAGTGCTTGACGGTGGGGTTGTAGTATTTGATGCTGTAAACGGAGTTGAGCCCCAATCAGAAACTGTTTGGAGACAAGCTAATAAGTTTAACGTTCCTCGTATCTGTTTTATTAATAAGATGGATAAAGCAGGCGCTGACTTTAAGTATGCTGTTTCTACAATTGTTGACAGATTAAACGCTCGCCCAGTTCCAGTTCAGATTCCAATCGGTGCAGAGAGTGAATTAAAAGGTGTTATCGATTTAGTTGAGAACCGAGCAATTATCTACGCTGATGATAGCCTAGGTGCTAAGTACGAATACATTGATATTCCAGATGAGCTTCGAGCTGAGGCTGCAGCTGCTCGTGATAATCTTATCGAGGTAGTTGCTGAGTCTGATGAGAAGTTAACTGAAAAATACGTATCTGGTGAAAAGCTCTCAGTTGAAGAAATTAAAAGAGGCTTAAGAAAACTTACATTAGCTCTTGAGATATTTCCTGTATTTTGTGGAAGTGCATTTAAGAATAAAGGTGTTCAGCCACTTTTAGATGCAGTTATTGATTATCTTCCATCTCCATTAGATCTCCCTGATATTGCAGGCACAGACCCTGATGATGAGACAAAAGAAATCACAAGAGCTGCTAAAGATGAGGAGCCACTTTCTGCTCTAGCATTCAAGATAGTTTCAGATCCATATGTTGGTGTTCTTACCTTCGTGCGTGTTTATTCCGGTAAACTAGAGGCAGGTAGTTCTGTACTTAACTCAACACGTGGCAAAAAAGAGCGTGTTGGTCGATTAGTTCGTATGCACGCAGATAAGCGCGAAGATGTTAAAGAGGTTTGCGCTGGAGATATCGCTGCAATCGTATCGATGAAAGAGACAATTACTGGAGATACTCTTTGTGCGATTGATAAGCCAATTTTATTAGAAAGCATTTATGCTCCTGCTCCTGTAATTTCAGTTGCAATTGAGCCTAAAACTAAGGCAGATGAAGAAAAAATGGGCATAGCTCTTTCTAAGCTAGCAAAAGAAGACCCATCGCTTCGTCTCTCAGTTGATCATGAGTCTGGTCAGACATTGATTGCTGGTATGGGTGAGCTTCATCTTGATGTAATTCAGCAAAGATTACTTAGAGAATTTTCAGTAGAAACTAATGTTGGTAAGCCACAAGTTGCTTACAGAGAAACAATTACTAAAGAAGTTGAAAACGAGCTTAAATACGCGAAACAGAGCGGTGGTCGAGGTCAGTTTGGACATGTTCAGCTCCGTTTAGAGCCACTTGCGCCAGGTAGTGGATTTGAATTTGTTGATGAGATTAAGGGAGGAGTTATTCCTAAGGAATATATTCCTGCAGTTCAGAATGGAGTTCGTGAAGCCCTAGATAGTGGAGTTTTGGCGAATTTCCCTGTAATTGATCTCAAAGTGACACTTTTTTATGGAAGCTTTCACGAGGTTGACTCAAGTGAAATGGCGTTTAAAATCGCTGGGTCAATGTGTACGAAAGAGGGCTGCCAGAAAGCAGGATTGCAATTGCTTGAGCCAGTTATGCAACTTGAAGTTATCAGCCCTGATGACTTTGTAAGTAACGTAGTTGGAGATCTGAATCGTCGTCGTGGTCAAGTGCAAGGCATGGAGCCAAGAGGGGGAGCACAGGTCATTCGAGCGCAAGTTCCGTTAGCTGAGATGTTTGGGTACGCAACTGATTTGAGATCGATGTCTCAAGGACGTGCTGCCTTTACAATGGAATACGATCATTACGCTCCAGTCCCAGCTAATGTACAAGAAACAATAGTTAATAGGTAATTTTTAATTAAAAAACAGGGAGCATCAAACGATGAGTAAAGAAAAGTTCGAAAGAACCAAACCACACGTTAACGTTGGAACTATCGGTCACGTTGACCATGGTAAAACAACGCTTACGGCAGCCCTAGTTAACACACAAGCTAAAAAGGGTATGGCGCAAGCAAAAGCTTATAGCGATATCGCTAAGGGTGGAACGGTTCGTGACGAATCTAAAACAGTAACTATCGCGAGTGCGCACGTTGAGTACGAAACAGACAATCGTCACTACGCACACGTTGACTGTCCTGGTCACGCCGACTACGTAAAAAACATGATTACTGGTGCTGCTCAGATGGACGGAGCTATCCTTGTAGTTAGCGCTGCAGATGGTCCAATGCCTCAAACTCGTGAGCACATCCTTCTTGCTCGTCAGGTAGGTGTTCCATACATCGTAGTTTTCCTTAACAAGTCAGACCTTGTTGATGATGAAGAGCTACTTGAACTAGTTGAGATGGAAGTTCGTGACCTTCTTAACGAGTACAAGTTCCCTGGTGATGATACTCCAATCATCCGTGGTAGTGCTCTTAAAGCTCTTAATGGTGATGATGATGAGCTCGGTATGCAAAGTATTGCTCGACTCCTTGCTACTCTTGACGAGTACATCCCAGTTCCAGAGCGTGATACTGACAAGCCATTCCTAATGCCAGTTGAGGACGTGTTCTCAATTCAAGGTCGTGGAACAGTTGCTACTGGAAGAATCGAGCGTGGAATTATCAAAGTAGGTGATGAGATTGAAATCGTTGGTCTTAAAGACACAGCTAAAACAACCATCACTGGTGTTGAAATGTTCCGTAAGCTTCTTGACCAAGGTCAAGCTGGTGACAACGTAGGATGTCTTCTTCGTGGACTTAAGCGTGAAGACGTTGAGCGTGGTCAAGTACTAGCTGCTTCTGGAACTATCAAACCACATACTAAGTTTAAAGCTGAGGCTTACATTCTTACTCAATCAGAAGGTGGAAGACATAAGCCTTTCTTTAATGGTTACCGCCCACAGTTCTACTTCAGAACTACTGACGTAACTGGAACTATCAAACTTCCAGAAGGTGTTGAAATGGCTATGCCAGGTGACAACATCGAAGTTGAAGTTGAGTTGATTCAACCAATCGCGATGGAGAAGCAAGTTCGTTTCGCTATTCGTGAAGGTGGAAGAACCGTAGGTGCCGGCGTAGTAGCTGAGATTATTGAGTAGTAGTTAATATGGGGAGCGATATTCGCTCCCTTAATGAAAAAGGAATAGCGAATGCTAGGTGGACAAAAAATTCGCATACGTCTTAAGGGATACGATCACAAGCTTTTAGACTCAGCAGTCGGAGAGATTGTACAGATCGTTAGAAGAACAGGTGGACGCGTCGCAGGGCCGTTACCTCTTCCAACCCGTATTGAGAGGTTTACTGTGAATAGATCTCCTCACGTAGATAAAAAGTCTCGTGAACATTTTGAGATCCGAACACATAAGAGGCTGCTTGATATCCTTGAGCCAACCCAACAAACAATTGATGACTTGGGTAAGCTTGAGCTATCGACAGGAATTGATGTTGAAATCAAATTGCAGTGATTGAACTATGACTCCAAAACAGTATCCGGAAGGATTATTGGGAAGAAAACTTGGAATGACACAGGTATTTACCGCAGAGGGTGAATGTATTCCTGTGACTGTTCTAGAAGCAGGTCCATGTTTTGTTCTTGATGTAAAAACCCCAGAGAAGCACAAGTACTCTGCTGTACAGTTTGGCTACCAGCCACAGAAAACGCAGCGTGTTGATAAAGCTATGATGGGCCACTTTAAGAAAGCCGCTCAGGGCGCATTTTATCATACACGTGAATTACGTTGTGATGTTGATACGCTTGGATGGAAAGAAGGCCAAGAAATCAAAGTTGGCGACGTTTTCATGGACGGCGAAAAAGTTGATGTAACCGGAACATCAATCGGACGTGGCTTTGCTGGTGTTGTGAAGAAATTCAAAGTAAAAGGACAGCCATCAACTCGTGGTACTCATGAAGTACGTCGACATATTGGAGCTATCGGTTGTCGTAAATTTCCAGGACGTGTCTTTAAGAATCAGAAGATGCCTGGTCATTACGGCGCTAAGAAAGCAACTGTTCAGAACTTAAAAGTTATCGCTGTCAGACCTGAGGATAACGTCATCTTGGTTAAGGGCGCAGTCCCTGGACCAAAGAACTCATTGGTAGTCATTCGTAAGTCTATCAAGAGCTACAAAGGCGTTAATGTTCCTCAGCCGCAGCAGCCAACAGAGGAGGCAGCAGCATGAAAACTCCAGTAGTAGATATGAAGGGAAAAGCTGCTGGTGAGCTTGAGTTAAACCCAGCAATTTGGGCAACTCCTGCTTACAGGTCGCTCGTTCATGAGATAGTTCGTTGGCAGCGTGCTAAAAAGCGTGCCGGTACCCACTCAGCTTTAAACCGTAAAGCTATGGAAGGTGGTGGACGCAAGCCATGGAAACAAAAGGGAACTGGTCGTGCGAGAGCAGGATCCAGCAATTCACCTGTTTGGGTGGGTGGTGCAGTTACTTTTGGTCCAACGCCACGTAACTATGAGTTCAAAGTTCCACGAGCTATGAGAAAGAGAGCGCTTTGTGGTGTTCTTTCTCAAAAGGTCAAGAAAGGAAAGTTGATCGTTGTTGATTCACTTGAGGTCACTAATGGAAAAACCAAAGAGATCGTTGAGTGTTTGCACAATCTTAACCTTGCTGGTAGCAGCGCGTTGATTGTGATCAATGGCAACAAAGAGACTAAGCCACTTGAGTTTAGAGCTGCTCGTAATATCGCTGGCGTTAAAGCTATAAGCGCTGATGGTCTAAATGTATACGACCTACTTAAGTATAAGTATGTTGTTATGACTAAAGATGCGGTTGCAGCTGCTGAAGTTAAAGGAGCAATTTAAATGAGCAATGAGAAACCAGGCATAACAGAGTTCGGCAGAATTGTTGAGCCAATCATTACTGAGAAGACCTCATACATTGGTCAATCTGGTAACAGGTTTGCTTTCAAAGTTGCTAAAACTGCTAGCAAAACAGAGATCAAGGACGCTGTAGAAAAGATTTTTAATGTTCATGTCGAGGATGTGAACACTATTAATGTACTCGGCAAACGTAAACGAACTAGACGCCAAGTTGGCCGAAGAGCGAGTTTTAAGAAAGCTTACGTTACTCTCAAAGAGGGAGAAACTATTAGCGTTGTTGAAGGACTGTAAGTCGATAGTAACTAAGGTAAGAAAATGGCTTTAAAGACATATAAACCATATACACCATCAAGACGTCTGTATAGCGTTGCAGACTTTTCTGGACTCACTAACAAGAAGCCAGAAAGGACATTGCTTCAAAAACTGACAAGCACTGGTGGTCGTAATAACTATGGTCGTGCAACTAACATCAACAAAGGTGGAGGTCATAAGCGTCGTTATCGTGTAATTGATTTTAGACGTAATGATAAGCTTGATATTCCAGCTACTGTTGCAGCGATAGAATACGATCCAAACAGAACAGCGCGTATCGCGTTGCTTGTATACGCTGATGGAGAGAAGAGATATATTTTAGCTCCGCAACGATTAAGTGTTGGACAGACCGTTTTAGCAGGTGATGGCGCAGACATTAAACCAGGTAATGCTCTTCCATTGAGAGCAATTCCAACAGGTACAATGATCCATAATATTGAGCTTTACAAAGGCCACGGTGGACAGCTTGTTCGTTCTGCCGGTGCTTCTGCACAGCTTAGAGCAAAAGAAGGAAAGTATGCTCAAGTGCTATTACCTTCTGGTGAGCAACGTAAAGTATTGCTTGATTGCTTTGCTACAATTGGTGTCGTTAGTAATGCCGAGCACCAAAACATTAAGATTGGTAAAGCTGGACGTAGTCGCTGGTTGAATCGTAGACCACATAACCGTGGTGTTACTAAGAACCCAGTTGATCACCCAATGGGTGGTGGAGAAGGAAAATCTGCTGGTGGAAGACAACCATGTTCACCAACAGGGGTTCCTGCGAAAGGCTATAAGACTAGACACAATAAGCGAACTGATAAGTTCATTGTTCGTAGACGTAAGAGAAAGAGTAAAAAGTAGGAGTGAATAAGTAATGCCACGTTCAGTTAAAAAAGGACCATTTGTAGACGACCATTTGATGAAATGGGTCGATCGTGCGAAATCCGGAGGACACAAGGGAGTGATTAAGACTTGGTCGCGTCGCTCAACTATTACTCCAGATATGATTGGACTTACGTTTGCAGTGCATAACGGGAGAAAGTTTGTTCCTGTGTTTGTTACTGAGAACTTAGTTGGACATAAGCTTGGAGAATTTGCTCCAACGCGTACGTTCCATAGTCACGCTAAAGGTAAGAAATAAAACGCTTTTGAGTAGATAGAGACGAACTATGAAAGAAAAAACAAAAGCAAAGAAGCCAAATCCGAGAACTAATTCTCAGGGTTACTTAACTAAGGCTACACTGCGTCATGTTCGCATACCGCCGCGTAAAGCAAGGCTTATGCTTGACATGATCAAAGGGAAGCAAGTTGATCAGGCTCTACAGATGTTACAGTTTAGCCCTCGTAAATCTGCAAAGGCTATCTCAAAGCTTCTTGAATCTGCTATTGCGAATGCAAGAGAGAGAGAGGGAGCTGATGTAGATCGTTTGTGGGTATCTGGTGGCTGGGTTGATATGGGAGCGACGATGATGCGCTTTCTACCTAGAGCCCAAGGAAGAGCAACTCCGATAAGGAAGAGATCTTCGCACATAACATTACTTTTAGATGAGCAGTAATTTTTAGTTATAGGAATATTAGATGGGTCAAAAAGTACATCCAACTGGTTTACGAGTAGGAATTATTGAGAACTGGCGTTCACGTTGGTTCGGACAGAAAGAATTCGCTCGTTATATCGGTGAAGACTTCAAGATTAGAAAGTATGTCCATGATCGCCTAAAGGCTGCTGGTATTGCACGCATGGAGATTGAGCGTGCTGCTGCTCGTGTGAAAGTAAATATTTACACTGCTAAGCCTGGTCTTGTGATCGGTAAAAAAGGAAAGGACATCGAAGATTTGAGAAGAGATCTCAGAAATCTAGTAAAGCGTGATGTTGCTTTGAATATTATCGAAGTACGTAAGCCAGATTTAGATTCTCAGCTTGTAGGTAACAACGTTGCTTTCCAACTTGAAAGACGTGTGAACTACCGTCGTGCTGTAAAAGATGCAATTGGTCGTTCTATGAGAATGGGAGCTGAGGGTATCAAAGTTATGGTATCTGGACGCTTGAATGGTGCTGAGATTGCACGAAGCGAAACATACCGTGAGGGACGTGTTCCTCTTCATACATTGCGCGCAGAGATTGATTACGCATTGTCTGAAGCTCACACAACATACGGAGTAATTGGTATTAAGGTATGGATCTTCAAAGGTGAGAAATTTGGACCTGGCGAAGAAGTGCCTGTTGAGGCTTTAACACTTTAGTTAACGAGGAAGTTTAGAGATGTTATCCCCAAGGAAGATAAAACATCGTAAGCAGATGAAAAGACTCCGCAACATTCGCGGAGTTGATAATCGAGGTTGCGACCTAGATTTCGGAGATTATGGCTTACGTGCAGTAGAAGGTGGCTGGATTACTAACCGCCAGATTGAGGCTGGTCGTGTTGCGATCGCTAGACAGGTTAAGCGTGCTGGTAAGATGTGGATACGTGTCTTCCCTGATCATCCTTTGACTTCAAAGCCTGCTGAAGTTCGTATGGGTAAAGGTAAAGGTTCGCCAGAGAAGTGGGTAGCGAATGTTAAAACTGGTCGCATTATGTTTGAGCTTACAGGGGTTCCTGAGAACTTAGCTCGACAAGCTCTACAGAGAGCTGCTGCGAAGATGCCGGTTAGAACTGAGATTGTAATTAGAAGTAAAGGCCTTTTGTAGGAGAGTAGCTATGAAGACCAGAGATTTACTTACAGAGTTGAGAAGTTTGAACGCTGCTGAGCTCCAAAAAAGAGGTGCTGAAAAAGCAGAAGAGTTAATGAAATTACGTTTTCGTAACAGTACAGGGCAACTTGAGCAGAATCACCAGATAGGTGCAATTCGTGCTGAGATTGCTCGTATTAAAACCATTTTAAATGAGCATAACGCAAAAGGTGAATAATGGCTGAAGAGAACACTATAAAGAGAGGACAGCCTAAGTTTAGACAAGGAATTGTCGTCAGCGACAAGATGAACAAAAGCGTCGTTGTTGCTGTAACTTCTCGTGAAAAGCATCCAGTGTATGGAAAGTTCGTTAAGCGAACCAAGAAATACATGGCGCATGATGAGAACGACGAGTGTCGAAATGGCGATACAGTTAAGATTGTTGAGACTCGACCACTCAGTAAAATTAAACGATGGAAAGTTCAAGAGATAGTAGAGAGGGCTGTGTAAGATGATACAGATGCGCTCAGTATTAGACGTAGCTGATAACTCTGGTGCAAAGAAAGTACAATGCATCAAGGTGCTTGGTGGTTCTCGTAAGAGATATGCATCAGTCGGCGATATTATTGTGGTCTCAGTTAAAGAGGCGATTCCTAATTCAAGAATTAAGAAGGGATCAATTCATAAGGCTGTGATTGTTAGAACCGCTAAGGAAGTTAGAAGACAGGACGGTTCATACATTAGATTCGATGATAACAGTGCAGTGCTAATTAACGCACAAAAAGAGCCTGTTGGTACTCGTATCTTTGGACCAGTGGCTAGAGAATTACGTTCGAACAAGTTTATGCGAATTGTATCTTTAGCACCTGAGGTGTTGTAAGTTTTTATCCTTTGGGAAAATAGAGAGATGGAAAAGGGACGTAGAAATACAAAGCTAAAAGTCGGAGATACAGTAATGATTATCTCTGGTGGTAACAAAAACAAGCGCCCAAACAAAGGAAAGACAGGCAAGATTTTGCGTTTTGCTGGCTTAGACAAGGTCGTTGTTGAAGGGCTTAACATGATTACCAAGCATGAAAAGCCTGCTGGTCCTGAGAAGCCAGGTGGACGAATTGAAAAGGAAGGCCCGCTTCACATCTCAAATGTGATGTATTTTGCAGAGAAAGCTGGTGAGCCTGTTAGATTATCTTACAGCTTCCTTGAAGATGGAACAAAAGTTCGTGGGTATAACAACCCAAAAGACGGCAAGTTTATTCAGGTAGACTAAAAATTTGAGTGAAGTAATAAGATGGAAAGATTAGAGAAACATTACCAAGAAAACGTTATTGCAAAGCTTAAAGAGAAGTTTCAGTACTCCTCTGCAATGCAAATCCCAAAAGTTAAGAAGGTAGTACTTAACATGGGACTTGGCGAAGCAATTCAGAACAACAAATCACTTGAGTATGCTGAATATGCATTGACTCAGATCTCAGGACAGAAGCCAGTCTTTACTAAGGCTAAGAAGGCGATTGCTAACTTTAAACTTAGAGAGGGGATTCCTATCGGCTGTATGGTTACTTTACGTGGCAAGCGTATGTATGAGTTCATGGATAGACTCATTTCAGTAGCATTACCACGTGTAAAGGACTTCAGAGGTGTCTCTGCAAAAGGATTTGATGGACGTGGAAATTACTCAATGGGTATTAAGGAGCAGATCGTGTTTCCTGAAGTTAACCTTGAGAAGCTCGATAAGGTTAGAGGTTTAAATATCTCTTTTGTTACGAGTGCAACCACAGATGAAGAGGGGCGCGAGCTTTTAAGAGAGCTTGGAATCCCATTTAAGAAGGCAAATAAGCCAAAAGAAGCTCACGAAGCTTAAAATTTATAAGATTGAGGAGAGAGTAAGGGATGGCAAAGAAATGTTTACTTCATAAGCAACAGCAAAAACCAAAATTTGCTGTACGTGGCTACACACGTTGTCAACGTTGTGGTCGCCCACGTTCTGTATTTAGAAAGTTTATGTTGTGTAGAATTTGTTTCAGACAGTGTGCACATCAAGGACTTATCCCTGGTGTAACTAAAGCAAGTTGGTAGAGAACAGAGAGGAATTTAAAGAGATATGAGTACTGATTCAGTCGCAGATTTGCTAACAAGGATTCGGAATGCGCTCAGAGCATCACACAAGACAGTTGTGATCCCGTATTCAAAGATGTCAGGTAGTATTCTTAACCTACTTAAAGGCGAAGGATACATTGAGGACTTCTCTGTTGAGAAAGACTCTGATGACAAGTTCGAACAATACAAAGTCTTCCTTAAGTATTCTCAGGAAGGCTCACCAGCTATTGACACACTTAAGAGGGTCAGTAAGCCGGGTCGAAGAATTTATGTGAGAAAAGACTCATTGCCAAAAGTTCGTTGCGGCTTAGGTATCGCTGTTATCTCAACATCACATGGCGTGATGTCTGATCGCGAAGCCCGCAAGCAAGGTATTGGCGGTGAAGTTATCGCAACTATTTATTAGAGGAACTAGAGATGTCTAGAATTGGAAGACAGCCAATTGATTTACCACAGGGAGTACAAGCTTCTATCAGCCCAGTTGCGGTTTCTATTCAGGGACCAAAGGGCAAGCTTGAGATGAAGCTTGGACAAGGTGTTGTAGTTAAGAACGAAGATTCAAAAATCGTTGTTTCTACAGACACTAACAGCAAGCAAGCTAAAGCAAACTGGGGAACTACTAGAAACACCATTGCTAACATGGTGCATGGTGTATCAGAAGGCTGGAAAAGAGATTTAGAACTGCATGGTGTTGGGTATAACGCATCGCTAAATGGCAATGTGTTAAACTTAAACGTTGGTCTTTCACATGAAGTGAAGATGGAGATCCCAGCAGCTATCACTGCCAAGGTTCAAAAAACAACAATTGAACTTGAATCAGCTGATAAGCAATTGCTAGGAAATTTTGCAGCTAAAATTCGTAAAGTAAGACCACCTGAGCCATACCTTGGTAAAGGTATCAGACTTGCTGGAGAGCAGGTCAGAAGAAAGGCAGGAAAAGCTGGTAAGTAATTAAAGAGGCAGACATGGCGATTAAACCAAAAAAGGTAAAACTTAGCCCACGTGCAAAAAGAAAGATTCGTATTCGCAAAAAGCTACAGGTAGCTAAGCATAGCTATCCAAGACTTTGCGTCTTTAGAAGCTGTAAGCACACTTATGGTCAGTTAATTGATGATTTAACTGGCAAAGTAATCGCTTCAGCATCGACTAAGGACAAAGAGGTCTTGAAAGAGATGGAAAGCGTTAAGACAGAGGATCTTCATAATAACGTGAAAAGCACCAAGAGTGTAGTTGCTGCTAAAGCAGTAGGCGCATTAATTGGTAAGCGAGCAAAAGAGCATAGCGTTGATAAGATCGTTTTTGACAGAAACGGCTACCTCTATCACGGACGTGTTAAGGCTATGGCCGACGGAGCTCGTCAAGCAGGATTAGATTTTTAATTACGAGGAAAGAGAATGTCTTTTAAGAAGAAATTAAACGCTCGTCGAGTACAGATAACAGCTAGTGAAGATCTGAATGAAAGAGTTGTTTTCATTAACAGAGTTTCTAAAGTAGTAAAAGGTGGTCGTCGTTTCGGCTTTACTGCTCTAGTTGTTGTTGGTGATGGTGCTGGTAATGTTGGTTACGGATTGAGCAAAGCTCAAGAAGTTCCAATAGCTATTACTAAAGCGACTGAGCAAGCACGTAAGTGCATGATCCGTGTGCCAATGACTGGGACAACTATTCCTCATAATGTAGTTGGAGAATTTGGTCCAACAAAAGTTATGTTGTTACCAGCTAAACCAGGTACTGGAGTAATTGCTGGTTCTGCTGTTCGTGCAGTTGTTGAGAGCTCAGGTATCAAAGATATCCGAACAAAAGTAATCGGCTCAAACAACCCGCACAATATACTTAACGCTACATTCCAGGGTCTACTTCAATTGATTGTACCTGAGAAGATAGCGCAGTTACGTGGAATCTCTTTAGAAGAGCTTGGATATCACCCTTACTAAGAGGCATCAGATGAAAGAAGGTACAAAAGTTAAGATAACGCAAACAGCTAGCCAGTGTGGACGTAACAAAAGAGTTCGTAACACACTACAAGCGCTTGGATTAGGACGAATTGGCAAGTCAGCAGAGCATACAATCAATGCTCCAATCGCTGGCATGATTCGAAAAGTTAACTTTCTAGTTACAGTTACTGAGGTATAGGATATGGATTTATCAAAACTTGCACCAAATAAAGGAGCGCGTAAGAACCGTAAGCGTGTTGGACGCGGAAAGGGTTCTGGCTGGGGAGAAACAGCAGGACGTGGTGTGAAAGGACAAACAAGTCGTAGTGGTTCTTCAATTCCTGCCGGATTTGAAGGTGGACAGATGCCACTTTACCGAAGAATCCCGAAGTCAGGTTTCCGTTCACGAGTAGACGTATTAGGTCACAACCGTTACAACATCTTTACGTTGTCAGACCTTAACAGATTTGCAGATGGCGATGTAGTTAACATTGAATCACTAAAGGAAAAAGGCTTTACGATTCGACGTCGTTCGCAAGCTGGAGTTAAAGTTCTTGGTAGTGGTGAGCTTACTGCTAAGAATCTAAAAGTTACTGTTAACTCAATTACTAAGTCTGCAAAGGAAAAGATCGAAGCTGCAGGTGGTTCAGTAGAGATTGTTGCTACTGAAGAAGCATCTCAAAATTAGTTTACGAGTCTTTTCCGTTTTATCTGTCTGCGGTTTGATCCGCTCAGAGTTGGCTTGGCACTTCATTTTAAATAGGAAAGACCAGACATGATCCCAGGTATGCAAGGTATCGGAAAAATTCCTGAATTAAGGAAGAGGATTTTCTTTACTTTATGGATGCTCGCTGTTTATCGCTTTGGAGTTTTTGTATCAACTCCAGGTATTGATGTTGAAGCATTGAGACAGCAGTTTGCGACTGGTGATGGGACACTTTTTGGCCTGGTAAACATGTTCTCAGGTGGTGCATTAGAGCAATTCTCGATCTTCACCCTTGGTATCATGCCGTACATCAGCGTCTCGATTATTATGCAGCTTCTAACGTCAAGTATTCCTGCGCTTGAAGCGTTGAAGAAAGATGGTGAGGCAGGACAACGTGTGATTACTCGTTATACACGTCAAGGAACAGTTGTTTTAGCTCTGTTTCAAGGATTTATGATCGCTGTCGGTTTAGAGGGACAGGGATTAGTGCTAAGTCCTGGTTGGATGTTTCGAATCACTACAATGATTACCTTAACTGCAGGTACATCATTTATCATGTGGTTAGGCGAGCAGATTAATGAGAAGGGAATTGGTAACGGTATGAGTATCGTTATCTTTGCTGGTATTGTTGCTCGTATGCCTCAGACTTTTGTTTCAACTTTAGTCTTAGCACGCAGCCAAGAAGTTGCTCCACTTACAATTTTAATTGTGATTGCATTCTGTATTGCAACTGTTGCTGGAATTGTTTTTGTTGAGCGTTCTCACAGAAAAATTCCTATTCAGTATCCAAGACGAATGGTTGGTAAAAAAATGTCTCAAGCACAGACACAACACATGCCACTAAAAGTAAACATGGCTGGTGTGATTCCTCCGATCTTTGCTTCAGCATTCTTACTTTTACCCGCGACTGTTGCCTCAGTAACAACTAATGAAACCTTAGCTGAAATGATGCAGTACCTTGTGCCAGGATCATGGGTTTACACAGTTATCTTTGCAGGTTTGATCATCTTCTTTGCATTCTTTTATACAGCGATGATCTTTAATCCACCTGAAGTTGCTGAGAACTTAAAAAAGAATGGCGGATTTGTTCCAACTGTTAGACCTGGAAAAGCAACAGCTGATTTTCTTTATGGTGTACTAAACAGATTGACACTTTGGGGATCTATTTATATCGCAGCAATTTGTTTAATTCCTCAGATCTTCTACATGAAGATGGGATTAACAACATTTGCTTACATTTTTGGTGGAACATCAATTTTAATCGCGGTTGGTGTTATCCTTGATACAGTTTCGCAAATTGAATCACACATCGTTGCTCGTAACTACGAAGAGTTCATGGGCAAGACTTCGAAAGCCAAAGGTGGAGTAGGTTCGATGGGATATTCTCGCTCGAGATTACTTCGACGTTAATTATCAGAGGAGCGAGTAATGATACGACTTATACTTCTTGGAGCGCCTGGTGCAGGAAAAGGTACCCAAGCAGAGCGTGTTGCAGATACTTATTCTATCCCTCATATCTCAACCGGCGACATTATGCGTAAAGCGGTAGCCGATCAGAGCAAGCTCGGTGCACAAGTTAAAGAGTATCTTGATGCTGGCCAGCTTGTTCCGGATGAGCTTGTCATCAATCTGATTCGTGAAAGACTTTCTAGTGATGATTGCGCAGAGGGCTTCTTGCTCGATGGCTTCCCACGAACTGTAGCTCAAGCAGAAGCGCTTGATAGGACTTTAAGTGAGTTGAATGCACCACTAACTCATGTCCTTGAACTGGATGTGCCTGAGCAGATGTTGATTGAGAGACTGGTCAAACGTGGAGAAGAGTCTGGTCGCAGTGATGACACTGAGGAGGTGATTCGTGAGCGCCTGGCTGTATATAACGAGCAGACTGCACCAGTATCTGATTTTTACAGTAAATCCAGTAGGTTAGTTAAGATTGACGGTACTGGATCAATTGATCAGATTGAGCAAGCTATCAAAGAGAAATTAAATTGAAATAGCTCAATATTTTCTAGGTAGTTAGCTTGAGATCAAGCAGTGAAATGTGTATCATCACGAACTCTCAACAGAATTTTAAGTTTGAGAGCAAAATATGTCGTGTCTTTAGGTACTTCCATGGATGATGGAGAGTAGTATGACACGTCTATTTTTTATTTTTGGTAAATAGAAGTTTTTTATTTTTTGTTTTTCTTATGGGAGTGACATTAAAGTCAGAGCAAGAGATCGCTTCCATGAGAAAAGCAAATCAGGTTGTCGCACAGGTTTTGCGTGAACTTGAACAGTTAGTTGCTCCTGGAGTAACTACTGAGCAACTGGACAAGCGCGCTGAGGAACTTACAAAAGAACTTGGAGCAGAGGCAGCTTTTTTAAACTACCCATCAGGTTCAACAAGTGTTCCTCCATTTTCAGGGCACATTTGTGCTTCTGTAAATGATGCAGTTGTTCACGGTCTGCCAAGTAAGCGGCCTTTAGTCGAAGGCGATATTATTAGCATCGACTACGGAGCTAAGGTTGATGGCTTCTACGGCGACTCTGCAATAACTGTAGCTGTAGGAGAGGTAGCACCGCAAGTAAAAAAATTGATTAGTGTTACCGAACAAGCTTTGTACGCAGGAATTGAAAAGTGCGTAGCAGGAAATAGAATTGGCGACGTCTCTTATGCCATACAAAGCTTAGTTGAGAAGAACGGTTTTGGAATTGTGAAAGACTTTGTGGGACATGGGATCGGAACGAAGATGCATGAAGATCCTCAGGTTCCAAACTATGGTAAGCCAAACAAAGGCAAGAAGCTTGAAGTTGGTTTAGTCATAGCAATTGAGCCGATGGTTTCGCAGGGTAAACCGGCTGTGAAACTTTTAGAAGATGGCTGGACAGCGGTGTTAGCAGATGGAACTTATGCTGCTCATATTGAACACACTGTTGCTGTTACCAGTCGTGGACCGGAGATTTTAAGCTCACGTAAGTGAGAGACGAGGAGATAAAAAGTGAAAGTTCGAGCATCAGTAAAACCGATCTGTGATTACTGCAAAGTGATCAAAAGAAAGGGAGTTGTCTACGTAATTTGTAGCAGAACACCTAAACATAAGCAGAGACAAGGATAAGAGAGGAAGAGAATGTCAGTACGTATTGCCGGAGTAGTTCTTCCACGTAACAAGCGAATAGTTCGTGGCCTTACATACATTTATGGGATTGGACTAACTAAGTCCCAGAAGATTTTATCTGAAGCTGGAATCGATTTTAGCACTCGAACAGACGATCTTACAGACGATCAGCTTGCTAAGATTCGTTCAATTATTGAAGGACGCGAGAAGGTAGAAGGAGATCTTCGTCGTGAAGTTTCAATGAACATTAAGCGCCTGATGGATCTAGGATGTTACCGTGGATTGCGCCACAGAAAAGGTCTTCCAGTAAGAGGACAAAGAACCCAAACAAATGCGCGCACACGTAAGGGTCCAAAGAAAATGGCAGCAACTAAGAAGAAGTAATTTTTTAAGATAAGGATACTAAGGTGGCTACTGACGCTAAGGCAAAAAAAGAGACTAAGAAGAAAAAAGCTAAAAAGAACGTCCCAGTTGGGATCGCTCATATTTACGCTACTTTTAACAATACAGTTGTTACAGTTACTGACATGACTGGTAACACTATCAGTTGGTCTAGTGCTGGCTGTGGTGGATTCAAGGGTTCACGTAAATCAACACCATTCGCTGCACAGGTAGCAGCTGAGACTGCTGCACGAAAGGCTATGGAAAACGGTATGAGAACAGTAAGCGTTCTTATTCGTGGACCAGGAGCAGGACGTGAGTCAGCATTAAGAGCTTTACATGCCGCAGGGTTGAATATCTCTACAATCAAGGACATTACATCTGTCCCTCATAATGGCTGTAGAGCACCTAAGAGACGTAGAGTATAAGTTTGCATAGAGGAACAAAGGACAATGGCGAGATATAGAGGACCTGTTTGTAGAATGTGTCGTGTAGAAAGAGAGAAGCTCTTTCTAAAAGGTGAACGTTGCTTTACTAGCAAATGTGCAATTGAGCGTCGTGAAGGAACGCCTGGTCAGCACGGCAAGAAAAGAAGTAAATTCTCTGAATATAAAACTCAGCTTCGTGAAAAGCAGAAGGTTAAGAGAATCTACGGCCTTGGCGAGAAACAGTTCAGAGCGAACTTCGTTAAATCAGCTAAGACTAAGGGCGTAACTGGTACTGAGATGTTACTCAGCTTAGAGCGAAGACTTGATAACATGGTCTATCGAATTGGATTTGGAACTTCAAGAAATCATTCTCGCCAAGTAGTTAAGCACGGCATGGTTCTTGTAAATGGAAAGCGTGTAAACATTCCATCATACAAAGTGTCAGTTGGAGATGTGATTGAAATTCGAGAGAAGAGTAAGACAGGAATTGCATTGAAGGCGGCTATGGAGTTTGCACAAAGCAGAAGTATTCCTGAATGGATAACTTTAGATAGAGAAGCTATGAGAGGAACAGTTAACGCTTTACCATCTAGGGAGCAGTTAACTCAGCCAATTAATGAACAGTTAATTGTGGAATTGTATTCTAAGTAACCTAGATAAATTTTTACTTTTAAGCAGAGGAATCCTATGCGTCGCACATCATTAAAGGACATCATTAAGCCAAGAAGAATTGAGATCGAAACAAAGACGCTTGATGATCGTTATGGGAAATTTGTTGCTGAGCCATTAGAAAGAGGCTTCGGCTTAACAATGGGTAATGCGCTCCGTAGAATTTTGCTTTCATCACTTCAAGGCTGCGCGATTACATCAATTGTAATTGAGAATGTCATGCATGAGTTCTCTACAATTCCTGGAGTTAAGGAAGACGTAACTGAGATCGTGCTTAACTTCAAAAATGTTGTTCTCAACATGGAAGAGAAGAACGAAGGTCGTGTTCGTATCGATGTTGAAGGACCTTGCGAAGTTAAAGCTGGAATGATTGCAGGTGATCCTGCAGTTACAATTGTTAACCCAGATGCACATATCTGTACTCTAAGTGAAGGGTCAAAGCTTAACGTTGAGATTATCGTTAAGAAAGGTCGTGGCTATGTTCCTTCTGAAAGAAACAAAGAGGAAGAAGCTCCAATTGGAACAATTTACCTAGATTCTATCTTTTCCCCAATTCGTAAAATCAATCACTTTGTAACCAACGCTCGTGTTGGACAAAGAACTGACTACGACAAGTTAACTATGGAACTTTGGACAGATGGTAGCATCGATCCAAGAACAGCAATTGCAGAAGCTGCGCATATTCTTAGAGATCAATTAGGACTATTCGTTGGTGAGTATATCGTTGAAGATGTACAGGAAGAAGAGAAAGTAGAACCAACTGAACAGTTCAACCAAAATCTATTTAGAAGAATTGAAGAACTCGAACTCAGTGTTCGTAGCGCAAACTGCTTAGAAAATGCTGACATTAAGTTTATTGGTGAGCTAGTCCAAAGAACAGAAGCAGAGATGCTTCGTACTAAGAACTTTGGTCGTAAGTCACTAAATGAGATCAAAGAAATTTTAACCGGAATGGGATTAAACCTAGGGTACAAAATTGAGAACTTTCCTTCTCGTGAAGAGCTTGAGTCTCGTGCACGTGAAGTAGCTCTTGATCCAGGTTTATAAGAGATTTCTAGAAGTTTGAGAGGATAAAATGCGTCATCAGCACGGACATAGAAAATTAGGTCGCTCAGTAGCACACAGAAGAGCATTGTTAAGAAATTTAGCAACATCTTTTGTGCTTCATGATAAGTGTCGTACAACCTTGCCAAAAGCTAAGGAACTTCGACCTATTATTGAGAAGTTCATTACGTTAGCACGTAAGGATTCGCTACATGGTCGTCGTCAAGCGTATTCATACTTTTTTGACAAGCAAGCAGTTCATAAGCTTTTTGCTGAAATTGCTCCACGTTATAAAGACAGAACAGGCGGCTATACAAGAATACTGAAAACAGACCCTCGTCCAGGAGACGCTGCGCCGATGGCTGTAATTGAATTCGTAAGTGCAGAAGTCGAAGCTAAGCCAAAGAAAAAGACTGCTAAGAAATCAAGTGCTAAAAAATCAGCTGCACCAAAAGCTGATGATACAGCAGTTGAAAAGAAAGCATCTGCTAAGAAAAAGTCTGCGGCTAAGAAGAAGGCAACTGAAACAAAAGAAGTTGAATCAGAGACTAAAGAAGATAAATCTGAAGAGTAAATGGAACTTTTCAAAAATAAGAAGATACTTTTACTTGGAGTTGCTAACAAGAAGAGTATTGCTTGGAGCATAGCAGAAGCACTTAGTAATGAGGGTGCTGAACTTGCTTTCACTTATGTAAATGAGGCCATTGAAAAGAGAGTTCGTCCTTTAGCTGAAGAGCTTAATTCTAAAATTATCCTCCCATGTGATGTTCAATCTGATGAAGAGATTGAAAATCTATTTGCAGAGCTTGAAAGCCGTTGGGGCACAATAGATGGGATTGTCCACTCTATTGCTTATGCAGATGGAGAAGATCTTAAGAAACCATTTTCACAGACATCAAGAGCTGGCTTTCATACCGCATTAGATGTTTCAG
This sequence comes from Deltaproteobacteria bacterium, assembly GCA_020635175.1. GTDB lineage: Bacteria > Bdellovibrionota_C > UBA2361 > UBA2361 > J135 > JACKAH01. The sequence continues at coordinate 82,099 of JACKAH010000003.1, forward strand.
CATATTCACTTGTTGCAGTAGCGGGTAAAGCTTTTCCTCTAATGAAGGAAAAGGGTGGTTCAATTATCACTTTAACTTACCTTGGTGCTCAACGTGCTGTGCCTAACTATAAGGTAATGGGTGTTGCAAAAGCTGCGCTTGAAGCTTCTGTTAGATATCTTGCTGCAGATTTAGGTGAGAACAATATAAGAGTTAATGCTCTATCTGCTGGTCCAATAAAGACCTTAGCTGCTTCAGGAATCCCTCAATTTAGAGAACTGATGGCTAAATTCGCAGCAGCCGCTCCTCTAAAGCGTAATGTCACAGGTGAAGATGTTGCGAAGACAGCGCTATTTTACCTTAGTGATTTAAGTAGTGGTATTACTGGCGAAACTACATTTATAGATTGTGGATTTAACGCTGTTGCGCTGTAATCCCCAGTCTCTGTGTGTTGCTCATGATTGAGATTGAAAACCTCTCAAGAACTGCTGACAAGCTACTAGCCCATGAAGAGCTTAGTGATGAGTATCTAGAATTACTCTTTAGCTTTACTGAGGATATGCAAACACTGATTGACCAGCTTGCATCAACCAAATTAGATCAATCTTCTGCTGAGAAATTAAAGGATCTTTACGATAAACATGCGTTAGTCTTAGAACAATCTAAGAGTGCGAGGGATGGTTTCTTTTCTAATATGAAAGAACTTGAAAAACGTGGTAAAGCTATAAAGCGCTATGTTGATAATTTGCCAAAAAGAATTAGCCGGATGGGAGTTAAGAAAGGATGATCAGATTAATACTAGCCCTTATCGTTTGTAGTTTATCTGCATGTGGCTACCAGTTCCAGGGAAGTGGAAGTGTTCTGCCTGAAGACATCAAGTATGTCTACATACCTCGTGTTGAAAACACTACAACAGAAACTAGATTATCATCGCTACTTACAGAGGCTTTACGTGAACGCTTTGAGCGTTACGGTGTGCTGCTAACCGTTGAAGATCTAGCAGAGGCTGATGCCGTCTTAAATGCAGAAGTTTTAAATGTAAACAGACAGATTAAAAGTGTTACTTCGGGAACAGATACTGCACTCGAATACGAAACAACTGTTGTCTTAGATGCAGAGCTTCGTAGAAATACAGGTGCTTTGCTTTGGAAAAATCCTAAACTTCAGGTGGCTAAAGGATTTGGAGTTTCGAGTTCTGTAGTTGTTACGTCCTCTTCTGATTTCTCAACAGGTGGCATTGATTCAGGTACACTTTCTGCTTTGGATAGTTTGGAGATTTCGCGTGGACAGGAGCAGGAGGCATTAATCGACATCGCTGAGGAGATCGCAAAGCAGGTCTACGAGGAAGCTGTTGCCCCTGATTTTTAATGAATGACAGAGTTATCATCACAGTAGACGGTGCCTCAGGCACTGGAAAGACGACCCTCTCTAAATTGCTTGCTGAAAAGATCGGATTTCAACATCTGAATTCAGGAGCTTTATATCGTTCAGTAGCATATCTATGTTTACAGGAGGGGCTGGATCTAAGCGACCAGGATGCAATTTTGCAGATGCTCTCAAGACACTCAATCAAGTTAGCTCTTGGAGCTGATGGTTTGCCGGTAACCTTGGTCGATGGTAACCCCGTTGATGAGCTGATCAGAACACCTGAAGTATCAGAAGCAACCTCAAAGATTTCAGTGTTGAAATTGGTGCGTGACTACCTTGTGCCACACCAGCGTGATGCATTTCCTGGCTGTGGAATGGTTGCAGAGGGGCGTGACATGGGGACTGTTATGTTTCCAGATGCTCAGCTGAAGTTTTTTATAACAGTCGATCAGGATACACGTATTGCTCGTCGTTTAGCTCAGCTCTTGGAAAAAGAACCCAACGCTAGCCCTGAAAGAGTTAATGAGCTGAAATCACAAATGAAAATAGAAGTTGCTGATAGAGACAGTCGAGATTCTCAGCGTGAGATTGCGCCACTAAAGCAGGCTCAGGATGCGCTCGTTATTGATAACTCCGCGCAAACATTGACTCAAACCCTTGAAAACATGTATGATGCCGCCTCAAAACGGGGCCTTGTGAAAAATTAATCCAGAATTTTCTGATAGTTAACTAAACATGGTCTAGTACTTAACGTAGCGATGAGCCTTATAGGCTTGTTGTGAATTAACTAAATACTAATTGGATAGAGATATAGTGGAAAACGTGGGAGGAAACGAAAATTCATCTTTTCATGACGAGTTTGAAAAACTCTATGGCAAGGAAGTTGATAACCTTAAGCCAGGAAAAGTTGTTAAAGGAACTGTCATTGGCCAACGCAACGAGTTTATTGAAGTTGATATTGGCTACAAATCAAATGGACTAGTTCCACGCGCTCAATTTACAGACCGCAAAGGCAAGCTGCATGCTACGCCAGGTGACATTATCGATGTCATGATTATCATGGCAGAAGATGATTCAGGACAGGTTGTCCTTTCAAAAGAGCGTGCTGATCAGTACAGAATTTGGAAAGAAGTTGAAGAAAAAGAGCAACGCGATGAATTAGTTTCAGGTGTTGTTGTTCAGAAAGTTAAAGGTGGTCTACAGGTCGACATTGGTATCCCAGCGTTTCTACCTGGTTCACAAATTGACATTCGTCCACAGAGAAATCTCGATAAGTATATCGGCGAAGAACTTGATTTCAAAATCCTTAAGATCTCAAGAGAGAAGGGCAATATTGTTCTTTCTCGTAAAGCTGTGCTTGCCTCTGAGCGTGATGCACTTCGTTCTGAAACACTTAAAGTTTTGGCTGAAGGAGTTGTGCTTGAGGGTGTTGTTAAAAACATCACTGACTACGGTGCATTCATCGATTTAGGTGGTATTGATGGTCTTCTTCACATAACTGATATTTCGTGGGGTCGCATAAATCATCCTTCTGAGAAGCTAACTATCGGTCAAAAAGTACCGGTTGTTGTTCTGAAGCATGATGAAGAAAACCAACGTGTATCATTAGGTATGAAGCAATTAACAGAGGATCCATGGATTGCTGTTAGTGAGAAATACCCAGTTGATAAGCGCGTAACTGGTAAAGTTATAAGCCTTGCTGACTATGGTGCATTCATTGAGCTTGAAGAAGGACTAGATGGTTTAATTCACGTATCTGATATGAGCTGGTCTAAGAAGACTAAGCACCCAAGCAAGATCCTTTCTGAGGGTCAGGTAGTTGAAGCTATCGTACTTGGTGTTGATACTGAAGAGAAGAAAATCAGTCTTGGATTGAAACAGATCTCTGATAACCCATGGGAAGACTTTGCTAAGCTTCACCCAGTTGGAAGTAAGGTTACTGGTAAAGTTCGTTCGATCACAGATTTCGGTGTGTTCATCGGAGTTGGCGACGATATCGATGGACTTGTCCACGTATCTGATTTCTCTTGGACTAAGAGAGTTAAGGATCCTAAAGAGATCAAAGAGCTCTTTAAGAAAGGCGATGAAATCGAAGCTCAAGTTCTTGAGATTGATGTTGAGAACGAGAGACTTAGCCTTGGTATCAAGCAGCTTGAAAACGACCCTTGGGAAGCTATTTCTCGTCGTTACCCAGCTGGTGCTAAAGTCAAAGGCAAGATTACTTCAATCACTGACTTTGGAATCTTTGTTGAGCTTGAAGAGGGTGTCGAAGGACTTATCCACTCTTCACAGCTTCTACTCGAGAAAGGCCAAGAGATTAAAGACGTTTACCAAGCTGGTAATGAAGTCGAGTCTGAGGTCACTAATGTTGATAACGAAGAACGTCGCATTAGCCTCAGCATGAAGTCTGCTCAACGTCGACGTGATAAGGAAGACTTCTCTGGTTACATGGAAGATGATTCATCTCCAGTAACATTTGGAGACCTTATTCGTGAGAAGATGGGCGACACAGGCGGCGAGTAACCCAATTGTGCGCAGCGAGCTGCGCACCACTTAAATCTTCCCCCGCTTGCGGGGGAGCAAAGCGCCCTCAATAATTCCTCCCCCCCATTTATGGGGGAGGGGGACGCTCAAGTCAGATTTTGACTCCCTATTCTCTCCACTACCCACCTTTGCATAAGATCCTAATCACTAGTAAAATATTGTTGTGTTGGCAGTACATGGGGGCCTAATGGCTAGTTGTTGTAGTTTAAGGAGTAGTACCCCATGCACGAACCAAGCAAGCACCCAGTGCTTAATGCAGACCCATTTCCAGGTCACCCAGATTTCAACGGTCCCTTAACCCTAGAAACACAAAGTTACGAAAGAATAGAGTTAGCTGGAGATCCTCCATATCAAGACTCTTTGCGCTACGGTATTGAGGTAGCAGACGGCTCGGGTGAAACAGTTATCTTAAAAGTAAAAGGTGTTGAACTCTTTGTTGATCCAGGAACTGAGTACGAAGAGCTACACGGTCAGTTTAAAGATTGCGAATTTAACGTTCTCTCTAGAAATTATGAAAGAGACTTCCTCCAAGCCAATGCTGAATTCTATGCCTGTGTAGCTGGCAGAATACATCAGGTCACGGCATGTTGTCCTAGGTTAGATGTGCTTTCTATCGCTGCAGGTCAAGGCTATGAGCTAGATACTGTCTTTGCGCGCGGAAGAGAGGGGAAATTTTTGGGCTTAGATCCTAGTGAGCAGATGTTAAGGGTACTTGAAGGCAAAGATGATAGATACCCAGAGACTGCAATCCATACCAGGGTTGCCCGAGCACATGCATTGTTAGAGGAGCACGTAAGAGAAGATATCATTGATACAATAGGAAGACCTACGTTAGTCACATGTGTCGCAGGTTTGCATGTCATCGATAAGACAGGTCGTAGTGAAGGAGATGCTCTTGGTAAACAGGTTCGTCCAATTCTAGCGGCTGTTGTTGATATGATGCAGAGTGGTGGGTTTATCGTAGTTGGAAATTACTACCATAAAACGGATGCTGATTATGAGCGTTTTGCCCAAATTTGGCATGATAAACAAGTTGCTAATGGCGTTGCAAATCCACATCAGCCAACACCACCAAATAAGTTATTTACTCCGCAACAGATGGGAAGAATGTTGGAAGGTCTTGGTCTGAATGTTGACAGAATGTCTCCGAACGATGATGTAATGTGTAGTACGGGAATTCGGGGCTATGTCATGGTGGCGCGTAAGCTTTGATACTTTTTGCTTAAGAAAGCATTATTTTTAAATTGGTGTGTTGTTTGGCCTGGGGATTAACGGCTAGAGATAATGTGTTGTAGGACCCCATGCAATTGTCACACGAAGAATTGGATCTTCTTTTAGAAACAGATCTTTTCCCTGGACATCCAGATTTTCAAGGCCCTCTGCTTGAGGGAACAGAGACATTTGAGCTTAGAGACCTGTCATCTTATCTCCGGTATGAGACGGCTTTGGCGAACGCAAAACAAGATGCAACATATTCAGGGAAGCCGCTTATTGTAAGGTATAGTGACGTCGAACTTTTGGTTGAGCCTGGTAGTAACTACCCTGAGCTGCGTGATAGATTTAGAGGAAGAGAGTTTCGCCAATTTTCTGATGCATACGATCGTGATTATATAAAACCTCTCGCACTATTTTATGACAGAGTTAGTGGAGCTATTGAAAGACACATCTCCGATTCAAGAGAAAATAGCGTACTATCAATCGGTGCAGGGACTGGATTTGAACTGGAAAGTGCATTTCAAGATAGGCATTCACGTGGGACATGGGGGGTGTTTTTGGGTGTCGATCCTAGTTCTCGAAGCCTTAGAATTCTCGAGAAAAAAGCAGAGGCTTTTGAAAGAGTTGTAACGCATACACGCATTGCAAGTGCACATTCTTTAAAAGTAGAAGAAGTACGTCAGGATATTATAAACACTATTGGTCTTCCAACCCTGGTTACTTGTATCAGAGCACTTAACGAAATTGATGCAACCAATAGACAGCCTGGTGATGATTTAGGGGCACGATTGATACCTATGCTTAGAGCGCTTAAAAATCTTACCTGCTCAGTTCATGGCACTATTATCATTGCAGATCTCTACTTTCAGAATGAGGAAGCTTATCAGAGATATGCGGAAAATTTTAGACAGAGCCCGCTAGATAAAGGGTCTCATGAACCTGTAAACCCAAAACTACCTGAAGAACTTCTCATGCCAAAACAGGTAGGCTATCTTTTGGAACGTTCAGGTTTCTTAGTTAATAACATCAGTTATTGCCACTCTGACTCAGGAGTAAGTGGCTACGTGATAGAAGCCGTTCGTCCAGTTACTTTCCCATTCTATGTAAATCTGGAAGAAAGGTGGGAAATGACAGAGATTCCTCAAAGCTAGGATATGATATTTCAAGAGGCTAAAATTATCCTTATCTCCTCAGGATCAAAAGGTTTGGCCAAAAATCCGGTCATCCCAAGGGAGTTTGCATGCGCGATGTCATCATCATCTGCATGTCCTGAAATTAGGTAAAAGGGGATATCTGGTAGAAATTCTCTAATTGCTGCTAATACCTCAAAACCATCCATCTCGGGCATTCTTAGGTCGCATAGAATCAAGTTGAAATCTGAGCCTGCTTTGAGTGCCTCAATCGCATCTGAGCCTCTTTCAAAAATCTCTGCATTTGCTCCCATAGCTCCCAGCATGAGCTTAAGAGCAGTTAGAACCCCAGGCTCATCATCAATGATCATAATATGTTGCTGCGAAGTTGCAGAATTCATTACAAATTAGGTCTCTAACTGTTAATTTAAGCTCAGAGTTGATATAAACAATTTCTGTTTACTTAGTAGATTTTAGCAGTTGTTGTCTATATGAACACCTCACAATCTGAGAAAAAACTTCCACCGATGCTAAAATTGTATCTTGAATACAAAGAGCAGTATCCTGATGTTCTACTCTTTTTTCAGGTTGGAGATTTTTTTGAGGTATTCTTTGATGATGCCAAAGTTGTAGCCAATGCCTTAAATTTAACTCTCACTAGCCGCGATAAAAATAGCGAAAACCCAGTTCCAATGTGTGGCGTACCAATAGCTGTCATTGATGGTTATTTAGATAGACTTGTTGCTCTTGGTCATTCTGCTGCTGTTGTAAAACAGGTTGGAGATCCTAAAGCTGCTAAGGGCATGGTTAATAGAGAGCTTGAAAGAATTGTTACCCCAGGAGTTCGGATTCTTGGTAATACCGATGATGATACTCAGCAAAACTATGTTGCAGCTCTGTACCTACAAAATGATGAAGATATAGCTATCGCCTTTACTGATGTAAGAACAGGAAAGGTTTTAGTGCGGGATGGAATCGCACTTGATGAGCTAGTAAATGAAGTTAAGTATATCGCTCCATCTGAACTAGTTTTGCCGCGTGAGGTTTCAGAAAAGAAGATTGATCGAAGATCAAGTTGGGTGCGAAGGTTAGAAGAGAGTCTCGCTTCGAGATTAAAGTTCCGCATGCTTTCAAAGCAAGTTAGCCGCGATTATTTAGAGATAGCAGGATTTGCCTCTCTTTCGAGCAGCTCTAAAAAAGCCGTATCTCTTTTGATAGACTATGTTGATGAAACAACAGTCAGTTCGCAGGTCAACATTCTGGCGATTCAAACTCAGAGCTTAGACGATGTCATGGGGATTGATTCATCTACTAGGACTCATTTAGAGCTGGTAAAAAACGTTCGAGACGGCACTAAAACAGGAACTTTGCTTAGTGTTTTAGATCTAACAAAGACTGCTTGTGGTGCGAGGAAGCTTAGAGATTGGATCTTACACCCCTCGGTTAATGCTGTAGAGATTAATGATAGACTGAATGTTGTGCAGTTTCTAAATCATCAATCTGAGATTAGAAACGAACTGCACGATAAGTTCTCATTTATCGTTGATCTAGAAAGACTTGCCGCTAGGATTGAATTATCGGCAGTAAATCCACGTGAACTTGCTACGCTTCGAGATTCGCTATTCTATTTGCAGCAGTTGCGAAGCTACCTTTCAGACCGTATGACGCAAACTACTGAGCAGTGGCCTGTGCTCTTTAGCGGCTTGGTAAATGATTTTCAAGTTCCACAAGAGCTCTATCAGCTTTTATCTGAAGCGTTAACCGATGAGCCTCCACATGCATTAAATGACGGTGGCTTTATACGTGATGGGTACAATTCTGAGCTCGATGGTTATCGTGAAGTAAAAAAGAACGGCAAATCCTGGATTGCTGAACTTGAAGCGCAAGAGAAAAGTAGAACTGGAATTACTTCCTTAAAGATAAAGTTTAACAATGTGTTTGGTTATTTCATCGAAATAACTAAATCGAACCTTGATAAAGTTCCGAGCAGTTACACTAGACGCCAAACAATGGCTAATGCTGAGCGTTTCATTACTGAAGAACTGAAACAACGTGAAGAACAAATTCTAGGTGCTGAATCCAAGCAGATTGCATTAGAGAAACGCTTATATGAAGAGGTAAAAGCACAGGTCGTACAGTTTGCTCCTCAAATTAGAGCTCTTGGTGAAGTAGTTGCAATTGCTGATCTGTTTTGCAGCCTTTCACAGGTAGCGCTGCGAGATGATCTAGTTAGACCTGAGATTCATGCAGGAAATGATCTACATATTGTTAATGGAAAGCATCCCGTTCTATCAAGAATGCTTGAAAGCGACTTCGTGCCAAATACTTTAGAGATTGAAGATTCTAAGCAGAGCGTCTTTGTGATTACCGGCCCAAACATGGGAGGTAAATCTACATATCTAAGACAGAACGCATTGATTGTAATTATGGCTCAAATTGGAAGCTATGTTCCTGCTGAAACTGCTTCAATCGGAATAGTTGATAATATTTTTACAAGAATTGGTGCCTCCGATAATGTTTTAGAAGGGGAATCAACGTTCATGGTAGAGATGCGTGAAGCAGCGTATATTTTATCTAAAGCTACAAAGCGTTCGCTGCTGTTAGTAGACGAATTGGGTAGGGGAACCGCCACTCAAGATGGGCTTGCAATAGCACAGTCTTTGCTTGAATGGATCGTGAACCATTTATCAGCACGTACTTTGTTTGCCACTCATTTTCATGAATTAACAGCACTTGCTGATGTACACTCTACGGTTTCAAATCTATCAGTTGGGTCTATCGATCGTGATGGGGAGATTATCTTTACACATCAAATTTGTAAGGGTGCTGCTAGTAAGTCCTATGGACTTGAAGTAGCTAAACTAGCTGGTTTGCCTCCAGAGCTTCTGAAAAGGGCAAGAGAGATTATGTGTAGTCTAAGCTTTAGTTCTGAGCAACCACAGGGACAGCTTTCGTTCTTTTCGCCGCAAACTGTAGCAAAGGAGATAGTAAAAGAGAGAGAACCTGAAGATTATAACTCTTTGAAACGTCTACAGGGTGAGATTGAAGGGATAGATATAAACAAGCTTACACCACTTGAAGCGCTCAATGCGTTAGCTCAATTTAAAAAGGATTTGCATTGATTAAACAGTTTTTAGCAGGTTTGTTGGTCCTAATTTTTGCAACCAGTATCGCGTCTGCTGAGACTTTTGATGCAATCAAATCTGATTATCTACTACTAAGAAACACTGATACAGAGGTAACGAGAACTGCGGAATGGCAAGCAACTGCCAATCGATTTGAGCAGTACGCACAAAAAGATCTCAAGAAGCCACATGCTGCATCTGCACTTTATCATGCAGCTCTGATTTATAGTGAACTCTTTAGAAAGCTTGAAACCAAATTCTTTTTAACTCGTAGTTTGGAGCTTTTTGAGTCAGTTCCTCGTGATTATCCAGGCCATGAGCTAGCAGATGATGCCTTAGTTCGGCTTGGAAACCTGCAGCTCTTTGATAAGAAAGATAAAAAAGCAGCACGTCGCAGTTATCAGGAGGTAGTCTATGCTTATCCTGATTCTGATATGTTTTTAGTGGCTAAAGAGAAGTTAAATCTTTTAGAGCATGGAAAACTTCCTTCACGTCGTATCGAGACAAAAGAGAAGCAGAAAGGAATTCCACTTATCGTAATTGATCCCGGTCACGGAGGAGAAGACACGGGGGCTGTCGGTGGTGATAAGCTGATGGAGAAAGACGTTGTACTTGATATTGGTTTAAGACTTTCTAAGTTGCTAGAGCAGGACCCAAGCTATCAGGTGCGAATGACCCGACGCAGTGATGTTTTTATTCCTCTGAAACAACGCACGGAGATAGCAAATGATTTTGAAGCTGATCTCTTTGTTAGCTTGCATATTAATGCCTCAAAAAGTAAATCGGTCACAGGTATTGAGACCTATTATTTAGATAATACTAATGAACAGGGAAGCCAGAAGTTAGCAGAGAGAGAAAACCAGTTTTATGCTTCACAAGGTGATGGCGGAGATCTTAACTTTATTCTAAGCGATCTAATACAGAGTGCTAAGCTGGATGATTCTATTGCGCTTGCTAATCAAATTCAAACTGAGTTGATTAAGCACATGAAAACACAATGGGGAAAGACTGTAGACCTTGGAGTTAAGCGAGCACCGTTTTACGTTTTAGTGGGTGCTCATATGCCATGTGTTTTAGTTGAACTTTATTTCATTAACAATCGTAATGATGAAAAGAAGCTAGCTAATTCTGAATTTAGACAAGACCTAGCAGAAGCCCTTTATAAAGGGGTAGCACGTTTCATTCAAACGCATAAACCATCATGATATTGCCAAAGAATCAGTCAGCTTTAATTGAAGAAATTTACTCAATCTCTAAAAGCAATTCTGTCGAGCTGTTTTTAGTTGGCGGTTTCCTGCGTGATTCTTTATTGGATATCGAGTCCCTTGATTATGATTTTGTTGTTGAGGGAGATGCGATTAAGTTTGCAGAAACTTTAAAGGCAGAGATTGGTGGAGAACTGAAATCTTTTGCAAGCTTTGGAACTGCAAAGTTAGTTAACTTTAATTTTGAGTCCTCAATTTATGAGCTTGATTTTGCAATGGCTCGAGAGGAAAGCTATGCACATCCGGGCGCATTGCCTACGGTTGTCTCGGGCAAGCTAGAGAGCGATCTGCAAAGACGAGACTTTACAATTAATTCTATGGCGATTGCTCTGAGGGATATTGTTGAGAGTTTGAATGCAGAGCTAACATTAAAAGAGCTAATTAGAGCGAAATTGCTGGATCCTTTTGGTGGTCTGTTAGATTTAGATCAGAAACTCATACGAATCTTGCATGACTTAAGCTTTCAAGATGATCCCACTCGCATTTTTCGTGCCTATCGCTATTTAGTGAGGATAGGGGGAGAGCTAGAACAACACACTGCAAAACTTCTACAGACAGCTCTCAAAGATTGCGCACTGCAAAATATCTCTGTGTTTAGAATCTATAATGAGTTTAAGAAAATAGCATTAGAGCAAAATCCAAGCAGAGTCTTTGCCGAGCTTTTAAAGCATGGAGTCCTTGCTGGTTGCGGATGGTTTTCAAAGAAAAGTGGCGAGAAATTTTGCCAGGCGGTAGAGCTCTCAAACAATCTCTCTGAAGATTTACCTTTAATACTTTTAGCTAGCATTGATCAGGTCAAGGCTGAGGCTGCATTGAAAGAGATGCGCTTTAAGAGTAAAGAAATTTCCGCTTTCAAAAATCAGATTACACAATCATCTGACTCAGTTCTAATTTCATTTCTAAATGAGTGTAAATGACTCAGTATTCACTTTCGTATTTAGAAGAATCTATTAAACAAGCTGCGCTTAAGTTGTGGCCAGAGATTAATCACGAACCACATTTTTATCCTCTACTTGATTTAAATCTCGGAGATGTTTGCTGTGATTACTGTATTGAGCTTTCAACTCTATTGAAACGTTCACCAAAAACTTTACAGAGAGAACTTGTACAGAACCTGCCTGAAGATTTCCCTTTTTGTCTCTGCATGCATGACGGTTATCTAAATTATAGATATCACTTGAATGAAGGTAATTTTTCTGAGTTTTTGAGTGGATTAGATGGTTTTCAACCACAGGCAGAAATTTATGATGCATTGATTCTCACACCACCTGTGAAGAACTGTTTTGGTTTGTCTTATTTAAGACTAGCAGCCAGGGCAATCTACCACTTCTCATTGTTAAGAAGTTCTGGAAGTCAGGTTAAATTTTTTCTCGGAAACACTCTACTAGAGGTTGATAGTAGTCAAGTTTTTGATCAAAACCTCTTTATGAATTTATCAAAGTTGGCCTTTGGTGAGCCGATTACTCAGGCTGAGGCAGTTGACCAGGTTGTTGAGTGTTTAGCTTCTGGTAAGTTTGATAAAAGTTTTATTTGCTCATCTGGGCAAATTTTAGAGCACAACCTTTTTGAAAACCTGAAGTCTGAATACAACACAAAGTTACGTTTCCCTAAAAACTTCTGGCTTAATACTGATACTGCAACGTTGAGGGATGCTGAAAAACTAGTCCAGACCTTGAATACAAAAGATTTATTCTTTCACCTGTTGCTACCATATCATGGACAAGATCTAAGCTTTGATGCCATAGGGCTGAAGTGTCGAGATAATTTACCTTGGTATTTTGCATCTAGCCTCGAAAGATTAAAACGTTTTAGCTCTAAGCAGAGCATAGCTGAAGCTGAGATGATAAATTTTGAGCAGCTAGAACCTAATTTCCTACAACTTCTAAAGCGTCTCTGCTTTATGAAATCCTTGGTAGAGGAGCTTCGAAGGAATGGAGAGGTAGAGTCATTTGTTGAGATAGTTTTGGAGCTCTTAGACCAAATCAACAGGATGGTTAATAATCCAAGTTTTCGGCAATCTGTTGAGCGTAGGGATCTTTCGTATTTTGAAGAGCTGCTACTGACTAGAAGTATTTGTACTTTAGAGCATTTAGCCCCATTCTTCTCCCTTGATAATACGAGGTTTTGAGACCATAATAGCTCCTGTTCGCATCTAAAGTAATTTACATTTACACGAAGTCATGGCGTTAGATAAATCACGAAAAACTAAACAAAATTGGTCGATTAAGCTAGGAATTGTTCAGGCGGTGGTGCTGTTGGGTATTGTAACCGGCAGTATGCTTTGTTCCTTTTACCTTGGCTTAGTTTCTGGACAGAAGGCAGGCTTTGAAAGTGCTCAGGCCCTTAATCTTTCAACAAGTGCCCGTATGCCGATTCCAGAGGAGTATCAATATAGTGACGAGGAACTTACCTCTGATATTTACGCTAAGCTTAGTGATGCTACTTCACCAACTGTTGAAACTGAGGAGTTAGAGCCAGTTCCTGAGATTGGTCAGATAGAGACAACCAAAGTAACTCGTCCAACAGTTAAAGAGAAAACTCTTGAGCTTAGTGACGTTGACGAAGAGTCCGATCATGAAAGTGTACTAACTATACTCGGTGATGTTGGTAAGAAGAAAAAAGTTGATAACCGAAATACATTAGCCCTTCTTGATAGTGCTGATGAAAAATTAGGTTCGCTTGAGCCCGTTGCCAAGGAGGCACAGAAGGAAGTTCAAGTAGAAGCTGAAATAGTGCAAAAGCCTGAAGAGGTATTGGCAGATCAATCAGAGATCTCCACACGCGATCTTGTTAAAGCTGAGCAGTCAGAAGAGCTAACGGTTGAGCCGAAAAAAGAAGAGATTATCGTTGCTAAAATCGATAAGAAAACTTTTGAGCAAGAAGAAATAAAAGAAAAAGCTGCTAAGAAAACAGTTGAGCCTGTTGTTGCTAAAAAAGTAGAGCAGACTCAAGAGATTCAAAGAGAGCTTGAGAAACGTAAAGAAGATTCATCCTTAGTTAAGACAATTATCCCAGGTGGTTGGTATGCTCAGGTTGCAGCTCCAAGGAAGCTTCAGACAGCTGACGAGTTAGGAACGCAACTTAGAAACTCAGGTTTTCCTGTGCTGATTGAAAGAGCAAATATTCGTGGACAGGAATACTTCAGAGTTCTAGTTGGACCAGAGGATCAACGTGCACAGGCTGATAGGCTAGTAGGTCAGCTCAAACGAGAAAGTTATCTAAGAGGGGCTCCTTTTATTAGGCGAATTAGATAATTAAAATGTTGTTTTAATTATAGGCTAGTTACTGAAATACTAATCTTTTTTCATGGTTAAGCGTATTCGAGCTCTTTTGAGTTAAAACCTAGTAAAATCGAAGCCATAACTACTATCTTAGTCGAACCTTTTGACTTGGTGTATAATCTAATACTTAGCGTAATAATTGTAATTGTTTAGCCAAGAATTTTAATGTCAGAGACGCCAACTTCAACATCACTTGAAGCTTCTGAATACCTAACCTTTGGTGTTGGAACTGATGTCGGTCGCAAACGCGACGAAAACCAAGATTCATACGGTATCATTGAAAAGGGAAGTTCACGTTTCTTTATCGTTGCTGATGGTATGGGTGGTGCCAAAGGAGGTGCCGTTGCTTCACGTTTAGCAATTAGTTCTGTAGAGAAGTGTCTTGAAGCCTCAGGTAAAATTGGACTCGAGGATATCGTTTCATCAGTTAACATCGCGAACGCTGAAATTTTCAGTGAAGGTGTTAAAGACGAAAAACTTGCTGGGATGGGAACAACTCTGTGTGGAGTTGCTTTTGAAGATTTAAAGATGATCGTTGTCAATGTCGGTGACTCTCGAGTTTATCGAATTAGAGATGGCGAGGTACATCAGTTAACAGAAGATCACACGTTAGTTAATGATTTATTGCGTACAGGCGCTATAACGCTAGCGCAAGCTGAAAATCATCCTGTTGCGCACATGTTGACACGTTCACTAGGGCCAGCACCTCAGGTTGAGGTTGATTGTTGGATAGCAGAAGATGGTCCTGCAAAAAATGACATTTATCTCCTCTGCTCTGATGGTCTTTACAACGTTGTAGAAGAAGACGAGATGCTCTCTATCGTTGAGGAGAATAGTCTCGATGACGCCGTACAAGCATTGATTGATCTTGCAAATAGCCGCGGAGGGCCAGATAACATCACAATTATCTTAGTTGAGGTCAGTGCTGAATTCCCTAAATCTGCAAAAGATTATACCTCTGTCGAATATCCTCGCTCTTTCAGTCAAGCTAATGAAGAACCATTTGCTTATGCAAATGGTAGAGCTGCGCAACAAAAGCCGGAGCTTGATGAGTTTGAGATTGAAAAACCAAAGCGGAAATCAAGCTCTGTTCAAATGCGTGAGAAACGGCTTTCAGCTGAACTTGAACAAAGTACAAACTCTGCACCTCTAAAATGGTTTGGCTTGATGGTTATAGGGTTGATTTTAGGATTCTTTCTTTCTGAAACAAAAGAATTTTTACATACGAAACGTTTAGAAAGTGGCCAAAAGGTATTAGTTAATCCGCTTGCAACTGAGATTGCACATAGTCCTGTTGCTCTCAATACTTCTAAACCTGAGATGCAACTGAGTGTTCCTGAAAATAGCCGTCTTGTTGGTCTTGATAGTGGTCAATCTTTTTCTGATGGATTTGATATCAATAGCAACCTAACAAAAAGTCAGGTTGATGGAATGAAGCAGAGAAAAGCTACGCTTGAAAACTTAATTCTTCAGATTGATAAAGACCTTAATACTCTCTCTTCTGCTAGTCCTGCTAGCTTAGATCAGCGCTTAAAAGAGATAAAAACAGAGAGCGCAGCATTAGAAGCCGAGCGATATAAATTAAGCCAAGAGTTAGGGAATGCCAGTCGAAACTTAGCACTCTGGATTGAGCGCATGAAGCGTTTACAAAAATCTGATCCGGTAGATATGGCATCAGAGGTAGCTTTTAGTTCCACTTTCGTTAAAGAGAAAAAAGATCTCTTTGAAAAAGCCACCTGGGCTTATCTGAGAGAGGTTGAAGTGTGGAGATACAATCCAAGCGATGAAGCATTGACTAAGCGTGTTTCTGAACTTGGTCGCTCACGGGAGCAGCGAAGACGAGAGCTTGCTTCAGCTGTTAAGGCAGCAATTGAAAAATCAAAACAGGCTGCTGAGGATAGTATTACTTCTTTAAGCCAAAACAACGATGAACTCGAAGCGAAGTTAAAGAGATATTCTTCTGAGCAAGAGCTAATAGAGATAATCCTAAAAGGCGATCAGAGCGCTAAAAGTCGCCTAAGTTCTGAACTTGAGGAGCAGCGTAGCTTGCTAAAAACAGAGCTTCAAGAGCTCTCAAATATGATCAGTAAGTAATACTCCCAGATAATTTCGGCTTATACATTAACTTCTCCGATACGGCTCCTGGCTATTACCTTTGGATTCTCTGCATCTAGCAGTGGGATCGAGGAGTATGACATTTGCGCCTCTCTCTGTTATGATTCGCCAGTCTAAATTTACGCAAGTTAAGGGATAATTAATGGGAAAGGCAGCGCTTTTAAGCGTTACAAATAAAGAGGGAATCGATCGCTTTGCTAAAAACTTAGTCGAGCAGGGCTACACAATTTTATCATCCTCAGGGACTGCCAAGTTTCTGCAAGATGCTGGTGTTAAGGTAACGCTCGTAGAGGACTATACTGGTCAGAAAGAGATCCTTGATGGTCGTGTAAAGACGCTACATCCGAAGATACATGCAGGCTTACTGGCAAAGCGTAGTAATCCGCAGCACATGCAACAACTTGCTGAAGACGATATTTTTGAAATCGATGTTGTGGCGGTGAACCTCTATCCATTTATTGAAAAGGTTCAGGGCCCAGATGGAAAAGATCCTTTGAAGATGATTGAGTTTATCGATATCGGTGGTCCAGCAATGATAAGAGCTGCTGCTAAGAACCATCCAAGTATCTTTGCCGTAATTGATCCAGCTGATTACGATCAGGTCATCGAGGCACTAAAATCAGATCAAGATAGCTTAGCTTTTCGTCGAAAGCTTGCTTCGAAAGTGTTTGCAGAGATTGCTAATTATAATCTTGAGATCGCTAAATACTTTTCAGCTGTTGATTGTGAATCAGAGGCTACGCAGAGAGGTCTTACTCCAGTTTTTGGTGAAGTACTCATGCATCAACAAGACTTGCGATACGGGGAAAACCCACATCAGTCTGCTAGGCTCTACGCTTCCTTGAGCCATACTGAAAAGGGCTGGACACAGCTTAGTGGCAGGGAGTTGTCTTACAATAATCTCTTAGATTTTGATGCTGCATTTCGGTTGATTACTGAATTAGGTACCCGCAAGTCAGCTGCAATCTTTAAACATTTAAACCCATGTGGTGTTGGACGAGCGAATTCTTTGGTTGAAGCTCTACATTTTGCTAAGCAGGGAGACCCTCGAAGTCATTTTGGAGGCATCATCGCTTTTAATGATATTGTTACTGAGGATGTAGCTGAAGAGATTAGAGAAGGGTTTGTGGAGATAGTATTAGCACCTGCATACGATGAAGCAGGCTTCGCTTTGCTCAAGAAACGTAAGAATTTGAGAATAATTCAAATTGACCTAAATGCATCTAAGCCAAAGTTTGAATATCGAGCTGTTCAAGGTGGAGTATTGGTTCAAGAGCGTGATCAAGGAGTACAAAATGTTTTAGAAGCGAAGGTTGTTTCTAAACGTAAGCTTACTTCTGATGAGATGGATGCGTTACAATTTGCCTGGACTGTTTGCAGCCATGTAAAATCGAATGCAATTGTTGCTACCAATCAAGAAATGATTGTTTCTGTTGGTGCAGGGCAGATGAGTCGAGTTGATTCTGCAGAGCTATTAATCTCAAGAGCGAAACTACATGGAAATAGCCTCAGTGGTGCTGTTGCTGCATCTGATGCCTTTTTCCCATTTCCTGATTCAGTTCAGAATCTGATTAATGAAGGTGTTTCATGCATTATTGCCCCTGGTGGAGCGATGAAAGATCAAGAGGTAATAGACGCTGTCGACTCAATGGGCGCAAGTTTAGTTTTTGCAAACGAGAGACATTTTAGACACTAAGAGAGAATTATGAATGTATTAGTAATTGGTGCTGGTGGAAGGGAGCATTCACTGTGTTGGAGGCTTGCTAATTCGAAAACTGTCACAAGGGTATTTTGTGCCCCAGGTAATCCTGGGACTGCTCTAGTTGCAGAAAACGTTGATCTTTCTCGTACTGAAGATTTAATCGATTTTGCTAAGACAAATTCTATCGAGTTAACAGTTGTTGGCCCTGAGGCTCCACTTTGTGATGGCGTAGTTGATGAGTTCCAAAATGCTGGGCTTAGAATTTTTGGTCCGCAACATTCAGCTGCTGAGCTTGAGGCCTCTAAGGCTTTTGCTAAAGAGATAATGAATGCAGCTAAGATCCCAAATGCCGCTTGCCATGAATTTAGCGATTATGAATCAGCTAAAAGACATTGCGATAATATTTCAGCACCTGTTGTATTGAAAGCTGATGGGTTAGCTGCAGGAAAAGGTGTTGTAGTTTGTCACAAGCAGCAGGAGATCTCTGAGGGCTTAAGTTTTTTGTTTGAAACGATTAAGGCTGACCGAGTTTTAGTTGAAGATTTTTTAGAAGGAGTTGAGGCCTCCTATATTATTGCCGCAAATGGCAAGGTTGCTGTTCCAATGGCTTCTTCTCATGACTATAAAAGATTGAACGATGGTCAAACTGGACCTAATACAGGTGGAATGGGAACAGTTTCGCCGACAACTAACTTGACCTCGGACCAGGAGAGTTGGGTTATGCAGCATATTATGCAGCCAGTTTTAGATCAGATGGTAGCAAGAGATAAGCCATTTAAGGGATTCTTGTATGCTGGTTTGATGATTGCACCAGATGGAACAATTAACGTCTTAGAGTTTAATGTTCGAATGGGTGATCCAGAGTGTCAATCTATTATGCGCAGATTTGAAGGTGACTTTGCGCAAATGCTAATAGCACTTTGTGATAATAAAGAGTTGCCAGAGTTCTCTTGGAGTCGTTCTGCTGCCGTATGCATAGTTGCAGCAGCTGATGGTTACCCCGTTAATGTTGTAAAAGGCGATCAGATCTTTGGGCTAGAGCAAGCCGAGCAGATACCAGGTGTTGTTGTATTTCAAGCTGGCACAAAAATTATTGATGGTAAGCTAGTAACGAACGGTGGAAGAGTTCTAAACGTAACTGCCCTTGGCGCGACGCACCAGGAAGCAAGAGCGAATGCATATAAGGCTATGGATATGGTACAATTTCGTGGTAAGCATATCAGAAGAGATATAGGAGCATAGTTTGAACTTATCTAAAGATCTTTCGAAGATAAAATTTGTTGGGTTTGATTTAGACGGAACACTAACTGACGGTGGCTTTTATTATCTAGGTGATGGTAAGTGGGGCCAAAGATTCTCTGTGAAGGACGGCTATGGAATTAAACTGCTTCAGCGTGCAGGTATAGAGGTTGGATTTATTACTAACTCAAAATTTGAATCAGCTCGGGAAAGGGCGAAGATGTTAGCTGTCGAAGAAGCACATTTTGGTATCCACGATAAGATTACTGTTTGGAATGAAATTGTTGCAAGGAAAGGACTTTCTCCAGAGGAAACTGCCTATATGGGGGATGATCTTCCTGATATTCCAATCCTAAAGATTGCAGGCTTTTCTGCTACCGTTCCTGATGCAGAGGAGTATATTACTGAGTGTTGTGATTATGTCTGTAAACGTCCGACTGGAAACGGTGCTGCAAGGGAGTTTATTGATTTAATTTTAAAGGCCAAAAGTTGATAAGAAAGATATTTCTATTATCTCTCCTCATCTCCAGTGCAGCTTGTGCTGACCAGATCAAAATTTTGGGTACTACTGGACTTACGCGTGCAGTTGCAAATCTAAAAGAAGCCCAAGTCATAGTAACAGCTCAAAAGCCACTAGCTGTTACGACTTTATCACTTCAAAACATCGATGGACTCAAGCCTCAGGAATCTGCAAAGGCAGACGAAAATGGGGTTTTTAAGTTTGAAAGCGTTCCAGATGGTACCTGGAAAATAGTTGGGCGTGGGATGAAAATCTTAGATGTTAAAATTATTGCTAGGTAATTATGAAAGCAGTCTATTTTGAAAATCATGGTGAACTTGATGTTTTGAAGTATGGAGATCTTCCTGATCCTGAAGAAACACCAGGACATGCTATCGTTAAGGTCAAGGCTGTAGCACTTAATCATCTAGATATCTGGGTTCGTAAAGGATGGAGTGGTTTGAATCTTGATTTACCCCATATTGGAGGGAGTGATATCTCAGGAGAAGTTGTTTCAGTTAATGGAGCCAATACAAACTTAAGCAAGGGTGATCGAGTTATTGTTAATCCTGGCATCAACACAATTCAGGATAAATGGACTAGAAACGGGGAGGGTAGTGTAAGCCCTGGTTATAAGATTATCGGCGAGCAGTTAAAAGGTGGCATGGCTGAATACGTTTCGGTTCCAGTGCAAAACCTGTTTAAAATACCAGATGGAATTAGTTTTGCAGAAGCTGCTGCACCAATTCTAGTTGGAATGACAGCGTGGCGTATGCTTGTTAAACGCGCAGAGCTTCAAGCTGGGCAAACTGTGCTTATTGTTGGAGCTGGTGGGGGAGTGAACTCGATAAGTATCGCTTTAGCCACAGCAATGGGTGCCGAAGTTTTTGCATTAACAAGCAACGAAGATAAAATGTTAAAGGCTCAAAGCCTAGGTGCAAAGCATGTCATAAATTATAAAGATAACCCTAAATGGGCTGTTGAGATTTTGAAACTTACTAAAGGTAACGGTGTTGATGTTGTAGTTGACAATGTAGGTGTAGCAACCTTTGATCAAAGTATTCGTGCAGTCGCGCGAGGTGGAAAGATCGTTACGGTTGGAAATACCAGTGGATTTAATATCTCATTCGATAACAGGTTTATCTTTTCTAAGCAGATCTCTCTTATAGGTTCAACTATGGGCAGTGCTCAGGACTTTATCGACGTGATGGAGTTTATCTGGTCTCAGAATATTCCACCGATTATCGATCGAGTTGAATCCCTAAAAGACGGAATCGACATGTTTAAGTATCTAGAGAAAGGTGAGCAGTTTGGGAAAATTATTCTTGAGCCGCGTTAGTCTCGCCAAATCTTCTTGCCAAGAACTCATTTACGTCAGGAGTTCTGCTTAGCTCCGTATCTGTCTCTATTCCTTCGCTCATTATCTCCGGCGTTTGAATTGGAAATGTTGGTCTAGCTTCTAACTCTTCTCTTTCTTCAACTACTGAAAGGCTAGCTCTATCTTCGGCAACTCTAGCTTCAAATTGTCTTCTAAGTGGAAGAGCTTCCCGAGCAATTGAGTCTGAGCCAATATCTACTACAGGGGTTCTCATTGAAGCTTGATCTACATCGGACAGCAATCCTGTTAGTTCAGCCTCAAATTGCAGTTGCTGCATAAAGGCATCAAGCTCTCTATCGGTAAAAAGTGTTTCTTGTTGTTCTGCGGCTGCTTGTGGTTCTTCAAGCATTGAAGCGTAAGACATCTGCTAACCTATTATTAAACCTAAAAATCCTCATAGATAGTTATGAGGCTATTTAATATACAGGTAACATTATATTATTATGGCTTTTCAAGGGCTTGAGACTTGCGTTTTTCGACCATGTCTTTGACACGTTCGCTTGCACCCTCATAATCTTGGATCTCGCTTTCTTCTTTTGGCTTTTCTAGATGGCCAAAGATCTCAACGGCAGTTTCGTAATATTTACGCAGCATCTTTTCGTCGAAACCTTCAAGGACCGCTAACCTTTTGCGGAACTCAAGCATGGCAGCTTTTGCAATATTTTGTGATGGCTTATTTGCCACGATCTCATCAAGGTCTGAGATGATATCTTTTATCAACCAGGCAATTGGGGATTCTGGATTAGAGAAATCTTCACCCTTAAGGCAAGATTTAATGACATTGCTGATATCATGCGCTGAATATGGTTCAAAAAGCATTGCATCAGCATCAACTAAAATTCCAGTTTCAATGCATTTTTGCCTGCACTTTGTTTCGCCATCTACAGTTAGAACAAACTTTATTGTGAAATCTTGGCGCTTTTCTTTGATCTCTTTTATAAATGCCGCCATCCTTTCTGTTTCAAGCCGTCGAGAGAGGTAAACAAAGAACGAAAGGTTTGCCCCCTTTAAAGCATCAAGTACAGGGCTTAAGATTTGCTGTTTTGCTTCGTCTAGTGATTGCTCCTGAATAATCCTTTCAAAGAGCTCAGCAACTGACATAGCATATTTGAGCCGATGTCGGCTCTGGGAGTTTGGATCTATTAAAAAAGCTGCTACTCTACTGATTGCGTTCATATAAATTTTAAAAATGGGTGCGCGACTAGGCTCCTCAACGTGCATCTAAATCTAGTAATTGTAGAGATCGGTGCATTCTGTCGATTACTGAAGTACAAGGGGAGAGAGCTCAAACTATGTTTAAGTATGCGAATTTAAATGATTCTCCCGAGCGTTTTTGGGGCATAACTCTAATACTAAGAATTTTTCGTAGGTGGTTGATATGTTTCGTTTCCTAGTAGGTTTTTTTGGCTCACTTCTTATAACAAACTGGATTTATTCAGAAATTACTCTTTTTTACCCTGATTTCGAAGCAATAGCTGAGGAGTTTACTGAGTCTTTTAGCTTACCAACTCATTTAGATCTTGATGGGTTAGAGGGCTATCTTTTAGCTGCTGACCACTTCCTTGCTGGCTCAGTTAGAGGGGCTGTTGCCATGACTAATCAGATAGATCTGTCTTCAGCTAGTTCAAAGACCCAAAATTTTGATGATAGATATAGGCTTTATGAGATGGTTACAGATGAAGATATGTTCTCTGAACCGATGCCTTATCAGCTTTAAGCAACCTGATTAATAGGTTTTTGGCCCGTTGCTTCTCTAATGTTGTTCTGATTCTTAACTCGACGATCTTCGTTACTTGATTTCTGATCGTCTCGTTCTTCATTTAAACGTGCAATGTTTTCCTGATTTTCTACCCTTTCTTCTTCAACCTCCTGTTTTCTACGTTGGTATTGAGCTGTCACAGCATTATCAGCAGCTCTGTTTCGAGCATCATAGACTAAATTTGCTTTGGTGTTTCTTAACTGTTCTCTGGCCTGCTTCTTTTCTGTCGCGATCTCAGCGTTTGCTAAGCCATCACCATTTCTTTGAATCTTACTTCTTTTCGAACCTGCGCCTTTACCCCGAGATTCGTTTCCAGAGACGAGTTTCTGCTCTGCCTGAACCTGTCCAATACGTCTGCCAACATTTCGTATATTAGTCATAGAGTAGACCTCTGCAATTTCAGTTCAATCAGTGTACTTTATAAATTTCGTAATAGATCGCCGAATTGCTTAGGATCTGGGGCAAAAAAAAACCCTCGCATAGCGAGGGTTTATCGAAATTGAATGAGTATTCTAGCTTAATACTAAACTACTTTATCAACAGCACTTGTTAGTTGCTCTTTTGGTACAGCACCAACAATCTGTTCAACAACTTCACCGCCTTTAAAAAGGACTAGGTTAGGGATCCCTCTAACCCCATATTTTGTAGGAGTTTGTGGGTTATCATCTACGTTAAGTTTTACAAATTTTACTTTTCCAGCGTAATCCCCAGCCATCTCTTCAAGCACTGGAGCAATACTCTTACAAGGCCCGCACCATGGTGCCCAAAAATCAACCAAAACAGGAACGTCAGAATTCAATACCTGCTCTTCAAAATCAGCATCGCCTATATCAGAAACATTACCGGCCATATTAAAAAACTCCAGTATAAATCATTATAATTAAATCGCCTTTGTATATTTAAGTATCAATTTTCAGAAGTCAACTTACAAATCTATGATCTAGTTAATCGTAAGTACCTTAACTTCCTAATAAAAATACAGTGTTAGATTTTAAGTTGAGTTACTTTAAGTAGTTTGAACCTTTTTCCGATTTAAAGCGTCTTAAGTTTAACTAACTTAAAGCATGTGAAGTATGCATGAGTAGAAGTAGGGAATGACTAATTTTTGATTTACAGGGTTTGTATGAGGATAAGATATGGAAACAGAGCAAAGACAAAACGAAAAATTCGATATCTCAGAGCAAAACTGCGCTAATACAATTTATACTGTTGATTCCTTCGCGAATGGAATCTCATTCGGGAGTCAACAAGTTGATCCAAACCTCGATCCACGCTCAGAATTTTCTCTACCAATTTATGATGAGAGAGATGTAATTAGGCTCAGACGCCGTTACGCACTTAAGGAGAAAAACCCTCTATCTCAGTTAGAGCTCCAATTAATGAATCTGTCCAGAAAAGGGATCTTAGGCCGTTCCCACATAATCTTCGGTACTACAACAGATCCCTTTTTCCCTTTTGATAGCAAGTTTGATGCGAGCATGAAGTTTCTCAATATCTTTGAGAAATATACACCGGGTCATTTAACAATTCAGACTCGTTCTCCGCTGCTAGTTATCGCTATTCCTGTCTTAGCTAAGCTAGGGAAGCGTATTTCGGTAACTATCGGCATAGAAACAAATGATGAGGATTCAGTCCGAAAATACACCCCAAATTTTCCAAGAGCTGAAGAACGTCTCAAAGCTGCACGCGCACTACGAAGGTTCGGTATCGAGGTAACTCTACAGGTCAGCCCAGTACTCCCTTACGGTGACTGGAGAGAAGATGCATCCGAGTTTGCTGAGGCATTGGTAGGAGCATCAGATTACATCTATATCGAACCTTTTATTTCTTCAAAAGAGGAACGCTCTTACTTAGTCAACGGCTCGTTGCTGGGGAAAGCGTTAGCACAAAACAAAAAGTATCATTGGCTGCGACATGACAGTGCTCAACCTTTGTACGATGCTGTTGAGATGCTTGCGCCTGAAAAGCTCGAGCGACCTGTTCGTTCGCATAATCAGGAAAAGCAGATGTCGTTCTTTGCCGCATGAAAATTTAGTAAGATTGCTGCAAAACTAATTTCTCACTCACTAGTCTCGGCTATAACAGTGCATCGCTTTGCGATACACTGTTGCTAGCCTGCGAGACGTTCGCTGTGAAATTGTTTTTACGCAATCAAACTAAATTTTTGCTGACCTTGTGAGCCTCTGTCGCCGAGCATAGTTATTCTTAAGGCATTAGAATCAGAAAAATCTTGCTGCCGGACAGTTACTAGACAATACTATCCCTGTCTAAATCACAGGAGAGCCCACATGGAAAGGGTAGCAATAATCGGCGGAACTCGAACCCCATTTGTTAAAGCTGGCAGTGCGTTTGCAAAACATACAGCTTTAGATATGGCTAAGCATTCAGTTACAAGTCTTGTTAAAAAGTTAGAACTTAAACCAGATGGTATTGATGAGTTGATCTATAGCTCTGTGCTGCTTGATCCACGTTTGCCAAACTTTGCGCGTGAAATTGTCCTACGGACAGATCTGCCAAACAGCATTAATGCGCACTTTGTATCTAACAACTGTATTAGTGGTTTAGTTGCACTAAACTTTCTTTCTGATGGAATTAAAACTGGAAGGATAAAGTGCGGAATTGGTGGAGGTGTAGAGAGTATGTCACTTCCAACTCTGACCATGAACCCAAAAGGGGAGCGTTGGTTTATTAATCTATCTAGAGCTAGAAGCATGGGACAGAAGTTGAGCTTGCTTGCAAAATTTCGTCCTGGATTTTTAGCACCGAGACCTCCTAGTCCTAAAGAGCCATCTACAGGCCTTACTATGGGGCAGCATATGGAGATCACTGCACAGAAGTTAGCAATTCCTAGAGCTGAGCAAGATAAGATTGCATACAATAGTCATATCAATGCAGCCCAGGCACAAAGCTCTAATTTCTTAGCAGAGGAGATCTCTGCCTTAGATGGAGTTGCGCAGGATAATATTATTCGAGCAAATACTTCGATTGAAAAACTGGCTACGTTAAAACCGGTCTTTGAACGAAGTGACAAGGGTACACTCACGGCTGGTAATTCAAGTCCACTAACGGATGGAGCTTCTGCCGTTTGTTTGATGTCTGAATCAAGGGCAAAGGCTGAAGGTCGTAAGATTTTGGCCTTCATTGAGGCGATTGAATTCTCGGCAGTTGATCCAAATGATGGATTATTGATGGCCCCGGCTTTGGCTTTGCCGAGATTGCTTAGAAACAATAACTTAAAAGTTTCTGATATCGACCTTTTTGAAATTCATGAGGCATTTGCTGCTCAGGTCCTAGCTAACATGCAAGCATGGGAGCAGGGTTTTTTAGGAGAAGCGCCTATCGGTCGTTTGGATCAATCTAAAGTCAATATTAATGGTGGTTCTATCGCTATTGGCCATCCGTTCGCTGCAACAGGTGGCAGACTAATTACTTCTTTAGCTCATTCCCTTCAGAGAAATGGGGCTGATAGAGGGGTGATAAGCGTCTGTGCAGCCGGTGCCATGGCTGCTGCCGTATTATTATCAAAAGAATAAATCTCTCATAAAAGGGGACAGTTCCTATTTTGCTGAGAAATAGGAACTGTCCCCTTTAAATGGTGAGTGGGGGGATCTCCCATTGATGCTTGCTGCACCAGAGAGATCCCCCCACGTTGTTGTTCGCCACGAACCTTCGACCTCATCCCCCGCAGGGAGGATTCAGTCAGAAACCGCAGAGAGGGCTCAGGCCTGGGCGGGGTGCTCGCTCAGCGCAGACCGCACCTCGTCATCCGTGAGCATCCGGCCGACCTGCTGGGCTCGGCTGATCACTGCAGCGCAGGCCTCATCGCTCGGGACTTCGAGTCCGAGCTGACTCGCGAAGAAGCGCACGTTGCTCCTGCCGCTCATCGGCGTCACCACGATCTCGTGATCGCGTCCGACCAGGGCAGCCGGCACACCGGAGTAGACCAGGTCACGTAGTTCGGGGTTGCCTGCCGCCTTGATGATCGCCGCGGCATGCACGCCGGTGCCGGTCTTGAACGCGTCACCACCGATCACCGGCAAGCTGTGGGTGATCGGAACGCCGAGGATCCGGGAGGCAGTCTGGCAGTAGGTCTGCAGTCCGGTCAGCTCCCGCTCCCAGAACCCCATCAGCGCGAGGTTCGCCAGGAGCAGCTCGGTCTCCAGGTTGCCCGAGCGCTCACCGACACCGAGGGCGCAGCTGTGGATGCGGCTGGCTCCGCACTCGAGCGCCATCAGGGCGTTGGCCAGGGCCAGCCCACGATCGCGGTGACCGTGCCAGTCGATCTCGATGTCCTCGTAGCCATTGCGCTCGAGGAAGTTGATGACCCAGGCCATCAGGTTCCGGACACCGCGCGGACCGACCCGTCCACAGGTGTCACACAACACGAGTCGCTTGCAGCCGTTCTGGATCGCCGCGTTGAAGAGCACCTCCAGATCGCCGGGATGAGAGCCGGTGGTGTCCTCAGTGACGAAGGGGAGATCGACGTTGAGCACCCGTGCGCTCTGCTGCGCATCGACGACCTGAGCGACGAGTCGGCTGAGATCCCAGTCCTCGACCTGCTGTCGGATGCGAGAAGAGCCGAGGAAGCCATAGCCCTGAAGTCTGATGCCGTGACGGTCCTGCAGCGCGGCGACGGTATCGACATGCTTGGCGAGCTGGAAGATGGCGAGGCCCGGCACGTGGGTCCATCCGGCACGCACATGCTCAGCGAGCAGCGCGCTGATAGCGACCGTGTTCGCGCCGTCGAGCCCATCGACGGGCAGCCCGTAGTCGACGGAGTGGATCCCGAGACCCTCCATCAGGCCGAGAAGCTCGATGCGCTCAGCGACAGAAGGCATCGTGATGCTCGGGTTCTGGCAGCCGTCGCGGATCGTCTCCTCGAAGATCTCGATAGATGGATCTTCGGCGAAGGTGACGAACCTTGGATCAGCAGGTTGCTTGCTGTCCCAGGGATAGATCAGATCTGCTGGTTGCAGACCGCTCAATCGGTCGTGAGTCATGGGAAGTGATACCTTCTCTCTCTGAAGGGGAAGCTAGGTGGGCACCTAGCGGGACGAAAAAACATAGGCGAAACGAACAATGGCTAATATAAATCAGTAATAACCATCAATCGTTGCTCCTTTATCTTGGCGAACTACTCTCTAGATTTGGATTTTTAAAACAGTGGATAATATCCTTATTCCTTGCGCTGGATCAAATTTATACCACTCTAAAGGTCTTAATATCTTTAGACATAGCGTGGATTTCAAAGAGAAATAGAGACTATTAATTCTCAGATAGCCTAGGCCGAAAATCAGAAGGGAATATATAGCGATGAGGATTTTTGAGTCCCCGTGCTCTCCCGTACTACGTAAGCACTGAAGAACACGGGGTTATGTCAGAAATAATGGCTTAATAATATGGATCTTGGTTTTTGTTTGAACCGCGATCATCATAACGATCATATCCACCACGATTTCCAGAAGAGTCACTGTTTTGTTGACGTCTTAACTCTTCAAGCTCACGTCTTTGTCTCTGAAGCTCTTCATCTTGTCTTCTAAGTCTCTCTTCTTGTGAACGTGTTGTTTGCTCTTGCTTATCAGCTTGGCCACCAAGTAATCCTCCACCTAGTAAACCTGATGCAGCTCCAATTGCAATACCAGCTCCAGTGTGACCAGTCTCATGACCAATAATAGCTCCAAGACCTGCACCAAGTGCACCACCTGTTAGTGCGCCAGATTCGGTATTACTCATTTGGTTATTACCGGAACAACCGAGTATAAATAGTGAGAGTGCTATACTAGCAGTAAGTGTCACTGTGCATTTCATTATTAGAAATCCTTAAAAATTTAAGAGTAAAAGTTCAGTATTAAGTATACATAAAGCACTAAAAAAATGACAATTAGAAGTAAAATCTTCAAAAAAATACCCCTGTAACTTCCTGAAAATACATAGAAATTCAAAAAAATTCCAAATTCATGATTTTTTGCTCAAGAACGTAAAGTACCTGACCGTTACTCACATTAAGCGAGTTAGTTGTTGATGTTTTTGAGTGGTCTTGCGCATGGAAGCCAGCCGTACTTTTTCCTGCCTAAAGATCCCTTTTTTAAAAAATGAATTTAGTCACAGCGGGTGTGTAACGACAACGCGAGGATGATTGTCAAATGGACTGACAATCTAACTAAATTCGTAACTTCACGGAGGAACGAAAAATGCCTGTAACCTTAGGATCGAATATATTGTCCCTCAACTCCCAGAGGAGATTGAGTGAGACAACCGACAAGCTAGGGAGCATCTATGAGAAATTGAGTTCTGGTCAGAGAATCAGCCGAGCTCGAGACGATGGTGCCGGTCTAGCAATCGCAGAAAACCTTAAAGCTGACCAACGTATTGCTACCGTTGCGATAAGAAACGCAAACGACGGTATCTCAATCGTTGCAATCACAGACTCAGCTCTTGAGCAGATTGGTAATACTCTTACCCGTCTAGCAGAGCTTGCTGAGCAGTCGGCAAACGGTATCTTTACACCACAACAACGTTCAGCACTTCAGAACGAGTTCGTCGCTCTGAGTTCAGAAATTGAGCGTATTGCGGTAACAACAAATTTTAACGGAGTGGCACTGCTCTCTGGTAATGCGACTGTAGCGTTCCAGGTTGGTTTTGATAACCAATCAACATCGCTCATCTCGTATAACGGAGTGGCGGGTACGCTAGCCTCACTAGGGCTTGCTACAACTGGCTCATCCAATCTTAACTTTTCAATCAACGCCTCAACAGCTGCGGCTGGTCAGAGTGCTGCTCAAGCTGCTCTTCAAGCAGTTAAAGCGGCGATTTCATCTCTGAACACCAACCGTGGTACGCTTGGTGCGGCTGAAGCTCGACTAAACGTTGCTATTAGTAACCTATCTGTAGCACGTGAGAACTTCGCAGCTGCGGAAAGCCGTATCCGAGATGTTGACGTAGCGCAAGCTGCTGCTGAATTGACAAGAATCTCGATTCTACAGCAGGCTGGAGCATCTGTGCTAGCACAGGCTAACCAGCAGCCGTCAATCGCGCTACAGCTACTAGGATAACATCCGAGTAAACTTGTTCCTCTACGTGTGATGTAGGGCGACTTTGAGAGCTTCGAGGGATTAGGCCCCCTCGAAGCCGACGCCGCCCACGTACGTCCACTGGTAGGAGAGGTAGGTAAGCCGGGTTTTTTTGGAACTGGCTATCATTCGGGAAAACCCGGGTTACATACCTCGCAACTACCAGCAGTTTCAGAGGAGATAAGAGCTCGGATTGCCCCGACGGCTCTTATCTCTCTGAAACTTTTTTTGATTTTGCCTATGAAACCCTCTCACAAGCCTTCTAGATTCTGTCCTTATATATACAATGACTTTTCAAATCACTTTTTATCTTAATCTCAGTCTTTGTCTTTTTCTCAGTTAGTTAGTCAATCATGAGCGCCAAGACCATGACCAAGATGGAGAGATTGTACTCATTCTGTCATCACGAGGAGTCAGTCGTAGCTCAGGCGGAGACAGACGACGTGGTGATCTGTTCTGATGAGAACTTAGCTCAAATATAGAGGAGATCATCACGTCGTCATTATTCAAAAAATTTCATAATGACTCCTCATGATTCTGTAGTTTGTGCAGAATTTTAGTAAAAATTCTGCCAAACTACAGAACTTTAGGGTTTGGTTCATTTTTTTCTCAAGTATGAGTGATCCACTGCCGTTACTGATTATAGCTGATAAATGTGTGTGTGGTGAGTCTGGTAATCCAAATTCATTACAGTACCAATTTTCCTGTTCGTAGTTTGTGCGGGCAAGAAGTGTGTGTGTTAGCTCTAGAGTCGAAGGAACGACTCTGGTTTAAATAAGACTCAAGGAGGAAGTTAAAATGGCAGTTACCATTGGTAATAACATCGCGTCTCTGACAGCTCAACGAAGATTAGGATCTTCTACTGAAAAACTTCAGAGCACCTACGAAAAACTAAGCTCAGGTCAACGTATTAACAAAGCATCAGACGATGCTGCGGGTTTAGCGATTGCAGACTCATTAAGAGCGGACTCGCGAATCGCCCAAGTGGCAATCCGTAATGCGAATGACGGTATATCAGTAACGAACATCGCTGACTCAGCATTAGGTGAGATCGGTAACGTTCTTACTCGTATGGCGGAACTAGCTGAACAATCTGCAAACGGTGTACTTAGTGTAACTCAGCGTTCTGCGCTAGCTACTGAATTTGGTGCACTTGCTTCGGAAATCGAGCGTATCGCTGTTACAACTACGTTTAACGGTGTAAACTTGCTTTCTGGTGGAGCTAGTATTGCCTTCCAGGTAGGTTTCGATAGTCAGTCGACATCACAAATTTCATATAACGGAGTACAAGGAACTCTTGCAGCTTTAGGGCTTGCATCTTCAGGTTCTTCGTCTCTAAACTTTTCTATTAACGCTTCAACAGCTGCTGCAGGTCAAAGTGCCTCAGTGAACGCTCTTGATGCGGTTAAAGCAGCGATTAACTCGCTTACTTCTACTCGAGGTACGCTAGGTGCTGCTTCTACTCGACTAAGTGTGGCAATCAACAACCTGACTGTTGCGAGAGAGAACTTCCTATCTGCGGAATCTCGAATTCGTGACGTAGACGTTGCTGCAGAAGCTGCTGAGTTAACACGACTCACAATTCTACAGCAGGCAGGTGCTGCGGTTCTGACTCAGGCGAATCAGCAACCAACACTAGCATTGTCACTATTATCATAAACATAATAGAACGGTTGACCAGGTGGTTAAGCTACCTGGTTAACCAAAGCTTGATACGCAAACTATCGAGCTGCACTTGAGTCTAAGAGTTAACAAGTTTCGTTCCTCGTAAGAGGTGCTCGAAAACATCCGATGGTACATGTCTTCCGTGAAGGATGTGGACCATCAACCTCGCTAACTGCTTATGGACTCTGGATTTGAGACACATGGGGCGAGTGTTTTAAATTCCAGGGTCCATTTTTTTATGGTACTACTGAATAATGAGCGAAGCAGAAACCATAGAAGAGATCTTAAATAAGCTTCATCCTAGAGGCGATTATCCAACACCTAAAGCATTAGCAGAAAGCGTAAAAGTTTTAGTCAACGACCCTCTAGCAACATTTAGAAAACCTGCTCATCTGATTCTTAACGATCCTATTCTGGCACTAAGGGCTATCTCTGTAACTAACAGTACAGTTTATTTGAGAAGCGCACCTAAGATTATCTTGTCGCAAGCCTTATCAAATGTCGGTTTAAAAAAGATACCTGAGATTGTTGGATCAACTTCAAGAGTAGATTCCTACAGTAACTTTTTTGGGAATAGGGGTATCGGTGAGTACGCATTATATAGGGTTATCTATTCCTCATTTTTGGCAGCTGAGCTATCTAGATTTTTTATCTCAGATCCACTTAGGGAAGAGTTCGCACGGATACTCTCTTCGTTAACAAATGTTGGATATCTGGCTACTGCTGTATATGCTCCGGAAATGATAAGCGCCTCACACATGGCGAAGTATGAGACTCAGATTAGTTTTAGTGAGGCGTTTAAAAATTATTTAGGGGTAAGCCCGCAGGACTTTTCCAAAGAATTTTCTCGTTACTGTAACGTTCCTGGAGAGCTTGTTGCGGCAGTGCCGGTAGCATTTTCGATGCCGTGGAACCGTAGTAAGACCATGCATCAAGGGGAAAAGATTTCACCCTTTGTCGATGGGGTTGCAGCAGCAGTTGCTATATCGAATCGTTTAACAGGTATTATATTTGAACATTCATCAAGTGATTCTATCACAGAGTTTTTAGAGCATGTTAGTCGTCGTTGTTCAGTCGATATTGAGAATCTTCAGATCTCAATTGTAAAAGCCACTAGAAGATTGATTGAAGGCTTCTTGTCATTAGGATTAGAACCTTTCTATCTATGTGATTATCTTCATATGGGTTTAATCACGGATACGGATATTAATAACGAAACTATTAATGCCCAAGATATCTGGCCTCGTGTCCCAACTAAAGTAGGTTCGTTTGTAAATCAGATTAAGCCGATAGTACGTGGAACGTTTGAGGGTAATGAAGAATATCTAAATCATCTTTTGATGTACAATACGGTTTGCTGTCTGTACTCAGTTTTCGGAGCTGAGAGAGTTGCTTATTATGAATTTGAAGATGTTTTGAAATTGTATCCGAAGTATTATTTTGGAGAGAATTTAGAGTATAACTTAGATTCATATAGCGTGTTTCTTCAGAAAGTCGAGGGCGAGTATCATCCTGTTGCAAAGGTTTGCAAGCGCAAGGAGCCTGTTTTTAATGGAGAATCAATTTTGACAAACGAAGCAGGAATTTTAGCATTTCCTGTTATGTCGGCTGGAAATATGCGTGGTGTTATTTATGCCGAAAGAAACTTGCGTAGGTTTCCAACAGTTTCACCTGATGAACAGATATCTCTGACACTGCTGGCTGAGATGATGCGAGAATTGTAACACTACTGAACTAGAAGTTTTCAGTGAAGTGAAAGTATTCCTCAGGATCGATTACGGTACGATGTAGGTACCGTACATCTTTACTGGGGTGGTCAATATTGTAGTGCAGGCCTCTACTTTCTTTTCTAAGTAGGGCAGAACGAATCACTAAATCTGCAACTAGACTTAAGTTTCTAAGTTCAACTAGGTCTGAAGTGATTAAAAACTTCCAATAATATTCATCAATTTCTCTTTTAATCAGAGTGCTTCTTCTTAGAGCTCTTTCGAGGCGCTTATCACTTCTAACAATACCTACATAGTTCCACATGCAACGTCGAATTTCTTCCCAGTTTTGCGTAACAACTACCTGCTCATCACTCGGGATTGCATCACCAGTATCCCAATGTGGGATATCGTATTCTCTGGAAAGCTTAATATAGTTCTCTCTACAGTGTTGGGCTGCTCTATGAGAAAAGACGACAGCTTCAAGCAGGGAGTTTGAGGCTAAGCGATTCGCACCGTGTAATCCGGAAGACATAGCTTCTCCTGAAACGTATAGGTTCGTTATATTTGTGGCGCTGTTTTGGTCCGTTATGACTCCACCGCAGCAATAGTGCGCTGCAGGCACAACCGGGATAGGGTCTTTTGTGATATCAAACCCAAAACTTAAACATCTTTCATAGATTGTAGGGAATCCAGATTTGAGATGCTCGGCAGGTAAGTGAGATACATCTAAGAGAACATGCTCTTCCCCGTGTGTCTTCATTTCAAAGTCTATAGCTCGCGCAACGACGTCTCGAGGAGCAAGCTCCTTTAGCTCATGATATTGATGCATGAACTCTTCGCCATTCTGTCGACGAAGTTTCCCACCTTCGCCTCGTAGGGCTTCGGTGATTAAAAATGACTTAGCTTTTGGATGGAATAGGCAGGTTGGATGGAATTGGAAAAACTCCATATTAGCCACCGGAGCACCGGCTCTAAAACACATAGCGATACCATCACCAGAAGCTATATCTGGATTAGAGGTATAAAGATAAACCTTACCGGCACCACCTGATGCAACCATGGTGACACCAGCAACTATAGGCAGAACTTCACCTTTAGGATTTAAAACATATGCTCCAAGCGCTCTATTATTCTTGTCGCTCTCAATTCCTAGCTTATAGGTTGTAATTAGATCGATCGCATTATAGTTGACTTTAAATTCGATATTAGGATGGGCTTCGGCTCTTTCAAGAAGTGTTGTTTGAATTTCACGCCCTGTTGCATCAGCTGCGTGATAGATTCTTCTTTTAGAATGACCACCTTCTTGATGTAGGTCGTATTGAGAGTCGGCATTTTTTGATACATCGAAATCAACACCAAGCTCGATTAGTTCTCTAACTCTTTGAGGGCCTTCAGTCACGACGATATCAACAATCTCAGGATCGCATAGTTCATCGCCAGCAACTCTTGTGTCTTGAGCATGTAGAGAAAAGTTATCATCAGGACTTGCAACAGCAGCGATTCCACCTTGGGCCCAGCTAGTGCTTGAGAGATTCATCTCTTTTTTGAACAGGACACAAACGGTTCCTAGATCAGCGACTTTTAAGGCAAAACTTAAGCCGGCTAAACCTCCACCAATTACAAGGAAGTCGTATCTTTCCATTGAGTTGCACCTAGAGTAGATTGGAATATTGTTAAAGCTACCAATCTAAGAGACAATATTAATGTTTTCAAAACCTAATTTCCAGTATTGGTGATGAAAAAGCTGTTATTTTCTCAATCACTATTTGTCCTTCTACTAAGCCTGCCTGCATTTGCAGCTCCGATCTATGTGATAGAGCGTGCTGATGGTTCAGTGACGTTTACCTCTAGGAAGCCAGACAAAGAGAAATATTCAGTATTTAAACCTTATGAGGCTCGTTACTCGTATACGATTCGAGCTGATGGGGACAAGTTATTTCGTGACAAATACCATCGGTTAATTACCTTTGAGGCTAAGCAGGTCGGTCTTGATCCTAACTTAGTTAAGGCTGTTATACATGCTGAGTCTTCGTTTAATCCTAAGGCGAAGTCAAAGAAGGGGGCGATGGGCTTAATGCAACTTATGCCTGAAACTGCGCGTATGTTAGGGGTGAAGCATCCTTACCTTCCAGAGCAGAATATCCAGGGAGGAGTTCAGTATCTCTCACAGCTGCTCGAGCGTTACCATGGCGATCTGCAATTGGGGCTTGCCGCGTACAATGCTGGCCCAAATGCTGTTGAGAAATATAATGGAATTCCACCATATAAAGAAACACAGGACTATGTTAAAAAGGTGTTGAATCTGCATAGAGAATACAAACTACGCGGCTAGACATGATGAAATCGATTCCAAATTATCTTACATATTTAAGACTCGTTCTAATACCAATTTTCGTTTTTTTGATGGTCAATCCATCAGATGAGATGTTGTATGCAGCTACTGTTATCTTTGTGATTGCAGCAATCACAGACTATCTAGATGGGCTGATTGCCAGAAACTTAGATGCAGTAACGGAACTAGGAAAACTTTTAGACCCACTTGCAGATAAGATCTTAGTTATCTCAGCACTTGTAATGTTGGTTGCTCAGAGATCGGATGTTGATGGTGCTCCATGGGTTCCTGGCTGGATGGTTGCGCTTATATTGGCTAGAGAAGTTTGGGTTACTGGCTTAAGGGGTATCGCTGCAAACAGAGGTGTTGTAATCGCCGCAAGTAGTGGAGGAAAAGTTAAAAGTGCCCTGCAGCTAATCGCGATTTCTTGCCTGTTATTGCATTATCCGATTGATGTCCTCGGGTTTAATATTGATTTTTCAATGGTAGGTATGAACCTTTTAATTCTATCAGTTGCTTTTTCCTTATGGTCTGCTGGTGAGTATACCTCCGAAGTTTTTAGTAAGAATCCTTAATCGTAGAGTAGGACCGCTTTTCTGGTTTCTATTCTGGTTAGTTCTAAATACTTTCCCGATCTTTGTCTTTGCTTGGTCCAAACCAGAGAGAAGCATCTTTCGATTCTTAGATAAGCCAGTTGAACTTGCACTAGCCTGTGCTCAGGTGATTTTGCTCTCTTGTTTTGAATACGTAATTCTAGTTGTTCTTTTAAGCCTAGTTATCAAGTTTAAGAGCAAATTGGGATTGCTTGCTCTTAAGTTAGTGACGATCTGTTACGCGATTTTGCTAGCTTCTTCTTGGTGGATGTTTTTAAAGTATAAGGTCTTTCTTCAAGGTCAGGAACTTAATCTGCTAACGTATCTGATTGATCCTGTTTCATTGTTTACTTACGTAAGTTTTAGGGATCTCAGTTTATTTCTATCGTTAACTTTACTATTTGTATTTGCCGTAAATATTTTCTTTAAGGAGATATGCAAAGTCGAGCCTAGGGTGGGGTTTAAAGCGATCGGGTTAATTCTTGTAGCTCAGGTAACGTTAATCACATTTCAAAAACTCTATTTTGATAGAGATGCTCGTTTTGCGTATGTTCAGATCTTAGCAAATTCAACTACACCTCAAGCTGCTTTATTTGGCTTTCTCTTTGACAGAGAAGCATTTCGTGATTTTGAAACAGTCGAGCTGAATTTGGAACCTGTTAAGGACTTCCAAATTAAGAAGGATCTGACCAAAAAGAAGATTTTTATTTTTGTAGTTGAAGCGTTAAGAGCAGATCAGATCAAACCAGATATTTCTCCAAATATCTTCAAGCTTTCTAACTCGGGCCGCTCTTATAAAAGAGCGTATGCGCAAGCGCCAGATACAGAATCAAGCTTAATGACGATTCTAACAGGCCAATACCCATTAAAGCATTGGAAAAGACGTCAAGAAGGACTGCTTCCTAAGCTTTGGTTGTATGAATTTTTTAATAGACTTGAGTACAAGACTGCACGACTAACAAGTTTTGATTGGAAGTCTATGCAGAAAACTTTTCCGATAGAAGCTTTTGACCTTTTCTCAGATCCCGCAGTTGATGGGGCAGCTGCCAAGATTGAGGCTAAGCTTCGAGGCCAGTTTGGGATTGAACCAGCTACAAATCTTAGTCCGAATACAATTATTTCAAATTTCGATAGCTATAACTTTGACTTGCTCAAAAACTGGGCGCTAACAAATAGAAGCGAGGGTCTTTTTGCTACCTTCTATACATATTCCACCCATTTCCCTTATGTTGTTGCCCCTCATAGCAAGAGCGAACTTTTAGATAAAGACAAAACTCGAGAAACTTATTATTTCTCACGTGCTGAAAAGGATTATTACTTTAGTAGATACCAACATTCGATTCGGTACGTTGATTCTCTGATTGGGGAGTTCGTAGATTTTCTAAAGTCGAAAGAGTTATTAGATGACTCTATAATCATCATCACAGGTGATCATGGTGAAGAATTTTATGAGCATGGTAGTAGTCTTCATGTAGGTCAGTTGCATGAAGAGATTACGCATGTTCCATTCGTAATTTTTGGAGCAAACGAAATCTGTGATTTTAAGTCTACTGAAGAGCTTGTCGGGCATGTAGATCTTGCGCCGACACTGTTTAGTTTTTTCAACTATGATAGTTATCCGGGGCATCAGGGACAAAGCCTCTGTGTAAATGACGATTCTGATCGCTTTCTGTTTGCCTCAAGTCAAGGATTTACGAGGGAGGACGCTGTTTTCTATCAGCAGTGGAAATATGTCAGAAATTACAGAGGTGAGGGGGTTAGGTTATTTAATCTAAAACGAGATCCACAAGAGTCATTAAACCTGATCAATACTGATAAAGAGATGAGAGCTCTCTTAGATGATAAGCTTAAGAGTTATCGCAATAAGCAGTTATCCTACTATGCGGACTCAAACTATTCTCAATACTATCCACCAAAGTTTTAGTGAAAGATTGAGTTAATCTTTTTTATCACAAATTGATTTGGATCAAGGTTTGTAATTGCACCGATCGCCTCTAGTGGCTTAACGGTAGCGTTGTTGCCATCATGAAGTACGTCGAATTCTATCTGGTTATCATAGATTGAGAAGGAATCAATTGAGTCAGCAAGTGAGATAGATTTTGTTTTGCCTTTCTTCACTCGTTCAATTTTTCGTGATTTCCAATTATAGATCTCTTTATATAGGTCCTCACTATTTAAAGAGGAATCGCTGCTTAATGTCGCAAGATAGCTTTGTCTGCGCAGTCTGTGCTGAAGTGCTTTGTCTTTTAGCGGAACCTCTTCTGTTGCTAAGACCCGAATTCCAGAAGGCAGGGCAGCGTTTAATCGTTCCCCAAGCTCACTTGGGTCAAGTTTCTTGGTTAAAAATATATCAACAAACTCACACTCACTTTCTACTCCAAGCTGAAGTGGGGGGCCAAAGATAATTTTGGGTTTAGGTGAGAAGCCTCTACTAAAGGCAATAGGAACCTTTGCTTTTCTACAAGCTCTAAAGAATATGCTTGATAGTTCAAGGTGTCCTGTAAATTTAATCACCTCACGTTTGCTGTATTGAAGTCTTATCCTCTGTACCGTTGGAATCTCAGGCCTATTAAGAGGGTTACTTTCTTTGCCGATAGGTTTAACCTCTTTTAGTTCAACGTTCTCATGAATGTGAACAGGTTTATCAGGGCTTTGAAAGGGATAATCAATTCTTGATCTCTCCTCGCTGTAATCAAGAGAGCCTGATCCGAATTCCGGTTGTGCTAAATCCTCTTCAGGCAACTCCTCCAATAAGGGGACGCTGCCATTTTTCGCTGCAAATAAAATGGCAGCGTCCCCTTTTTGGGTGGCAACAGCATCTTGCTCTTTTTCAGATCTCTCTCTTGCTTCGATAATTGCTTCCCATGCCGGGTTTACAATATTTAAACGCGTTTCTGTGCGTTTCCTATCAAACAGTACATTTCGTTGTGAATCATAATCACATGCACCACAAGTTGAGCATGTTTGTGTCAGGCAATCAGGAGTGGTTCTGCTAGCAATTGCTCTTTGCCATTCCTTTAAAAAATAGCGCTTAGGAATATCGCAACTTACATGATCCCAAGGCAGTGTTTCCTCAGTGTTTCTTTCACGTAAGTAGTAATGTGGATCAATTCCAAATTCTTCAAAAGCCTGCTCCCAGGCCTCTTTGTTTATTTTTTCGACCCAGCCATCAAGTCTGCAGCCGAGTTCATAAGCTCGCTTAACAACAGGAGCAAGTCTTCTATCGCCGCGTGCAAAAATCCCCTCAAGAAATGTTGAGTATGATTTATGGTATCTGAACTGAATTGGAGATTTCTTAAACGCACTATAGAGAATAGATTGTCTTCTGCGGGTTTCTGCTTCAGTTATCTGTTCTGCCCATTGAAAAGGGGTAAAAGGCTTTGGTACTAAGGTTGATACGCTAACAGTTACATACTGCTTAGGGCCACAGAGCTTGTTGACTCTTCGAGCGATATCAACAATTCCTAAGATGTCTTGATCGGTTTCAGTTGGTAGGCCGATCATAAAATACATCTTAATGTGTCCCCATCCGAGTCTGTAAACATTACGACTCATCTCAAGGATCTCTTCGTCGGTAACACCTTTGTTAATCACATCACGCAGACGTTGTGTTCCTGCTTCAGGTGCAACTGTAAAGCCAAGTCTACGGATGGTTTGCACCTCTTGCAGTAATTCAGGTTTAAGCGAATCGACTCTGGTTGAAGGAAAAGAGATCGCAAGCTCATCTTCTTGGCAGTACTTTTCCTTAAGTGATCCAAGCAGAGGTAAGATACTGCAATAGTCAGCGGTGCTAAGTGATAAAAGGGAAAGCTCTTCGTAGCCTGTTGATCCCAGACTATCATCGATTATCTTCAAAAGGTCTTCAGGCTTGCGTTCTCTTTGTGGTCTGTAAAGATAACCAGCTTGGCAAAATCGACATCCACGTACACAGCCTCGCATCACCTCTACACTTAAGCGGTCATGTACAGCTTGGATATTTGGAACAATAGGTTTTGTCGGATATGGAGCATCTTCTAAAGAGGGGACAAGTGCTCGTTGTACCCCTTGGTAGTCTTCAAGCTTAGACTTAACCCCAATAAAGTCGCCGTCACGATATTCAGGCTCAAACAGGGCAGGGATATAAATTCCCTTTACCTTTGCTAGCGCTTGCAGGGTCTCTTTCTTGCTAAGTCCTTTATCTTTGCAGGTTCTGATACAGTTAATCATCTCGATTACTGCATATTCACCATCTCCCACTAGAAAGAGATCAAAGAAATCAGCAATCGGTTCTGGATGGTACGCATAGGGACCTCCACCGATTATCAAGGGGTCACTCTCTTTACGGTCTTTCGCGTAAAACTCTAGCCCAGCTAGATCTAATATTCCTAGCACTCCAGTTGCACAAAGTTCGTACTGAAGGCTAAACCCTAAGGCATCGAATTGGTTTAGTGGAGTTTTGCTCTCAAGGGAGTAGAGCGGAAGACCTTTCGTTCTTAAAAGTTCCTCCATATCCTTTAGTGGCACAAAGGCACGCTCGGCCCATGCCTTTGGATCGCGATTTATCACATCATAGAGGATCTGCATTCCGACGTGGCTCATGCCAACTTCGTATGTATCAGGAAATGTCAGACAGAATCGAAAATCAACTTCTCGTGGGTCTTTTACAACCGAGTTGATCTCACCACCAAGGTACTGTGCTGGTTTATTTACTTTTTTTAACTCTGATTCGTTGATCATCAGTCTTTTTGACTCTATTCAATGCGAACTTCCTGTCATCACGAGAAGTCCGTCATAGACGGACGACGTGGTGATCTGTTTATTTCAGAAAAACAATTAACATTCTAACAGATTGCCACGGTCGCTTTCCCTTTGGGATAGCTCCCTCGCAATGACAGGTACTTACCGGGGCAAACCACTGTTTAATTTCAAGCTTGAATATAGTATAGTCAGGCACTTAAAGATTCAAGCTCAGGCTTATTTTAACTTACTTGAACTAAGTTTCTATATATGGAATCTTAGGTAGATTCGATAACGATTTTTGTCCTGATAGTGGTCCTATGCGTGTTACACGATTAGAAATTTTTGGTTTTAAATCATTCATGGACAGACTAGTTCTGCCATTAAACGCTGGTATAACCGGGGTAGTCGGCCCTAATGGTTGCGGAAAATCAAACATCGTCGATGCCGTACGTTGGGTCTTGGGTGAGAGCCACGCTAAGAATTTAAGAGGGGCTGTTTCTGAGGACGTTATCTTTAATGGTACCGAGGAGCTTAGGCCTCTCGGCTTAGCTGAGGTTAGTATTACTTTGGCTGCTCAGGATAAAGAGTTTTTTGATGACATCGTTGCTCCTGGATTAGAAGTTGAAAACATAATCGATTCAATTGATCTTGAGGATGAGCCAGAGGAGCAGGAGCTAGAGCAGGAAGAGGGGAATTCAGAGCCTAAGCGACTCTCAGTTGTTCCAGATCGAGAGCAGGAGGAGGGGGAAGAGGAAGCGGAGAAGACGGTCCTTGAAAAGAAACCAAATCTTGAAGTTTTAGATGGTGGAGCTTCTTCAAGTTCACTTGCTGATAAGTTTTCTTGGCTTAAGTCAGCCAGCGAAGTTCAGGTAACAAGACGTTTATATAGAAGTGGTGAGTCTGAGTACTTTATCAATCGAGTTCCTTGTCGCAGAAAAGATATCGTTGAGCTTTTCAGAGCAGTTGGTATGGGTGCACGTACCTATAACATCGTTGCTCAGGGTGAGATTTCAAGAATTATTACCGCAAAGCCTGACGAGAAAAGACATATCTTAGAAGAAGCTGCCGGAGTGCTTGGCTTTAGAGATAAAATCGCTTCAGCTAACAGACGCTTAAAGGAAACAGAAGTTAATATATCTCGTATCGACGATATTATTAAAGAAGTAAGTCGCCAGGTGAGTTCGCTTAAGAGACAAGCATCTAAAGCTCGTAATCGAGAGTCTTTAGTTGAGCGAATTAGAGAGATAGAGTCAGCGCTCTTTGCTGATAGATATATTAGGCATTCCGCTGCGTTTAACGAAGTAAAAGTCTTACTTGATAAATATCAACGTGAAGAGCAGGAGCGAGAAGTTTCCTTGCAAAAACTTCAGGCCGAAGAACATCAACTACGTAGTCAGTTAATGACAATCGATGTAGAAAGTGATTCTTTACGTTCTAAAATGGATTCAATCCGTGAGGATCTAAACAATAGAGAGCGTGCTCGACATGCACAGCGTGCAAGATTACTAGAGTTGAAAGCTTTAGAAGCTGCTTCTGAAACTGAAACTAGAAAGCTTGAGGAGCGTCAACGCACTTTACATGAACGCCAAGAGCAGTGCAGTGAGAGTATTGTTACTTTGGAGAAATCAGAGGCTGAACTAACTGCCGAGATTATGCAGTTAGAGACCTATTCTGGTGAGGATCTGAAGCAAGCTGCTACGAAGCTTGATGCTTGTCGTGCAGAGTTGCGACAAAAAGAGCACGAGATTCGAACTGAGCGTGAAAAGTTAGTTGCTGTAGAGAGTAAGGCAGCATCGCTAGAGGAGCAGATTGAAAGCTCTTCTCCTGCGACGCGATTAAAAGAGACCCTTGGAACTGAAGGACAGGAGTTCGTTGAAAAATCAATTGGACTTCTTGTTGATGGTTTGCAGGTACCTGAAGCTTACACCACAGCGGTGCAGGCAATCTTGGCTGAGCATGCCGGATTTTTGGTGGCAGAAGATGCTGAAGAACTTGCGAAAGCTTTTATCAATAAAGTCTTTGATCAAGGCACTAAGGGTAATGTTAGCCCTGCGCTTGGAGTTTTTCAGGCTGGAAATATCCAATCCCCAATTGTGCACAAGTATGCTGAGTTTTGTACTAGCTCTGTGAAGCCTATCCTAGAAGTTATTGAAGTCGATCTTCGTTATTCTTACGTTGCAACTCAATTGCTTAGCGAAGTTTATGTCGCAAACAATTTAGATGCCGCTTATGAGTTTGTTAATAAACTTCCGAACAGTGCTGATGCTGTAGTTGTAACGTTAGAGGGGGATATCGTATCTCCTCATAGCTTCTTTAGCTTCAGATATGAAGGTGGTTTAGTTAAGCTTAAAAATCGCTCATTAGAGTGCCAGCAGATAATTGCGGATCTAACTAAGACCTTAGAGAAGCTTTCAGAAGAGAAGAAAGTTTTACAGCAGAGCGTGACTGAAGCAGAGTCAAAACACCAAGAAGCGCTTCGTGAAAGTCAGCAGCGAGCTTCACAAGTTAAAGATTTAAGTCAAAGACAGGGAAGTGCTCGTGGTCGACTTGATTCAGAGAAGAGAGTCTTAGGACAGATTAAGCAAGATTCTCAGAGAACAGCTTTTCAGCTTAGAGAAGTTGCTAATAAGATTTCTAAGTTACAGGACGAGCAGAGGACACTCCAAGCAGAGATCTCAGACGAGATTACTGATGAGGAGAAACAGTTGCAGAAAGAGCTCGATCAATTTTCATCTAAACTCTCTGAGGTTGAGAGGCGTAGAAAATCTGGTCGTGAAGAGCTGTCTGAGTCCAGTCGAATTGTTGAAAAATCTCGTTCTGAACTAGATAAGGCTAGAACTGAAACCTCGCGTGCAACATTGAAGCTTCAAAAAGAGGAGCTTGAGATTCAGCACGTCAAAGAGATGGTTATCAACGAGCTTAGTGCTGATGCATTTGAGTCAATTCAGAAACTATCTGATGAGGAGCGTGAGAATATACTTTTGTCTGATGAGCAGAGAAAAGAGCATCAAGATGAAGTTCAGCGCATTAAGACCAGAATTATGAGAGAAGGAGAGGTGGATCCAACTTCAATCGAAAGATGTGAAGAGGAGACACAACGCCTAGAAGAGCTTGAAACTCAGAAGAAGGATTTAGAGGAGGCTCATCGCACGTTAAGAAAGACAATCGATAAGTTGTCACAGATCTCAGAGCAGAGATTCTTGCAGACCTTTGAGGCTGTAAATACGAATTTTTCGCAGTTAGTTCCTAAGCTTTTTGGGGGTGGAAAAGCCCATCTTGAGTTGCTGGATCCTGAAAATCCACTTGAGTCAGGGGTAGAGATCATCGCACGCCCTCCAGGTAAAAAGTTAAAGAGTATTGAGCTATTATCAGGTGGAGAGAAAACACTCTGCGCTATAGCATTGATAATAGGTATGTTTTTAGAACGTCCTAGCCCGGTCTGCGTACTGGATGAGGTCGATGCACCACTAGATGAGGCCAACGTTGGAAGATTCCTCAATTTAGTAAAAGAAATGAGCACCACCACACAATTTATTGTAATAACACACAATAAGACAACAATGTCGGTTTCTGACCGTCTTGTTGGTGTGACAATGGAGCAGCCAGGTGCGTCGACAATAGTCACGGTATCGTTAGAAGAAGCTTATAGTCACGCAGTAAACGACTAGTAGATTTTTCAGTCGAACGTTTGTGTTGGTTATGACTTGCCAGGAGGTATTAATGAGTTTTAGCACGTTTTATAATGAAGTTATCGCAAGTGTTTCGCAAAAGCTGCCACTAGATAAGCTTTCACTTTCAAAAATTACCGCTCTTGATCTTACACAGTTAAATATTACACCTTTAGATTTTACATTCTTTGTCGCGATCTTTGGGCTTTTAGTTGCTCTATTAGCTTTGTTTAGAAGTGGCAATCAGTCTGTTTTTAATAGAGTTCATCAGCGGGGTTTACAGAACCGCATTGATAAAGTAGAGCTTGGTCTTGCAGATATTAAGACTACATATACTAATGCCCTTAAGACATTAGAGATGGATGTTCGCAATATTCAGCATGATGTGCGAGAATTGCACAAGGCGATGGAGCTTATCTTATCAGGTAGAGAGAACTCGTTACCAAAAGCTAAGCTTGAAACGCGTAGACCAACATTAGATAACATTAGAGTTCGACACGGAGAAGGATTTGGTATTGGGCTTTCTGAAACGCAAG
This sequence comes from Deltaproteobacteria bacterium, assembly GCA_020635175.1. Classification (GTDB taxonomy): domain Bacteria; phylum Bdellovibrionota_C; class UBA2361; order UBA2361; family J135; genus JACKAH01. Next base: position 126,990 of record JACKAH010000003.1, read on the forward strand.
AAAGACTCGTCGAAGGAGCAGACTAGTACTGCTGATACTAGAGATCTATCTCAACCATCTGAAGTTAAAACCGAAGAGAAACCAAAAGAGCTAAGTCAGGGACTTCAAAAGTCTCGTGGTGGTTTTCTAAGAAAAATTACAGATATCTTTAAAGCTAAACCAAAGCTTGATGCCGAAATGCTCGAAGAGCTTGAAGCTCTTCTTATCCAAAGCGACGTCGGAGTTAAAGTGGTACAGCGGTTTGTGGCTGAAGTTAAAGATAGCCTCAGACGAGGTGATGAAGTTGATTACGATGACTTTATCGAGCGACTCAAAGCGCAAATTTCTCCTATCTTTGAAAATGAAGATTTCGCTGATTTAGAGATTACAAAAAGAGATGATGGTCCAACAGTTATAATGGTAGTTGGTGTGAATGGCGCTGGCAAAACTACAACAATTGGAAAGATTGCCCAGAAATGGAAAGAGCAAGGTAAGAGCTTAATGCTCTGCGCAGGAGATACCTTTCGTGCTGCAGCGGTTGAACAACTTCAGATGTGGGGAGAGCGCACAGGCGTTCCAGTTGTAAGTGGTGCTGAAAATGCAAAGCCTGCAACTGTTGTCTACGATGCTATGCAACGAGCATTAAATGATGGTGTCGACTGCTTGATCATCGATACAGCAGGTAGATTACATACTAAAACAAATTTAATGGCTGAGCTTGAAGGTGTGCGTAACGCAATAACCCGTCACCAATCTTCTGCTCCTCATGAAGTAATACTAGTAGTTGATGGTACAACAGGGCAGAATGCCTTGCTTCAGGCACAGCAATTTGATCAAGCTGTAAACTTAACAGGTCTAGTTGTTACTAAGCTTGATGGTACCGCTAAAGGTGGAATTGTTATCTCGATTGCAGAGCAATTAAAGGTTCCAGTTCGGTTCATTGGCGTGGGTGAGGGAGTGCAAGATCTTAGAGATTTTAACGCTAGGGAATACCTAGATGCGCTTTTTAATACAAACGATATTTATACTCTAAACAAAGACTCTGAGGACTCAGCCAATGCTCAGATTCGCAAGCGTAAGCGTAGAGCTGTCTGAAAGCTGCTTGAACTAAGTAGGTGAGCAGTCTATCCTTTGATTATGAAAGTTCCAAGCTTCCTAAACGATGCTCAGGTAGAAATTCCAATTATTTGTGGAGCGATGTACCCGTGCAGTAATCCCGAGCTTGTAGCAGCAGCCTCTGAAGCAGGGGGACTTGGAATCGTTCAACCACTATCACTAACATATGTGCATGGGCATGATCTCAGAGATGGTTTGCGTCGGATCCGTGAATTAACAGATAAGCCGATAGGTTTTAATGTCATAGTCGAGAAATCAGTTCGCATCTACGAAAAACGTATGCAGGAGTGGGTTGATATTGCATTAGAGGAAGGCGTTAGATTTTTTATTACTGCTCTTGGTGATCCAAAATGGGTTGTTGAAAGAGCAGAGCAAAATGGTGGCGTTGTTTACCATGACGTTACTAATAGAAAGCATGCTGATAAAGCCTTAGCGCGCGGTGTTAAAGGATTACTCTGTGTGAATAACCGTGCAGGAGGGCATGCAGGTGTGCTATCGCCTCAGCAACTTTATAACGATTTACAGACACTTGATGTTCCCCTTATCTGCGCTGGTGGTATAGGTGATAGAGAAAGCTACCTAGAGGCGTTAAGTCTTGGATATCAGGCTGTTCAGATGGGCACCCGTTTCATTGCAACAAAAGAATGCACTGCTCATGATTCATACAAGCAAGCAATCATTAATGCAAAAGCTGAAGATATCGTACTTACAGATCGTGTAACAGGTGTGCCACTAGCTGTTATTAACACTCCTTATCTCAAGAAAGTTGGTGCTAGAGCAGGTTGGTTTGCACGCTGGTTGCTAAAAGGACGTAAGACAAAACACCTAATGAGATTAATTTACTCTCTGAAGTCGGTTTTTAAATTAAAGAACGCAAATTTCAAACCACTTTCAACCAAGGATTTCTGGCAAGCTGGCAAAAGTGTTGCTGGAGTTAAAGAGGTCTTGAGTGTTAAAGAGGTATTTTCTGAGCTTACTTCTTAGTTCGAACTTTCTTCCAAGGTTTGATCTGCCAAGTTACCTTGACCTCAGCAATTTTGTTGCAATCTCTATCATGAATCTCAACCATAGGGGTGACTTCAACTGAATCATTTAATTCAAGTGGTGTGAGTACGTTGTGTTGAATCCATTCACTACTGATAGAAGCAGTAGCAAAGGAGTCCATTTTTGCTTGATAGAGGTAGTCAGCAGAAAGATTCTTCATGATGATTCGAAATTTTTTTGCATCAAGGTGTGAAATTAATAAAAGCCCGCAGGAATATTCAGCAGCCGCAGCGAGGATGCAAGCGTGCAGGCCGTTGATATGATTTTTATTAGATCGTCTGAACGGAATTTTGACGACTATCTTTTCTTTTTTAACTGTTTCAAGTTTTAGGTAGTGTGGTGCGTTAAAGGGGATGCCAGTCCAGAGGCAGAGATCAACAACCCAGAGAGGTAATTGATTTTTTAAGGCGGCTTTTAGTAGTTTACTAACCATACGTCATCCTACTACGATATCTCACAGATCCAAATACTCCATATCTAAATCGCAGCAATGTTACTGTAATCGCTGAGGGAGCTTCTAGTGGCGTCCCTAAATTGGTTGCAGAGTTCTTAGCTTAAAGCTCTCATACTCTAAATTATGCTTTGTCTCTAGAATTCCTAAAACAAAAGTTTAAGAACCACCACCGCTGAGATCGCACCCAATAATCTAACTATCTGGAAACTTTTCAGGAAGATCTACGAGAATTTCTCGAGTATAGAATGGTTCGCTATGAAGACTAAATACCCGCCAGAAGCGAGAGAAAATTCATAGTTAACCGAATAAAAAGAGTTTTAGGTGTATTGTATTGTACACCTAATAGGTGTACAATGTAAGTGTTGCTAGATAATGATCAAAGAAGTTCGGCTTTCAAAGCAAGCGCGTAAAGCATTGCATAAGGTCCCAAAGTACATTGTTCAAAAGTTGATGCTTTGGGTAGATGATGTTGAAAAGAGAGGAATTGAAAAAGTAAGAGAGATTCCTGGCTATCATGATGAACCTCTACTGGGTGAACGAAAAGGTCAGCGTGCTATACGGCTCAGTCGCGGGTACAGAGCGATTTATGAAGTTCGAAAGCAAGTAATAGAGTTTATTCAAGTAGAAGAGGTGCATAAACATGAGTACTAAAAAGAGGAGAGGTTCAAAAAGTGAATCAATGAGTTTTCTGGAGTCCCTTGCTGGAGAGGAGTTTTCTTTTGCAGCTCTTTTGAAGTCTATAAGGAAAGGCGAAGGGTTATCTCAAGTTGAGTTTGCAGAGCTACTAGGAATTTCACGCTCTCACCTTTGCGATATCGAAAAGGGAAGAAAAGCCGTAAGCCCTGCACGAGCAGCTCAGTTTGCGAATGTTCTCGAATACTCACCAGAGCAATTTGTGCGGATAGTATTGCAGGAACAGCTTGATAATGCAGGGCTTAAAATCAAGGTAGAGTTAAGGGCAGCCTGAATTAGACTTCTTTTCTCTTATGATCTCCTCGAGCTCTTTTTTGATGGATCTTGGGAGATCGTTGTCAGTACTTAAAGGAAACTTTATTTCAGATCTATAGGCTGCTGGTCCGTGTCCTCTGCCCAGGCATATCGTCACTTTGTATTGCTTTATCTGAAAGTCACTTCCCTCATGTGTATAGCCTATATTTAGATTTTCTAACGCTTCTTTCAAAAGAGCAGCAGCTTCATGCTCTTCGCAGAAGTAAATTGAGAACTGCCGATCTCCAATAATATTTTGCATTATTCTTGCTGCTAAGAATCCGATCAAAAAAAGAAAGGGCACTAAAAAGTACTGGCTTGTGATACAAAAGATGCTTGTAAGAGCAAGTATAAATATTACTTGATTGAGCTTTGTTGAATCGGCAGTTTCTTCAATGTACATAGCGCGATTCTTTGTGGTGTAATTTAGTACTAGGAAGATTGCCCCCATACCAACGGCTAGCATCCCTATTCCATAGGCTATCTCGTTTAGTTCAGCAATCATTCTACTTAGGAAGCGTCTTCGTCTGATTCGTCGTCGTTTTTCTTGTTCTTATCAAGACGCTCTATCTTAAGTGCGTCTCCCACAAGTTTTAAGAGGCTCTTACGACCGTTTACATTAGTTTCTAACACAACTTCTCTCATCCAAAGCTTGCTAACGTGACGTAGGGTATGTTCAGCATGCTCTAGCTGTAGATCTCTACCATCATGGTAATGTTTTAAGTATAAAGTGCGCTTTTGTCCAAAGTCAGCATCTTCAACTTTGATAATTGGAATACCAGCAGAGCCTACACTATTTACAAGTGTATTCTTAACCTGCTGCCATTGTTCATCGTCTGAGACTTTTGTAACAATTCTTTCTTTGCCACGCTTTTCATGTTGAAACAGATTTAGTTCACGCATGATATCAGGAGTTAAAAAGCGCCGTAAAAATGAGCTGTCACGATCTGACTCTCTAATTTCAAAGATCTTTTTACGACCTGGAGTTTCTCGTTCGTCCATGCTTGAAACATCATTAGGAGGAGTATCATCTGTGAATTCACGACCAGTATCTCCTTCGTTCCAGCGACGCTCAATGTCATGCCACATGATAAATCCGAGGTGGTATGGATTAAGGCCACCAGGAGTTGGACGTAATACCTGGTTGTGTCGAACCATAAACTCAAAGTGAAGTTCTTGCGGAAGTTTTAATTCATTAAGAATCTTATGATGCCAGTAACTAGCCCAACCCTCGTTCATGATCTTAGTTTCGATCTGAGGCATGAAGTACTTAGTTTCCTTCTCCACGATTAAAAGTAGATCACGCTTCCATTCAGGTATGTAAGGGTTATAGCGCGCAATAAAGCTTAAAAGATCTTCCTCAGGCTCAAGTGGGATTCGATTAAGCTCGGGAGGAGTGTACTCAGGTTTTGGGTGGATCTCTGCATATTCATCAACAGGAGGTTGCGATCTTTCCCAGGCTCTATACTGCTGCTCTGCAGGGGAGAGCTTGCGAATAGCTAGGTTCCTAGAGCATTGGTACGAGACAGAATGTGCATGATCTAGGAAATCCTCAACTGCTTCAACTCCAATTGAAGGATCTTCAATGTAAGAGTCAATGCGGTTAGCATGATTCTTAAACATCTCAAGCGTGTATTCAGCTTTTGTCCCAGAGGTAAATGTAAAATTGTTTGCAAAGAAATCGTTGTGTCCGTATACGTGTGCAATAGTTAGGATCTGAAGTAAAAGACTATTGTCTCTCATCAGGTAAGCTAAGCAGGGGTTTGAGTTTATGACCATCTCATATGGCAACCCAGCTACACCATAATCATAGAGAGTCTTTTGTTTTTCGAAGCTTTTACCGTAAGACCAGTGAGCGTAACGAGAAGGCATACCAGAGTAGGCCATAAAACCTATCATCTCATTATGGTCACAAACGTCGAATTCTTGTGGATAGCAATTTAGACCGTAGTGATCAACGAGCTCTAAGATTCGCTCGTTCCATTCCTGCATTGTTTTAACACTTACTGTCATATCCTAAATCCTATGGAGAGGCAGCTCCTGCTCCCTCTGAAGTAGTAGTTTTTTGAGCACCAGCATTACTAAAGGCACCACTTCTATCTTTAGTTAAAAAGCTCTTAAATCCAGTCCAAAGATCTTCTTTCTTTTCAATTAATACAGTCTTGAAGTTATCAGCTGTAATCTTACCAAAGATATCAAGCATGCTGCCGCTATAGTAAGCGCTTCCAGAAGGCTTAATCTCTCCGTATCCAAAAAGATTACAGACTTCGCAAAGCTCATCAGCTGCCTTTAAAGCTTTTTCATTGTCACTGTAGAAGTTGTCCCCGTCTGAGCAATGAAAAGCGTAGATATTCCAAAGCGAAGGGTGGTAACGTTCATTGATTATATCTAGCGCTTTTAAATATCCTGAGGAGATATACGTTCCACCAGACTCTACTTTATGAAAGAAGTCTTCTTCAGTAACCTCTTTAGCCTCTGTGTGATGCGCTATAAAGACAACATCCACATTTACATATTTCTGTTTTACAAATTGATAGAGTAAGAAATAGAAGCTACGTGCTAAGTACTTCTTAACTGTCCCCATTGAGCCAGAGGTGTCCATGATGCACATAACAACGGCATTAGAGATCTCTTTAGTGTCTTTAACGATATGGTGATAGCTCATATCGTCTTTGTGAAAAGGGAAGCGCTGCTCGTCTTCGTTATACTCAGGCCTTGATTTAGCTACAGCAATTTTACGCTTAATGCGGTTTTTAGCTGTTTCTTTTTTATCTAGACGTGGGCGTATGCCGACTCTTCTTTTTCCTTTGCGACGCATCGCTTGATCAGAGAGAACCTCACGTAAAGATTTCTTCTCTAAATCTGGAAGTTCAAGATCTTCAAACATGATGTAGATTAACTCTTCAAGAGTTACATCAGTTTCAAAGGCGTCAACACCAGGTTGGTCTCCAGGACCGCCAGTAGCATTTGGATCGCCAGGCTTGCCTTTCTGAACAACATCACCGGCCTTTTCTTCGCCATTACCTTGAGCTACTCCAGGAGGGTTGTCTCCATAGATAAACTTGTATTCTTTGACAGAGCGGATAGGGATCTTGATGATCTTGCCTTTGTCACGACCGATGATCGATTCCTCAGAGAGAATATCGGCGATATTGTCTCTAATACTACTCTTGATCTTCTGTCTATGACGCTGCCTATCTTTAGCGCTCCTGTCAGAGCGTTGTGACGAGGAGGTATAGGGCCTAAAGATTGTCATAAGGTTTTAGTCTTTCCAGAGGTTGTTAGCAGCATACTTTAAGATTGTATCGATACAGCTTGGCGGATATCCGTTTTTGATAAGCTGTTCAACCATTCTATCGTATTTAGTTGCTTGTTCGTCATCACGAGTCTTAGCCTTCGTAATGATTCTTGAAACATCACGTACAGATGACATGAGTTTCTTTTCAATAGCCTCTTTAAGTGGCTCGTAGCTTTCGTATGAAATACTTTCGCCATTACGACTTGCAGACCAGAGGTAAGAGATGACTTCTTGTCTAAATCCATCACAAGCAGTGCCGATGATTGCAATCTGCTCTTCGATAGACTTCATAAAGCCTTCATCTGGTTCAAGCTCCTGACCAGTGCTGCTATCCTTAACTTTCTTCTTGTTCACGTATGCTTCTGCGTGATCAAGGTAGTTTTGGAATAGCGACTCAGCTTGTTCTTGGTAAGAGTAGACAAAAGCTTTCGTGATCTCTCTCTCCAGAACTTGCAGGTACTCTTTATGTAAAGTGTCCTGTAAGAATTCTAGGTAGCGTTTGCGTGCATCGTCAGGTAGGTCAGTTTCTTTAACCATCTGAACTAGCGATTCACGTACGCTAATAGGATGTATACAGTTATCTTTGATGTTGTCAGATAAAGCGTTGTCGAGAGCTTTCATGATAAAGCGAGTAGAGATACCGGTCATACCTTCATCTCTTGCTTCTTCTTTAAGCTCAAGTACATCGATCTTTTTAGTCTTACCTTTCTCTACAACTTCTTCACCGTTATAGAGTTTAAGTTTTGTCATCAGATCGCATTTGTTGGTTGGCTGCAATCTTGTCAAAATTGCAAACATTGATGCAATTTCAATTGTATGTGGCGCAACGTCTGCGTTGAACTTAGAGTTTCTAATAATCTTTTTATAGATCTTAACTTCTTCTGAGAGTTGTAAGTTGTACGGAACTTTCACAACAACGATACGGTCTAAGATAGCTTCGTTAGTGTGATCGCTCTTGAACTTGTACCACTCAGCTTCGTTTGAGTGAGCAACAATACAGGTATCAACATAGATCATCCCGTGACGTCCAGGTGCAGGGATGTGTTTTTCTTGTGTCGCTGTAATCATTGCATGTAGGTATTCAGTCTCGTTCTTGAATACCTCAATAAACTCAACCATACCTCGGTTACCAACGTTTAGAGCTCCTGATAAATCAAGTACTCTTGGGTCACCTTCTGAGTAAATATCTAGTTTAGAAATGTCCTCACCACCGATTAGTACGCTTGTATCTTGATTGTTTGGATCTACTGGTGGGACAACACCGACACCTCTACGAGCACGGATACTAAAGTCCATAGTTCGAACAGGCATCTCTTCCCAACGACCTTGGAACTCTTCTTTTAGTCGGTAACGACAGATAGGGCAGAGGTCACCTTCGATGTCGCAATCGAGCATCTTTTTAAATTCATCACGTAAGTGTCTTGGTACAAGGTGCAGTGCTTCCTCATACATTGGGCATCCATCGATTGCATAAAAGCTTACACTTTCGAGTCCAGCTTTTAGCTTTTCAACAAGTGAGCTTTTACCTGAACCAACAGGTCCAACTAGATAAAGTACCTGTCTACTTTCTTCTCCTTTTAGGGAGGCAGAATGGAAATAACGCACAATTTGACTTAGTGTTTTGTGCATTCCAAAGAACTCATCTCTAAAAAAGTTATACTCTTTTAAAGTGTTTCCTCTATGTAGTCTTTTGAGCTTTGGGTTTTCATCTAGGTTGATCTCATCAACCCCGAATCCGTTGATTAGATCATGGATTCTTTTGTGGGCAAGTTTGGCAATTGTTGCGTCCTCTTTAACAAGGTCGAGGTACTCAAGCATTGTGCCTTTCCAAATCTTTTTAGTACGTCCTTCTCTGTCTTGCTGAATGATTTTCTCAAAATCCTCTGACATGCTTCCTCTACCAAGGTGTAAACGTTAACCGGTAAGACTCAACTACTTCCCATATGAGTTCCTTCATCTCTCAGACTAGAGTTAACTTGTCTGAGGCGCAAGGGAACTTGTAAGCGCAAACTCTTGCTTTGAATACATTTTCCCTACTGTTTGGATGTCCTGGCTTACCAATTCGGTGCACGCACACAGGTCACTAGCAACCCATAAGCGAGACGCAGTTTTAATATCGGTGGGGGGTTAAGTGTTGTTTAGGTTAGTCGGCAGTTTAGTAGGGAGACTGATAAATTAATCAGTTTAGGCCCTAGTTAAAACTAGCACTTTGGAAGCGGATTCTTAGCTATGTGAATCTCAATTATCGTAGTTTCCTCTCTAGATGTGTTTTCTCCGAGCTTTTTTAGCATAAGATCGAAGAAATTAAGCGGAAGTACACAATGAGGAGCGTGGCTTTCCAACTGGGAATTTTCACTAGATAGCTTAGAACCTATGAGATGGTTTTCTTTCTCAGACATAACAACTTCCCTATTTACAATCATCAAATAAGCAATTCTTACTGTATTTAGGTATTATATAGTGCTTTTCCGTACAAAGTCTACAAAATTCCTAAAAATCTCACGATCTTAGAGCGATCATTCGGTATTCAAAGAATCAATGGATTATAGACTTGATTTTATTGAAAATATGGGGAAAGACATAACTACCAAAATGTTATTTTAACCCCCTGATACTCTATGAAATCACCTGAATGGCTGAGAACTGCTACATTAGAGGACGCTTTAAGTAGTGGTCTGAAAGAAAACGAATTTTCCTCAATTCTAGAGGTACTTGGCAGAGATGTTAATCTTGTTGAGCTTGGTATCTTTTCAGCACTTTATTCTGAGCACTGTTCTTATAAGAGCACTAAGGTTCATCTAAAAACTCTTCCAACAACTGGAGAGCGTGTCATCCATGGTCCTGGAGAAAATGCTGGGGTGGTTGATATCGGTGATGGTCAAGCAGTTGCCTTTAAAGTTGAGAGTCACAACCATCCAACATTTATTGAACCGTATCAGGGTGCAGCTACAGGTGTAGGTGGAATCCTTCGAGATGTTTTTACAATGGGAGCGCGACCGCTTGCGCTGATGAATGGCCTTAGGTTTGGTGAGGCTAAGAATGAGCGCACAAGTTATCTCTTAAGCAACGCTGTTGCTGGAATCGGGGATTACGGAAATTGCATGGGCATTCCAACAGTCGCTGGAGAGCTTTTCTTTCATAAGTCTTACAACGGAAACTGTCTCGTAAACGCTTTCGCTCTAGGTCTGGTGGATACTGATAAGATCTTCTTGGGTGAGGCCTCAGGGGTTGGTAATCCAATCCTATATGTAGGCTCAAAAACAGGACGTGATGGTATTCATGGTGCGACTATGGCGTCTGAAGAGTTTGATGATAGCTCTGATGAGAAGAGGCCTACGGTTCAAGTTGGTGATCCATTTCAAGAAAAATTACTTTTAGAAGCCTGCTTAGAGATCATGCAGGGTGATGCGGTAGTCGGTATTCAAGATATGGGCGCTGCCGGCTTAACTAGCTCTGCTTATGAAATGGCATCGCGCGCTGGCACAGGAATTAAGATGGAGCTTGACAAGGTTCCACAACGCGAAGAGGGGATGAACCCATATGAGCTAATGCTTTCTGAATCTCAAGAGAGAATGTTGTTGATAGCTCATGCTGGTAGAGAGCATGAAGTCGTCGAGGTCTTCCAACGCTGGGGTCTAGATGCTGTTCAGATCGGCACAGTTATTGAGGGTGGCAGTGTAGAGCTTTATTGGCATGGAGATCTGATCTCATCAATGCCGGTAGATGTTTTGGTTAACAATGCTCCACAGTATAGATGGCCTGAAGCTGAGCCTGCTGATTTTGAATCTCGTTTTCAGTTCTCTGTTGATGACATTGAAGAACCTGAAAATTTAAACCAAGTCTGGTTAGAGATGATAGGGCATATAAACCTTTGCTCACGTCAGCAGGTTTATGACCAATACGATTCCTCCGTTAGGACCAATACAGTTTTACACCCAGGATCAGACTCAGGCTTGATTAGGGTTAAGCGTGAGAATGGGCCAGAAAAAGGTGTTGCAATGACCCTTGATTGTAACTCTCGCTATTGTGGAATTGATCCACATCAAGGTGCAGCTCAGACTGTGGCTGAGAGTTATCGCAACATCAGCGCTACAGGAGCTTTACCGATAGGTGTATCTGACTGTTTGAATTTTGGTAGTCCTGAGAAACCTGAAGGTATGTGGCAGATAGCAGAAGCTGTCAGAGGCATGGGTGAAGCATGCAGGGCGTTTGAGGTGCCAATAGTAAGTGGTAATGCCAGTCTTTATAACGAGACAAAGGGAACTGCTATTTTACCAACCCCGACAATCGCTATGGTAGGTTTAATAAATGATGCTTCAAAAGCGGTCTCTTCTCATTTTAAATCAGATGGTGATGCAGTCTTAGTTTTTGGTGAGACCTTTGAAGAGCTTGGTGGAAGTGAGTACCTAGGCTCTCACTTCGGAATAGAAAGAGGTAAGCTACCAGTGCTTGATTACGACCTTGAAGTTGCTACAGCTAATTTCATTAGAAGCCTAATTGAGGACGGTTTGCTTAAATCAGCACATGACATATCCTCTGGTGGACTAGCAGCCGCTTTAACTGAATGTTGCTTTTCTCGCTACGGCAAGATAGGGGCAACACTGAAGGTAGAACAGTTTGCTAAGTCTAGAGAGACACAGCACGAAACTGAAAGACGAGACACATTGCTTTTTTCCGAAACTGGTGCCAGATATGTCGTCTCTTGCGATTCGACAAAGCTTGATCAGGTGCGTAAGCGTGCAGAGCAGGCTGATGTTGTGATAGGCTTAAGCGGTAAGGTTGGTGGAAAGAGTATTAAGATTGATGAGGTTGCCGAGCTTGATCTAGATCAAGCCTATGCAGCGTGGCGTGATGGATTAACATCTCTAATTTAGGAGATATGAACAAACGAGAATTTGGGGATTGTTTTAACGAAGAGTGCGCACTAATTGGTGTTTGGAATCACCAGGAAGCAGCAAACCTTGCGTACTTAGGACTCTATTCGCAGCAACATCGTGGGCAGGAAGGAGCAGGAATTGTTTCTTACAACGATGATAACTGCAAACTTTATATTCACAAAGGCATTGGTCTAGTCTCCGAAGTTTTTGATGACTTTGATTTTCAAAGACTCCCAGGCAGAAATGCAATTGGTCATGTGCGCTATTCTACTGCTGGTGATTGTCGCTTAGCAGAGGTTCAACCATTTCAGGCTGAAATAAGTAACGGTCGGATGGCGTTGGCTCAAAATGGAAACTTAATCAATAACGCAGAGCTTAGAAGCGGGTTGATTAAAGAAGGGGCGATCTTTACCTCCACATCTGATACCGAATCAATTTTACATTTAATTGCTCGCAAGGCGCAGAAGAATCCACCCGTTAAAGCTGTGATTGAGGCGTTGCCAAGTATTAAGGGTGCATACTCTCTTTTGATTCTTTTTAACGATAGACTAATCGCTGCCAGGGACCCAAATGGTCTGAGGCCACTAGTCTTAGGTGAGATTAATGGAAGTTATGTTCTCGCGAGTGAGACCTGTGCATTTGATCTAATAGGCGCAACTTTTGTGCGTGACATAGAACCAGGGGAGATAGTTGAGATCTCAGGTTCTAAAGATATTGCTAGCCATTTTCCATTTGGAAAATCAAAGGGCACACCATGTATCTTTGAGTATGTTTATTTTTCTCGACCTGATTCTACCTGGAACGGCAAAAACGTTTATCAAGCACGAAAAAAGATGGGTCATGAGTTAGCCAAGGAATCACCGATTGAAGCTGACATCGTTGTACCTGTCCCGGATTCTGGAGTCGCTGCAGCAATTGGATTTTCTGAAGAATCAGGCATTCCATTTGAGATGGGATTGATCAGAAATCACTATGTCGGCCGTACGTTTATTGAACCACAGCAATCGATCCGAGATTTTGGTGTTAAGATTAAACACAATGCAAATAAGCAGATCTTAAACGGTAAGCGTGTAGTCGTTGTGGATGACTCTATCGTACGTGGTACTACAACTAAGAAGCTTATCAAGATGTTTCGTGCTGCTGGTGCAAAAGAGATACACGTTCGAATCACAGCTCCGCCTACAAAAGGCTCATGTTTTTATGGTATAGATACTCCAACTCAGGAGCAGCTAATCGCTCACCAAATGAGTGTAGAGGAGATCAAAGAGTACATCGATGCAGATAGCCTTGCCTACCTCTCAATTGATGGACTTTATCGTGCGGTCAACTCAGAAAAGGGAAGTATGTGCGATGCATGCTTTACTAAAAACTACCCAATTGGGGTCCCTAGTAGCTGCACTGTTGAGTAGTATTAATCCTCAGTAAGAAATTCATTTCTTAATATTGGACGACCAACACTATGCTGGTCTTTATACTTACCACCACGATCATCATAGAGCAGTGTTGATGGTGAGCTTAATCTAAAAATTGCAGCCTTAGCGATCTTCATCTTTGGATAAAGTAAAATTGGATTAGGACCATGGTTAGCAAGCTCGAGTGTAATCGTACGGTCAGTGTGTCCTGGTTGAACTAGCATTGCAGTTTTAACGACTGTTAGACCAAGTCTAGCAAGGGTACTACGACCTTCGATAAAGAAACCTATCTGGGCACCAACTGTTACGTTTTCATATGTATGTCCCAGGATAAACTCCTGAGGGTCAAGTTGGTAAGGCTCATCAGCGGTGATGGTGTAGGCTTCGTATTCAGGCAAGGCGCCTGTTTTAATATCAACTGTTACACCTGGGAGGGGTTTTAGGATATTTGCCCCTAGGTGCAGGTTTACGCCGGCAGCTTCATATAGATTCTTGGGAGAGGGGTCGATAACAAGCTCGCCAGCTTCGATCGCTTTTTTTATATCTTCATTAGAAAGCATACAAATTCATGCCTTTGGATTGAGTTATGGGTTCGAAATATAACAGTTTTTCAACTGTTGTAAAATCTTAGAAATTTGGATTAAATGTCTGTGGATTTTAAAGCTTGGAGTAAGCATGGCGGATTATACTAAAGAGAGCTCAGATGCCGTTAGATGGTTGAGCATTAGTTTTATTGTTGCAGTTAGTTTTGCACTGTTTCTAGTAAACGTTGACCATACTTTAAGCACTTCAGACTCTGAGCATCGTAAGGGCCAAGAGATGCATGAAGTTAGATTAGCTCAGACAAGCCTTGGTTCTGGCAGTGTTGACCGCAGAGAGGTCTCACCATTTGTGGCTAGTGGCGAAACTAAAGCAGATCACAATCACTAAGAGTGTATCGATTAGTAATCTCTAAACTACTAAACCTAGAATATCGAATCTTCAAGAAGGAAAAATCCGAATTCATTAATTCGTATCTGAGGTTGCGGCTAAAGAAGTATCCCTTCTGGGCACATGGTCATTTATTGTTGGCTCAAGAATCGTATCTAAATAATGATCTGCAGCTCGCTTATGGCAGTGCGCATGCTGTGATGAAGCTTACTAAAGAAGAGAGTTACCTTAAATTAGCTAAGCATGTTTTAGCACGCTGCTATCTTGGAAGTGGAGCAGAGAAGAGGGCGATTCCTCTTTTTGAAGAGCTACTTGCTAAAGATCCTAGCAATACTTTTATGAAGGAAGATTTAGCTGCAGCTTATTATGCCTGCGAAGAGCCAGCGAAATGCCGTGAAATCTTAGAATCGATTGAATACGATAAACTAACCCAAGCAGGTAAATCTGTACTGTTATCTTTGCAGCGACAGGAAGGGGAAGGTCAAACCTTTCACTGATCTTCGTCTACAGTCTTAATCCAGATCTCGTTTTCATTTAAGAATGATGTGAGTTTAGTATCACGCTCAACACCAATAAAGATCTCTAATCTGCCTGATCCTTGCTCTGGGTTTACTAAAGTAACACCATTAAAATCCTGAGGAGGAAAGTGTGGCAA